>CAYPCQ010000023.1:0-50733 GCA_964409245.1 uncultured Verrucomicrobiota bacterium
CTGGCAAAATTGAAGCTCACCATTCTGCCTTGATTTCCTCTGACGAACTTATCACTCGCCAGTACGGTGTAATTATTCTTTAAATAGTCGAAGAGAGTTTTCACGGGAACCCGGGTTCCCGAAAGCACCGGGGTGCCGCCAAGGATTTCTGGATCCGCCTTGATCAGCCGCCTCGCTTTCATGCTTGGAATATACGTCCAAAATACTTCCCAGTAAACTGGAAATCCGGCCTTGAGCGCGGGGGGGATACGAGCGTTTCACAACACCGAAGCCTCACGCCTGCTTGCATCCGCACGCAAAAAGGCCCGGCCAGTGGCATTCCATGAATGTTATCCCATCATTGAATCCACTCACATTGCGGGGCCGAGAACCAGCCGGAATCCGGAGTGGCGAGAATCCGGTGGGTCGCTGCTGCGGAATGCCGGCCGGCACCAACTGCCAGAGACATCCCAACTGCCTCCGCGGCGTATGCGGAGTGAACCCGATGAAGGTCCTTGGGGATCAGTCATACTGCCGCCAGGGTAGGCGCCATACCAATCCCAGCACCATTCAAAAACATTCCCACTCAAATCGTACAATCCCCACGCATTCGGCGATTTCTGACCGACAGGATGAGTGCTGCCGCCTACTCCTCCAAACCACGCATATTGGACAAGATCTGCATAGTCGGGATCATCGCCATAATAAAACCTGGTTCTTGTCCCCGCCCGGCAAGCATATTCCCATTCAGCTTCTGTCGGCAGCCGGTATAAATAATCCGCCGGTATGCGCCCAGCCTGCCGTTCCAGTTCGGTCAGCTTGGAGCAATAGTTTGTAGCTTCAATCCAAGTAACTGACTCTACAGGCCGGTTCAGATCCCCGGTGAAGGTGCTAGGATTGTTTCCCATAATCGCTACGTAATCCCGTTGAGTAACCTCATATTTGCCCATCCAAAATCCCCGGGTCAAAACAACCTTTGTCGGCGGCCCCTCGTCGTTTTGCCGGTCCTTTTCATTCTCAGGACTCCCCATCAAGAATCTGCCGGGACTGATCCATACCATATTTGAAGGAGAAAACCCCTCGTAAACCGCGCGGTAAAACCGCTGTTTGGAGGCCAGGGTGTCCGGATCAATGAATTGAGCCGTCCCTCCAGTGCTGACGGCGTTGCCAACCGGAATCCAATCAACCAGGTTGGTGGAGGCTTCAATCCGCACCGTTACGGTATTCCGGGCGGCGATTTCCAGGATGATTTGGCCCCGGCGATCGAAGGATGCCCCCGCAATCCCGATTTCGTCGTGAAGGATGTCGTAGCCATCCCTTGCCAGAATTTGCGCCCCGGCCATTAAAGCTCCGTCATTCTTGTTTTTGGACTTATCAACAGGGCTCAGGTTGTCGAAATTCCAATAACCAGCCAGGTTGGTTTCCGCGCCGGTCATTCTCCGGCTGAGATTCAATTGAATCTCCTGTCCGCTCAGAGTTCGATCCCAAATCCGCACCTCGTCCATCAAACCAGTGGCAAACGAACCCGGCACCGGTTTCCCATCGTAGGAACAACCCAGAACCAGCGGCAGGGTCGTTTGGCGCAGCTTTTGACCAGCCAGGGGAAATTGCCCGGTGACATCATTGGTGGTGGCCGCGGCCAGGACACCGTTGGTGTATAGTTTCAGCCAGCCATCGGCACTGTTGAAAGTGGCGGCCAGATGGGTCCATTGATCCTCCGCCACCGGCGACCCAAGCAAGCTCCAGGTCGATTGACCGGTGAACAATGAGAAATAGGCGCGGTTATCCGGCGACCAATACAATTCATAGCTCTTGGGGCTATTCAGGCTTGGGCCGGCGCCTTTGCTAATGAAATAAGCATTCGCATTGTTGGTGTTTTGAGCCGGATTGACCCACGCTTCCACCGTGATCGCTCCGCTATTCTGCACAGCGGGGATGCTGGGAATAGCCAAATACCCGTCATCTCCAGAAAAGGACAATATTCCATTGGATACGTGGGCCAATTCTTTGATCTCTTCCATCGTAAGTGCCCGATTGTAAATAAGAATGTCGTCTATGACACCCTGAAAAGGATTATAAGTAATTCCTGAAGTAATTCCTGAGTATCTAAGCGTATAGCCTCCGAAATAAAAATCATGTGTTGATAGCCGAAATAAATCAGTTGCTTTGCTCATATATAACAGGTCTGAAAATACTTTTATCCCATTGATGTATACTGAGCAATCTCCTTCTTTAGAAGAATCTATGGCGTCAAATGTTACAATAATAAATTGCCATATGTTGTTACGTATTAATGGTTTTGTTATGATATTGTTCCAATTATCAATATCATCTTCATTCCATGTTGCAACTACCAGCCGATTATTAGATATAAAAATCCCTCCTGATGAACCGTAGTTGCCTTCTAAATAAATGTCTTGTTCCCCTCCGGAACCAGCATTATATGGCCGTATCCAACCAACCCATGACCATTGAGTGCGGTTCTTAAAGAAGTCTTGGTGCAAAGAACCTGTGATTCCTGATCCGGGAAACTGCATGGCGCTATGCGGCCTGCCAAACCGATCCGAGACGAATTGGGCTTTATCCGCTTGAATAAAAAGCGAGGGATCGCTGCCATCCAACCGGAACTCCGCCTGCAAGCCATCCAATGGTTTGGTAATTGGGGGTTGCTGGCTTTGCCCGTTGCAGGGCGTGATGACGATTAACTCGGCGATCGAACTGGTCACCGTTCCCGCAGCATTGGAAACCACTACTTGATATGGCCCGGCCTGTGAGGATTGGACATTGGTCAGCGAAAGGCTCGGCCATGTGGCGTCGTTTATAGGCACACCATTTAGCGTCCACTGGTAGCTTAATGGGCCAGTGCCATCCGCCATCACATTGAAACTCGCGTTATTCCCTTCTTCGACTACCTGGCTGGTTGGCGCATTCGTAATCGTTGGCGCCAAAACTTGCGCAGCCACCTGACCCACAACCTGCAAAATCAACATGCACCCGAGGATGAGGCGGAAATAAGCAGCATGCCGGTTTTGGAATTGACCCGATTGGAAGTATGATTTGATTTGCATGGTTTTTCCCTTGGCGCACCGGCAATAGCGGCCAAAAAAGGGGCGCGTACCCAATGCGCCCCTCACTCAAGGCACCGCGAAGCGCCCGTCCAGAGAAGCACGCCGAGCCGCGCCCGAGTGGGCGCGCACCCAACGGCTGGACCTCTGGACTTGAAATTCGCGGTTTCTGAGTGAGGCCGTAGCCGAAGCTACGCTAAATTAGTTTTGTCTTTCAGTTTTTTCGTCTGTTTTATTAGTTAACCAGACGATCCTAATAAATACCGGCCGGTTGGCTAGTGTTTTTTCATAATTTCAATAATTTTTATCACCCACAGCGGCGCGATCATAAATCATTGAAGTGGAGTGTTTTGCGCGTCATGAAATGCCAATCAAACATCTTTCAGCCGGAGACTATAATTCCAAAGACCTCCTGCGGTTGATCGGCAGCATCCAGGCAGCCATCCAAGCCACAGTTGGCCAACCCGCCTGCCACCGATTCGGGAATGGCTCCAGCAATAGTGTAAAGGTGGATCCAACCCAGGCGGCGAGGAATACGGCTGCTTTCGCGTCACAGATCAACGGAGGACGCAGAACCAAGTTTGGCGATCGGTCCAGAGTGGTGTTTCGCGGAAAAAGACCAAATCAGCAAAGCCGCTTTCAAGGTTCCGTCGGCCATCTTCTCGCAGTCTTTCCGGATGCGCCTTGCATTCTCCTCACGTTAGCGGCTACCCGCCATGGGATGGTGAACACTTCCGTTGCATGGGCGGGCCAAACGCTGGTAGCCGCTGAGGTGACGAGGCGGATCTAGCGGTGGCGTAATCCCATCTGCATGATACCGAGGCAGAAATCCGGGACCGCCTTTCTGGATGACTTAGGCGCCTTGGAAGTTGGGAGGGAAGTGATGGTGTCCCCTCGGCCGTCCTCGTGCTGGCCAACTGGCTGGCGCAGCAGACGCAGCGGAAGATGACGGAGCGGTTTGATCGGAAATGGGATCTGGCACGGATAAAAACGGCGCCCCGGAGGACGCCGTTCGCCAAAAAGCAAATTCAGCCGGGCCGGGCCTATTTCAACGCGTCGGCCACGTTGCCCACGAGTTTCTCGGAGGGGGTCAGGGTTTTCTTGCCCGGGGTCCATTTGGCGGGGCAGGCTTCGGCGGGATGCGCGGCCAGGTAAACGGCGGCTTCCACCTTGCGCACCAGCTCGTCGCCGCTGCGGCCCACGTTGTAGAAATTCACTTCGCTCAGCACCAGCTTGCCTTCCGGATTGATCACGAAAGTGCCGCGCAGAGCCAGCCCGGTGCAGCAATCATACACGCCAAAGAGCTTGCTCACTTTGCCCGTGGGATCGGCCGCCAGGAGGTATTTGACCCCCGCCAGCAGTTTTTCCGACTTCTGCCAGGCCAGGTGCGAGTACTTGGTGTCCGTGGAAACGCCAATCACCTCGGCGCCCAAGGATTTCAGTTTTTCATGCTTTTCGGCCACGTCCGCCAGTTCCGTCGGGCACACAAAGGTGAAATCCGCCGGATAAAACACCAGGACGGTCCATTTTTTCTTCGCCTTCAATTCATCCAGGCTGATCTTCCCAAACTGGTTTCCAGCTGGATCAAAGGTCTCCATCTCGAAATTCGGAACTTCACTGCCCACTGACACCTTGTTTTCTTCACACTCGCACATAATCAATACGTAATCGCTTGTTAATGGTTGATTCCAATTTGGCAACATTCCCAAATTGAAGGCCGCTGTTAGCCGGACTTACTATAACCAATACCGCCCATTTTTCCAGCGGCAGTGCCATTTTTTTCCTGCGGCGGCCGTCTTCGCTTGGGGTTGCTCAGTCGTAAATAATTTGTATGCAGCTACTTGCGGCTCAATTTAACGGATGCTTAGAGGGCTGCCCCGGCGTCCGGGATCCTGGCCAGCCGGAAAATTTGGGTAGCCAAAGGGCAGACCGGGTTTTACGGTGGATGGACTATGATCAAAAGATCCTCCGCCCAATGGGCCGCCCCGGCAGCGGCTTGCCCGAGGTTTCCCCGCCATCGCCGCCTGGGCCTGGCTGCCTGCACTGCGCTTATGGCGTTGGTTTGTTCCCTGGCAGCGGCGGACGCTCCCGCCACCAACCGGTTGTCCGTGCTCATCCTCTCCGGGCGCAACAACCATGACTGGCGCCAAACCACGCCTGCCTTGCGGCGGATTTTGGAGCAAACCGGCCGGTTTACGGTGGAGGTGACCGAGGATCCATCCCGGTGCGACCGGGCCACTTTCGCCCGGTGCCAGGTGGTGGTGGGCAATTGGTCCGCCTGGCCGGATGTGACCGGCCGCCAGTGGGGGCCGGTGGCCGAGCAGGCGTTTGTCGATTTTGTGCGCGGCGGCGGCGGGTTCGCCGTCTTCCACGCCGGCTGTGCCACCTCCTATGACTGGCCGGAATACCAGCGCATGTGCTGCGGCTTTTGGGATCTCAAAACCACCGGCCACGGGCCGATCCACGAGTTCCAGGTATCCTTCACCGGCGCCGCCCATCCCGTCACCCAGGGGCTGGCCAATTTCTTCATCCGCGATGAGCTGTGGCACCGCCTGGGCATCCAGACCAACAAAACCGTGCTGGCCACGGCCTTTTCGGCCCCGGACAAGGGCGGTTCCGGCCAAAACGAGCCGGTGGTGATGACCACCCAGTTCGGCCAGGGCCGCTGTTTCCACCTGGTTTTAGGCCACGATGCCGCCACCATGGAGAATCAGGCCTGGCAAACCTTGATGACCCGCGGCCTCGAATGGGCCGCCACCGGCCGGGTGACCCTTCCCCCGCCAGCCCGCTGGCCTGACCACGCCACGGCTGGCAATCCCGCCAAAAAATGAGGCCGAAACCGGGCCCAGACGGCCCATCCTGCGCCGGCCGGGGAGGCGGCCGTTGAAAAACGACATTGACGGATGATTAGGCGCAGTTAAACTCCGCCTTTCGTTAGTTTTGGAAATCTAAACAAATAAGAAAACGATATGGCGATTAAAGTTGCGATCAATGGTTTCGGCCGCATTGGCCGTCTGGTTTTCCGTGCCATCGCGGAAAAAGGTCTCTTGAAGGATAAAGTCCAAGTGGTGGCGGTGGGCGATATCGTGCCTGCGGACAATCTGGCTTACCTGCTGAAATTCGATTCCACCCAGGGCCGCTTCCAAGGCACGGTGTCCTCGAAAAAATCCTCCCCGAACGTGGCGGAAGACGATGTGCTGGTGGTCAATGGGCAGGATATCCACGTGGTGAGCGCCAAGGATCCCTCCGGGCTGCCCTGGAAAGCCATGGGCGTGGATCTGGTGATTGAATCCACCGGCTTGTTCACCGATGCCACCAAGGCCAAGGGCCACCTGGATGCCGGCGCCAAAAAGATCATCATTTCCGCCCCCGCCAAGAACGAGGACATCACCCTCGTCATGGGCGTGAACCATGACAAGTATGATCCCGCCAAGCATAACATCATTTCCAACGCCTCCTGCACCACCAACTGCCTGGCCCCGGTCGTGCATGTGCTGCTGAAGGAAGGCTTCGGCATCGAGGAAGGCTTGATGACCACCATCCATGCCTATACCGCCACCCAAAAGACCGTGGACGGCCCCAGCAAGAAAGACTGGAAAGGTGGCCGTTCCGCCGCCATCAACATCATCCCCTCCACCACCGGCGCCGCCAAGGCGGTCGGCCTGGTCTGCCCGGAGGTCAAAGGCAAGCTCACCGGCATGGCCTTCCGCGTGCCCACCCCCACCGTCTCCTGCGTGGATTTGACCGTCCGCACAGTCAAGGATACCAGCTACGCCGAAATCTCCGCCGCCATGAAAAAGGCGAGCGAAACCTACCTCAAAGGCATCCTTGAATACACCGAAGAGGAAGTCGTCAGCACCGACTTCATCCATTGCCCGTCCTCGTCCATCTACGACAAAGGCTCCGGCATCGAGCTGAACAAGCGGTTCTTCAAGCTGGTGAGCTGGTACGACAACGAATGGGGTTATAGCTGCCGCGTCGCCGAACTGGTTGAATACATGATCGCCAAAGGCCTGTAATCCGTTTTCAACATTTTTTGGATCGGGCGCCCCTCCGGGGGCGCTTTTTTTTTGCCCTGGCGGCAAAACCGCACCCGGTCATGCTCGGGGCCGCCGCCCCCGCTCCGGTTCCTGGAAAAGGTTGACAATAGCCGCTTGCCGGTTTCCGGCGGACGCCGTAAGGAGCCCTGGAAATAATCAACGGCTCTGAATGATGCCCAGGCTTGAAAGATCCCAGGCGCAACAGCCTCGGGTGCCATCCCAAATCCCCCTCCGGCCGCTGACCTGCGGCCAGGCCGGGGATGCCGGTTGCACCGCCTCCGTGGCGGCGGCGCGGCTATTGCTTCGGCGGGATGTCTTCCGGCCCTTTCCCCGCCAGGATTTCCGAGGCCTGTTGGAGCAAGGCCCGGCTGGAGGGGTCCAGCCATGGCTGCTGAAGGCTCCAGCGGAAGCCTTTCATAAGCTGTTCCGGCGCCAGGCTGGAGATGGATTTGCCGAACCGCACCCGGCCGCAAGCGAGGCAGGTAAAATAGAGGACCGTGGCGATATCCTTCGGCAGCAGACGCGCCGGATTGGCCAGGTGCGCCTTGGCGAATTCCTTGACGAGGATCAGCGTGGTCACCGGCGGCGGCGCTCCAAACAGCAGATCGGCGAAGGTCATGGCGGCGGGCTGGGCATTTTCATCCTGCTGGGAGCCGGGGGGGGCCGGCGGCGGCCGGTCGGGCACCACCCGTTCCAGGCGCACCTGGAGCTGGTGTTCCCAGATGGCGCTCAATTCACTGGCGGACCACGCTCCCACCGCGCTCCGCTCCCCGTCAAATAACTGGCCTAAATTCAAATGTGTCATAACCAAAGGCATCCCCCGCAAAGTTATTAACGCAATTCAACCACCTTTCCTGCGCGAATCCAAAAAAAATCGGCGGGTCCGGAATTCCCGGCTCAGGAAAAGGATCCGCCAGGCAATCGCCGGGGGGCGCCGGTTTTGGCCGGGAGCGTCCCGGCAATTCAGACAGTGGGGGAGGGCTTCTGGAATGGGCCTGGGCGGGGCGATTTCCCTGCATTCCGCCCCCCCCAGTGTCTGAGCTGCAGAATATCTCATCTACGGTTGACATGCGTCGCGGTTGGAATGAGTTTGACGATGAACACGGCAAACACGATTGCGATTATGAATCTCTTTGGTTTCAAGAATCGGCGGAGGTTTATGATTTCACCAAAGCCTGCGCCTGGCTTTCTGGCCGGTTATAAAGGCCCTAAGACGGCGAAAGGCAATCGATAAAAACCGGCCTGCCATGAGCCGCTTGGATCGGATTGCGGTTTTGATCGGATTACGGATTGGATGGCGGGGGCCGGACTCACCCGTTAAAAAGACCATGTACCAGCCAAGGAGCCGTCAGGAAATGGTAATGCGGCCATTGCGGTAATGATGCAATCCGTGGTAATGTAGAGGCATGGTGACCTCAACGCTGACCGACAAAGGACAAACGACCGTGCCGCTGGAAATCCGCGCCGCCTTGGGCGTCGCGCCGCGACAACGCCTGGTCTGGGAAATCCGCAAGGATGGTTCGGCGGTGGTGCGGCCGATGTCCAGTGTCACGGAGTTGGCCGGATCCTTGAAATCGGAAGCGCCGTTTACGAGCATTGGCGAGGAAACCGAAGCGGCCACGGCGGCTTGGGTGGCTGGCTCGGTCAAGCCGGGCCCGCGATGAACACGCCCCGGTATCACCTGGACTCGAACATTCTGCTTCGCTTCTTTACCGGAGAGCCTGCCGCGATGTTCGCCGCTGCCTCAGCGTTGATCGAAAGCGCGGAGCGGGGCGAGGTCGTGCTCGATCTTTCACCGCTGGTGCTGGCCGAAACGGCCTTCACTCTGGAATCGTTTTTCAAGCGGCCACGAAAAAAAATTGCCGGGACGCTGGTGGAATTCATCCAGCGCTCGGGCGTGCGTCTGGCGGAGAAAGACCGCCTGCTGGACGCGTTGGACCGGGTTCAAAAAACCGGCATTCACTTGGTGGACGCGTATCTGGCAGCATCGGCTGCGGAAACCAAATTTCCGGTGGCCTCTTTTGACCGCGACTTCGACCGATTCCCAGATGTGCAGCGGTTCGAGCCCAAGGCATCCTAAAGGGCGTTATGAGGCGCTGGTGTGAGCTTGGACACATCAAGGGGCGGCACTTGGGAGCCGGATACAAATAAAGGTGGCAAGTTCGCACCGGAATTTGGCCAAGGGCAAGGCACGAATGAGGAGCACATCCGTGCGATCTGTAACGAATGAGTAACGAAGTCCTTGGCCAAAAGGACCAGCGAGGTTGCTGCGGTTATTTTTTTCCGGCTCCTTGACCCGCCAAGAAGCCCCTGCTGCGGGGAGCATCCAAGCCTCCGGTGCCACCGGTTGGAGCACGGAAAGTTCCTGGACATTTCCGCCCCGGATAACCCGTGCGTTGGTCATTTGGCTGGCCGCGTCGTAATAATACCGCACCGTCTCCCCCGCCCGGTTGGCATAGTTGGCCAGGTTGCCCGCCGGATCGCAGGTGAACTGCTCCAGGTCGCTGGCGGCGTAATAAATGGCTGTCAACCGGTCGGCGCAGCAATCCTGATAGGCGAACCCGAGCGCGTTGTTGCGCGCGCCCACGATATTGGTCAGCCGATGGAGCTGGTTGTGCTGGTAACTGACCACCTTTTGCAGCGCGTTGGTCCAGGACGTGAGCCGCCCGCCCGCGTCATACCCGAACAGGCTGGCATGGCGGTTCGGGTCCGTGGCCTGCGTCCGCCAATCATTGGCGTTCCAGCCGAACGTCCACACCTTGAAAGCGATGGTCATAACCGTTGATTGATTATCTGAATTATACCCCATACTTGAGAGATTGCCAAGCACGTTGATGATCTGCCAATTGAAAATAAACGGACTCTATGTGATCCCCTGCCTTCACCTCCCTGGCAGGCGGATGCTATTGCTGGCTATTCAAAACGCAGCGTTCGGCCTTAATGCAAGTTCTTGAGCTGAGACCATCCCCGCACTTTTACTCAATGGAGCCCACCGAGTCCATGGAAGGCTGGCGTTCCGGCCTGGTTTTCGCCATGCTCTGATCAGCGGGTATCCCTTCCGCTGCCCGCTGGCGCCGCGAGCGGGTTCAGCGGTCACGGCTATGAATATGAATGGAAAAACGGACCAGGCGGCTGACGCCATCCACAAACCACGCATCGGCTGGCTCCACTCGGGCGCCCAGCCGGAAGCCATTCTGGTGATCACAGGCGAATACAATGTGGCCACTTTCCCCGCCGCGCTATGCGCTGAGATCGGCCGCTGCCTGCGCCGGATCAGGATGGCTGCCTTCGGGATGTTCACCTTCCTTGCACCTGGTTCCACCTGATTCCACATCCGGGCATTTCACCCCCCCTCGCCGGGGTCGGCCAAATCAATCAGGATGCCCCCCCTTGGAATCAAGAATCGCCAGGTTTTGGCCAGGAACGTCGGTTCACCAACGCCGCCACCGTGATCCATTGGCGGCGGATGGGGGTGGATTGGAGCGCATCGGTTCAAAAATGGTACCGTAGGATGCAATGGATAAGCTGGACTTCGCACTGGAATCGGCAACTCGTGGGTCGCCGCGCGCCCAAAAAAAAGTGTCGGCCAAAAAAAGTGGACGGCCATCCAAAGCGGGAATAACGTGTGGCATGCCCAAACTTGTGTTAAAACTAGGAGGACGGGTGTTCCAGAATTACGACCTTAAACCAGGGGTGAACCGTTTTGGCCGCGCGCTGACCAATGACTGCCGGCTGGAGGACGCAAGCGTTTCGGGCTACCATTGCGAAATAGTGTTTGAGAATGGAACGGTGCTGATCCGCGACCTGGACTCCACCAATGGCACCTACCTCGATGGCAAATTGACGAAGGAATCCGTTTTCCTGACCGGCCAGACCCTGAAGATCGGCTTGATCGAAATCGGCCTCGACGGTCCGCCGGCCCATGTGGCCGTGCAGCCGCTGCCGCTGCCGGACCAGGGGC
Organism: uncultured Verrucomicrobiota bacterium; assembly: GCA_964409245.1. Classification (GTDB taxonomy): domain Bacteria; phylum Verrucomicrobiota; class Verrucomicrobiia; order Limisphaerales; family UBA1319; genus CAIMWS01. The sequence continues at coordinate 11,046 of CAYPCQ010000023.1, forward strand.
CGGTGCCCACTTTGATGACCGATGGCACACCGTGCTGTTTGAACCACCCGGGGGTGCGGGCCAGCCTGGCCTGCGAGCAGTGCGCCCAATTCTATTGCGAAAGCTGCGCGCGCCACCTGCGGGTGGTGGGCAAGCCGATGCGCGCTTTCTGCCCGGCGTGCAGCGGTATTTGTTCCCCCTGCAGCCCGCTCAAAGCCCCCAGCGCCTTGCAGAATATTCTGGTGAAATCCATCGTTACCGGCTTGAAGCGCACCTTCCAGATCTTCACCCGGCCGCCCCGGTCCCACTCGCGCCGCAAATGAGGCCGGGGGAATCCCTGTTCCACCCGGCTCCCGCCGGCCAGCTCAGCGTTTGGGCAGCGCCTTGATCCCCAGGCCATCCGGGCCGGCCCCGATCAGCCCGGCGGTGTTGGTTTGCGCGCCGCCCAGCTCCCGCAAGGCTTCCGCCAGGCCGGTGAACACCCCCGAGGCTTCCCCCCAGCTGGGATGCGTGCGCATGGCGGATTGGGGATGGCCCTCATGGTCGATGTTCTCCGGGCCCAGGCCGGTGGGGTAAACATTGGGATGCCGGTAGATGCCCAGGGACTTGTGCAACGGGTGGTTGATGAGGACGACTGAGGAACGGGCGGCAGCGAGGCCGCGCTCCAGGAGATCCTGCCGGCCCAGGGTTTTGCCATACCAGAGGAACGGCCGCACGGCATCGGCCTGGCGCGCGTCGAGCATGGTGGCGGTGTCGCTGTTGTCCACGGTGAAACCGCCAAAAGGAAAGGCCGTGTAGATGAAATGGGGATCCCAGACACACTGGCTGAAGCTGAGATAATCAAGGCAGCGCTCCCCATCGCGCAACCAGCGGGTGTCCCCATCGGCGCGGTGCAGGGCGGCGAAGCCTTCGGCGGCCCAGAACAGGCAGAGGTTGCCCCGGTAATACTGGTTTTGCCACTCATCCCGCAGCAGGGAATATGGCTTGGCCCCGCAGGAGAGGGACTGCTCGAGGTCGATCCACTTGGCGCCCGGCAGGATTTCCCGCTCCAGGTATTCCGCGATGCGCCGGGCGCCCCGCAGGCAGTCCTCCCGGCCGGTGGCATTGTGCATCTCCGCCAGGAACCAGAGGCTGGCTGCCGGGTGCGCGCTGTCCAGCAGGATGGGGGAGGGCTGCATCCCCACGGTCACAAACGCGGGCACGCGCCCCCGCTCGTCGATGGCGGTCAGGAGCCAGTCAGCGTAGGGGGTGAGGAACCCGACGATGCGGGCGTCCTTTTCTCCGCGCAAATGGAAATCGAGCAGGTGGGCGCCGGTTTTGCCCAGTGTGGCGAGGTCGTAGGATTTGGCGTCCCGGAGGAACAAGCGGTTTTCGCCGTGGGGGGGATCGGTGAAGCTGAGGCCCCAGCGGCGCGTGCTGGCGCTGTAAACCGTGGCGAAGAGCCCTTGCGGATTGCGCGGGGCCGCCAGGCAGAAATTGATGATGCGGTGGGCGTTTTCCACCAGCTTGGGCTCGTTCATTCGCCGACCCCAGTAGAGGAAGCCCAGCGCCTCGCGGGCATTGCTCCAAAAAACCGAGTTATGGATCACATCATTCCACCAGGGGATGGACGATCGGAAGCCGCCCATGGGCTGGCCATCCGTCTCCCACTCCAGCCAGGAGCCGTGGTCCGCGTAGCCGGGCAGGGGGGCGTCCAGGGGTCCGCCCGGAACCTCGAACAACTTGGACGGATCCCGGGGGTCGCGGCGGGGATTGAAAGCGGCGGCATAAACCAGCCGCCAGTATTCCGCGGCGGGCATCGCCAGGTGCGGCCGGTTCTGGAAGACCGCGTGGCCGTAGCGCTCCCATTGCAGGCGGGACACGCGCTGGAAGCCGGCCTGTCCGGGGACGTCCGCGCCGGCGAACAGGCTGAAGGCATACCCCACGCGGTTGGAGCTCAAGGTGCGGATCAGCGAGCCGTCGTTCACCCGCTGGTAGCGGATATGGTGGCCGATGATGGAATCCAGCAGGCCGTAGCAGAACAGCGGCTGCGGCGTGAGCCCGGAGCGGACGTTCAGGTCGATGCCCGCTGGCATGGTGTAGCGGTCCTCCTCCACGGGGACGGAAAAGATATTGCGCGGGATGCGCGTGGTCCGCCGCGCGTCCGGGGACACCACCCGGCAGCGGTTGATCGCCTCCAGGTCCGGCGCCAGCGCCGCGAACAAGCCGCCCTCCTGCAGGATGACCGCCGGGGCATGGAAAGCGCGGTCGCCGGTGATCTGGTCGCGGCCCGGCCCGGCGCGGGGATCGTCGAATTTCTGGCCGGGCGAATGGATGAATTCCGGGGGATGGTCCAGGTTGAAGGTGAAGGCCGAGAGCAGGTATTCCAGCCGGGCCGGTGTGCCCGGCAGGCAGGCCTCAACGTTTACCTGGAACCAGGTCTCGCCCCGCCGCAGCCGGAGGGTCTCCACGATGGCCGCCCCCTGGTGTTCCATCGTGAGCTCCACCGCTTCCTCCTCGCCGGAGCCGCCGGGCAGCGCCTGCACCCGCCCCGGCCGGGCAGTGACGAGGTGCCGATAAGGATTCAAAGTGTCATCGAACAACGCCACCGGTTCCTGGTGGGGTGAAAGCGCCGTGAAGACGATGTCATCCACGTTGATGTGGCCCCAGCCGCCCGTGGCGTCGTCCACGATTTCCAGCCGCGCTTCCCGGCCCCGGTATTCGGCGGCATCCCACCACCGGTCCCAGAGCGTTTCGTCGTCGAGGCCGGTCGCCGTGCGGACGGTCTGCCCGGCCACGACCAGGTTGATGCAGGCTTTGCCGGGCTGGTTGCCGCCGCCGATTTTGAAACGGATGAAATCCTTTGTGATCGTGAATGGCCGGGATACCAGGCGGCCGGTGAGCTGGTCATTCCCCCGCCAGGAATTGGCCAGGCCTTGGCCGCCGTAACCGCGGATTGTCTGCTGGCCCGGGAACGCGCCCGCCGCCGGGTCCGGGCCGAAAGCCTCGCCCTGGGTGGTCCACCGGCCATAGCCGTGCTCGAAATCCTCGAACACGGAAGCCTCGGCGCGCCGTTCTTCAAATTGGTTTCCGGGCGAAAAAGACTCCGCCACCAGCACCCAATCCACCCCCCGCCGGGCCAGGAACTGCCGGCTGATCCGGCGGGGCTGGGAATCCAGGCGGGCCTTGACCAGGCCGTTCTCCAGCTCCAGCCCGCCGCCCTGGCGGGTGATCCGCACGGGCGGCGCCTCGGCGGCCCGCGCGGCCGCGCATACGAACACCGCGAGCAGGAGGCTCGCGGTGGCTTTCCCTGCGGGAATGGTCATGCCCGGTTGGCGCCGCCGGGAGGGGAACCCTCCCGGCAGGCGGCAGCGGTTAATCCTTCTTCAGGCGGAAGAAGGAATTGCCCGTGGCGATGGGCACCAGCACCTGGTTGGTGTTGGCGCTGGCCGACACTTTGGTCCACGCCGGGGTGGTCAGGTTGGTGGCGGATTCCAGCATCAGCCCGGCAATCCCCGCCGGCCAGGCCAGGGTGAGCTGGTTGCCGGAGCGGCTGTAAGTGAGCTGCGGCGCGGCCGCCGGCGCACCCACCAGCGCCTGGTAATGGGCCAGGATCGCCCCCGCGCTCAGCGCCTCGCTGTAAAAGGCCACTTCGTCCATCGTGCCCACCCAGCCTTCAGCGATGGCGCCCGAGGAGGACGAGCCGATCTGCGTGGACAAGCCGGAGCCATTGCCCAGGGGCACCGATCCGGTATAGGCGAGCTGGCCATCCCAGTAAACTTTCCAGGCCCCGCCTTCAAAGACGGAGGCGAACATGTGCCAATTGGTGCCGGCCGCCGGGATGGGGGCAATCCCCACCTGGCTGCCGTTCCAGAACGCGATCTGGTTTTTCGCCTGCATCATATGGATGCTCCAGCGCGTCGGCCCGCCATCCCGGTCCGCGAACACGCAGGGGTTATACGCCGGGGGCGCGCTGGGATCCCACTCCGCCCGCAGCCAGCACTCGGCGGTTCCCGAGCCGCTGGTGAAGTCGAACGCTTCCACCAGCCCCATGCCGGACATGCCCGTGCCCGGCAGCGCCAGGCCCTGGGCCACCCCGCCCACGCCGGCTGCAAAGCTGGCGTCTCCGGCCACGGTGCCGTGGTTGGAGGCTTTCGAGTCGTTCGCATCGCTGTTGTCGAAGGTGTAGTACGAGATCAGGCTGCCTTCCTGGCGGACGGCGGCCTGGTATTTGGCGAGCGCGGGCGTCACCACCGTGAGCACCGCGTTGCTGCTGTCCACCTGGGCCGCCGCATTGGAAACCTGCACCCGGTAGGAGCCGCTATCCCCGGCCGCCAGGCTGGCGAAGGCCAGCGCGCTATTGGTTGCCTTCGGGATGGCCGCGCCGTTCTTGAACCATTGATAGGCCAGGTCCGCACCCCGGACGCTGACGGTGAGGTTGCAGGCCTCCCCGGCGAAAAAGCTGCCGCCGGTGGGCTGGGTCGTGATCACCGGCGGATCGCCCGCGATGAAAGCGGTGTAATGGGCCAGGATACTGGCACTGCTTAAGGCGGTGCTGTAAAAGGCGAATTCGTCCAAAGCCCCGACCCAGCGTTCCTGGCCGGCAATGGACGAGGAGCCCAGCTGCACCGGCAATCCCGGCGTGCCAAAAGCCTGCAGGTCCGAGCCCGCCAGCTGGCCATCCCAATAGACTGTCCAGGCCGTGCCGGAACCATCCTCCGAAGGCGCCAGGGTCATGGCAAAATAGTGCCAGTTGGTCGAGGCGTCGGGGATGTTGACGATGGCCACCCGGGATCCGTTCCAATAGGCAATTTGGTTCTTGGCCACCATCATGTGGATGCTCCAATTCACCGGCCCGCCGTCCCGGGCCGCGGCGATGGTTGGATTGTATCCGGGGCTGGCGATCCAGTCGGCCCGGATCCAGCCTTCCACGGTGCCCAACCCGTCGAGGAAATCAAAGGCCTCGACCACCCCCAAATCCACATGGCTTCGTCCATCCACCACGGCCGCTTTGGCGGGATCACCGCCCACGCCCGTCCCCATCACCACCGCCCCGCTCAGGGAACCGGGATGTGCCCCTTTGAAGTCCCGGGCATCGCCGTAGTCGAAGGAATAGCTGGAAATCAGGCTCGATTCCGCCCGCACCGCGCTTTGATAGCGCGTCAATTTGGCCGGCAACTGGTTGGATACCACCACGCTCACGGTGTCGCTTTGCACCGTGGCGGTCGGGTTGCTCACCTTCACGTAGTAGTTGCCGGCATCGGAGGCGGCCAAACTGCTGAAACTCAGCCCTGCCCGGGTGCCAGCCGGCACCGCGGTGTTGTTATGGAACCATTGGTAAACCAGGTCGGGTCCGGTGGCCTGCACGGCCAGCTGGCAGTTGCCGCCCACCAGGTAAATCCCGCCCACCGGCTGGGTGGTGATCACCGGCGGATCGCCCGCGATGTAGGCCTTGTATTGGTCCAGCAAATCGCTTTCGGTGAGGGCCCGGCCAAAAAAGGCCACTTCATCCATGGCGCCGACCCAGATTTCCGTGCCCGCGGGGGTCGAGGAACCCAGCTGCGTGGGGGCGATGGGATTGGCGCCGATCGACACCGTCGCGCTGGCCATGAGAATCCCATCCCAGTAAACCGACCACCCGCCGGCGTCGAACACCACCGCCGCCAGGTGCCAGTTCGTGCCGGCGTTGGGGATGTTGAGCCAGGATACCTGGCTCCCATTCCAAAGCCCGATCTGGGTCTTGTCGATGCTCAGGTGGATGCTGTAGTTCACGCCGGCACTGTCGCGGGCGGCGAAGAGCGTCGGGTTATAGCCGGGGCTCGCCACCCACCCGGCTTTGATCCAGGCCTCGGCGGTGCCGGTGCCAGAGGGGAAATCAAACGCCTCGATCTCGCCCAAATTCACGTGGCCGCTCCCGGTGAACGCCAGCCCCTGGGAGGCGCCGCCCCCAATGCCTTCCCCAAATCCCAATGGCCCCTGCAGGGTGCCGTGGTTGGCGCCTTTGGAATCCGCGGCCGTCAGGCCGTCAAAGCTGTAGAGGGATATCAGGCTGCTTTCCTTGCGGACTTGCGTCTCATAATTCACCACCCGGGCGGGCAACGCCGTGACCACCTGTACCACCGCCACTTCGCTCGTGGCTTTGCCCACCGCATTGGAAGCCACCACGTAATAGGCGCCCGCGTCGGTGAGCGCCAGCTTGGGAATGGTCAGCGTGGCCGACGTCGCCCCAAAGATCACGTTGCTGTTCTTGTACCATTGGCAAACAGGCTTCGTCCCACCGGCCGTGACCGACAGCGTTAGCGGGATGTCGGCGAGGAAGGTTCCCCCCACCGGCTGCGCAATGATGGTGGGTGGGTTGACCGCCAGAATATCCACCGCCAGGCCGGACAAACGCGCCACGCCGGCGCCGAGTGGCTGGCCCTCCAGCACGATCGTGATGTCGCTGCTGCCGGCGGTGATGTCCCACGATTGGTACGTCGTGTAGCCCGCGGTTTTCACCAGCCCCGGATCGCCGCTGATCTCCGTCACCGGCCCGGTCCCGTCATCCACGGTGATCTGCTGCCCGCTGGGATCGTTAAAGGTCGCTTCATTGGGATTGTTCCCCAGGATCAGCGTGAGCCGGATCGCGGGGGAATTGGTGCGCTTCAAGGTCAGCGACATGGCCTCCGGGGTGCCCGGCGACCGCAGGATGGCTGCGCCGGTCAAGCCCGTGGATTGCGGCACCGTGTCCAGCGTGCCGAAATTGCCCCCGGAACCGCCCCAGGAACGGCCCCGCTGGGCCGGGTCGGTGAACCACAGGCTGAAATTGGTCAGGGTATTGATGGCATCCGCGCTCGCGGTGATCAAATTCCCTCCCACCAGGAAGGGATCCACATATCCGCTCCGTTTGCCGGCCGCGAGGAAATACCCATACGAGCCGTAGAGGTTGTCGCCATCGAGGTCATTGGGCTTCACCACGCCCGGGCTGCGCCATTTGGCGTCCGTGTTCAAATCGTTGCCCACGAAGGTTACTTTGGCTTGGGCAGGCACACTGCTCAGAAGGCAAGCCGCGGCCAGATAAAAGAGGCATTTGTTCAGTATTGGGTTCATATCCATTTCCTCAAGTTTGATTCGGAGGCCATAATACTCCCGTGTGGACTCCGCTGCAATAACAATAAAAGGCTGGATGCCCTTCCCGGGCGAACAGTTACTTTTGGCGCGCCGCGTGCCATCCATCATGCCAGCCGCCCGTGTGCGGAGGTCCGGCCGGGCGCAGGCTATTTCTGGTCCAGGCATTCCCGGACTTTTTCCAGCATGGTTCCGACCGGGTAGGGTTTGGACAAAAAAAGCACCCCTTCCGAGGCCGCGGGCGGGCCGGCCGTTTCCAGGCGGTAGCCGCTGGAAATGATCACCTTCAGCGCGGGCTTGCCCTGGCGCATGCGCCGCGCCAATTCCAAGCCGTTCAGCCCCTCAGGCATCACCAGGTCGGTAAATAACAGATCGATTTGCGCCTCGTGTTCCTGCCAGCGCTGCAGCGCTTCCAGGCCGTTGGCGGCGTCCCACACGCGGTAGCCCGCCAGCCGCAGGGTCTGGGCTAAGAGGCGCCGGACGCTGGGGGCGTCTTCCACCACCAGGATGGTTTCCCGGCCGCCGCGGGCCGCCGGCTGTTCCACGACGCCCGGCCGGACCGAGGCCGGGTGGCCGGCCGCGGGCAGGAACACGCGGAAGGTGGAGCCCCGGCCAATGGTGCTCTCCACCTCGATCCAGCCTTGGTGTTGGGACACAATGCCACGGGCCGTGGACAGGCCCAAGCCAGTGCCCTTGCCCACCTCCTTGGTGGTGAAAAACGGCTCGAAAATGTGTTTCAAGGTGGCCTCCTCCATGCCGCAGCCGGTGTCCGCCACTGTCAGGCACACAAAACTTCCCGGCCGGGCCCCGGGATGGGCGGAGACGCCGTCCTGGGCGGAATCCACCCGGGCGGTGCTGATGCTGATCTGGCCTCCCTCGGGCATGGCGTCGCGGGCGTTCACGGTGAGATTCACCAGCACCTGCTCCAGCATGCCCGCATCCGCCTCCAGCGGCGGCAGGCCCGCCTGCGGAACAAACCGCAAGGCGATGTTTTCACCGATCAGCCGGCCCAGCATTTTGAGCAGGTTGGCGACCACCTCGTTGAGGTTCAGGATCTTCACCTCGATGCCCGTGCGGTGCCCGAAGAGCAGCAGCTGGCGGGTGAGGCTGGCGGCCCGATCAATCTCGGTTTGGAGTTCAGTGATGGTCTCGCGGGTCTCCTGGCCCAGGCTGGGGTCTTTTCCCAGGAGGCCGAGGTTCATGATCACCGAGGTGAGGATGTTGTTGAAGTCGTGGGCCACTCCGCCGGCCAGCTGGCCGATGGCTTCGAGCTTCTGGCTTTGGCGCAGCTGCTCCTCAAGCTGTTTGCGCTCGGTGATATCGTAGAGCACCACCAGGTGCAAACCATCGAGCGCCGGGGAAGTCATGGATAAAGCGGCGGCCTGGGCCAGCACGGTCCGGCTTGAGCCATTCTGGCAGCGGATTTCCACTTCCTGCGGCTCAAAAGGGGTGTTTTCCCGCCGGGCCCGGACCAGGCGGGCCTGCCACTCCCTGGCCACCCGCTCCCGGTAAGCGGCCTCCGGGTAGGCCCGGGGCCACCATTCCTCCAGGGTGGGGATGTCCCGCAGATCATAGCCGAAAATCCTGGTGAACGCCGGGTTAAGGTAGGTGATGTTCCCGGCGGCGTCATTCAAAGTCAGCGGCACCGGGGAGGCATCGATGACGCCATGGAACGTGGCTTCGCTTTGCCGCAACGCCGCTTCCGCCCGGCTTTTGGCTGCTTCCTGGGCCAGGTGGTCCAAGGCAAAGGACACATCCGCCGCCGCCTCCTCAAACAGGAGCAGCTCCTTGTCCCGGAAAAAGCCGGGCTGCGCCGCATAGACCGTGAGCGCGCCGCAAATCCGCCCCGCCTCCCGGATCGGGAAGGACGCCGAGGAGCCAAAGCCCCAGCGGGCTCCCGCCCGGTGCCAGGGCTTCGTCGCCGTGGCGTGGGCGAAATCGTCGCAGACCATGATGCGCCCCTCGCGGATGGCAGTCCCAGTGGGGCCCCGCCCCTCCGGGCGGTCATCCGCATAAACCTGGATTTCGTCCAGGTAGCCCTGTGCGCCGCCGGACCGGGCGGCGGGAACCACCCGCTGGGTTGGCTCGTCCACCAGCCCCACCCAAGCCATGCTCATGGCTCCGTGCTGGACCAATACCTGGCAGATCCCGCTCAGCAATTCCTCCCGGGTTTGGATGCGGGTAATCAATTGATTGACCTGGCTAAGCGCCAGGTAAAGCCGGTTCATCCGTTCGATTTCCGATTCCCGCTCCTTGTAGCTGGTGATATCCACTTGCGTGCCCCGCAACCGCTGCGGCCAGCCCAGGTCATCCAACTCCAGCGATCCTTGCGCCAATACCCAGCGGTAGGATCCCGCAGGCTGTCGCAAACGGAATTCGACCTGGTAATCCGGCCCGGCCGACCCCAACGAATCCCGGAGGGTTTGCACCGAGCGGTCCCGGTCCTCCGGGTGCAGCAGGTTTTGCCATTCCTCCCAAGTCCAGGCGCCGGGGCCATTCGCTGGTTCAGTCAAATTAATTCCCAGCGGTGCGGAGCGAACCTGGCTGGCCGTCAGATCCCACTCCCACCCGCCAAAGCTCTGGGCGCGCGCCGGATGCCGCGGCTCGGGAACGCCAGCGGTTTGCCTTTCGCGGCAGCGTTTGGCCAGGGCCAGAGCGGCCCGCAGATCTCCGTCCCGCAAAGGCTTCAGCACATAGCCAATGGGATCCACAGCCATGGCCCGCCGGATGGTTTCCGCATCGTCAAGAGCGCTCAGGAACAGGACCGGAACAGCATGCCTTTGCCGGATTTCCTCAACGGCGGCGATGCCATCCAGCGTGCCGGAAAGCTGGGTGTCGGCCAGGATGAGGCCGGGGGGTTCCCGGTCGGCCAGGGCCACCGCATCGGGTCCATTGGTGGCCCGGCCAGCCACCTGGAAGCCCAGGGAATCCAGCCGCGCGGCCAAATCTGCGGCGAAGGCAAGATCATCTTCAATGATCAGCACCCGGCTGGGATTTTCAGAACTCATCGTCGGATGACATTACCTTTTTGCCCGGTGGATTACAATTAGAAACACCCCTTGTGGCTTCCTGTGCCAGCGGACGCACACTTGTCGAGCCGTTGACGGGTGGCGTAGGATGGACCAAAGGATGTTGACCGTCTTTGGCACAGCGGCTACCATCCGGACACCTGAGAATCTAATCCGACATTGATTTATGAAAAGTCCGAATCCGACTGGAATTGCCGGCTTGCGAAGGAGCTTTGATGGCGCCCGCGGTTTTACTTTGATCGAATTGCTGGTGGTCATCGCCATCATCGCGATCCTGGCTTCCATGCTTCTGCCGGCTCTGGCCAAGGCCAAGCAAAACGCGACCGGGACACGCTGCTTGAGCAACCAGAAGCAGCTCGGCCTGAGCTTCACCATGTATAACGATGACAACAACAACAACTTGCTGCCTTACGCCTCGGTCCTGATTCCCCAGCTCAACGGCCGCTATAACCTCAATGGGGGCGGCATCTGGCCCTATGATGTGACTGTTAAAGTAACTGAAACCGGCAGCTCCCGGATCCTGGCTGAAATCAAAGCCAAGATGGCCCTTTCCCCTTACTTCAAATACAGCCCGAATGTGGACATGTTCCATTGCCCCGGGGACCAGCGCTACAAACGCCCGCCGGCTTCCCAAGGCTGGGCCTTCGACAGCTATTCCCGCGGGGCGGGACTCAACGGAGAGGATGATGGCAATTCCATCCGCAAGGCCTCGGATATCAAAAGACCGTCCAAAATGTTCGTTTTCGTGGAGGATGCCGATTCCCGCGGTTTCAACATCGGCTGCTGGATGATGGATCCGGTGACCCCTTCCGCCGTCGATAACCTGGCCATCTACCACATCTCCAAAGGCACCCTCGGCTTCGCTGATGGCCATGCCGAAATGCATAAGTGGCAGGATAAGGAAACCCTCAATACCGGCAGGATCGCCGCCAATGGCCAGCAGGTCTCCTTCGGCTCCGGCTGCATGGGGCCCCGGGATTCCCGATGGATGGGCGAACGCTATGTCTATAAGAACTGGCCCCCTCCGTGGCTGGGCCGGTAAGCGGATGATTGGCCAAACCGGCGGCCCGGGGAATTGCGCCGGGCGGATGCTGCGGACCGCCTGCTGATCACGAGCGGAACCAGATCCTCACGTTTCCACGCCGCCCGCGACCCCAGCTCCTGTTCACCTGGCCAGCAGCTTGGCGATGAGAAAATGGTGCGCGTCGGGATACCGGGCCGATTGGGACGCGCCGGGGATGACCAGGTGGCATTCGTGCCCAACCAGGTCCGATTTTTCCTTCAGCTTCACACCGAATACCGGGTGATGGATCCCATGGCCGGCGTCCCGGGAGGGCAGATCCAGCTCGGCGCTGCAGGTCATGAACAACGGCGGATCCTGCGCATCCACATGGTTGATGGGTGAAAACTCGGCGTAAACGTGGCGGTGCCGCCCGTAATTCCTGAGCGCATCCCCGATGGTTTTTTCCCCCACCGCCAGGGCGATCATGGGATGCTGGAGGACGTTTGGCCCCAGCCAGCCCTCGATGACCTTCGGATCGATGGCGGTTTGCCCCACGGCCACGGCGGCGGCGCAGACCCGCGTCGATTCACGCAGCACCGGATCCGCGGCCTTCGGGTCGGCCAGATCGTCATGCAGCAGCAGCCACATGGAGGTGCAGGCCCCGGCGCTGGGGCCGGTCAAGGCAATGCGCCTGGCATTGATGTTCCAAGCCGCCGCCTGCAAACGCAGGAATTGGATGGCCCGCGCCGCATCGTGGACCGGGGCCGGCAGCGGATGCTCCGGCGCCAAACGGTAGTTGATCGCGGCCACGGAGATTCCCTGCTCCAGAAACGGTTGGATGGCCGGCCCTTTCTGGCTCTTATCGCCCGTCAGCCACCCGCCACCATGGATATACACCAGCAGCGGCCGCGGCCCCGCCCCGTCCGCCTTCCAAAAATCCAGCACGTTCCGCGGGTGCGGCCCATAGGCGGCATCCGCATGGGCCGGCGCCGGTCTGGTCGGCCCTTCGGCGGCGGGCACTGCGCCGGGGCCAGCCGACATCAGCCACAAAGCAGCAATCCAGCATTTCATATTTGGTTCCCGCAGGGTGCCGCCGCGGCGGGCGGATGCCAAGCAAGTTCATCCGCCGGATTGCCGCCGCGTGGATATCCCCAAACCGCCCCATGCCACCTGGAGCCGGGCGCCGCCAAGCCGGGGTTGGCCGGCGAAACCATGGGCGGGGGCCTCGCCGCATCAGGCTGCGGCAACGCAAACTCCCTCGCGCTCCGGAAATCCTGGCTGACACGGTGGCGGCAGCCGGGTAAGACTAGGGCATGCGAACGTTTGTTCTGTGCCTTGCCGTTGCCTTCTTTTCCGGGGTTTTGCCATGCCGCGGCGCCGGCCCTTTGATCATCTCCGAATTCATGGCCGCCAACGATGGCTCGTTGCGCGACGCGGACGGCGACGCCTCGGACTGGATCGAGATCCAAAATACCGGCGCCAGCACGGTGAACCTGGCGGGCTGGCGCCTCACCGATGACCCCGCCGGCCTCGCCCAGTGGACTTTCCCCCCGACCAACCTGGCGCCCGGGAAATTCCTCCTGGTCTTCGCCTCCGGAAAGAACCGGGCGGTGGCGGGCCGCGAATTGCACACCCATTTCCAGCTGGATGCCGCCGGGGGTTGCCTGGCCCTGATGGAGCCGGACGGCCGGACCATCGCCCACCAGTTTGCGCCGGCTTACCCGGCGCAGGCGCCAGGCGTGTCCTACGGCGTTGCCGCCGCCACCACCAGCCACCCTTTTGTGTTGAGCGGGGCCACCGCCCGGTGGCTCGTCCCGGCCGGCCCCGGGGACATGCCGGCGGCCTGGACCGCCACCGATTTCGACCACCAGTCCTGGGCGGTGGGGCAAACCGGCCTGGGCTACAGCTCCGGCCTCAGCAATGCCGCGCCGGTGGGCGGGGGCACGAACCTGGCCCTGGGCCGCCCCACCACCCAATCGTCCACCCTGGGCGGGTTTGTTTCCAGCCAGGGAGTGAATGGGAGCTACTCGGATTTCACCCACACCCAGGCTGGCCAAAACCTGCCGGCCCAGTGGGAGGTTGATCTGGGGACGAACTATGCCCTCGCCCGGATCGTGCTCTACAACCGGGCCGATTGCTGCGGGTCGCGGCTCCGGGATCTCACGGTGGAAATCCTCGCCGCCGGCCCCGGCGGCCTGGTCACCAATCATGCCTCCCTCCTGCTCAATCCCGAAAACCGGGGCTACACCTATCCCGGAGGCCCGGCGGCCATCACCAACGATCTCGTGGCGCTCACCGGCGGCTCCGTGGCGGGCCGGGTGGTGCGCGTCCGCCGCACTCCCGACCCCGATCTCTCGGGCACCGGCGGCCAGGGCAATGGGGACGAAGCCGACGTGCTGACGGTGGCCGAGGTGGAGGTGTTCGGGGGCACGGGCGATAATCTCAAGAGCTTGATCCAGACCGATCTGGCCGGCTCCCTGCCGGGCCGCAATGCCACCCTGCTGGCGCGCATCCCCTTCGGCATCCCCACCGAGGAGATGCCGGCGCTGGCCCGGCTGACCTTGCGGATGAAATACGATGACGGTTTTATCGCCTGGCTGAACGGCGTCGAGATCGCCCGGCGCAACGCCCCGGCCGTCCCGGCCTGGAACTCCGCCGCCACCGCGGAGCATCCCCTGCTGAACACGCTGCAGTTTGAGGAGATCGACGTGTCGGCCGGCCTCAGCCAGCTGCGCGAGGGCGGGAATGTGCTCGCCATCCAGGGGCTGAACCGGACCGCCGCGGACAGTGATTTCCTGCTGCTTCCGGAACTCCTCGGGACGTCCGCCCCCAGCCTGTCCGAAGGATACTTCGCGCTGCCGACCCCCGGCGCCGCCAATACCGCCTCCTGGCTGGGGCTGGTGGCGGACACCAAGTTCAGTGTGGACCGGGGCCTGTTCACGGCGCCTTTTGAGGTCTTGCTCACCACCGCCACGCCGGGGGCGTTTATCTTTTACACCACCAACGGAGCGCTCCCCAGCGCGGTCAGCGGGCTGCCCTGCACCGGCCCGATCCCCATCAGCCGGACCACGGTGCTGCGCGCCATCGCCACCAAGCCCGGCTATCGTCCTTCGGAGGTGGACACGCATACCTACGTGTTCCTGAACAGCGTCAGCGCGCAAAGCACGCAGACCGCGCTCGCGGCCGGATTCCCGAGCACCTGGGCGTGGCTCGGGGCGGATTACGCCATGGATCCGCGCATCACCACCACCAATGGCAGCCGGATGGAGGCGGCGTTGCGCTCCCTGCCGTCCGTGTTCCTCACCACCAGCGTCTCCAACCTCTTCGACCCGAACAACGGCATCTACTCCCACCCCACCAGCGGCGGGGTGGCCTGGGAGCGGCCGGCTTCCCTGGAAATGGTCGGCGCCGGCGGCGCCTCCGAATTCCAGGTGAACTGCGGGCTGCGGGTGCAGGGCGGGTATTTCCGGGATCCCGGGGTCACCCACAAGCACTCCCTGCGGGTCCTGTTCAAGGACGCCTACGGGCCGGGCAAGCTGCGCCATGATCTGTTCCCGGGGACCAGCGCCGTGCAGGAGTTCGACACGCTGGTGTTCCGCGCCGGCGCCAACGACGGCTACGCCTGGGCGGATGCCAAGGACACGGAACAGTTCATCCGGGATGAATTCGGCCGGCGCCTGCAGCTGGCCACAGGCCACCCGGCCCCGCATGGCCAGTTTGTCCATCTCTACCTGAACGGCCTCTACTGGGGGCTCTACGATCTGGCCGAACGGCCCAACGAGGATTTCTCCGCCGCCTACTTCGGGGGCCTGGCCGGGGATTGGGATTCCAACAATGCCGGCGATATCAAGAACGGCGACCTGGAGGCCTGGAACACCTTCCTCAACCTGGCCCAGCAAACCGCCACGCTGGCCAATTACGAGAAGCTCCAGGGCCGCAATGCGGATGGCTCCCGCAACCCCGCCTTCCCGGTTTACCTGGATGCCGCGGACTATATCGACTACCTGATCGTCAACCTGTGGGGCGGCAACTGGGACTGGCCCAACAAGAATTTCTGGTTTGGCCGCCTGCGCACCGCCGCCAGCACCGGCTTCAAGTTCTACCTGTGGGACTTCGAGAACACCATGGGCAACAACCTGGGGCGCTCCCCCATCAACATGGTCTCGCCGCGGGCGGGGCTGGAGTCCGCCGGGGTGGCCGCGCCCCATTATTTCCTGAAGAACAATCCCGAGTACCGGCTCGACTTCGCCGACCGCGTCCACCAGCTCTTCTTCAACGGCGGCCTGCTCACGCCCCAGGTGCTCACCAACCGCTACTTCGCCCTGGCCGGCGAGGTGGAGGCCGCCATCGTTCCCGAATCGGCCCGCTGGGGCGATGACAATCTCAATCCCCCGCAGGATCTGACCGACTGGCTCCGCGAACGGGACTGGATCCTGAAGACCTACCTGAAGGGCCGCAGCGACATCGTGCTGCAGCAATTCCGCAGCGCCGGCCTGTACCCGGGCGTGGGCGCGCCCGCCTTCAGCCAATACGGCGGCGCCATCACCAACGGCTTCCTGCTCACCCTGACCCATTCCAATACCGCGGGTGCCATCCATTATACCCTGGATGGCGCCGACCCGCGCCTCCCCGGCGGGAGCCTGAGCGGCGCCGCGCTCACCTACAGCCAGGCTGTCCCGCTCGGCGGCAGCACCCGGGTCAAGGCCCGCGTGCGCAACGGCTCCACCTGGAGCGCCCTGGCCCAGGCCGATTTCCTCTGGCCCGAAGCCATCCCTCTGCGCATCACCGAGCTGATGTATCATCCAGCGCCGTTAAGCGCCGCCGAAACCGCCGCCGGCTTCACCAACGTGGAGGATTTCGAGTTCGTTGAGCTGCGGAATGTGGGCGGCGCTCCCGCCAGCCTCGCGGGCGTGCATTTCGACCAGGGGATCACCTTCAGCTTCGCCGGCGGCCTGCTCGCCCCGGGCGGGCGCCTCCTGCTGGTGCGCAGCAGCGCCGCCTTCGCCGCCCGCTACGGTTCCGCCATCCCCATCGCCGGCACCTATTCCGGCACGCTCGATAATGCCGGCGAGCGCCTGCGCCTGCGCGATGCCGCGGACCGGACCATCCTGGACTTCAGCTATTCCGATGGCTGGCAGCCCACCACCGACGGCTTCGGTTTCTCCCTGGTCATTCCCGATGACACCGCGCCCGCTTCCACCTGGGCGGCCAAGGCCAGCTGGCGGGCCAGCAGCGCCCGGGGCGGCTCGCCCGGCGGGCTGGACGCGCCGGCCCCCAGCTTTCCCTTCGTGGTGGTCAATGAACTCCTCCCGCGCCCGGCGCCCGGCGCCCCCGTGGCGGTGGAGCTGGCCAACCTGGGCGACAGCCCTGCCGATGTCGCCGGCTGGTGGCTGACGGACGAATTCCGCGTCCCCGGGAAACTTCGGTTGCCGGCGGGGACGGTCATTCCGCCCGGCGGCTTCGTGGTGTTCACCGAGCAGGATTTTGGCCCGGCCGTCCTGGGCGCCCGGGCTTTGGCCTTCAATGCCGGTGGGGGCGAAGTGCGCCTGTTCAGCGCGGATTCCGCCGGGAATTTGACCGGGTATGGGCAGGGCTGGGATTTCGGGGCGGCGGCGGAGGGCGCCAGCTTTGGCCGGTTCGTCACCAGCACGGGGGCGGACCATTTTGCCGCCCAGGCCAGCCCCTCGCTGGGCGCCGCGAACACCGGCCCCCGGGTGGGGCCGGCCGTCATCAGCCAGATCATGTACCACCCGCCGGATGCCACAGGCGGGCTCGACAACCCGCGCGATGAATTCCTTGAAATCGCCAATGCCACCCCCCAGGCCCTGGACCTTTTTGCGCCCGGGGCGCCCGCCTATGCCTGGCAGATCCAAGGCGGGGTGAGCTTCCTTTTTCCGGCCGGTTTGAGCCTGGCCGCCGGGGAGCGCCTCCTGCTGGTCAATTTCGATCCCGCCGCCGAGCCGGCCGCCCTGGCGGATTTCCGCCGCCTCTATGCGGTGCCCGGGGGCGTCCGCATCCTCGGCCCCTATGCGGGGAAGCTCAACAACGACACCGACGCCATCGAGCTGCTGAAGCCGGCCCTCTTCCCGTCCGGTGCCACCGCCGCGGTGCTGGTGGAGAGGGTTTCCTACCACGACAACGATCCCTGGCCGGCCGCCGCGGACGGATTGGGCGGCGCTTTGCACCGCCGGCCGCTCCTGGCCTATGGCAACGATCCGGCCAGCTGGGTGGCGGACAAACCCACACCCGGCGTGCCTTATCCCGGCGGGGAAGAGGTCTGGCTGGGCCTTGAGCTGGCGGGCGCCAGCGGGCGGCTCGCGTGGCCGGGGACGGCCGCCGGCTGGACTTTGGAACAGGCCGGGGAAATCGGGCCGGGAGCCGCGTGGACTCCTTGCCCGGCTGCCCCGGAGCTGGTGGCCGGGCAGTGGCAAGTCATGGTGCCAGCCGCCGCCGCCAACCGGTTCTTCCGGCTGCGCCGCTGACGCCCCATTGGCCACCGCCCTCTGACGGCTGAGCCGTCCAGCTACCGGCGCGAGAATCGCGGGTGCGGTTTTGCCTCCGCCCTAAGGTGGTTGGCGTAAAGTATCAACTCTCCCAGGGTGAAGGCCAGCATCAGGAATAGAAAAACAGGGCCAACTCGTGAGGAGGATGACTCTTGTGCCAGCAGCATCAGCAACGCACGAACCGTCTGCCAAACCAGGATTCCGGCCATCACCACCAGGGAAAATACCGGGCCATAACGGAATGGGTTTTCCATGAATCCGCAGACACCCCAAAACCACCCCAATAACCCCCCGGCGAATCCCGCCACCAGCGGGATGCCTCCGAGCTCGGGTGCCTTATTGGTGATAAAAATGCCCAATAAAGGCATCGCAATTCCATAGAGAATAAAATCCAGGGCTAACAAGGGGCTCATGGCTGTTTACAAGTGTCATGGGAAACGTGTGGCAAATTGCGCCGGTTTGAAAAAGACCCGGCATAAGAATGCAACCTTTACGGACGGGCGCTCCGCTGAATTGGGGTTGGTTGTCCGGTCCGCCCCTCCATCTTGCCAACGGTTTCCGAGGCTTGGTCACTCTGGGTGAGGAGCATCAACAAGGCGAAGGAAGCAAACATCATTATGGTTTGCAGAAAAACACTCACCAAAGCACCGGGATCGGAATAGATTTTACTGAGCCACCCGATGACTGTTTGGGAAAGGAAAACGTAAAATGCACCCCCCACGGTCGCCAATGGAAGGGCTCGCCCCTCCTTGCCCGCTCGCGCTCGCAAGCCCCAAAGGATGCCAAGAATTCCGCCGATAATGCCAGCGATCGCTGAAGCTTTTCCAAAATTGTGACTCAAGGCAAAGGCGCAAGGCCCCAACACCATGATTGCAGCTCCATAGCCGATTAAATACCAGGTCGTTTTTGCGTTCATCATATTGTGAATGATTGGCGAGTAGCCCGAGTGTTCGATGAACGGTTGAAATCGGATGTTTGAAGAGCGCCAAATCCCCGGCAATGCAGACAGCCAGGACTTTGCAGGGCACAGACCAAATCCGATGATTCATTGCGCACACGGCAACTCATTTCATCGGATGGCGGCCCGACCATCCAAACTAACCTCCGGGATTCCTTGATCCCGAACCCTTATTACACTTCACCTTCGCCCGCTATCGTGCGGTTGTCAATAATTCCGCCCACTAATTTTAAGAGGAGGCATGCTCGGCAACATTTACTGAATTTTGTAAGTGTTTTGAAATAGCGAGCAGTTTATTTTCCAAACCAATCACTATCCATGGATTACCTGCATTTGGCTGGGAAACAACAATGCGACATGCGTAAATCAATAATAATAAAAAGTAATGGTCGATTTATGAGTGTATTTCGACAACCGACTAAAGTAAACCTTGACTGTCTAGAGGTGTTATTCAGGCTGCTTGAATAAAGCAGAAGCCGCAGCATGGGCGTCCATTCCTTTACATCCCTCTTCGCCAGGGTGATTGCAGATGTGAACAGCATTAGCGGAAATCAGGTTATCTCCCGCTAAAACTGGACTGGTATCATGCCATGCCATGCCATGCAATGGAACCACACTGGCGGCAGATGGAGGCCGGCAAACTTCCATTTGAACTGTGTTCGCTCCGCCTGCGTTAAGCCCTACTCCTGTGGAGTTGCATTTTGAACATTTCTGGTTTTGGTTGATTTAGGATTCGTTTGATTTGAAAAAATGTCCGCATCGCCTTTGCTCACCTCGCGGTGCGCCAAAAGAAACGGCCACCCGCGGCCGGGTATTCGTTGTGCCAAAAGGGTGTCGCCCCATGGCTCTGATTCTTGGCTCCGAAGCCAGCTAAAAGGAGCAGGGGCGGGCTGCGAGCCTCAACTCGCGCCCCCTGTGGTCGAAATCCCACGATTTGCTTCAATTTTCCTACTTCCTCAAGTTGCCAGCCCTAATTACCGGAAGAACCTGTTTTTGAACTCCTTCACGTTGGTGATCCCCCCCCGGGCACCCGCCACCTGCACGCTGGCTCGCTCAATGGCCTGATCGTTTTTGTGCCACCAGATATTTTTGACAGCCGGTGGCGGGCGGTCCTATAATGTCCCGCGTGAGACCCAACAGGACATTTCAAGTGCCGCGCCTGGCTGGCGCATGGGCCGGCTGGTTACTGGCGGCGGCCGGGAATGTTCCACGCCTTCTGAATATTAACGGAGATCCATCATGAAACCTGAACCATCCAAACCGTTGCTAACCCGCCGCGCTTTCATCGCCAGCGGCGCCGCCATCACCGCCGTCTCGATCGTGCCCAGGCATGTCCTGGGGGGGCCCGGACAGACTCCGCCGAGTGAAAAATTGAACATCGCGGCCGTGGGCGTGGGCGGCATGGGCACCGGCGACATCCGCAGTGTGACCTCGGAAAACGTGGTGGCCTTGTGCGATGTGGATGAGCGTTCCCTGCAGAACAACGCCAAAACCTTCCCCAAAGCCCGGCTCTTCAAGGATTTCCGAAAAATGCTCGAGGTCCAGAAGGACATCGACGGTGTGATGATCGCCACCCCGGACCACAACCATGCCATCGTGAGCATCACCGCCATGAAGCTCGGCAAACACGTCCACTGCCAGAAGCCCCTGACGCATTCGGTTTTCGAGGCGCGCGAGATGGCCCGGGTGGCCCGCGAGATGAAGGTGGCCACCCAGATGGGCAACCAGGGCCAGGCCGGCGAGCAGGCCCGCCTGATCTGCGAAACCATCTGGTCCGGCGCCATCGGCAAAGTGCGCGAAGTGCATGCCGGCTCCAACCGCTACCCGCCCATCTCCCCGCGCGGCGTCCGCCGCCCGGCCGAGACCCCGGCGGCGCCCGCCGGCCTGGATTGGGATCTGTGGCTCGGGCCGGCCCCTGAGCGCCCCTACCACCCCACGTATCACCCGTTTTCCTGGCGTGGCTGGTGGGATTTCGGCACCGGCGTGCTGGGCGATATCGGCTGCCACCAGCTTTCCCCCATCTTCAAGGCCCTCCGCCTCGGCCACCCTGCCTGGGTGGAAGCCAGTTCCTCCAATCACCAGTGCCCGCCGGAAATCACCCGTGAGACCGCCCCGGTTTCCTCCATTACCCGGTGGTTCTTCCCGCCGGACACCGGCCGCGACGCCGTGACCATCACCTGGTGGGACGGCGGCCTCAAACCGCCCCAGCCGGAGGAGATGGATAGCGACAGCGAGTTCGGGGAGAACGACTGGCTCCTGATCGTGGGCGATAAAGGCAAGATGTACGGCCATGTGGTCATCCCCAACGCCCGGGCCCGCGAGATCGGCCCGCCCCCGCGCGTCATCAACCGCTCGCCGGGCCATTACGTGGAATGGATCCAGGCCTGCAAAGGCGGGCCCGCCGCCGGCTCCAACTTCGTCGATCACGCCGCCCACCTGGCGGAGGTGATCCTGCTCGGGAACATCGCCATCCGCACCAAGGAAAAGCTGCTGTGGGACGGCCCCGGCGGGCGTTTCACCAACAGCGCCGCCGCCAACCAGCTGCTCAATCCGCCTTACCGCTCCGGCTGGAGCTTGTAAGCGGCCCGCATACCCGTTGGCCATCCCTTTCGGCGGGCGCCCACACTCACTGGCGGGCGCCCGCCGCGCAACAAACCAAATCAAAAAAACCAAGCATAGTCTCATGAGAAGCAACGAATCATCCAACTCCACCCTCCGCGGGATTCTTTTGGCCGCTTTGCTGCAGGCCGTGGCATCCGCCCAGGCGGGCGAACCCAAAGTCATCGACCCCGGCCCCGCCGGCGGGCCGCCTTCCGATGCCATCGTGCTGTTTGATGGCAAGGATCTGAGCCAATGGAGCGGCGAAAAAGGGACGGAAGCCCGTTGGAAAGTGGCCGATGGCATTGCCACCGTCAATGGGACCGGCAGCATCCTGACCAAGCAGGAATTCGGCGATGTGCAGCTCCACGTGGAATGGGCCTCCCCCTCGGAAGTCCAGGGCGAAGGCCAGGGCCGGGGCAACAGCGGCGTTTACCTCCAGGGCCGCTATGAGATCCAGGTATTGGATTCCTACCAGAACTCCACCTATCCGGATGGCCACGCCGGCTCCTTCTACGGCAACTTCGCCCCCCTGGTGAACGCCGCCCGCAAGCCCGGGCAATGGCAGGTTTACGACATCATTTTCCATGCGCCCAAGCCCTCCGCCGATGGCAAGCAGGCGCTCCCCGGCTCCTTCACCGTGCTGTGGAACGGCGTGCTCGTGCAGGATCATGTGCCGGTCAAAGGCTCCACCACCGCCGCCGCCTTCCAGGGTGCCGTGGTCAAGGGGCCGCTGGTCCTCCAGGACCACGGCAACCCGGTCCGCTACCGCAACCTCTGGATCCGGCCGTTGAACTGATTGGAATTCAATAATCCGCCGGCCATTCCTGGCGGAAAAGGGGTTTCACCACCGGGGCGGATTCGCTCTGGTGGTTTTGTTTGTACGCGCTTCCAAGTGGCCATCTCCGCCGGGCGGCAGCCCCGGGGCAGGCCTTGGTAGAACCAATAACCCCAACAGGTGGGGTGCGTTCACCATGATCATACATCTGGTGGTGTTCTCAACTCCGAGCCCCCCCTCAACTAAAAAAAATTCCAGCTCCTATTGACGAATTCCGGTCTTTGAACCATCTTGTTGCGCCGACAGCCAAATCCGTTTTTATGAAGAGCAAAACAAAGCCCGATCTGTGGCGTGGCGCATACTGGTGCCAGCCCAACTTTCTCATCCAATCCACGAAGCTCATGCTTCTGTCATTCCTTCTGGCCGGGAGTTGCCTGGCTTTGAAGGCTCAAACCTTCAAGGAATCCAACTGGGCCACCAACGGTTTCGCCTACCAATCCAGCGAATCCAATGGCGGCACCGCCGACCGCGCCATCGACGGCAACACGGACGGCAACTGGGCCTCCAACTCCACCACCCACAGTGGCGGAACAGCCATGGACAACGGCGATCCTTTCTGGGAATTGGATCTCCAGGCCGCCAAGCCGATCGGCCGCATCCAGGTCTGGTTCCGCACTGATTGCTGCCAGAACCGCAACGATGATTTCACGTTGATCGTGATGTCCGCCGACCGCCAGGAGCTTTGGAAGCGGACCTATGCGGGCCGCCCGCCGGCGACGGTGGCCTTCAACCTCGCCCCGTCCGTGACGGGGCAGATCATCCGTTTCGTGCCCCAGAATCCACCCACCACCAGCGACGGCTTTTTCTCGCTGGCGGAGGTGCAGGTGATCGCTCCTTATACGGGCGCCTCCATCAGCGTGACCCAGAACCCTACGAACGTCACCATCCTGGAGGGCCGTTTCGCCACCCTCGGCCCGGTGGCCGCCACCGTCACCGGCCCCCCGCAGGACCGGCTGACCATCCAATGGCAGAAAAACGGCGTGGATATCCCGGGCGCCACCAGCGCCACCTATACCACACCGGTGGTCCAGGCGCTGGCGGACAACAACACAGAATACAGCGTGCGCTTCCTGTTGTCCGGCCTGGCCGTCGCTTCGGAAAAGGCCAGATTGATCGTGGATAAAGACACCGTGCCGCCGGTGGTGGAGTCCGTAAACCTGGGCAGCGGAGCCACCCTGGAGGCCACCGTCAAATTCAATGAAGTCATGGATGCCGCTTCGGCGCAGAACAGCGCCAATTATTCCTTTGGCGCGGGCGTGGCTGTGACCAAGGCGGTGCTCAGCGGCGTGCTGCTCGCCACGGGCGACAACCACCCCTATCAGCAGGTGGTTTTGAGCGTGTCCGGCCTGGCGCAAAACGTCCCTTATTCCCTGGCCGTGAGCGGCGTGAAGGATCTGGCCGGCAACGTGCTCGCCACCGCCACTTTCACGGGCCTGACCCCGTTCTTTGAGGTGAACTGGGCGCAGTCCGGCGCCGCCACCCAATCCAGCACCGCGGCGGGCGGGGATGCCTGGCATGCCATCGACGGCAAAACCGATGGCTTTTGGGACAATGGCTCCGTGACCCTCAATGCGGCGCCCGAAGATCCGGGCTGGTGGGAAGTGGATCTGGGCGCCCTCAAGCCCATCGGCCGCCTCGCCGTCTGGTTCCGCACCTTGAACGCCGCGGAGTGCCAGGCGCTGTTCAATTCCTGCGCCGTCCGCAACGACGACTTCACCCTGAGCATCCTCGACGCGAACCGCAAGGCCGTCTGGACGCGCACCTACCCGGGCCGCCCGCCGCTCAAGGTCGCCTATAACCTGCCCGCCGGTCTCAGCGGCCGCTATGTCCGGTTCGAGTCCCAGACTCCGCTGTCCACCAGCGACGGTTATTTCTCCCTGGCGGAAGTGCAGGCCATCGCCCCTTACACCAATGTCTCCGTGACGGTGACCAAGGATTTGAGCCCCACCAATTCCGTGGCCGAAAACCGCCGGCTTCTCCTGGGACCGGTGACCGCCACCCTTGTAGGCGCCACCAACGCCCCGGCGGATGCGCTGGTTTACCAGTGGCAGCGGAACGGCGTCGATATCGCCGGCGCCAATGCCGCCTCCTACCAGACGCCGCCGCTCGCCATGGCTGACACCGGCGCCCGCTACCGCGTCAACCTGCTGATCTCCGGCGCCGCCGTGGCCAGCACGGAAACCGTGGTGACGGTCGAGAAGGACACCGTCCCGCCCACCATCAAGAGCGTCACCGGCGGCTTGAACTACACGGAAGTCACCGTCATCTTCTCTGAATCCGTTTCCGAAACCACCGCCGGCAACGCGGCGAACTATCGTCTATCCGGCGGCCTGGCGATCTCCGAAGCGCTGGTGCTGACGCCCACTTCGGTGCGCCTCACCACCACCGCCCAAACGCCCGGCGCCAAATACACCCTCACGGTCAGCGGCATCCGGGACGTCGCCTCCGGCGGCGGGAACCTGATTGTGGCCAACAGCACCCTGGATTTCACCGCCCCGCAGACCGAGGCGAACAAGTTCGCGGTCGTCGGCAATCCGGGCAATCCCAAGGACACCGTCTGGAATACGGGGCGCGGCCAGGTGAATTACGAATACGAAATCTCCAAATACAAGGTCAGCAACGCCGAGTATGCCGCCTTCCTCAACGCCAAGGCCAAATCCGATCCCCATACCCTTTGGGGCGGCGGCGGGGAAATCCTGCGCGACGGCGAGGATGGCAACTACACCTATACGGTGGCGGAAGGCCGGGAAAAGCGGCCCGTCCTCTACGTGGCCACGGTGGACGCCATGCGCATGGCCAATTGGCTCAGCAACGGCGCCACCCCGGACAGCGACACCGAAACCGGCACCTACACCTTCACCGGGTATGATGTCGTCAGCAAGCGGAATGCCAATGCCGACTATTTCCTGCCCAACGATGACGAGTGGTATAAAGCCGCTTATTATGATCCCACCAAGAATGGCACCGGCGGCTACTGGCAGTTCCCGCCCAAGACGGACGATCCCGCCAAGATCATCAAGGAGCTGCCCCCCGGCGGCCCCACCTCGGCCAACTACGACAACGTGAATGCCGGCGACGGCCTCGGCACCACGGATGTGGGCGCCTACACCGCCGCCTCCAGCTATTACGGCACCTTTGACCAGGCCGGCAACACCTGGGAATGGAACGAGCCGGCCGATCCCACCACCAAGGTCGCCAGCCGCCGCGGCGGCTCCCAGGCTAACGCCATCGCCCGGCTCGCCGCCGGCGTGAATGCCAACAACGGCATCAACGATGGCGGCCAGAGCGTGAACCAGGGCTTCCGCCTGGCCCGGGCGCACCGCGTCCGTCTGGCATTGGTGACGGTGGGCAATCCGGGCAATCCCAAGGATACCGTCTGGAACGCCGGGCGCGGCCAGGTCAATTACACCTACCAGATCGGCAAATTCAAGATCAGCAACGCCGATTACGCGGTGTTCCTCAACGCCAAAGCCCAAACCGAGACCAACACCCTCTGGGGCGGCGGCGGGGAAATCCTGCGGGAAGGCGAGGCCGGCAGCTACACCTACAGCGTTCTGGCCGGGCGCGAGAACCGGCCGGTCCTCTTTGTCGCCACCGTGGATGCCCTGCGCATGGCCAACTGGCTCAGCAACGGCGCCACCCCGGACAGCGACACCGAAACCGGCACCTACACCTTCACCGGCTACGACGTGGTGAGCAAGCGCAACCCCGGCGCCCGCTGGGTTTTGCCCAGCGACGACGAATGGTATAAGGCCGCTTATTACGATCCCACCAAGAACGGCGCCGGCGGCTACTGGCAGTTCCCGCCCAAGACGGATGATCCCGCCAAGATCATCAAGGAGCTGCCCCCCGGCGGTCCCACCTCGGCCAACTATGACAACGTGAATGCCGGCGACGGCCTCGGCACCACCGATGTGGGCGCCTACACCGCTGCTTCCAGCTATTACGGCACCTTTGACCAGGCCGGCAACACCTGGGAATGGAACGAGCCAGCCGATCCCACTGCCAAGGTCGCCAGCCGCCGCGGCGGCTCCCAAGCCAACGCCATCGCCCGGCTCGCCGCCGGTGTGAATGCCAACAACGGCATCGGTGACGGCGGCCAGAGCGTCAACCAGGGCTTCCGCCTCGCGCTGGTCACTCCCAGCGCCGCGGCGCCCAAGCTGGCCATCGAACACCTCACCGCCACCACCATCCGGGTCACCTGGACCGGGGAAGGAACCTTGGAGTCCGCCTCCGCGGTCAACGGCCCGTGGAAAGCGGTCGATGGCAATCCCGCCAGCCCCTACCTGGCCAACCCCACGGGCGCCGCCAGCTATTACCGGGTGAAGCAGTAATATAACTCTGGGGTGCGTGAGGCAATTCGCACCCTGAATCAGCTTGTGAGACCGGGCTTCGGCCCGGTCTCTTTTTTTCGGCTGCACCGGCCGCCTTCAGGCCGCCAGCAAACGCGGCACTGACGGCGGAAGCTGGGATGGAAGTAATTGCGCCGCAGATTGTTGCGCAAACAGACCCAGCCCGCACGGCGGCGCCAATGGCCTGGACGTGGCTGGGAACTGCCCAAATCCAGTTGCCTGGCACACCGGGCGATCCTATATTGCCTTCGGCGGGTCAAAGCGGGTGCGAAAACCACGGAGGGCGGCCTCTGCCGTTTTGCCATGCAACCTGAAATGGAGCGATCATCAATTCCTGTTCGTAATGGGCGCCAAGGCCGGGGCTTGCCGGGCCTTTTCACCTTTGGCCCGTTCAAAAAAACCCGCCGCAGGCTGGCAGAAGGGTCGGATCGGAAAAAGGGATTGGGAATTGATGGTGAACGCCCGGCCGTTTTGGGAGTCTAAACCGAAGGTTCAAACGCAGCATAAAATGTCAAGGTGGCCCTTCAATACTGGAATGCGAAAGACGGTGTCAACCGGATTAAAGCCGGGCGTGTGCCTGTGGATTTCCCTTGCCGCCGGCCTGGCGGCATGGTTTGGCCTGGCCCGGTGCCGGGCCGCCAGCGCAGATACCGGGGAATCCGGGCCACCGCAATCCGCCTCTGGTTCACCGCTGATCCGCCTGCTGTCCCCGGCGGCGGCGGCGGATCGCCAGGTCCGGATGCAATGGTGGCGGGAGGCCCGGTTCGGTCTTTTCATCAATTGGGGCCTTTACGCCCTGCCAGCGGGCCAGTGGAACGGCCAGCCGGTGCGGGGCACGGGCGAATGGATCATGAACTGGGCGCGGATCCCCGCGGCCGAATACGCGGCCCTGGCCGGCCGGTTCCAGCCGGCGCGGTTCGATGCCGCGGCCTGGGCCGCGCTGGCCGTGGAGTCCGGGGCCAGATACCTCGTCTTCACCGCCAAACATCACGACGGATTCGCCATGTACCGCTCCCAGGTCAGCGGATTCAATGTGGTGGACGCCACCCCGTTCAAGCGCGATCCCGCCGCCGAGCTGGCCCAGGCCTGCCAAAAGCTGGGGCTCAAATTCGGCCTCGCCTATTCCCACGCCATGGATTGGCACGAAACCAACGGCGCCGGGAATGTGTGGGATTTCCCGCCGGACGATAAAAAGAATTTCGACGAGTTCCTCAACCGCAAAACCATCCCCCAGCTGCGGGAACTGCTGGCCAATTACCAGCCCGCGGTGCTCTGGTTCAATACCCCCCGGATGATTACCCCGGTGCGTGCCGAAGCCATCCGCAGCCTGGTCCGCACCAACCTCCCCGGCTGCATCATCAACAGCCGGATCGGCGACAGCAGCGGGGATTATATTTCCACGCCGGAAAACCGGGTTCCCAACGCCGTGTTCAAAACCGACTGGGAGTGCCCCGTTTCCATGAACCACACCTGGGGATTCCGCAGCGACGACACGGATTGGAAAAAACCCGCCGACCTGGTCTTCAAGCTGGTGGACACCGTGTCCAAAGGCGGCAACCTGCTCGTCAATGTCGGGCCGGATGCCAATGGCGAGATTCCCGCTGCCTGCCAGCAATCGCTGCGCCAGCTCGGCCAGTGGCTCAAAATCAATGGCGAGGCCATTTACGGCGCCGGCCCCACCCCGTTCGGCGATGAACTCATCCTGCGGAGCGGAAAAATCACCCGCGACCTGAAGGATTGGCGCTGCACCTCCAAACCCCAGCGCCTCTATATCCATCTGTTCACCCGGCCGCCCAAAAATATTTTCACCCTCCCTTTGGGTAAAATCCAGGTCAAAGCCGCGCGGATGCTGGCTGATCCCCAAGGCGAAAAGCTGGCCGTCAACCGCGTGGAAGATGCCACGTTCGTCACGCTGCCCCAAAGCCCGGGCCGGCTCGAGCCGCAGGTGCTGGTGCTGGACCTTGAAAGCCCCCCGCAACGCTGAGCCATATCCCTGCCTTGGCCAGGGCCTTGATTGCGCCGCAGAAGTAATTCCCTGCTGCTTTCAGGTGCCGGCCGGGCCTGTTCCCCATGGAAAATCCCTTCGCCCCGGCTGGCCGCCCGGGTTGAACGTGGCTGGGGATCAGCGCCTGCCCTCGGTGATGGTGAGCAGGCGGTCCACCTCCACGTTTTCCAGGACGTCGGTGCCGCCGCCAATCCAGCGAACCTCGAGGCGGTCGATCCGGGTGCGGTGGCCCAGGCCGAAATGCGGATGCATCCCGTAATGGCTTTGGTAGCCGCGGCCGCTGTGGACCTCGTCGATCTGCGTCAGGTCGCCCGCCACCACCTTGATCCGGGCGCCGATGCCGTCCCGGTTGCTGCGGGTTCCGCGGAGCCGGATTTGGATCCAGTGGTTCTGGCCCGGGCTGACATTCCGGAGGATGGTGGGCTCGCGCCGCGCGTTGAGGATTACCACATCGATCTTGCCGTCGTTGTCCAGATCGTCGAAGGCGGCGCCCCGGCTGCTGCGCTGGACGGCCAGGCCATCTCCGGCGCGGTTGGATACGTCGATGAATCTTCCCCGGCCGGTTTTCTCCAGCAGGATGTTCCGGGCCTCGTAGCTGGTGCTCTGATCCCAAAGGGCGACGTTATCCTGGAGGTGGCCGCAGGCGATGAACAAGTCGCGGTTGCCGTCATTGTCGAAATCGGCCAGGCCGGAACCCCAGGTGACCTGGTTGTAGGTGCCGGTTCCGGCCCCGGTGGCGGCGGTCACATCCTCAAAAAATCCCTGGCCCAGATTGCGGTAGAGAATGGCCCACTGGTTCTGGTAGGAGGTCATATGGAAGTCGAGCCGTCCGTCATGGTCGTAGTCGCCGCATTCCACGCCCATGGTTCCCAGGCCGATGCCGTTGCGGTCGTAGGCCAGCCCGGTGAGGACGCCGGCCTCCTCGAAATGGCCCTTGCCATCGTTGCGCCACACAAAATTGGCCATGGCATCGTTGCCCACGATGATGTCGGTGTCGCCATCGTTATCGTAGTCGGCGCAGACCACCCCCATGCCGGTGCCCGCCTGGGCGGCGATGCCGGATGGGCGGGTAAGGTCGGTGAAGGTGCCATCCCCATTATTGTGGAACAGCGTGGATAGCACCGGTCCGTAAGCCATGGGGCCTGAGTAAGCGGGGTGGCCATTGATGCTGCGGGCCTGGTGTTTGGCGATGGTGAAGTCGCAATAGTTGGCGGCAAAGAGATCCAGCCGGCCATCCCCGTCGATATCCAAAAAGCAGGCGCCGGCACCGACGTGATCACCGATGGCCACGCCCGCTTGCCGGGTTACGTCGGTGAAGGTGCCGTCGCCGTTGTTCCGGTAAAGGACGTTCGGCCCGAAATTGCTCAAGTAGATATCCGGGAAGCCATCGTTGTTGTAATCGCCGATGCACACCCCCAGGTGGTAATTGGTATCGGTCAGGCCGGCCGCCAGGGTCACGTCCGTGAACTTCCACCCCCCATCGTTCCGGCAAAGGGCATTGCGCGGCGGGGGCGTGTTGGCGGGCGCTCCCGGCAGGGGCGCCCCGTTCAGGAACAGGATATCGATCCGGCCATCGCCGTTGTAGTCGAAGGTCGCCAGGCCGGAGGCGACGCTCTCCACGATGTAGCGCCGCCCGGAGCTGCCATCCGTGTGGACAAAGGTGATGCCGGTTTCCCGGGTCACGTCTTTTAACTGGAGGGGCGACGGGGCGTCCGCGGCGGTGAGCGGGGCGGTGAATAAACGCACCACGAGCAGGCCGTGAAACAGCCGGGAGCGGCGAAAAACCCGCGGGACACCGCGATCCGCGGACGAACTGCCAGGAAAGTTGAGGTTCATGGCGTGTTTGGCTTGGCGGGCGGGGGAACGAGGCCGCGGCCCTCCACGATGGTGATCAACTGGTCGCCGCCCACGTTGCGGATGGTGTCGCGGCCGCCGCCGATCCAGTTCACCTGGATTTGCTCCACCTGACTGTGCTGGCCCAGGCCGAACTGGAGCCGCTGCCCAAAGTCACTCTGGTAGCTGCGCCCGCTGTGGACTTCATCAATCCGGGTCAGGCCGCCAGCGGTGACCGCCACCCGGGCCCCCACCCCGTCGCGGTTGGATTTTGTGCCGCGCAGCTGGATCTGCAGCCAGTGGTTGCGGCCCGGGCTGGCGTTCCGGATGATCGTAGGCTCGCGCCGCGCGTTGAGGATGACCGCGTCGATTTTGCCATCGTTGTCCAGATCGTCGAAGGCGGCGCCGCGGCTGCTGAGCTTGGGCAGCAAGCCGTCGCCACACTGGTCCGACACATTCAGGAACTTTCCCTGGCCGGCATTGCGCAGGACCATGTTCCGGGCGTGATAGCTGGTGGTGTCGTCGAACAGCTCCACGTTGTCGATCAGGTGGCCGCAAGCCAGGAAGATATCGCGCTGGCCGTCGTTATCCAAATCGACCAGGCCGGTGCCCCAGGTGACGTGCGGGTAAGTCCCGGCGCCCGCGCCGGTCTGCCGGGTCACATCGTCAAAATAGGCGCCTCTCCGGCTCTCGTAAAGGGTGGTCAGCTGGCGCTGATAGGCGGTCGTGAAAAAGTCGAGCCAGCCGTCGTTATTCCAGTCGGCACACTCCACCCCCATGGTGCCGTGGACATTGCCCAAGCCATCGAAGGCCAGCCCCAATAAGACCCCGACCTCCTTGAACTTGCCGCCGCCCTCATTCCGGAACACGAAGTTCGGGCGCAGGTCGTTGCCCACGATGATGTCGGTGTCGCCGTCGTTGTCGTAGTCCGCGCCGATCACGCCCATCCCGGACCCCAGGTGCGCGGCGATGCCGGAGGCCACGCTGACATCGGTGAACGTGCCATCCCCGTGGTTGTGGAAAAGCACATTCGCCGTGGGCGGGAAATGCAGGGGGCCGGCGTAGGCGGGGAAGCCGTTCATGTGGGATATCTGGTGGTTCTGGAACGTGAAGCCCACATAGTTCGCCACGAACAAATCCAGGAGACCGTCCCCGTCGTAATCCAGAAAGCAGGCGCCCGCGCCGACGTGATCGCCGATGGCCACGCCCGCCTGCCGGGTCACGTCGGTGAAGGTGCCGTCGCCGTTGTTCCGGTAAAGGACGTTCGGCCCGAAATTGCTCAAGTAGATATCCGGGAAGCCATCGTTGTTGTAATCGCCGATGCACACCCCCAGGTGGTAATTGGTATCGGTCAGGCCGGCCGCCAGGGTCACGTCCGTGAACTTCCACCCCCCATCGTTCCGGCAAAGGGCATTGCGCGGCGGGGGCGTGTTGGCGGGCGCTCCCGGCAGGGGCGCCCCGTTCAGGAACAGGATATCGATCCGGCCATCGCCGTTGTAGTCGAAGGTCGCCAGGCCGGAGGCGACGCTCTCCACGATGTAGCGCCGCCCGGAGCTGCCGTCCGTGTGGACAAAGGTGATGCCGGTCTGCCAGGTGGCGTCCCGCAGCTGGATCGGGCAGGCCGGCTCGGCGGCGGTGAGCCGGGCGGCCAGGAGCCATGCGGGCAGGCGCCACGGGAGGTCCGCCAGGTGGCGCGCCCGGAGGATCCTACTGCGCCGCTTGGAGCTTTTTGAGGAATTCATCGTACTTTTTCTCGCCGGGGCTCAGGGCCACCGCCCGCCGCATGGCCTGCAACGCGCCCGGGAGGTCGTGGTTTTTCACGCAGGCCACCGCCAGCAGGTGAAAGTGGGGGCCGCTCGGCTCCCATGCGGCCACCTTCCGGGCCAGCGCCCGCGCCTCAGCCGGCTTGCGTTCGGCGCGCAGGTAGAGTTCCGCCAGGGCGCGATAACCCTCAGGCCATTCCGGAGCCAGCTCCAGGGTCTTCAGGTAAGCCCGTTCGGCCGCCTCGAACTGCTGGAGCCGGCCCAGGAGCCGGCCCAGGAAGAAATGATTCAGGCTGTTGCCAGGCTGCTCCGCCACCAGTTCCTTGAAGGCGCGCACGCCATCGGCCAGCGCCTTGCCCCGCACGTAGTGCGCTTCCAGAGCGGCCCGATAGGTGGGGCTGTCGGCGTCGAGGGTGGCCGCCTTGCGGAAGAACGCGGCCGCCTTTCCGGCCTGGCCATGAACCTGGTGGACCTGGCCCGCGCCAAAAAAGGTGCGCGCCACGGTTTTGCGGACCATCGGCAGGCCGGTCAGCGTCTCCTCCTGGGCGCCGCGCCCGGTCAGCGCCTGGCGGTCGGCCGCCTCCAGCTTCTGGAATTGCGCGCGGTGCCGGGCGGCCTCCTCCGGCTGCCCCAGCCTTACGCAAGCAGTGGCCAGCGCGTAATGCGCCTGGGTGTGGTCCGGCTGCAGGGCGATGGCCCGCTGCAGGCTCTCCTTGGCCCGCGCATGGTCGCCGGATTGCAGGCAGGCCTGCCCCAGCAGGTAGCAGCTCTCGCTGCCCGGCTGGGGCAGCCCGGCGGCTTGCTGGAGGGTCTGGACCGCCTCGGCAGTCCGGCCCAGATCCAGGCAGGCCCGCCCCAGCCGGTTCAGGATATCCGCGCCCGCCGCGCCGCGCTGGAGCGCCTCCTGGCACAGGCGCACACACTCCTCGAGCTGCCCCTTGTCGAAGGCGATCAGCGCCAGGACGGCGCAAGCCTCCGCCTGCCCCGGATCCAGCTCGAGGCACTTCCGCAGGTGCTGGACCGCTTCGTCGGTGCGGCCGGTGTTGTAGCAGGCGGATCCCAGCAGCGCGAAGGCCAGGGCATCGTTCGGGTAGGCTTCGATGGCCTGGTCCGCCGCCGCCACCGCCTCCTTTTTCAAGGCTTCGGCTTCCCCCTGGGGCTGGGGAAGGACGGCCTGCGGGCCGCCGCCCGGCTCAGCCGGGGCTGCCTTGGAAGCGGCTTGCGCGGCATGAGCCGGCGTGTTGGTTGAGGCCAGTGAAGAATCCGGCGGCCACCAACACCCCAGCGCCACTCCGAGCAGGAACCCCCCGCGCAGCGCCAGGCGCACCCAGCCGAGCCGGAGGCCGTCCGGCCCGGCCGGAGGGCCGCGCCGGGAACCTTTCGGTACACCAGTTTTTCTTCCTTCAGTAATAAGCCACCGCCGTAGTTTCGCGCAAAGTAGGGATTTTGGCCGGTGGCGTCAAGCCTCGAGGCCATGGAATCGATGTTGAAAGGGGCTTGACGTTGAACTTTTTGCTTGGGTAATATCCGTCCAGATCTGCAGCAATATTACCTGGTTAGTCGAGCCACCTCGACGACGGCCCTCGCCGTTTGAGGCGCCGCCGGAGGGGGGAGACAACCCTGTTGCGGATTCCGAAAATCAAAATGCAGAGAGAATGCCTATGCAAAAAAAACGCAAATTGACCAGCAAACTATCGCTGGCAAGCCTGGCCACCGGCCTGCTTGCCGCGAGCCTGACAGCCCAGGCCCAGACCACCGACCTGAAAGCGGGCCTGAAGGCCTATTGGAACTTCGATGGGAACCTCAACGATTCGGCCGGCCAGTTCCAGGGCACCGAGAACGGGGCCGCCTCAATCCCGTTCGTGAACGGAGGAACCGGCTTTGGGAAGGCGATCCAGCTGGATGGGACGGACCAGTATGTGGAGATCACCGGGGGTGAACCCGATGACCTCGCTTTTGCAGGCGGCAGCGTATCCATCTCCGGCTGGTTCAAGGTGGGGACTTTCGACAAGTCCTGGCAGGCGCTGGTGGCCAAGGGCGAAGGCAGCAACTGGCGGGTGGCCCGGCGCGGCGCTGAGGGTGGCATTGCCTACGCGGGCGGCCTCACCGACACCCCCACTGGCAAAGATGTGAATGATGGCAATTGGCATCACTTTGTGGCGGTCAGCGACGCCGATGGCGCCGAGTATGGCACCGCGATGTATATCGATGGCGTCCGGGATACGACCATCGCCGGCGCCGCTGCGCTCACCACGAACGGTAAAAGGATGATGGTTGGCGAGAATCCGGACGCGCGCGGCCGCTATTGGAATGGCGAAATCGACGACCTCGCCATCTGGGGCCGGGTGCTCAAGGATGCTGAAATCACTTTGCTGTACGATAGCGGAAAGGCGGGGAAGCCACTCAGTATTTTGTTGGGCGCCGTGGTGGGTGACGCCGATGGGGATGGCATGCCCGACGATTGGGAAAAACAGTATGGCTTTAATCCGAACAACGCGGGCGATGCCGCCCAGGACGCCAACGGCAACGGGATCTCCAACCTGGAGGAGTTCAAGCGCGGCCTCGATCCGCTGGACACCACCAAGCCGGTGATCCTCTCCGTGGCGGCGGCCGCCACGTTTGACACGGTGAAAATCTCCTACTCGAAGGAGCTGGATCCCGCCACGGCCACCAACCTGGCCAACTATGCCATCAGCCCGACACTGGCGGTCACGGCTGCCTCCTACAAAAACAAGGTGGTTACGCTGACCACAGCCAAGCAAACCGCCGGCGCGGTGGCCTACACGGTGACTGTCACCAACGTGAAGGATATCAACAATTGGACGGTGGCCGCGAACACCAAGGCGACCTTCTATTCGTACCTGCTGGCCAAGACGGGCGTGCTCAAGTTCTCCTATTGGGGGAACATTACCGGAACCCCCGTGCAAGGGCTTTATGACGATCCCCGCTACCCGGCGACGCCCGACTTGACCGCCACGGTGTTCTCCTTCAACAGCCGCGGGGCCTTTGCGGATGACTCGCATGAGAATTACGGGGCGACCATGGAAGGCTTCCTGACCCCGACGGAGACGGCCGATTACCGGTTCTTCGTTTACAGCGATGACGCTTCCGAGCTGTATCTCAGCACCGATGCCACCGAAGCCAACCTGGCGCTCATCGCCCAGGAAACCGGCTGCTGCAACAACTTCACCGAACCCGGCACGGCCCGGACCTCGGAACCGGTCTCGCTGGTCGCCGGCAAGAAGTATTTCATCCGCATGGTCTATAAAGAGGGCGGCGGCGGAGACTATGGCCAGGTCGCCTGGCGGAAAGAGGGGGACACCACCGCCGCGGGCTCGCTGCTCCCGATCCCGGGCAAGTATCTCTCGGCCGCAGTGGATCTGCCGGCTCCGGCGGAAGGTTTGCTCTCGACCCAGTCTCCTGCGCCCAATGCCAAGAACGTCTCGCCGATCGCGAGCGTGACCGTCGTGCATATCGATGGCAAGACCGAATGGACGGCCGCGAACACCAGCCTGAAGTTCAACAGCGCCGCGGTGACCCCCACGTTCACGAAGGATGGGACGACGGCGACGATCGTTTTCAAACCGAGCGCGATGCTCGCGAGCGGTTCGACCAACAAGGTGACCCTTAGCTACAAGGATCCGGGTGGCAACGACGCGACCCTGGAATGGACGTTTGTGGGCGCCGTGTACCGGGGTCCGGTCAAGGATACGGTCAAGGGTTATAATGGCCTGCTTTTTGGGTCCGCCAATGTCACGGCGGATAAGGGCGGCCACACCGGCAAGGCGGGCGACTACGCCATCGATCTGACCATGAAGGGCGGCCCCGTGCAGGTCATCGATCCGCTGTTCCTGGCCGCCCTCAACGAGGCCACCGCGAAGGATGAGCTGAGCGTCGGGCTTTGGATCAAGAAGTATGACATCGCGGACTCCTCCGCCATCTGGTTCTCCTCGCCCACCCAGGGCCGCGTCTTCCAGGCGCACGTCCCTTGGAGCAACAACAACATCTACTTCGACACCGCTGGCTGCTGCGATGCCGCCACCCAGCGGATGAACGCCGGAATTGACACGTTTGTTGATTACACCGGCGACATTGGCTGGTGGACCAATAGCTGGAATTACTTCACCTTCACCAAGAAGGCGGATGTCAAACAAGTCTGGATCAACGGCAAATTGTTCCTCGAAGGGAGCAATACGGGCCTGCTCTCGAAGGATATCAACCAGTTCAACATCGGGGCGGACAACAGCTCGACGGGCGGCCTGATGCACGGTTTGGTGGACGATGTCGCCATCTTCTCGACGGCCCTGACCGAGGCCAACATCCTGAAACTCGTCGCGGGCACCTCGCCCAAGGACATCGGTGGCGTGCTGGCCCTGTGGGAGTTCAACACCGTGGCGGCGCCTGAGGCGCCCAAGTTCACCAGCATCGTGAAGAATGCCGACGGCACCTTCACGATCACCTGGACCGGTGGCGGAACGTTGCAAGCCGCTCCCGTGGTGAACGGTCCATACACGGATGTCCCTGGCGCCACCAGCCCGTACAAAGTCACCCCAACCGGGGCGTCCTTGTTCGGCCGGATTCGCCAGTAATCCCATCGGATAACCAAATTGCCACACGAGACCGGGGACTTCCCCGGTCTCTTTTTTCCCCCGGACAGAACTCCGGATTTATCGTGGCAAAGCCTCCGGCCGCGCCGCGTTTGCTTGCTGCATGAACCCGGCCAAGGGGCCGGCCACCCATCAAATGCCTGGAAGCTCCGGGGCAGCCACCACCGGATCGTTTGGATGGGCGGTTCGCCAGAATTGCCCATCGATTTCGGCAATGCCCGGGCCGGAACTTTTGGCCGGAGCCAGGCGGACAGAAATCGAATCGCCGGGGCCGGGAACCGGGATGCCTAATTGACGCGCGATGGCGGCATGAGAGGCGAATTGGCCGAGCACAACGATGCCTTCGGGCCGGAGCGTGGTGCGGGCGCCGCCATTGGCGCGGACCCGCTTCATGAAGTCGTCCTGCTGGGCAACGGTGGCCACGCTTACCCGGCCAACTATCCGGCCGGTGGCGGAGCGGAAGAGTTCATTGATCCGCTTTTGGCCGGAAGCCTGGCTCATGATTCGGCGGACGATTTCCGGGTCGAGCTGCAGCAGTACATTCGGCGGGAGAGGCGCACAGTCAAAAAGCCAGGTGATGGCCGCCCGGCCTTCCTGGTTGAGTGTGGCCTTCCGATCCCGGTTGCTGCTGGAGTTCAATCCGCTGTGGCTGGCGCGCACGATGCCCATGCTCCACTGGGAACGTGGGTCATCCGCCCAAAGCAGCAGGCAGAGGTGGCCAGCCGCCTCCGGGGGAATCATCCACCCATGGAGGGTCTGCGAGTATTTGCAATCCACTTCGCAGCCGGCGATTTGGAAGTCCAGGCTGGCGCCGTCTTTAAAAGCAAACGCGCGATGGAGGTTTATTTCCACCAAGGTGCCGCAATGGGTTTTTTCCGTTTTATTCAGCTGGTCCCACCGGTACCGCCCCGTGCGCTGGCCGTCGTAGAGCTGATCCAGAGTATCGCGCAGAACCTTCCCGGTCCTGAGCCCGCCGGGGTCAAGCGCCCGGACCTCCTGGGCAACCGCCTCCAGTTCCGGATCCGGATTTTTGCTGATTGGCGCGGCCATAAAATCCCCTTATTTGGAATCCTTGCCAGGCGTTCCCAAAGCCTCGTCGATGAGGGTGGAAAGGCTGGCCTTCAGCGCCGCCGCAATGCGGGCTGAAGCATCCAGGGTGGGATTCCGGACCCCGCGCTCCACCATGCTGATGTAAGTGGGGTGAAGACCGGCTGACTCAGCGAGTTTCTCCTGGGACAGGCCAGCGGCAATCCGCCGTGCGCGCACGGCGGATCCAAAACGCCTGGAGATTTTGGGGACTGGCATTACGCCGTGTTTGTGCCATGCGGCCCCGAAAGCGTCCATAGACTATAGTATGCGAATGATGGCGCCGGCGGAACGAGGCCAAGGCCAGCGGACCGCCCAGGCATGAAACGAGCCGGAACCGAAAAAAGAACCAGAACTCAGGCGGCCTTGCAGAATGATGGCCTTTGAAGCCGCCAGCCAGCCTTTGGCGGCCTGAGCTGCCGGGTTGCGGTTAGGTCTTGGGCGGTTTTTTCGCCCGGCTGCCAGCGGACCATTTGCCCGCTGTTTCCAGGAGGCGGAGCTCAGCGGCCTGGGTGCCGGCGGAGGCGCGCTGGCGGTTCAGCGACCCCAGAATCGCCAAGCCAACCGCTCTGGCCACCAGCGGCGGGAAGGCATTCCCCACCTGGCGGTAGGCGATGGTTTTTCCCCCCACAAAATTCCATTCATCGGGAAAACTTTGGATGCGGGCAACCATTCTCAACGTCAGCCGCGGAAAGCCATCTTCAGGGAATTTTTCATCGGGGGGGCCATCGGCAATGCCCAGCCCATCGACACCGAATTGGAGCCAGCGCTGGCGGGCCCGGGTGGGCCCCAAATCCGGCCCGCCGTGCTTTT
This sequence comes from uncultured Verrucomicrobiota bacterium, assembly GCA_964409245.1. Lineage (GTDB taxonomy): Bacteria > Verrucomicrobiota > Verrucomicrobiia > Limisphaerales > UBA1319 > CAIMWS01. The sequence goes on from CAYPCQ010000023.1 coordinate 49,499, forward strand.
TGGAGCCGCCCACAATGGTGGGCGCCACGCCCAAGGCACGCCGCGCCCAGGCCCCGGCTCCCGGCCAGCCGCTGGCGCCCATGAGATCAATGAGCGTCTCGCCCACGCCGCGGCGGGGGCCGCAGGGTTCCGGCCATTGGAAAAATCCGGCGTCCCCGGGCTTGAGGGCGACCAGCACAAACCGGGGGCGCAGCTGCGGAACCCCAAAGTCCGCGGCCTGAAGCACTTTCCATTCCGGCTGGTAGCCCAGTTTCGCCAGCTTGGCCATCAGCTCGCGCCGGTAAGGTTCAAACTTGGCCGAGGCAAGGCCCGGGACGTTCTCGAAAAGCACGGCCCTTGGCCTGGCTTTTTCCACGATCGAGATGGCCGCGGGAAACATATCGCGGTCATCCTCAGCCCCGAGCTGTTTGCCCGCGATGCTGAACGGAGGGCACGGAACCCCGCCCGCCAGCAGATCGATGCCGGAGAATTTTTCGGCGGCGAAGGAACGGATGTCCTCCTGATAAGTGTTCCAGTGGGGGCGGTTTTTCCGCAGGGTGGCGCAAAAATGGGGTTCGTATTCCACCAATGCCTCATGGTGGAATCCGGCCATTTCGAGGCCGAGGGCCTGGCCGCCGCCCCCGGCACAAATTTCGATAGCTGAATAACTCATTTCCTGCCGGGGAGCTTAGCGGCGGGGCGCGGAGGAGGCGAGCGCGTATTTTCCGCCAAGGCCCGGCTGATTTTGGCGGCGACCGCTTTGGGGTTTTGAAGCTGGTGCTCCCAAAATCGCATTACCATCCAGCCGGCCTTGCGAAGCCCGCTGGTTATTTCCTTGTCGCGCATTTTATTGCGGGCCAGCTTGGGCAGCCAGTAGCCGGTATTGGTGCCGGGATTCCGGCCATGCCGCGGGCACCCATGCCAGAAACAGCCGTCCACAAAGATCGCGAGGCGCGCCGCGCGGAACACAAAATCAGGCCGGCCCGGCAATGGCAGGTGCCTGCGCCAGCCCTTGATATGCGCCGCGCGGAAGATGGCTGCAAGCTTCAGCTCGGTAGCCTTGTTGCCGCGGGAGCGGATGGCCGCCATCACCTTGCTGCGCTTGCTTATAGTGAATACATCAGGCACCTCCAGACGCTACCACCACCTCCGGTGAATGGCCATTGAAACCCAGCCTTTCCTCTGCCTTTCCCATAACCGGCCGGCCAGCGCGTTGCCTCCACGGCCCGGGCAGCGCCATCCGCTTCCGCCGGCCT
>CAYPCQ010000023.1:50833-83428 GCA_964409245.1 uncultured Verrucomicrobiota bacterium
GCCATCCCCCTGATCCCTGCCATCCCCCTGATCCCTGCCATCCCCCTGATCCCTGCCATCCCCCTGATCCCTGGCGGCCCGCGCGCGCCTGGCCGGCAAATGAACATTGACCGGGGGGCAGGGCTTGGATAAGCTCGGCTAACTTGAAACCAACTTGAAAAAGGAAAAAGCATGAAAACAAACTATTCGGGCGCTTTGACCCGCCGCCAATTCATCAACCTGGGCGCGTTGAGCGTGGCCGCGTGCGGCGTGGGATTGCAGGCCGCGGTGGCGGCGAAGAAGGTTCCCCTGGGGCTGCAGCTGTATTCCGTCCGGGAACAGTGCGCCAAGGATCTGCCGGCGGTGTTGAAAGCGGTGGGAGCCATGGGCTACAAGGGCGTGGAATATGCCGGATACTACAAGCGCAACGCCAAGGAGCTGCGCCAGCTGATGGACGACAACGGCCTGGTGTGCTGCGGCACCCATACCGGCATGGACACCCTGGAGAAGGACGCGCTGGAAGCCACCCTGGAGTTCAACCACACGCTGGGGAACAAATACCTGATCGTGCCGGGCATGCCGGAAAAGCGGTCCAACTCCAAGCAGGCGTGGCTGGACACGGCCAAATATTTCAACGAGCTGGCGGCCCGGGTCAAAAGCCATGGGATGGTGGTGGGCTACCACGCCCACGCCGGGGACTTCAAGAAAATCGAGGAGGCGGTGCCCTGGGATCTGTTCTTCGGCAACACCCAGAAATCGGTGGTGATGCAGCTGGACACCGGCAACTGCCTGGATGGCGGAACCGACCCGGTGGCGGTGCTGAAGAAATACCCGGGCCGCGCCCGGACGATCCACCTGAAGGAACATGGCGGCGCCGCCAGCGCGGTCGTCGGGGAAGGGGAAGTGAAGTGGAGCGAGATCTTCAAGCTGTGCGAGGCCGGGCGGTCGGTGGATTGGTACATCGTGGAGCACGAGCGGGGCGGGCCGGATCCGCTGGGCGATGTGAAACGCTGCCTGGAAAGCCTGAAAAAGATGGGCAAGTAAAAGCCGGTCTCTGGCGCCGGGTTGGCGCCCGGACCGGGGCCGATAAAATAAGAACGTAAGAACGGCGGGGAATTCCCCGCCGTTCTGTTTTGGAATGGAAAAGGATCGCGCGCCCGGCTACCAGGCCATGCGCTCCAGGTGCCGCAGGCTCACCGGCAGCTGGGCCTCGACGGAGGGGGATTCATCCTCGATGAAGTAGTATTTCACCCCGGCTTTCCGGGCGGCCTTCAGGATTTCGGGCAGGGGGATCTGGCCGGTGCCGAGGGCGACATCGTTGCGCACATCGGTGCTGCCGGTATGGGCGCCGGTGGCCACGCCTTTTTTGAGATCCTTGAGGTGCATCAGCTCAAAGCGGGCGCCATATTTCTGCAGCAGGGCCACGGGATTCTGGCCCGGGAAATGCACCCAGAGGATGTCCATCTCATAAGAGACATACTTGGGATTGGTGCCGGTCATCATGACATCGAACAGGGTGCCCGGGCCGCAGCGCTGGAACTCATAGCCGTGGATGTGGTAGAAAAAGCGCAAGCCGTACTTGGCCAGCACTTTGCCGGCGCGGTTGAACACCCGGATGGCTTCCTGGCACTGTTTTTCGTCGAAGGGATCCCGGTGGGGGATCCAGGCGCAGCCGGCATACTGCAAGCCGAGGGCCTTGGCTTCCTTGGCGACGGCGTCGGGATCATCCCGCAGGCGCTCGAACGGGAAATGGCCGGCCACCGGCTTTAAGCGTTTCTCGCGCAGCAGGTTGCGGAATTTCTCCGGCGGCAGATTGCAGGTGCCGGCCAGCTCGACGTAGTTGAAGCCGAGGGCGGCCGCTTTGTCCAGGGTGCCCGGCACATCCTTGGCGAAGGAATCGCGCAGGCTGTATAACTGCAGGCCCACCGGCCCTTTGAAGGCCGGGCTGGTGCCGGCGGGGCCGCGTTTCTGGGCCGCTGGAACCGAAAGCGCACTTAAGGCCACGCACAGCGTGGCCAATAGAAGAGTGTTTTTAGTATTCATAAACGACATGCGTCCACCCTAAGGGCCGGTGGCCAAAAAGAAAAGCCTCGAAATCCGGATTTACAGGAGCCTGGCAGGGGGCATAATGGGGGATGGATAATAACGGCCCGGCCTCCCGCGCGGAGCGGGAGGCGCCCGGGCCGGCCAGGAAACGAACTGAATATATATGCCGCTTTACGAATATGAAGTGAGCGAAGGTGGCTGCGAGATCTGCGGCGGCAAGTTCACCTTGCGCCGCTCATTGAGCGCCCCGGAGCTGGCGCATTGCCCGGCCTGCCAAAAGCCGGTCCGGAAGATAATCTCTTCATTTAATACACCAAAATATATGAAACCTTTATCCATTTCCGACGCCAAGCAGGCCGGTTTTACGGTCCTGAAAAAGACCGGCGCCGGGGAATACGAAAGGCAGTAACCAGGACGTTCCATGTGCCATCAGACGCACACTTTGCATTCAAACAGGCTTGCGTTAGCCTGCGCGCTATGGCTTTAATCTGGCTCCTTGGCGGAGGCTTCACCCCGCCGGGAGGCAGCGAGGGCAGTGGCGCAGGGCGCCGGTCTTTGCCAAATCGCCCCCCGGGCACGCGTGGAAGCGGATACCCGGCGAGGGACAATGAACTCAAGAGGTTGAGCGTTTAGCAAGTAATGAGACAATATTATTCGATCGCCGCCAATGCCTTCATGGAATTGGTCCGGCAGCCGGTTTATCTGCTGCTCACCAGCAGTTCGGCGATCTTTATTGTCTATCTGGCGTGCGTGCCGTATTTCGGCCTGGGGGACGACATGAAGATGGTCAAAACCAGCGTGCTGGCGGTGATGTTGTTCACCGGGCTGCTGGGGGCGGTGTTGAGCGCGGGCACCTCGGTGGCGCACGAAATCCGCAGCGGCACCGCCCTGGCGGTGCTCTCCAAGCCGGTGGGCCGGGTGCAGTTCCTGCTGGCAAAATGGTCCGGCGTGGCGGGGGCCCTGACGCTGATGACCTACGTGAACCTGATCGCCTGCCTCCTCGCCAGCCGCATGGCTTACGACGCCTACTCGGACACGGACAAGAAGGCCCTGGCGATCTTCGCCGCCGCCGTGGCGCTGGCCTACGCCTGCGCGGGCTTCACCAACTACTTCCTGCACCGGCAGTTTGTGGCCGACGCCATGTTCGCGCTGACGCTGCTGGTGACGGTGGCCTTCGTGGTCATCATCCGGTTCACCGCCCACGAGGCCACCATGAACGAGGTGGCCAAAGTGGATTGGCGGATGGTGCCGGTGAGCTTCCTGATCCTGCTGGCGCTGTGGGTGCTCGCCGGGCTGGCGGTGGCCTGCGCCACGCGCCTGGACCTCATCCCCACGCTGGCGGTGTGCACGGGCTTTTTCTTCCTGGGCCTCATGTCCGACTATCTGTTCGGGGACCGCGCGGTGCTGGGCTCGTGGTGGGCTTCTCTGTTATATACCCTCGTGCCCAACTGGCAGGTGTTCTGGGTGGCCGACGTCCTGGAACAAGGCAAGGCCAGCGTGCCCGCCAGTTATCTGGCCAAAGCGGCGGTTTACGCGGCCAGCTACCTGGGAGCCACCCTGGCGGTGGGGCTGGCTTTGTTTGAAGATCGTGAATTGACTTAACCATGGACACAGATCGCAACATCAAAAAGATCGGGCTGGTGAACCTGGCTGCCCTCCTGGTGGTGGGCGGGGCGCTGGCCCTGCTGGCCTTCTACGCGAATTCCGCCACCGGCCTGGTGGGCGGGGCCTTCCTGGGCCTGGGCCTCCTGGTGGGGGCCATCAGCTACTTCCAGATGCGGCTGGAGGCGCGCGAGCGCCTGGAGCGCCTCGAATACCAGGAGCTGAAAAAAGCCCCGGGCACGGGCGCCTTGTTCACCGAGGCGGAGGAAACCTTCCCCGCGCAGCGGTCCCGGGCGCAGTTCGAAAAATATTTCATCCCGCTGTTTTCCATCGTGTTCCTCATCCTCTCCGGCGCCGCCAGCTGGCTGCTCTGGAAATGGATTCCCGCGGACGAGGGGGCCACCGGGGACCGGGCGGCCATCACGATGGCGCTATCCTCCCTGTTCGCGCTGATCTTCTTCCTGCTGGGGAAATACTCCGCGGGCATCGCCCGCCTGGAGCAGGAGCGGCTGCTGCGGCCGGCCGCCAGTTATTTGCTGCTGGGCGCCCTGCTGGGGCTGGCCGTGGCGGCCACCCAGGCGGCGGATTGGTTCAAAGCGCCGCGGATCGATTTTTACACGGCGCGGACCATCAGCGTGCTGCTCGGGCTGGTGTCCCTGGAAATCCTGATCAACCTGGTCCTGGAAATCTACCGGCCGCGGCTCAAGGGCCAGCCGGTGCGCCTGTTGTATGAGAGCCGCTTGATCGGCCTGCTCAGCCAGCCCGGCGGATTGATCACCACCGCCGCCCAGGCGCTGGACTATCAGTTCGGCTTCAAGGTCTCCGAGACCTGGTTCTACCAATTCCTGGAGAAAGCGCTGGCCTGGCTCATCCTGCTGCAGCTGTCGGCCCTGTGGCTCTCCACCATTTTCGTCATCATCCGCCCGCAGGAGCAGGCCATCCTGGAGCGTTTCGGCAAGCCGGTGGGGGACGCGGTGCTGGAGCCGGGGCTGCATTTCAAATTCCCGTGGCCCATCGATGAGGCGCAGGTGTTTTCGAGCCGCCTGATCCACACGATTTATGTGGGCTTCACCCCCGACAAGGATCGCGAACAGGAACGGACCCTGGTCTGGACCAAGCAGCATTACAAGGAGGAGTTCGACCTGCTGGTGGCCAGCCGGGAAGCCGGCGGCAACACCGACACGAACTCGGCCGGCGCGGACCGGGTGGTGCCCGTGAACCTGCTGGCGGTGAACATCCCCGTCCAATACTGCATCCGGGATCTGAAGAAATGGGTTTATGGGCACACGGATCCGGCCCGGGTGCTGGAGAACCTCGCCAACCGGGAAGTGGTCCGCTACCTGATCAACGTGGATATCAACGACATCATGGGCGAGGGCCGCCTGACGGCGGCCGCCACCTTGCAGCAGCGGTTGCAGGAACGCGCCGAGCCGCTCGGCGCGGAAATCGTCTTTGTGGGCCTCCAGGGGATTCATCCGCCGGTGAAAGTGGCGGACGCTTTCGAGGAGGTGGTGGGGGCCATCCAGGAAAAACAGACCAACATCCTGGCGGCGCAGGCGTATTGGGCGGAGAAGATCCCCCAGGCGATCGCCGAGGCCACCAACATCATCAGCAAGACCAACGATGTCGGCCTGGCGAAAATCAAGGTGGCCGAGGCGGAGGCCGGGCAGTTCAAGAAACAGCTGGCCGCCTACCAGTCGGCGCCCCGGGTGTATCAACAGCGGGCCTACCTGGAAACGCTGGTGAGCGCCACCCGGGAGGCGCGCAAATATGTCCTGGGGGTCACGAACACGCAGGACGTCATCTGGCTCAACCTGGAGGATAAAATCCGGCCCGATCTGCTGAACATAGGCGTCTCCGATAAAAAATAACCATTTAGCGAGTGTATGAAACGAAGTGCAATTACCCTGGTAACCGGCGGCGTGCTGGCCGTGCTTTTCGGCCTGATGCTGTTCACCTTCCAAGTGCGGGTCACGGAGGTGGCGATCGTGACCACGTTCGGCAAATTTTCGCAGCAGATCGACAAGCCGAACCTCTACCTGCGCTGGCCCTGGCCGATCCAAAAGGTCTATAAGTTCGACAACCGGATCCACAACTTCGAGCGCAAGTTCGAGCAGACCACCACGCGGGACGCCATCAACGTCCTGGTGACGGTTTACGTGGGCTGGCGCGTGGCCGACCCCCTGGTGCATCTGCGCAAGAACGACGGCGACCAGGCCCGGGCGGAGCAGAACCTGGAGCCGGAAGTGCGGAACGCCAAAACGAGCGTCCTGGCCCAGCACGCCTTCAGCGACCTGATCACGACCAACGCCGCCGCCTCGAAATACGAGCAAATCGAGCGCGAGATGCTGGAGTCGATCAAGGGGCCGGCGCTGACCAATTACGGGCTGGAGATCAAAATGGTCGGCATCAAACAGCTGGGGCTGCCGGAGAGCATCACCGGCAAGGTGTTCGCCCGGATGAAGGCCGAACGCAAGACGCGGGTGACCCAGTTCCTGTCCGAGGGCGAGAAAGAGGCCAAGATCAAGCGTTCGCAGGCCGACAGCACCGCCAACAAGATCCTGGCGGACGCGCGGGCGGCGGCGATTGAAATCACCGGCGATGCCGAGGCGAAAGTGTCGGAGTTCTACAAAGTCATGCAGCAAAACCAGGAGCTGGCCATTTTCCTGATGCAGAGGAACGCGCTGGAGCAATCCCTGAAGGAGCGCTCCACGCTGATCCTGGACCAGCAGACGCCGCCGTTCAACATGCTCCAGGGCATACCGGATCCGGCCCGGACCAATTCCAACAAGTGAGGAACCGCCATGAGCGAACCTAATTCCCCGCCGGTTCCCGAATCCACGCCACCCCCGGGCGCGCCCCTGGGAGTTCCGCCGCCGCCCGAGGCGATGGCGCCGGCGGAGGACGCCGGCTCGCAGGCGCTGGCCGAAGCGCTGCGCAGCAGCTTCCGCATCATCAAGTTCCTGATGGTGGTGCTGGTGGCCGCGTTCTTTGTGTCGGGCATCTTCACCGTGGATCCCAACCAGGTGGCCATCGTCCTGCGGTTCGGGAACCAGACGGATGGCCTGCTGAAGCCGGGCTTGCACTGGGCCTTCCCCTATCCCATCGATGAGGTCGTCCGCATCCCGGTGGGCCAAAGCCACACCGTGGTATCCAGCGCGGGCTGGTTTCCGATCACCCCCGAAATGGAAGCCGCCGGGCAGCTGCCGATGGCCATGCCCTTTTTGCGGCCGGGCGTGGACGGCTACACGCTGACCGGCGATGGCAACATCATCCATGTGCGGGCCACGCTCAAGTACCACCTGCAAGCGGAGCGGGCCGAGAACTACGTGTTCCATTATGCCGATCCCACGAGCCTGCTGCAGAACATCCTGAACAGCGCCATCAACCACGCCTCCGCCCGGTTCACGGCGGACAGCGCGATCTTCGCCGACCGCCAGGGCTTCAACGAGCTGGTGGCCGTCCGGGCCCGGCAGCTCATCGACGAATACAACATGGGCGTGGCGGTGGACGCGCTGGAGGTGCAGACCAGCCCGCCCCTGGAAGTGCGCGCGGAATTCGATGAATTGGTCAATGCCTACCAGACGTCGGACACCAAGGTGCGCGAGGCCAACACCTACGCCAGCTCCACCACCAACGCGGCGCTGGGCCAGGCCCAGTTCCTGATCTCGGACGGCCTCACCCGGAGCAACCAGATTGTCAAGACGGTGGCTGCGGAGGCGAAATCCTTCTCCAGCCAGCTGCCATTTTACCAACAGAATCCGACCCTTTTCAAACAGCGCCTGCTGGTGGAAACCATGAGCCGGGTGCTGACCAACGCGCAGGAGAAATTCTTCCTGCCGTCCCGGGCGGACGGCACGCCCCGGCAGCTGCGTCTGCAGCTGAGCCGCGAGCCGCAAAAACCGACCCTCGAAAAACCCTGACCCCTTTGAGCCATGCAAGTCACCTCACTCCTTAGCCGGAAGGATCCCCAGCCCGAAGGCTGCGGCCGCGATCATGACCATGATCACGATCACGGCCACAGCCATGAGCACGACCACCACGGGCACGACCACGAGCACATCCCGGTGCGGCTCTGGCAGACCCTGGTGGGGGTGATCCTGGTGCTGAATTCGTTTGTGGTGGAATGGCTGTGGGGCAAAGGCAGCCCCGTGGCCAGCCTGAGCGCCATGTGCGGCACCATCATCCTGGGCACGCCCATCGTGCTGACCTCCCTCAAGGATCTGCGGCGCGGCATCCTCAGCATGAACGAGCTGGTCAGCATCGCGGTGCTGGCCGCCTTCGCTTCGGGCGATTACCAAACCGCCGGCGTGGTGGCGTTCTTCATGCTCACCGGCGAGCTCATCGAAACGCGCACCGCCGCAGGCGCCCGCGCCTCGATCGAATCGCTGATCAAGCTCACGCCCACCAAGGCGCGCCTGATCCAAGGCCCCACCGAGGTGGAGGTGGCAGCCAAAGACCTGGCCGTGGGAAACGTGGTCCGCGTCCGCCCGGGCGACAACATTCCGGCCGACGGGGTGATCGTCAACGGCCAAGGCTCGGTCAACCAGGCCAACATCACCGGCGAATCGCTGCCGGTGGATAAGAAAACCGGCGACGATGTCTTCGCGGGCACCCAGAACCTGAACGGTGTGCTGGAGATCCGGGTGAGCCGGGCGGGCCAGGACACTACCCTGGGCAAAGTGCGCAACCTGATCCTGGCGGCGGAAAAGACGAAGCTGCCCATCATGCGGATCATCGACGAATACATGGGATTTTACACCCCCCTGGTGCTGGTGATCGGCGCCCTGGTCTGGGCCTTCACCACCGATCTCACCCGGGTCATCTCGGTGCTGGTGGTATCCTGCCCCTGCGCCTTCATTTTGGCGTCGCCCTCCGCCATGGTGGCCGCGCTCTCCGCGGCGGCGCGCCTGGGCATTCTGATCAAGAACGTGGGGGACATCGAGTCCGCCGCCCGCATCAACGCGTTCATTTTCGACAAAACCGGCACGCTCACCACCGGCAACCTGACCGTCTCACGGCTGGCGCCGCTGGACGGGACCAAGCCGGCGGAACTGCTGCGCACGGCCGCCTCGGCCGAGAAATACAGCAACCATCCCACGGCCAAGGCGCTGCTGCAGCTGGCCGGGGAGGCGAAGGTGCCGCTGGGCGAGCCGTCGAATTTCACCGAGACCGCCGGGCGGGGCATCAAGGCCACTGTGGAAGGCGCGGAGATCCTGGTGGGCCGCGCCCAATGGCTCAAGGATAACGGGCTGGAAGGCGATTTCCTGAAGCATGTGGATCTGGACGAAGCCGAGGGCTTCAGCTTGGTGTTTGTGGCCCGCAACAGCCGGTGCATCGGCTGGGTGGGGCTGCAGGACGCCGTCCGCACGGAGGCGCGCGCCGCGCTCCAGGCCCTCACCGAGGCGGGCGTCCGCCGCATCGCGATGGTGACGGGCGACCGCCAGCCGGTGGCGGCGCGCGTGGCGCGGGAAATCGGCTGCGCCGAGGTGGCGGCCGAGTGCCTGCCCCAAAACAAGGTGGAATTTGTCCGCCAGGTGTCGAGCCGCGGCTATCGCGTGGCCGTGGTGGGCGATGGGGTCAATGACGCCCCGGCTTTGGCGGCGGGGGATATCGGCATCGCCATGGGCGCGGCGGGCAGCGAGGTGGCCATCCACAGCGCCACGATCGCCCTGATGAACAACGACCTGCGCCGGCTGCCGTTCCTGGTGAGCCTGTCCCGCAGCACGCGGTCGGTCATCAACCAGAATTTCCTGGCCGGGGTGTTTTTCATCATCGGCGGGTTGAGCCTGGCGGCCTTCGGCTACCTGAGCCCGATCATCGCCGCGATCATGCACAACGCCGGCTCGCTGGTGGTGGTGTTCAACAGCGCCCGCCTGGTGCGCCAGGGGGAGGAGCTGGAGCCCTTCCACGCGGCGCCCGCCCCCGCGGCCCTGGCGCCCAAAATCGCTTAACCCGGCCGAACCATTGTTATGCCGATCAACCTGGCCCAAACCCAGCCCTCCACCACCGGAACCACCACCGGCGAAGTGGTGGCGGCGGTGCGCGGATTGACCAAGACCTTCACTGATTTCTGGGGCCGCCCCAAAGCCAGGGCGGTGGACAACGTGGACTTTGAAGTCCGGCGGGGCGAGGTTTTCGGGCTGCTCGGGCCGAACGGCTCGGGGAAGTCCACCACGGTGAAGCTGCTGCTGGGCCTGCTTTACCCCTCACGGGGGCACATCGAAATCTTCGGCCGTTCCCCGCGGCACGTGGCCACCAAATCCCGGATCGGCTACCTGCCCGAGGAATCGTACCTTTACCGCTACCTGGATTCAGGGGAAACGCTCGATTTTTTCGGCAGCCTGTTTGAGCTGTCCCGTACTGAGCGGCGGAAGCGGACCGAGCAGTTGCTGGAAATGGTGGGCCTGGGGCGGGTCAAACACCGCACCGTGGGCGAATTCTCCAAAGGCATGCAGCGGCGCATCGGGCTGGCCCAGGCGCTGATCAACGATCCGGACCTGGTCGTCCTGGACGAACCCACCGCCGGCCTGGATCCGCTCGGCTGCCGCGAAGTCAAGGATCTGATCGTGGCCCTGGCCCGGCGCGGCAAAACCGTGATTTTAAGCAGCCACCTGCTGGCGGATGTGGAGGATGTCTGCGACCGGGTGGTGATCTACTACGGCGGCCGGATCCAGGCCATGGGCGCGCTGAAGGATCTGCTCGCCACCCCGGATTCCCTGCGCATCACCACCCCAGCCCTCAACCGGGAAACTCTCCAGAAGGTTTTGGACGTGATCCGGGCGGATGTGGCCTCCGACAAGGTGCACGTGGATGTCCCGACCCAAAACCTGGAAAGCTATTTCCTGGGCGTGGTCCAAAAAGCCCGCCAAAGTGAAGCAGAGACTTCCGGGGCCACTTCCGGCAGCCGCGTGGCGTCCTACCTGGCCGGGGAGGCGGAAGCGGACGCCCATACGGACAAAATCCTGGAGCGCCTGGCGGCCTCCGCGGGACCGGCGGCCCCCGTGCAGGCAACCACCCCTCCGGTGGAGAAGGTCGATGTCTCGAAGCTGAACTCCCTGACCAAATCCGAGCCGGCCCCGGCGGCCGCGCCGGCCAAAACCGAACCTCCCGCCGATCTGAGCCAGGCCGATGCCCGGTTATCCGATTTGCTGGGCAAACCCAAAGTTTGAAGCATGGCCTCCTGGCGGATTCGGCCCCGGCACTGAACCTGGCATGAAACAAATAACCACCATTACCTGGCTGACGGTCAAGGCCGCCCTGCGCTACCGGCTGGTGCTGGTCTTGGGAGTGCTCCTGCTGGGGTGCGTGGTGGCGCTGCCGCTGCTGATCAAGGACGACGGCACCGCCCGGGGCTTCACCCAGGTGCTGCTCACTTACACCCTCACCGCCATCACCACCCTGCTGGGCTTTTCCACGCTTTGGCTCGCCTGCGGCACCCTCGCCAGCGAGATCTCCGAGTGCCAGCTGCAGATGGTCCTGGTGAAGCCCATCGCGCGCTGGCAGGTCTGGCTGGGCAAATGGCTCGGCATCATGGTCATCAATGCCTTCCTGCTCGCGCTGTCGGGCGGGGCGGTTTATGCCCTGCTCACCTGGCGGGTGCAGCACCTGCCGGAGGAGCAGCGGGAGATCCTCAAAAACGAGGTGCTGGTGGCCCGGGGATCGATCAAAGAGCCCCCCCAGGACTTGGAGCCCATGGTGGAGGAAGTGGTGAGCAACCGGCTGAAACAAACTTCCGTGCCGATCAGCGATCTCCGCTACGTAAAGGACCAGATCCGCGAGCAGATCAAGGCCGGCTTCCAGATCGTGCGCCAGGGCTATTACCGGCGCTGGACGCTGGACCTGGGCTTCCGGACCCGGTTCCTGAAGGACCGGCCCCTGTATGTGAGGGTCAAATTCACCACCGTGGAGGCGAACAAATCCACCCTGGAGGATCCCCGGACCTATCCAACGCTCTGGCAGGTGGGCGTGCCCGAAACGCCGCGGATCTGGCGCACCCAGTTGAGCCTGGCCTCCGATTCCTTCCAGGAGTTCGCCATTCCGCCCAACCTGATCGGCGAGGATGGCCGCCTCTGCATCGACTGCATCAACCCCAACGCCCTGGATCTGCTGTTCCTGCTGGATGACGGCTTGGAGCTGCTCTACCGCGAGGCCGGTTTCGGGGTGAATTTCATCCGTGGCATGGGCATCATCCTCTGCTGGCTCGGCCTGCTGACGGCCATTGGCCTGGCGGCGGCCAGCTTCCTATCCTTCCCCGTGGCTGCGTTCCTGGCCCTGAGCGTCTTATTCGTGGGCTTGTCCCACAAGACCCTGTCGCTGGTGGTTGAACAAGGCGGGGTGACGGGCGTGAACCACGACACGGGCCGGATTGACGCGCCCGGCGCCTTCGACCGGGCGGTGGTGGCGCTCTTCGCCGCCGCCCTCAAAACCGTCAACGTGGTGCAGGATTTCTCGCCGATCGATTACTTGAGCACCGGCCGCAGCATCACCTGGTACCAGCTGGGCCGGGCCATGCTGCAGATTGTGTTCGGGCTGGGCGGCCTGTTCGCCGCGGCCGGCATCACCCTGTTCACCCGGCGTGAACTCGCCACCGCCCAAGGCAGCCAATGAGTTTTTACCGCCGCTATTACCGGGTGATCCTGTGCGCCGTGGCCGGCCTGTGCCTGACCTGCGTGGCCATGATGGAAAGCCGCCTCTGGGTCGCCCGCAACGAGCTGGGGATCCTCCGGCGGGACGATCCGTTCGGCAACAAGGTTCCCCCGGTGCTGCAGTTCACCACGGTGGCCCTGGGCGGCTTCCGGGGCCTGATCGCCAACGCGCTCTGGGTGCGGGCGGTGGATTTGCAGGATGACGGCAAATACTTCGAGATGGTCCAGCTATCCGATTGGATCACCAAGCTCCAGCCGAACATCGGCATGGTCTGGGTGCACCTGGGCTGGAACATGGCCTACAACATCTCGATCAAATTCCAGAATTTCCGGGACCGCTGGCTCTGGGTCAGCCGCGCCTTCGAGCTGCTGCGCGACGAAGGCCTGCGCTACAACCCCAAGGATCCCCTCATTTACCGCGAGCTGGCCTGGATCTTCCAGCACAAGATCGGCCAGAACATGGACGACGCCCACCTCTATTTCAAGGAGGCGCTGGCCGAACAGGTCTCGCAGGTCATCCCCCAGGGCCGGCCCGATTACGCCGCCCTGCTCGAGCTCAAAACTCCCGCCGCCAGCAACCAGGTGCACCAGCTCCGGCAGCGCCTGCGGTTCGATCCCCGCACGATGAAGGCGGTGGATGACCGCTACGGGCCATTCGACTGGCGGCTGCCGGAAGCGCACGCCATCTACTGGGCCACCCTCGGCCTGGAACTGGCCCGGGACGAGGAGCTGATCCGCCTGCGCCGGGTGATCTATCAATCCATGCAGATGGGCTTCTACCGGGGCCGGCTGATCGAAGTCAAATTCGGCAAGGCGTTCGTCTTCGGGCCCAACCTGGACATCATGGACCATGCCAACCAGGCCTATGAAGACATGATGAACCAGGATCCCGAGCAGCGGGATCACATCAAGACCGCCCATCGCAATTTCCTGCGGGATGCGGTCTATTTCCTTTACACCCGCAACCGCACGGCCGAGGCCGCCAAGTGGTTCAAGTTCATGTGCGAAAAATATGCCGGCCAGCCCCTGCTCACCGGCCGGCCGGAAACCATGCCGGGCAAGGTGTCACTCGATGACTACTGCCTGGACCGGGTGGCGGAGGATGCCGGCGAAACCTCCATGGACCGCACCAAGCTGCTCCTGGAAGGCATGTTTGTGAACTTCTTCAACAACCTGGCGATGGGCGTCACCGACCAGGCGGTGAACTACGAGCTGCTGGCCCGCAAGATCTGGACCCGCTACGCCGAGCGCACCAAGGGCAACGAAGTGCGCATCGGCCTGCCGCCCCTCGAGCTGATCAAACGCCAGGTCTTGGACGAACGCCTCGGCCCGCAAAGCGATATGCCCGCGGAACTCAAGGCCCAGCTGCGCACCGAACTGGGCCTGCCCGCGGCCACCAATGCCCCCCCGGTCCTGGCCAATCCGCCGGGTGCCGCCACCAACGCCGTGGAAGTTCCCAAAACCGGGCCGGCGCCGAAGTAACGCCAGGGCGCAAACTCCGCACTCCGGGCTTGCACCGGGGGACGGGGCGGTCTAATTTCGCGTCATGCGAACGAAGCTTGGTCTTCTGGTAATCCTGTATCCATGGCTCGCGGGGGCGGTCCTCCAGCCGGCCCGGGGCGCCACGACCGCGGAATTGCTGGCGGAGCGCGAGACTTACCGCGAGGAAATCCGCCGGTTGAACACCGATGTGGAGGATTTGCAGCGCGTGAATGTGAGCCTGCAAAAGCGGCTGAACGAGCTGGAAAACCGCCTGCGCGAAATCCGCTCCGAGGTGTCGCACGGAAAGGAAACCCAGGTTGCCTACGCCAGCCAGGCCGATTTCCGCCGCCTGGCGGACCAGGTGCAGCAGGTGGATAAGAACCGCGAGGAAGACAAACGCCTGATCCTGCGGGAATTGGAGAAATTGGCCAAGCTGCCCCCGGTGATCCACGATCCGCCGCCCAAGGCCCCCAAGTCCAAACCCAAAGCCGCCCCCGCCCCCGCCGCGGAGGAAGGCTACGAATACGAGGTTAAGCCGGGGGACAACTTGTCCAAGATCTCCGCCCTCTATGCCAAGGAAAGCATCAAAGTGACGGTGGATCAAATCCTCAAAGCCAACCCAGGCCTGAAACCGGAAAAACTTTCACCCGGCAAGAAAATCTTTATTCCGGCGGCCAGGAAGTCCGGCGGCAATTGATCCGTGCCCGGGATTTCCGCCCCCCAATCGCCATGGCCAGAATCCTAAGAATCCTGCTGGTCGAGGACAATGAGGCGGATTGCGCCCTGCTGCAGCAGGAATTGCGGCTGGGCGGCTACGAGCCGGAAATCGAACGGGTGGCGGCGGCGGAAACCTTCGAGGCCGCGCTGGCCCGCGGCGGGTGGGATCTGGTGCTGTGCGGATTCTCAGCCGCCGGATTCCATGCCCTGGATGCGCTCGAGCGGGTGCGGCGGCGCGGGCCGGATCTGCCGTTCATCATTCTGGCCACCCAATTGGGGGAAGAAGCGGCGGTGGCCGCCATGAAGGCCGGGGCCCAGGACTGCCTGATCAAGGGCCACTACGCCCGGCTGCTGGCCGCCATCGAACGCGAATTGAAGGAAACGGTCATCCGGCGCGAACACGTCAAATCGGAGCAGGCCTTGAAGCAGAGCGAGCGGCTCAACCGGGCGATCATTGAATATTCGCCGGTGGGCATCTCCCTGCATGAGCCAGGCGGCAAGGTTCTTTACCAGAACCAGGCCTGGCAGGAAATCTGGTCCGCTTTATACCCCGGCCAGCTCTGGCCGCAGCGCAATGAGGCCACCCCGCCCGCTTTGTTCCCCCATTTAACCACCCACACTGCGGCCATCCAAAAATTGTTTTCGGTGGGCGTCGAGCTCAACATCCCCGAAATGGAGGTGGCAGCCGCTGGCGGATCCCGCTGGATTTCACACCAATTCTACAGCCTGCGCAACCAGCAGGGCCGGGTGGAGATGGTCGTGGCCATGATGAGCGACCTCACCGCCGCCCGCCGCGATGCCGCCCGGCTGCACGAGCAGGCCGCCCTCCTGGACCAGGTCCACGATGCCATCGTGGTCCTGGACAGCTCCTGCCGGGTGGTTTTCTGGAACCAGCGGGCCGAGGCGTTATATGGCTGGAAGGCCGAAGAGATCCTGGACCACGATGCCACCCGCCTGCTCTGGCCGCCCGGCTCTCAAGCCCTCGCCGAGGCGCTCGAAAAAGTCCGGGAAAAGGGCGAATGGATGGGGGAGATGCTCCAGAACACCAAATACGGCAAGGAGCGGGAGCTTTACACCCAGAGCCGCTGGACCATCCTGCGCGATGAGCACGGCCAGCCCAAGCGCTACCTCCTGGTCAACACGGATGTCAGCGCCCAGAAGGAGTTGGAAAAGCAGTTCTTGCGGTCCCAGCGCATGGAAAGCCTGGGCACCCTGGCGGGCGGCGTGGCGCACGACCTGAATAATGTCCTGGCGCCCATCCTCATGTCCGTCCAATACCTCCAGGATCTGGCGCATGACGAATCCAGCCAGGCCATGCTGTCCACCTTGAAGGACAGCGCCCAGCGCGGCGCCAACATCGTCAAACAGCTGCTCACGTTCGCCCGGGGCATCGAGGGCGAGCGGATCCTCCTCCAGCCCAAATACCTGATCAAGGAAATGGCGCGCATCGCCGAAGAAACCTTCCCCAAAACGATCCGGGTGGGCCTGGATTACCCGGTCGATCTGTGGGCTGTAAATGGCGACTCCACGCAACTGCACCAGGTGCTGCTGAACCTGTGCATCAACGCCCGCGACGCCATGCTGGAAGGCGGACAGCTAAAATTGTCCGTCGAAAATGTGGACTTGGACGAAACCTATGCCCAGATGAACACCGCCTCCAAGGCCGGCCCCTACGTGGTGATCACCGTGGCGGATACCGGCCGGGGGATGTCCGCCCGGGTGCAGGAGCGCCTGTTCGAGCCCTTTTTCACCACCAAGGGCATCAAGGGCACCGGGTTGGGACTCTCCACTGCGCTGGGCATCATCAAGAGCCACAACGGGTTCATCCACGTTTACAGCGAGGAGGGCCGCGGCTCCCAATTCAAGGTTTACCTGCCTGCGGTGCAGGCGGCTTTCGGGCCCGAACAGCCCAAAGTGGCCGCCGTGGCGCCGCAGGGCCGCAATGAAACCATCCTGGTCGTTGAAGATGAGCAATCCGTGCTGAACGTCACCCGCAAAATCCTGGAAACCAATGGCTACCGCGTGATCGCCGCCATGGACGGCACGGAAGCGCTCGCCATTTATGTGCAAACCGCCCAGCCGATCGATGCGGTGCTCACCGACATGATGATGCCCTTCATGGACGGCGTCGCCACCATCCGCGCCCTGCGCAAGATCAATCCCCAATTGCGCATCATCGGCACCAGCGGCATGATGACCCACAAGCAGGAGGCTGAGTCCAAGGATTTGTATATCAATGGCTTCATCTCCAAGCCTTATACCGCCGCGCAATTGCTGGTTCTGCTGCGCCAGGTTCTGGATGGCGCCGCCTCCGGGGAAATTCTGTGACTTGAGCGGCTGGTGGCCGGCGGCCTCGCGTTTAGCGCCATGCCGATGAGTTCGTTCTCGAAGGCTTGCGACATGTCTTGATCCCGGGAAAACAACACCTCATGAACCGGGCGGTTGTGCACGGCCAAGTAACAGACAAAACACTCCACTGTTTCCGGCGTCAGACCGCTTTGCTGAAACATTCCATGCACATCAACTAGCCCAACGTTTCATTAAAACATATACAGATAAACCAGGTGGGTGGTATAGTGGGGGGCATGGCAGGAAAGTCCAAACTCCCGGCTCTGGTGCTGACACCGGAGGAATTTCAGCGCCTTGAAGGAGAGAATCCTGCCAGGGATCGCCGAGATCAACGCCGCTCCGGTGGTGCATCGTTGGACTCAGGCCCAAGCAACGAGCTAAGGCCTGTTTCCTTTCAAATTCGGAGCCGGATATGACTTGAACCACTTTTCTCCGGCGGGCCAGAATTCCGCCTCCCCTTCCAGGTCGTGGTACCCATTAACCATCTCCCCGGCGGTCACCTTTTGCTCGATGGCCGATTGAGTTCGGAAATTGAATCCTTCAAATATCCCCAAGCCGTAGCCGAGTGTCGAAACGGTTCTGTTTTCGATATTGTTACAGTTTTTCCCGGCTTTGAGGGCAGGCAGTTCCCCACCCAATCATTCCAGGTTCGGCCGCTAATCGGTTTGCCGCCTTTTGCCCTCCGCCTGCGGTGGCAGCGGCAGCGGCGCGCTCAGCTTGGTGTAAAGCCACGTTTCCAGCGGCCGCAGCGGCCGCAGCCACCGGTAAAAAGGCGAATACACCAGCCGCAGCCGGATCACCGAGAGCAGCATGGTCAGGGAGGTTTTGCCCAGCGCCACCTTGGAGCCGATCTTGTCCGTCCACTCCGTGGGCGCCTCAAGGATCGAAAACCCCTCCCGCCGAAGCACATACAGGAGGTTGATGTCGAAGGCCATGTCGGCGATGGTGAGGTGGGAATGCACTTTTTCCACCGCCGCGCGCCGCATCACTTTGGCCCCGCACTGGGTGTCGCGGATGTTCATCCAGAAGCAAAGCTGGACGATGGTGTGGAACACCCGGCTGGCGAACTGCCGGCGGGTGGTCTGCGCCTGGTGCAGGATGGACCCCGGCAGCCAGCGCGAGCCAATCACGCAATCCGCCTGGCTCGTCAGCGCCACCAGCTCCAGGAACGCTTCCGGGGCGGTCGCGCCATCGGCATCCACATAGCCGATCAGATCGGTGGTGGGCGCCAGCTTCAGGCCTTCGATCAGCGCCCCGCCTTTGCCGATCCGGCCCTTGAACTCCAGGTGCTCGATCTCCGGGTGTCCGGCCTGGGCGCTCCGCACCACGCCCAGCGTGTTGTCCGTGCAGCCGTTCAGCACCACCACGATGCGGAATTTGCCCCGGTAGTGGCTCCGGAAATGCCGGGCATAAGCACTCAGCACCGGCTCAATGCGGGATTCCTCATTGTAAGCCGGTATCAATAAAACCAGACTGGGCGCTTCCGGTTGCACGCCCTTGCGTATAGCACAGCGGCGGCGGAATTCAACCGGCTTTGGCGCCCCGGGGCGTTATTTCTTCCAAAAGTGGTTCAGGGCGGTGTGGGCCGCCAGGCCCACGCTTTGGCTGATGGCTTGGGATATGTAATGCTTGGCCTTCTCCACCGCCTGCGGCAGCTCCCGGCCCAGCGCCACATAGGCCGCAATCGCCGCCGAGTAGGTGCAGCCCGTGCCGTGCGTGGCCACCCCCCGGATGAAGGGCGCCTGCAGCATCAGCTCCACCTTCCCGTCATAGTAGAAATCCACCGCTTGCGGCGTGTCGCGCAGGTGCCCGCCTTTGACCAGCGCCCCGCAGCGGTAACGCCCGTGGAATTCCCGCGCCGCCGCCCGCAGCTCCTCCACCGTGGTGATGGGATGGCCAAGCAGGACTTCCGCCTCGGCCAGGTTGGGCGTCGCCAGCCAGGCGATCGGCAGCAATTCCTCCCGCAGCGCAGCCTCTGCGGCAGGCTCCAGGAGGCGCGCGCCGCTGGTGGCCACCATGACCGGATCCACCACCAGGGGCACTTCCCGCCGGCCGCCAAAAAACCGGGCCACCTCCTGGATGATTTCCCGGGAATAAAGCATGCCGGTCTTCACCGCGGCGGGCGGCAGCTCATCAAACACCACCGAAAGCTGCAGGCGCACCATATCGGTTGTGGCGGCCTGGATGCCGGCGACCCCCGCCGGGTTCTGGGCGGTGAGGCAGGTGATGGCGGTGGCGCCGTGGACTCCCAGGGCGGCGAAAGTCTTCAGATCCGCCTGGAGGCCGGCTCCGCCGCCGCTATCCGAACCCGCCACCGTCAGCGCAATGGGCAATTTCTTCCGTTTCATCTCCGGCGATGATAAACCGCCCCCGCCCGCCGGCCAAAGATATTCTGTGCTCCGCCGCGTCGGCGCGATGGTTCAAGAATTGGCTCCCTTGGCCGTGTCCCTGCCATCGGATCAGTCGTGTTTGCGGAACCTTTTTGGGCAAGACATGGGTCATCCGCCAATTGCGGATCCATTCCAGATCGGCGGTCGAATATTTACTCCCCGGCTGGCGTAAAAACCTGCGGCGCAAACGCTTCCCTCCCAAATTCAGGAACACGGACCAGCGGGCCAGCGGTGGGCCAGCGTGGCCAGTTTTTAAACCCATGAGATGCCAACCGGCGATCCCGCTATCAATCTGCGCTCAGGCAACCCAGGAATTCTTTGATCCGGCCAAGATGGAGGGTCCAATTGCCTGGCCACGGCTGCCCTCCGCGAGGCGCCCGCCGGGGCTGCCGCCGCCGGTATCCGCCGCCCGGCTGCTCCAGGAGCGCCCCGGTTGGGGAATTTTCTTATGCACACGGTGCTCAACGCGCGCTTGCCAGCGGCGCCATTTATGCCTTAAGGTTCAGCCACCCTGATTTGAAAGGCTGTAAATGAATCTATTCCGAAGACGATCACTGGACCAAATCCATAGCGAACTGGCGGAGGGGAGCGGCGTCCGGCTGAAGCGCACCCTGGGTGCCTTCGACCTGGTGTCGCTTGGCATCGGCGCCATCATCGGCGCCGGGCTGTTTGCCCTGATCGGCACCGCCTCGGCGGGCGGGCCGAGCCACGTGGGCGCGGGGCCGGCCGTGTCGCTTTCGTTCCTGCTCACCGCCATCGCCTGCGTGTTTTGCGCGTTTTGCTATGCAGAATTCGCCGCGCTGGTGCCCATCTCCGGCAGCGCTTACACCTATTCCTACGCCACCTTGGGCGAGCTGGTGGCCTGGATCATCGGCTGGGACTTGGTGCTGGAATACGCCGTGGGCAGCGTGGCGGTATCGATCGGCTGGGCGGGCTATTTCCGCCAGCTATTCCTGGGCCTGGGCTTTCCGATCCCCTCCTGGCTGTGCGTGGATTACCGCTCGGCCCACCAGGCCGCCCAGGCCATCGCCTCGGCGGGCGCCGCGCTGCCGGCCTCCTTTGCCCTGCCTTACGAGGGTTTGCTGAGCCCGGTCGGCGTGGTGGCCACCCTCTTCAAGAGCCGCAACCTGGCGCTGCCCCTGGACGCCTGGCTGAACCATCCGCAGGTCGGCGGCCTGCCGGTCATTTTCAACATCGTGGCCACCATCATCATCATGGCCATCACCTGGCTCCTGGTGGTGGGCATCAAAGAGTCGGCCCGCGTCAATAATTTCCTCGTCGGCTTGAAGCTGGTGATCCTGGTGTTCTTCATCGTGGTGGGCGCCTTCTACGTGAAACCGGAGAACTGGAGCCCCTTCATGCCCAACGGCTTCACGGGGGTCTGGGTGGGCGCCAGCATGATCTTTTTCGCCTTCATCGGGTTCGACGCCGTCTCCACCGCCGCCGAGGAGTGCAAGAACCCCGGGCGGGATCTGCCTATTGGCATCATCGGCTCGCTGGTGATCTGCACCATCCTGTACGTGATCACCGCCCTGGTGCTGACCGGCATGCAGCCCTGGCACGAGCTGGGCGTGGCGGATCCCCTGGCGGCGGCCTTCGCCCGGCTGGGCCTGCATTGGATCGCCGGGGTCGTTTCGCTCGGGGCCGTGGTGGCCATGGGGGCCGTGATCCTGGTGCTCCAACTGGGCCAGACGCGCGTCTTTTTTGCCATGGCCCGCGACGGTTTGCTGCCGCAGTTCCTGGCCAAGGTGCATCCCAAGTATCACACCCCGCACGTCATCACCATCGTGATCGGCGTGCTGGTGGCGATCGTCGCCGGGGCCACCAACATCAATGAAATCGCCGAGCTGACCAACATCGGCACGCTGTTCGCCTTTGTGCTCGTCAATGGCGGCATCATCATCCTGCGCAAGACCCACCCGGAGTTCCCCCGCGTTTTCCGCACCCCCCTGGTTCCCTGGGTTCCCCTGCTGGGCATGGTGATGTGTTTTTACCTGATGCTGGGGCTGCCGTGGATCACCTGGCTGCGGTTTTTCGCCTGGCTGATGATCGGGCTGGTTATTTATTTCCTCTACGGCCAGCGCCACAGCACTCTGAACCGCAACTCCGCCGCCAAACCGCCGGCGCCCGCCGCCCCCGCGAAATAAGCGGAGCGCGGCGCGGCGCAAAGCCGGGGCTTACGGGATCGCCTCGTAGCGGACCAGCACGCTTTGGGCTTTGCCGGGAAGGCGCAGCTCCCAGTCGGACATGAGTTCACGGCCCGTGGCGGTTTTCTTCTCCACCCGGCGGTTCTCATCGCTGCTGGCCACGGCATACCGGGTGTCCGGCTGCAGGGCGCGCAGGCTCACCTGCACGGCCGGGTAGGGGCACTCCCCGCGGCGGAAGGCCAGCACGATCCCGGCGTTGAGGTCGGCCCGGTGCAATTGCCAGGCCACCAGCGCCTGGCCGCCCAGCTGCACCGGCGTGAGCGGATAAAAATCCCCATACCAATATTTCTGGCAGGCCTTGGCCTCCGCCAGCGCCGCCTGGGCGGCGTTGGTGGAAAAGGCGGGATCCAGGTAGTTGAACTGGCAGATGGCCCCCGCAGTGGCGGCGCTGCGCAGGGTATAGGCATCCGGCTCCCAGGCGCAGGAAGTGAACAGCGGCAGGTAATGGCTCAAGCCGAAGGCTTGGACCTGGTCCCAATCCGCGTGGCCGGGTGAACAGCCGGTGTCGCTGCGCCACAGGGTCACCGACCGGGATATCGTCTCCAGGTCGATGCGCCGGCCGCCGCTGGCGCAGTTGTCGATCCACAGGCCGGGCCGCCGCTGGCGCAATTCATCCCACAGCGCGTAGTGGCCCTCCACGTAGCGGATCTCGGTGATGCCCTGGCGGCCGGGCGGGTCATTGGCACGCCAGAAGCTGAGCGGATCGAGGTTGAAGTCGTTGCGGTAAACATCCACCCGCCCTTCGGTGATCAGCGCGGAGAGCCGGTCCGCCAGCCAGCGCCGGGCCCCGGGTTCGCCCAGCTTGAACAGGCCGCCGTTTTTGCCGCCGAACACGAACTCGGGATGCTCCCGGGCAATCTCCGTGCCGGCCCCCACCCGTTCCGGCTCAAACCACACGATGAATTTGAGGTCCAGCGCCTGGCACAAATCCCCCACCGGCTTCAGCCCGTTCGGGAATTCCCGCGGCTTGCTGAACCAGTTGCCCACCCCATTGGGGAAGCCGCCCTCGAACCACGCCGCGTCCAGCCAGTGGGCATCGCAGCCGATATCGTGGGTGGCGCGCACCGCGCGCAGCTGGCCCGCCTCCGAGCCCCATTCCGGCCGGCTCCAGCTATAGCGGTCGAAGCATTGGAGCGCCACCGGCAGCCGCAGCGGCCGGCCGTTGAGCCTCGGCATATACTCGAACAGCAGCAGGCGCCGCAGCCGGTTGTGGGCCGCCATCCGGTCCCCCTGCCACGGCATCGCCAGGATGCGCGGGCCGCGGATGCGCTCGCCCGGATGCAGCACGGTGCGGATGCGTTCCTGCCCGGCCTGGAACCTGGTCGGCCCCGTTCCCGTGCGCTCAAAGCGCGCGGACCATTGGCCGGACCACCCGATGGCCGCCAGCAGGCCTTCCCCGCCGTATTGGATATTGAAGAACGGGAAGGCCCCGTTGGAAGGGCGGCCACCCACCGGCGCCACCGTCAGCGGCTGGCCCGCTTCCAGCGTGGTTTCCAGCGGCAGCCAGGAACGTTCGCCGCAGATATCTCCCGCCAGCTGGTGCAGCACGGCGGGCTTTTGGCCGTAGCCCGTCCGCAGCACGGTGTCGAGGGCCTGGATGTTTTCCAGCGGCGGCGTGTCGCGCGGGCCGGTGTTCTCGAAATACGGCAGCCACTCCACCGCGCCATACCGCGGGAAAACCGTCACCTCCACCTCCACCCGCAGGCCCGTCTGCGGATCGGTCCAATGCGCGATGGCCTGGGTGCGGCCCCCTTCCCCCTTCACCTCGTAGCCATGCCGCCAGCCGGGCAGCAGGGCGGCGGACGCTTTCCCGCCATATACAAAGGAGAACGGCGGCGCGCCGCTGAGGATCGGCGGCCGGTCCTCGTCGGCCCAGGCAGTGCCGCCACCGCGCAGCTCCACGCGCGCCTCGGCCCAATCCGCCTGGTCGTGGCTGGGGCCATCGGCGGTGGCGTCCACCTTGAGCACGATTTCCCGGGCGCCCTCCGGCAGCTCGATGCGCACCGGCGCCGGCTCCTGCCCGCCGCGCATCACGGCCGAGCGCCATGCTGCCTGCCCGCCCACCTCCACGCTGAGGACCGCTGATCCCATCCGGCCTTGCGTGTCCGGGTTGTTGTCGATGCCGGCTTCCGCCAGGAAGGTCTTGGAGCCGGGTGGCAGATGCAGGATTATTTCACTGTTCGCGTGCGTGCCCAGCCCGCGGCGAAAGCTCCGGGAGCCGATCCGCAGGGGGGTGTCGATGCACGACTGCCCAAACCGCAGCACGCTGTGGTCCTGCCGCCGCACCTCCACCCGCACCGCCGGCCCCGGCTCCCACGGCCCGCCGAAGGTCCGGCGGGTCCAGTCCTGGATGGTTTGGCCGGCTTCCGCCGTAGCCATGATCGCATCGGCGGGCGGATTGACAGGAATGTCCACCTCTTCCATGGCGGTTATGGTGCCAGGCACCGCCAAGCCGAGCGCCGTGAGAATCGGAAAGATTTTAGTCATGTTTTCCACTCTAACCCCTTTATCCGGCCTTTGGCAATCCTGCGCGTTGGAGCTGGACGCTCGGATGGTTTGCCGGAGGGAAAAGTGGATCAGCCACGGAAAGGCGGCGAACCACGGATCAGGCGGAAAACCTGGAAAGAGAAAAGGCTTCCCTTTTCGTATGGTCCGGGTCGTTCAGGTGATCCATACGCCAGGGGCAATCTGCGCCGGGGGGCGCGCCGCCTTCAGCGGGCTGGCCCGGCCAGCCAAGGCCCGCCTGGATTACGCCTTCTTTTTGGCCGGTTTTTCTGGCGGCGCGGCTTTTTTCGGCGGAGTCTTTTTCTTTTGGGCGGTAGGGGTGGGGGTGGCGGGTTCGGAATCGTCCCATTGGTCGTAATGGATGCGGAAGGGATCGAACCGGATCTCAATGAGTTTTTCCTCCGCGGGAATTCCCAGCGGGAGCAGGGCAAAAGGCTGGATTCCTTTGGGCAGGGGCACCAGGGAGGCAATATCCGCGAGGCGCCGGGGCCGGGGATGGAAGGCAATCCACACGCTGCCCAAGCCCAGGGAGTGCGCGGCCATCAACATATTCTGCACGGCGGCGGCGCAACCCTGCTCCCAAAAGCCCTCGTTTTTCTCCCGGGATGGCTCGCCGCAAACCAGAACGGCGGCGGGAGCCTTGGCCACCGCGGCGGCATAAATGCATTTGGAGCCGATGGTTGCGAGGAGCTTGGCGTCCCGCAGGACCAGGAATTGCCAGGGCTGGGCGTTTCCACCGGAAGGCGCCATCATGCCGGCGGCAATCACTTCTTCAATGACTTCATCCGACACCGGTGTTTTCTTGAACTGCCGGATGCTCCGGCGCGTGTGGATTGCATGCAATACTTCCATAAAACCCCCATCTTATAGTTGCCAACTGTGAGATCGTGAATTCAACAATCTAATATTACGCGATTCCCGGCCTGGTTGGCAATACTGGACAGCAGATCCCGGCGGCGCCAGGCGAGTTCAGCCGTGTCCAGGCCATTGGCTCCATTATGCTGGCGGATCGGGATTGCGCGGCGGATGGTTTCGGGTATCATTTGCCCATGACTCCTAGAGAGCGGATCAAGCTGGCGTGTGAACATCGCGAAACGGAGGTATTGCCAGCCGATTTCGGCGGCGGGATGCAGACGGGCATCGCGGCCAGCATCGTTTACCAGCTGCGCCAGGCGTTGGGTTTGGACCGGCCGGGCACGCCCGTGAAGGTCATCGAGGTTTACCAGATGCTGGGGGAGATCGCCCCGGACCTGCGGGCGGCGCTGGGGTCGGACACGGTTTCGCTGGCGGGCACCGGCACCATGTTCGGGTTCCCCGCCACGGAGTTCAAGGAATGGCGGCTGGCCGATGGCACCCCGGTGCTGGTGCCGGCCGATTTCAACACCCAATATGAAGCCAACGGCGACCTGCTCCAATATCCGGGCGGGGACAAATCCTGCCCCCCCTGCGGGAGAATGCCGGGGGGCGGGCATTTCTTCGACGCGATCATCCGGCAACCGCCTTTGGACGAAAGCCGCCTGGATCCCGCCGATAATACGGAGGAGTATGCCCCCATTTCCGAGTCCGAGCTGGCCCATTTCCGCGGGCGGGCCGAGGAGCTATACACGGGCACCAGCCAGGCCCTGTTTTGCACGTTTGGCGGGCTCGCCTTTGGCGACATCGCGCTGGTGCCCGGGACGTTCCTCAAAAACCCCAAGGGCATCCGGGATGTGGAGGAGTGGTATGTCAGCACGGTCACCCGCCCTGATTACCTCCACGCTGTTTTCGAGCGGCAATGCGAGGTGGCCCTGGCCAACCTGCGCCGGCTGCACGAAGCGGTGGGCGGGCGCATCTCCATCATCCAGACCAGCGGCACCGATTTCGGCACCCAAAACGGGCCCTTCCTGTCCGCGCAAAAATACCGCTCGCTATACAAGCCGTATCAAAAACGGGTCAATGACTGGATCCACCAGCATACGGCGTGGAAGACCTTCATGCATTGCTGCGGCGGCATCGAGCCGCTGCTGGAGGACATCATTGAAGCCGGCTTTGACATTCTGAATCCCGTGCAATGCTCGGCGGCGGGCATGGATCCGGGCCGGCTGAAAAAGCAGATCGGCCAGCGGGTGGTCTTCTGGGGCGGCGGGGTGGACACCCAGCGGACGCTGCCTTTCGGCACCCCGGACGAAGTGCGGAAACAGGTCCGCGAACGCATCGAGCTGCTGCGGCCCGGCGGCGGCTTCGTGTTCAACGCCATCCACAACATCGTGGCCAACACCCCGCTCGACAACCTCCAGGCCATGCTGGAAGTGGTCCGCGAATACCGGTCCTGAAAGCAGCGCCTCCCGGTGGCAGTTCCGGGAGGCCACGCTCCCAATCCGGCCGGTGAATGGCAGAAACCGGAGCGGTTGTCCAAATACCGTGGCCTGCCAGCAGTCCAGTCGCGCCCGTGGGCCAGGCTGCCAGGATCTGCAATTGGTCGGCGGCCCGGCAATTCCGGGTCAGGGAATCAATCCGAGCAGGTGCCGCCGCAGCAGATCCAGCGCCTGTTGGGAGGCGGCTTGCTTGAAGCTTTCGCGCTCGAGGCGGTTCCAATGACGCTCCACGATGGTTTTCCCAGCTGAGGCCAGGGCCATGAATACCGTGCCCACCGGTTTTTCCGGAGTTCCGCCGCTGGGACCCGCGATGCCGGTCACTGAAATAGCGGCATCGACCCCGTGGCGGGCGCGGGCGCCTTCCGCCATGGCCGCGGCGGTGGCGGCACTGACCGCCCCTTCAGTTTCCAGCGTCGCCGCCGGCACCCCCAGGAGCTGCCGCTTGGACTCATTGCTGTAGGTGACCAGGCCGGCCATCAAAAAGCCGGAGGCCCCGGGGATGTTGGTGAGCCGGTGGCAGATGTATCCGCCCGTGCAGGACTCGGCGACCGCCAGGGTTTTGCCCTGTTTCGCCAGCAGGCCCGCCACGACGGCTTCCAGGGTTTCATCCTCCTGGCTGAAGATGCACGGACCCAGCAGGTTGCGAGTCCTGGATGCCGCCTCCCCAACGAGTTCCTTCGCCGCTGC
The DNA here is from genome assembly GCA_964409245.1 of uncultured Verrucomicrobiota bacterium. GTDB lineage: Bacteria > Verrucomicrobiota > Verrucomicrobiia > Limisphaerales > UBA1319 > CAIMWS01. Next base: position 77,800 of record CAYPCQ010000023.1, read on the forward strand.
CCCGGAGGCGCTCAAGCGGACCTCCACCTCCGACACCCGGGCGCAATAGCCCAAGTCCAGCCCACGTTCCACCAGATCCTGGAGCGGGCCGGCAATTTTCTCCTGCAGGGTGGATTCCCCCACGCCGGTGGTTTGGAACGTCCGACAGGCGAATTGGTGGGCGCCCGGGAAAATGCGGGGCAGCCAGGGGGCCACCTGCTTGAGGAACATCGGCCGCAGCTCGCGGGGCGGCCCGGGCAGCATGAAAAGCCAGCTGGGTCCGGCCCCGGTGCGGAATGGGTTCGGCTCGACTTCGATGGCCAGGCCGGGAGCCGTGCCGTGGGCATTGGGCAGCACGATGGCGCCTTCCGGAATCTGGGCTTGGACGGCGGTGGCCTCCGGCATGGTGCGGCCCCGGTCGGCAAAAAACTGCCGCAGGCCGGCCAGGATGGAGGAATCCAGGTTGAGTTGGCGGTTCAAGAGCTGGGCGATCAAATCACGGGTCAGATCATCGGAGGTGGGCCCCAATCCGCCCGTGACCAGGATGAGGTCCGCCCGGCCGAGGGCTTCGCGAACCGCCTGCTGAATATCCAGGCCGGTGTCCGGCACGGCCACCTGGCGGTTGACTACCAGGCCCAGATCCGCCAGTTGCTGGCAAAGCCATTGCTGGTGGGTGTTCAGAACCCGGCCCAGCATCAATTCACTGCCCGTGTTGATGATCTCTATATTCACTGGGGAATTAACTTATCACGGCCCGGGCAGGCGGCAAGCGATCCCCGCTGCGGGTCCAACCCGGGTGTTATGTTTTGCTGGCTTTCCCGGGTTGCCGGATGGCCCGGGGAGCCAGGCCGAACGGGTGACGCGGAGGTGGGCAGTTCCCGTGCTGGCCATAACCGCCGGCGGAGAAAAGGCCCCATCGCCTGCCAAATTAAGCCGCCTGGCCTTCGGCTTTGCCAACCTCTTTTTGTTCGCGCTTCCCCGGCCACGTTTGCCTTCTGCCATCCCGCCTGCCTGGGTTTCATCGCCCTCCACCATGCCTGACTTTCTGTCCCGTCACCGGCCCTGCCGCCCGCCACGCTTCGCTGGCGCTGGCAGCGTGAATGAAGATTTCTGCCTTACACCCCTGAATTTTTTGGCCATGCTTTTTTAACTGACAGAGCGAGGCCCAGGCTTTACACGATGGGTGTGGATGAAATTTTAAGGCAATTGCTGGCGGTGGCGGCCGTGTTTTTCATCGGCCTGTCCAAAGCCGGATTTGGCGGTGGGTTGGGCATGCTCACCACCCCGCTGTGCGCCATGGCGTTTGACGCCAAGGTGGCCATCGGGATCATCCTGCCGCTGTTGAGCGCCGGGGATATTTTCTCGCTTTATCATTACTGGGGCAAATGGGACCGGCGGAACCTGGCCTTTCTGCTGCCGGGGGTGGTGGTGGGCGTGCTGGTGGGCGTGCAGCTGGTGGGCTTGTTCAACACCCGGCAGATGAACTTTTGCATCGGCCTGCTGGCGGTCTTGTTCGTGCTGTTCCAATTTTTCAAGGAGGTCATTTTCCGGGCCGAAGGAGCCTTCGCCCCGAACCATTTGCTGGGAGTCCCCTGTGGGGTGGGCACGGGGATCACCTCCAGCATGGCCCACGGGGCGGGCCCCATCGTGAGCATGTTCCTGATCCCGCAGCGGCTGCACAAGGAAATCTACGTGGGCACCAACGTGTTGATTTTCACCTGGGTCAACTGGATCAAAATGCCGTTCTTCTTTTCCAAGGGCATCATCAACCGCCACACCCTGGAGCTGAGCCTGTGGTATCTGCCGCTGATCCCGGTGGGGGTCTGGCTTGGGGTGTGGCTGAACCGGAAGTTTTCCGAGGGCGCCTTCATCAAGGTGGTTTACATCTTCACCCTGCTGGCGGGCCTGGAGCTGATGCTGCACACGCACCTCACGCACTGGCTTCGGGGGCATTTTTAACCGCGGCGGCCATGAGCGAGGGCGAACGTTTCCAGCGCCTGGAAAGGCAGATCGGCGGCGATAAGTTGCGCCAGCTGCGGGCATCCTTTGTCACCGTGGCGGGTTTGGGAGCGGTGGGCAGCTACGCCGTGGAGGGTTTGGCGCGGGCCGGGGTGGGGCGGCTGCGGCTGGTGGATTTCGACATCGTCAAACCCAGCAACATCAACCGCCAGCTATACGCGCTCGATTCCACCGTGGGCCAGCCCAAGGCGGAGCTGGCCGCGCAGCGGGTGCGGGATATCAACCCCGCCTGCGCCGTGGAGGCGCTGCGCTGCTTCATCCATCGCGAGACCATGGAGGCGGTGCTGGGCGGCCCGCCGGATCTGGTGATCGATGCCATCGATTCGCTGGCGCCCAAAGTGGAGCTGCTCGCCGCGGCCAGCCAAAGGGGCATCCCGATCATTTCCAGCATGGGCGCGGCGCGCCGCCAGGAGGCCACCTTGATCCGGACGGGGCCGCTGGCCCTGGTGCAGGCCTGCCCCCTGGCGCGGGTGGTCCGCAAGCGGCTGCGCCGGCTGGGGGTGGCGGTGGATTTCACCTGTGTCTATTCGCTGGAGCGGCCGGCGGCCCTGCCCCGCAACGAAGGCGAACCCGAGCCGGATTTCCTGGAGCGCGGCCGGCGGCGCCAGCCGCTGGGCAGCCTGCCGACGATCACCGGCATCTATGGTTTGATGGCGGCCCATGAGGCCCTGCGCCGGCTGGTGGGCGGGCTTTAAGGAGCCGCCGGCCAATGACCTTGGCCATCGGATCCCCATCGGGTTTTTTTGGCGGCCGGCAGCGGGGCGCGCTCGTGATGCCGGCCGGCCGGGACGGATAAGCGCTGCGCCCGCCTCCCGCCTGCGCCACCCTCCTGCGCGGCTTGGTTTTATCTTGCAGGCGGCTGGGAATCAGGCAAACCGCTAGGGACGGCTGATATGGCCGGGGCAGTGTTCACCGGCGCTGCCACCCGCCAAGCCGTGCCCAAGTATTTGGCGGAGCAGATTTTGCGCCAGACGAGCAGTCAGCCGCGAGCATATTTGGAATAGATCGGTGAGTGGCGAATGTCTTGCCCAAAAAGAGCCAGCCCGCACGGCGGAGCCAATGGCCTGGACCCGGCTGAGTGGCACGGGGGGAGCAGGGAGCGGATTTACAAAGCACCGAAGACAACGCAGGAAACAAAAGAAGCGAAAGCCCATGGACAACGAAAAAATCCAGGCGCGAATGGCCGCTTTGGGCATCCGCGAGGAGGAGCTGGAGGAGAAGTTCACCCACTCCAGCGGACCCGGCGGCCAGAACGTCAATAAAACCTCCACCGCGGTGGTCTTGATCCACCAGCCCAGCGGCACGCAGGTGCGGTGCGAGAGCGAGCGGTCCCAGGCCGCCAACCGGCTGCTCGCCCGGGAGCTGCTGCTCGACAAGATCGAGCAAACGCGGCTCCAGGCCCGCGCCGCCGAGCGCGCGCTGATCGAGAAGAAACGCCGCCAAAAACGGAAGCGCCCCCGCGGGATCCAGGAGCGCATCCTGCGGGACAAAGCCCGCCAAAGCACCAAGAAACGGCTGCGGCGCCGGGCTTCCGACGATCACTGACGCGGCTGCCTGGCCCGGGTCAGGCCGGCGAACGGGCCGCGGAATGCACCTGTGCCTGATCGCCCAGCATGCTCACTCCGTGGTGGTTGTTTGCCCAGGCTGGGCAAAAAGGCGCACCTCTGAGCCGTTGCCATCGGCGTGGCGAAAACGCCGGTAATCGATGCCGAATTTCTTGATGCGCAGGCCCATCTGCCGTTCGGAGAGGCCCAGGTTGTGGGCCGCTTTGGCCATATTGCCCGCGCAGTTTTTCAGCTCCTCGACAATCATCTCAAACTCCAGCGCGGCCAGCGCGGCCTCGAGGGTGCCCGCCCCCGCCGGATCGGCCGGGTCTTTCCGCTGGAGGGTGGGCGGCAGATGGCTGGCCTCGATGGAATGGCCCGGGCAGAGCACCACGGCCCGCTCGCAGCAGTTCTCCAGCTCGCGCACGTTGCCCGGCCAGTGGTAGCCCAGGAGGAGGTCCGTGGCGGCGGTGGAAATGCGGCTCACCTGCTGGCGGCCGGCGGCGGCGAATTTCTCCACAAAATACCCGGCCAGCAGGAGGATGTCCGCCTTGCGGTCCCGCAGCGGCGGCACATAGATGGGGAAGACGTTGAGGCGGTAGTATAAATCGGCCCGGAATTTGCCCTGCTCCATCATCTCCTCGAGGTTGCGGCTCGTGGCGGCGATGACGCGCACATCGCATTTGATGGGCACGCACCCGCCCACCCGGTCGAATTCCCGCTCCTGCAGCACGCGCAATAACTTGACCTGGGTGGCGGGGGCCAGGTCGCCGATCTCATCGAGGAATATCGTCCCGCCCTGGGCCACCTCAAACCGGCCGCGGCGCATGGAAATGGCGCCGGTGAAGGCCCCTTTTTCGTGGCCGAACAGCTCGCTTTCGATGATCGATTCCGGGAGCGCGGCGCAGTTGAATTTGACGAATCCCTTGTTTTTGCGGGGGCTTTGGCCGTGCAGCGCGCAGGCGACCAGCTCCTTGCCGGTGCCGCTCTCGCCGCGGATGAGCACCGTGGTGTTGCCGCCGGCCACCTGCTCGATGTGCAGGAACACCGAGCGCATGGCGGCCGAATTCCCGATCATGTTCGGGGGCCGGAAACTGGACTTGAGCTGCTCCTGGAGGCGCTCGTTTTCGCGGCACAAGGCCTCGAACCGCTCCTGGCTGAGCCGGTGGAAATGGACCGCCTGCGCGATCACGTTGGAGATCAGCGACAGCAGCCGGCGGTCGGAGGCCAGGCTCGATCGCGGATTTTCCACCCGCTCCACGCTCAGGCTGCCGACCACTTCATTGCCGAATTTCACCGGCACGCACAAATAAGCCACCGGGGCCTCCGGGCGATCTTCCGGCGGCGGCGGCTCCGCGGCCCAGCGCTCGCGCAAGGCCGGTTCCCGTGCGATGTCGGGCACCACCACCGCCTGCCCGGTCAGCATCACCTGCGAGATGATTTCCCGGCAGGCCTTCAGGTATTGTTCCTTGCTTTCCCCCACCGGCAGGCCGACCGCCTCGCTGATGGAGGCGGCGCCGCTGTCCCGCTTCAGAATGGTGATGGCCCCGCGTTTCATGCCCATCATTTCGGCCATTTTGCGGAGCACGGGCCGGATCACATCGCGCAGCTCCAGGCTGCTTTCCAGCGTGTAGGAGATGCCGAAGAGCAGGCTCAATTCCTCCACCGCCCGGCCATCGGCGCCAGCGGGCGCCGCCGAGCCTGGAACCTCAGCGCCCCATTCCGCCGGCCAAGGGCCCGGCGGACAAATATCAACCACTTCTCGCACGATGGCGCCTGAAGCAGCTACTGTGCCAGGCGCGCCACCCTGCGCAATGCTTCCGCCGCCAAAGCTCCCGGCCCCATTCCAAGACGGCAGCCAGCATTTCAGAAGGTGCCGCTTTTCCAAGCCGGCGGTGGGGGGCCGGGCGGTTCCCGCTTCAGCGCGGGCCGGATCTGCGCGTAAGCCTGGGCCAGCTCATCCACCAGGTCCGGGAGCGCCGCCGTTTGCTGGGCCAGCGCCTCCAGCCTCCGGGCTGGCTCGCCTAGCTGCTCCAGGCCAAAGATGCCGGAGCTGCCCGCCTGCGTGTGCGCGACCAGAGCCAGGG
>CAYPCQ010000024.1:0-82044 GCA_964409245.1 uncultured Verrucomicrobiota bacterium
CCTTCCTCTGCGACCTTCCAGCGCGTCTAGCCCGGCTGCGCGCGCTGTCCGCGGGAGCGGATTTCCAGGCCGTGGCCGTGGCCGCGCACACGCTGGCGGGCAGCTCCGGAATCTTTCACCTGGCGGCGGTGCGCGAGCTGGCCCGGCGGGTGGAGGCCAGGGCGGAACGAGGGGAGGCGCCTCCCCCGGGCCTGATAAGAGAGCTGGACCAGGCTTTGGCGGCGGCCCAGCCGTTGCTGGAGCGGGAACTGGCCCGGCTCCGGAAGCCTCCGGAAGCCCGCGCCTCCGCCGGGGCATAAAAAAGTGGTCATTCCTCCGCCAGGAGGAGGCCCATGGCCCATGGGCCCAGGCCGGGCAACTGCACCTGGCAGGCGCCGGAGCCCGCGGCTGCGGAACCCTTTAATGGCCGGGATTCCCCGTTCATGGCGGTCCAGGTGAAGGTTTGCCATGGCCGGTTCAGGCCCAGGGTGATTTCGGCGGCAGGATCCAGGGAGCCGTTGAGCAGCACGCAGGCCAGGCGCCCGGGGCCGGGCTCGCGCACCCAGAGGTGGATGCGCGCGAAGGATTCCAGGCGCACGGGCAGGCGGCCGCCGCCCAGCCAGCCGCACACGGCCTTCAGCTGGGAGGATTTGGCCAGGTTGTGGATTTGCGACCACGGGAAATAGCCCATCACCACGACCCGCCCGCCCAGGGCATTGGTGAAGGCTGACATGGAGACGCCCAGGTCCCGCCCGGAGTAATCGATCATCCGCGCCAGCGGCACGGCGCCGGCGCCGGTCAATTCCAGGCTGGTGGCCGGCTCGTGCCAGAAGGATTGGCGGCAATCGCGCGACCACCCGGCGAACCGCCCGTTCAGCGGGTGATCGCTCAGCACCTCGATGGCGTCAATGGGGCGCCCCGGCCCCGGCTGGACGCCGGTCCACTCCGCCCGGCCCAGGCGCTGCAGGGCCTGCCACGCGGGAAGATCCATCAGCACGCCGCCGGTGAAGATCTGGCGCAGCTCCGCCGGGCTGAAGGTGGTCAAACCGGGCCCGGACAAAGCGGTCACGAGCGCGCCGGCCTGGCCATGGCAGAGCGGCAGGCCGATCTCCCCCAGCACATAGGCCTGCATCGCCCCGCCCACGGCGTCCCCGGGCCCCTCGGGCCAGGAGCCGTCGGCGCTGTTGCTCGCGAAGGAGTCGCGGTTCCAGGCCGGCCACACGCCGAGGAGGGGCGCCCGGCCCAGCTCCCGGCGCAGCACCCGGCAGAAGGGCCGGGCCTGGTGGATGCGCCGCAGCAGCGGCTCGTATTCGCCGAGCGGCTCGGACCGCTGGGCCAGGACATTGAAGGCGGCGCCGGTGGCGCCCGCGGCCATGTGCGCCAGGGCCTCCACCACGGTGGTTTCGGCGCTTTTGCGCAGGAGCTGGTAGGGGAAGTTCTCGATCTCCGACTGGATCACCCGGATCTCCGCCGGCAGCTGGGCCACCTGCCGGCCGATATCATGGGCCTTGCCCACCAGCCCCACCAGGGATTCATCCGAGTAAAAGCCGCCGCCCGGGCGCCAGCGCACCTCCCGGCCCTCCGGCCCGGCCAGGGTTTTGGCCCAGCGTCCGAAGGCATATCCCTCGTAAAACCGGTCGCCCGTCATGAACCCCAGCGGCAGGGCGGGCCGGAGCTGGTGCACGGTCCGCTCGATGAGCTGGAAGAGCTGGTCGATGGTGGTGCGGTTGTGCTCCAGCCAGCGGCGGCGCAGGGCCAGCCGCTCCGCCAGCGGGCCGGCGCGGAAGGCGGCGAGGAGGGATTCCCGCGTGAACGTCCGCCCGGCCGTGGCGGAGAAACGCGCGAGGCACCCGGGGCAAAAACAGGTGAGCCCGATGGGCATGTGCCCGGCCAGGCGGACGTCGTCATCAATCCACAGGAAATCCGGGGCGGCCTGGGCCAGGGCGGTGTAAACCTGCACGGTGTAGGCGCGGAACTCCTCCCCCGCCGGGCAATAGGAGCCGCGCGAGACCTGGCCGTGGGGATCCATCACCCGCGGCCATGGTTCATTCAGCGAACCGGGCAGGTTCTCCTCGTGGTGGCCCATGGTGGCCAGGTGGTTGATGCCTGCGGCCATCCCCTCCTGGCGGACCCGGGGCAGGATCGCCGCCAGGCGTTCGGCGCGCCGCTGGATCTCCGGCAGGGGCAGGGGCGGGTGCGTGCTGGAGGTGAAGAACGACAGCTCGTCCGCCGTGCCCGGGTATTTCCGGAAAAAGGCCAGCAAGCCCTGGAAACGGTCCTCGGGGAGCCATTGCTCCAGGGAAATGCGGAAGGCCACCAGGCCCGGGTCCGGCTTTTCCGGCGGCTTGGCGGAGGGGGGATTTTCCGCGGCCAGGCCGGGGGCGAGGGCCAGGGCGCCGGCGGCCAGGCTGGAGCGGTGGAGGAAGGTCCGGCGATTCAGTGGGGTGTTCATAAATATTCCCGCATGGTTTTGCTTATGAAGATGCCCCGCCGACCCGGCGCAGGCAAGCACATCCGGTCCATCAGGCTCCTGCCCGGCTCACAGTTCCAGCTCCACGGTGGTTGCGGAGCGCTCGTCCACCGGGATGGGGATGACCAGGGCCGCGCCCGCGGCGCCCCTGGGGATGGGCTGCGGCTGGCCATTCACCCGCAGGGTGCCGCGGCCGGCGGGCCGCCCCTCGAGCCGGAGCCGGGTGGTGTGCGGGCCGCCGCCCCGGTTCTCCAAGGTGAACCGCAGCCGGTCCAGCGCGCCGCCCACCTCCAGCGCCTGGCCGCGGGCGAAGCCGTCGCGGTCCAGCTCCGCATGCAGCCGCCGCCCGCCCAGCAGGGCGCTGAAACGCTGCCGGACGCCGTCCCGGGGGATCACCGCGATGGCGCCGCCACGCTGGCTGGCCCAGCCCCCATAGGCGAACAGGCCGAAGACGGGGTCTGCAAACAGCACCGTGCGGGCCGCCTCGATGCCTGCCACCAGGCCGTGGTCGGCCTCGCCGCAGACCGGCCAGGCTCCCCGGGGCAGGCCGGTGGTGGCGGGGTTCCACTCCGTGCCGGACTGGCGGGGCTGGAAACCCCAGCTCAGAGCGCCATCGTGGAGCGGGCCGGGCGTCCAGAAGCCATAATTGGAGTCGGCATCGCCGCTGTTCATCAGCGCCCAGGAGCTGAGCAGCGAGGCCGAGCCGAGCCGGAGATTGGCGGCGGGCTCGGGATCGTGGCGCAGGGCGTAATCGAGCACCGCCCATCCGCCCATCTGGGACATGTAGCTGAGGGTGTAACTGCCGGGACCGCAGCCGCGGAAATCGCTGCCGAGCGACCAGTAATTGGCCTCGAGCACGCCCCGGCAGGCAAGGTTCGCCGCGTGCTGGCGCGCCAGGAATTCCCGGTGCCGGGCCGGGTCGATGACCGGGTGCGAAAACCACTTCCCCGAATTGCGGTCCTGCCAGAGCCTGGCATCCGGCTGGAGCGGGAAGGAGACCGCATAATTGCCGATGGCGTAGGTGGACTCGTAGGCGGTGGAGTCGATGGGCATCTCCGAGGCGAAGGGCCACGGGCTGTCGTAGATGAAATACTTGACCTTTTTTTCCCATTCGGCGCGCAGGCGGGCGGCCGCGTCCGGGCGCCCCTCGGCTTCCAGCGCGGCGATGAGCGGGAGCAGGTATTTCTCGTGGAAATTCCCCACGGTGTACTGCCAGTAAACCCACCCGGTGAAGCTCCAGCCGCCCTCCATGCGGAGGCCGGCCGGCACCTCGAAGAAGGCCTGGGCCGTCCCGCGGGCGCGCTCCAGGTAGCCGGCGGCATCCAGCTCCCGCACCAGGCCGGGCTGCTGCCTGGCGATGCGGTACAGGTTGTAATACAGGGCGAAATAGGTTGGGTAGTCAAAGGTGCGCCACAGGCGGCAGGCGCTGGGGCCGCCGGGGCGGCTCACCCCGCCGGCGAGCGGATCGCGCGCGGAGAAGCGGTTTTGCTGCCAGGAGTCGGCGCCGTAAATCCCGTAGGGATACGGGGTCTCCGCCCCGGTGCGCTGATGCCGGCCCCAGACGAAATGCTTGATGAAATACTCCAGCGACGCGACCTCGGAGGCCTCGGGATAGGCCACGTTCTTCTCGGCGACCAGCAGGCATTTGCTGTTGGAGGGATCGTCCGACCCGCTCACCGCGTAGGGATGCTGGCCGCCGGTGTGCTCCGGCCCGAGGAGGTTCCGGCCCGCCGGCTGCCGGCGGTCCCAGAGGCTGTAGAGGCCGTCGTACCATTTCGCCGGATCGCGGTGCTGCTGTTTCTGGACGATGAAGGCGGCCCGCTTTTTGATGAGCGTCTCCAGCGGCTCGGTGACGAAGAACTCCAGCGGCAGGGAACGCCCGCCACCGTAATGGACCACGAGCCGGTTTTCCCCCAGCCGCGCGAATTTCACCCGCCAAACCGGCCCGCTGCCCGCCGGGCCGGGCAGCGCCTCCACCCGGGTGGCGCCGGGGAATTCCGGCTCGATCCGGCCGAGGGGATGCCGGGTGCGCAGGGCCAGCCGGGCCTCCAGATCCCGGGGCACCACCATGCCGGGCGCCACCTGCACATCCACGCCCCCGTGCTGGAAGAGCAGCTCGCGCACGCCCGCATAGGAATCGGCCCAGCGGAAGGCGAACGCGTAGCGCGCGGCCTCCCCCGGCGGCAGGATCCGGCTCGTGCGCGCCTGGCGCCAGGCGCCGGCCCGGTCCGTGTCCGCCCCGGCGGCGGAGTGGATGAACGCCGTGAACTGCTCCCGCCCGAAGGCGTAATCCATGCCCGTGGCCGTGAAGAATTCCAGGTGCGCGCCCCCCTCCGGCAGCAGCACCAGGAACGGGCCGCTGCCTTTCACCGGGAGCCAGCAGGCGAACGAGCCATGCCCGGCGATCTGCGCGTGCCGGAACACCCGGCGCACGAAGGTTTCCTCATGGTCCCACACATAGTCGGTGTTCATCGGCAGCGGCAGCGCGAGATCGCCAATCTCGAGCGGCGCCCCCGAGGTATTCTGGACGGCAATTTCCCACCGGAGGGTGTCTCCGTGGACCCGCAGGGCAGAGCTGGATTCCACCCCGGCCGCGCCCGGTCCCGCCTCCCGCCAGGCCGCGCCGGGGGCGCGCACGCGCAATTGGATCGCCCCCAGGCTTGCCCCGGCCCGGAGGAACTCGACCCGGCTGGCGTCCCCCGCCCGGCGCAGGCTGGTGATGAAACCGGTTTTCGGATCGGCAGCCACCTGGAAACTCCCCGGCGCCTCCCCCAGGATGGGCTTGGCCCCGTCCGGCTGGCCTTCCCCGCCCAACCGGTTTGGCAGGCCCAAGCCCCAGACCAGGACCATCGCCCATCCCCAGCCGGCCAGCCCGGCCCATAAACGGATTCGGTCCTTCGGAAAACGGTGGGTGAAAGGGTGGGGATTCATGGGTTCAAGGTTTTGGCCAGGCTGACGGCCCGGTCCTCATTCCAATCCGGACCCCGGAAATGGACGGCGGTCAACCGCGCGCCAGCCACCCTCACCACCCACCCGGCGGCGCCGCAGGAGACGATGTCGTATTGCCGGAGCCGGGCGGGCACGCCTTCCGGGAACATTTTGGCGAGATCCTCCGCCGACCGCTGCGGATCGGGCCAGAGGTAATGGGCGGCGTGGTGATCGTGGCCATGGAAAATGGCGGCGACATTATAATCCTTTATCACATCGTAAACCGCGCGGCGCTGCCTGGGGGTCCACCAATTCCAATCGTTCAAGGAAAAGCCGTCGAAGCCGTAGTGGTGCAGCAGGATCACCGGCTCACCCGATCCACCCACCTGGCGGGCCAGGTAATCCCGGAGGAAGGAAAAGGCTCCTTCCGGATCGTTCCAGCTCCCCGGCCCCGGCTGCCCATATTTGAAAGGCGCCGCCGCATCGGTGCCATCGGCCGGGCAGAGGCCCAGGAAAATCCAGTGCACCCCCTCCCGGCGGAAGGCGGAATGAACCCCGTTGGCCGAAAGGGCGGCGAGCCGGCCGGCGGCGGCCGCGCGGCGGTTGCGCTCCACGAGCCCCCGCCTCGGCGCGCCCAGGGGAGGGCCGTCGTGGTTGCCCGCGATGGCCTGGACCGGCGCCCGGTGGGAGCCAAAGGCAATCCCGGCGGCGGGGAACACCTCTTCAAAGCCCCGCCACTGCTCCCGCAGCCGGGCGGGTTCCGCATGGCCATCCACCAGATCGCCCAGGATGAACAGGGCGGCGGGCCGGGCCACGGTGGCCAGGTCCAATCCGGCCCATTCCGGCCGCCGGGGATAAGGCCGCCCCACCAGGGCGCGCCAGGTGTCGAGCCCGGCCTTGGCCTTGGCCAGGGTGTCCTCCTGGGTGACCACCGGGCAGGCCTTGAGGTTCTCAATGCCGAGGTGCGTGTCGGACAGGATAAAAACCGTGTAATCCCGCGGGCTGGCGCTGGCCGGCGCCTCCGCCCCGCCGCCCCTGGCTCCCGCCACCAGCAGCAGCGCCAGGAGCAGGGCTGGCAGGCAGGCCAGGCGGTGGGGCCGGTTGCGCCTGGCGGCCGGAACGGGCTTGAATCCAAATCGTCTCATGGCTCGTGATGACTGGTTGCCGTTCAAGGTTTTTGATCCGCCTTTTCACCGGACTGGTGGCCGGTGACCATCCGCACCTCATAGACCGGGCCGGCGCTTTGGCCAGGGCGCGCCTGGAACCGGACGGTTACTTTGTCCTTGCCCGCCAGCAGGGCCGCGGGGATGGGGTATTCGGCGCCCTGGTAGTCGTCGCGCCCGCCCTGCAGTTTCGGCGACGCCACCCGGGCGCCGTCCACCAGCAGGTCGAACTCCCGGCCGTCGTCGCCACCCCAGTACAAGGCCCGCACCGCCGCCGCAGCGGCCTTGGGCGGCAGCGCCAGCTCGCAGCTGAACCACCCGCCGTCGCGGGCATCGCGCCAGCGCCGGCCCTGCGTCCCGCGGCCGGCCTGGGACCGCTCGCAGCGGAGGTTGTGGTCGATTTCCGGCTGCTGCTCCCCCAGCCGCACCCGGTCGGCAGTGCGCGCCTCCAGCTCCTGCTCCCGGCGCCCGGCCGCGGCCAGCTGGCGCTGGCGCTCCTGCCAATGAGCCGGGCCGCTGACCTGCCAGTAAATGGCGTACCGCTGGAAGTGGACCCGGAAAAACGGCGCCAGCGTCACCTCGCGCGGCTGGACCAGCCCGGCCGTGCGGAACACCCCCTCCCGGCCCGGCTCCGGCGCGATATGCGCGAGGATCTCAGCATCATCTCCGGCCACGATCATCGGCGCCCGGGCCAGCGGCATCAGCGCCTTGGCGGGAGTGTAGCCGCCGATGAAGTCCGCCTGCTCCAGCCCCTCGCTGCCCAGCTCGCCCGCCAGCAGGATGGGGCCGTGGAACAGGGAAACCCAGCCCGGGCATTGCGGCTGGCGCACCACCCGCAGCCGCATCGGCAGCCCGGCCCGCACCCGGTCGCCGGCGCGCCAGGTGCGGGTGATGGCCGCGAAGCCCCCGGGCTGGGCGGCGGCGGCCACCGGCTCGCCGTTCAGCCGCAGCTCCCAATCCGCCGCCGCGAGCCAGGCCGGATGCCGGATGCGCAGCGTCAGCGGGCCGGCCGGCGCCGTGGTGACCACCAGGGTGGTGGCGGCTTCATCCGGGAAGCGGGTTTCCTGGCGCAGGCCCAGCCCCCGCTCCGGCCAGCTCAGCTCGGAGGCCAGGAACAGGTTCACCGACAGGGAGGATTGGTCGTGGGCGTAAATCAGCTCGCCGTAGCGCGCAGGGTTCTCCATGCCGGTGCCGGTGCAGCACCAGAAGGAGCGGAAGTCAGTGCCGTAGCTGCGGGCGAATTCCGGGCGCAGGGGGGTGTAATACACAAAGGCGCCCGCCCCTGGCAGCGGCGCCTGCGAGGGGAGGATGTGGTTGAACAGGGCGTTCTCGTAGAAATCGAGATAGGCCGGGTCCGGCCGTTCCCGGTGGAGCGCGGCGGTGAGCCGGAGCATGTTATACGTGTTGCACGTTTCCGGGCCGCCATCGTGGGTGATCTGCTCCGCCATTTCCTTCGGGTCCGGGAAATGTTCGTGCAGGCTGTTCCCGCCATTCACCCAGGTGCGGTTCGCCACCACGGTTTTCCAGAAAAACGCCGCCGCCGCCCCGGGCCGGGCTTCGCCCGTCAGCTCGTGGAAGCGCTGGAAGCCGGTGAATTTGGGGACCTGCGTGTTCGCGTGCTTCCCGGTGAGGATGTCCCGCCCGTCCGCCAGCGGGTCCAGCAAGGCCCGGTGGGAGTAGCGGCGGGCGGCATCCAGGAATTGGGCCTCGCCCGTGATGGCGTACACATCCGCCAGCACCTCCGCCATCCCGCCGTGCTCCATGTCCAGCAGCCGCTCGCGCCGTTCGTCCGGCAGATCCCTCACCAGCGAGCCGCACCAGGCGGCCAGGCGCACCAGCACCTCGCGGGCCGGGCGGTCGCCGCACCAGAGCCAGGCATCGCGCAGCCCCGCCAGCTCCTTGTGGATGGTGTAGAATGGCGCCCAGTACTTGTCGACCGCCTCCACCCGCCCGGCGCGGATGTCCGCCGCCAGCTCCCGCGCCTGGGGGAACGCCACCAGCGAGCCATCCCCGCGCCGCGCCTGGCAGAGCTGCAATTCCCCGGCGATATAGGCCACGCGCTCCCGCAGGCGCTGGTCGCCCGTCACCCGGTGCATCAGGCTCAAGGCGCTGAGATAATGGCCGAGGCTGTGGCCCGCCAGCGACCACGTCTTGCCCGGCTGGGCGGGGGATTCCCAGCCCCCGTAGGGTTTGGCCTTCGGCTCCAGGCCGGCCTCCACGCGGAATTGGGCCAGCAGGCGGTCCGGCTCCAGGCGCAGCAGATACGCATGGTCCACCTCCTGCATCGTTTTGAACGGCCCGTCCAGCAGCCGCACCGCCCCCGGTGGGAACAGCTGCAAGGCGCCCGGCACGGCGGGCTTCACCGCCCAGCCGCCCGGCGTTTCCGCAACCGCGCCCGGCGCTGGGTGACATTGGGAAACCGCCACGAGCAGGGCGGCGAACAGGCAGGTCTTCATACGCCGGGGATCCTAATTTTTGGCGGCGGCCGGCGGCCGGAACCAGGCCGGCTCCTTGTTGCTCAAGCCGTTGGTGGTCAGCATCACGAAATCGGCCGCCCCGGCCTGCTCCAAATCCACCGGCCCCGCGTGGTCCGCCCGCACCACCCCGATGTTCCAACCGGGGGCGTAAACGCCCATGATGGGCGCGTAATCCGCCCCGAAGGTGCCGGGTTTGGTGGGGTCGCCTTTCCCCTCCGGCCCCCGGCTGAAGCAGAGGTAGCGGCCATCGGGCGACCAGTCGATATGGTAGGTTTGCAGGTGTTTGTCCTGGACGGCCACCCGGGGCTTGCCGGTGCCGGGGTTTTCCGCCGCCAGATCCAGCGCCGCCACGCCGAGTTCATTGTCGGTCATGCCCCAGGCGATGTGCCGGCCATCCGGGCTGATGCACGGCCGGCAGCCGGTGAGCTGGGGCAGGTTGACGATCCGGCTGCCCCGGGCCTCGATCAGCAGGATCGCGTGCCCGAAGCCCATCCCCGCGTGCACCGTGGCGGCGATCCACTGGCCGTTGGGCGCGAAGCACGGGTTGTAAAGGTGATGCAGCTGTGCGCTGTTCGGGTGGGGCGTGGTTTGGCCCGTGGCCAGGTCGTAAAAACTCATGCCCTTGGTGTAGTAATCGATCACGTTGAACTTCGGATATTCCTGGGGCAGGAAGCCGATGGTTTTGCCATCCGGGCTCCAAAACGGCTCGCGGGCGTGGTCCACCAGCTTTTTGCGGTTCCGGCCGTCATGGTCCATGACCCACAGGCTGCGCACCGTGTCGCGGCCCTCCCCTTCGTCCGCCACGCAGCAGATCTTCCCGCCGTCCGCCGCCACCTGCGGGAAGTGCTCATGGATGCCCGGCGTCCCGGTCAGGTTCACCGGCTGGGAGCCATCGGCGTTCATGGAAAAGATTTCCCAATTGCCGTCCACATAACTTTCGTAGGCGATTTTGAAGGGCGTTTCCTTCAGCTGTTGCCGCAAGGGAACCGGGCCGGCGGCGCTCGCACCAATGGCCCAGGCCAGCGCGGCGGCCAGCGGCGGAATCAGGGACAGGGATCGTTTCATCATGCCCGCATAATAGACCAGAGGCGCCCGCCTGGCGCAATACCGTCGTTGGGTTGCCGGGCCACCGAATTCCTGGCCCGGGATGGTCCGCCGCCCGGCCGCCGCCATGCGCCAGGAGGCGGTGTGCCAACTAATCATTGCTCCATGGCGCAGGCTCGGCTTCAATGGCTGCCCATGCTGACACGCCGTCATTTTTTGACCATCCTGCCCGGAGCCTGGCTGGCCTCCCAAGCCGTTCCCCGGCGGCTCGCCGCCGGTCCGCTGGAAACCGGGGACGAAACCGCCACCCCGCCCGCCATTGGCGCCAGCCAGCGGGTGGCCGATCCCGCACGGCAGCCACCCGTGGAATTGGTCCCGGCCTCCTCGCTTTACTGCAAAATACTGCAGTTCACCGATCTTCACCTGCAGCAGAAAACCGAGGAGCTGGACGCCGCCACCTTCAGCGATTGCCGCCAGCAGCTAGCACGGCACCGGCCGGACTTGGTGGTGGTCACGGGGGATGCCTGGCACTCCAACCTGGAGGGAGCGGGCCGGCGGGGCCTGGAGCTGTTCATCAAAAACGCTTCCGGCTGGGGCGTGCCCTGGGCCTTTTGCTGGGGCAACCACGACCAGCTGGACGATTACCAGCGGGGCCACGACTTATTGGAAAGCGCGCCCCATTCCCTTTACCGCGGTGGCCAGGCCCATGGCCATTACCGGATCGAGATCCGCACCGCCAGCCTGGGCGGGAGCCTGGCCGCCCGCTGCGACCTGTTCCTGCTCAACAGCGGCGCCACCGGCCTGGGTGCATTTTCCCTCGGCTGGCTGCGGTCGGCCACCGGCCGCCTGCAAGCCACCCGGCCGGGGCCGCTGCCCGCTTTCGCCTTTTTCCACCTGCCCCTCCCGGATTACGAAAGCCGGATTGCCGGCGCCAATTTCCGCGGGCTCAAATTGTCCCACGTGGACCCCCTGCAAACCCACCCACAGGCGTATGCCACGCTGGCCGCCAGCAAAACCATCCGGGCCGGCTATTGCGGGCACTGCCATGTGAATGATTACACCCTCAAAACCGGCGGCCCGGAGCTCGTGATGAGCCGCGCCACCGGCCGGGCCAGCTTCGGGGAGGAATATGCGGCCAAGGGCGCCAAGCTCATCGAAATTGAGCTGGCCACCGGCCAGTTCCAGCACCGGACGGTCTTCCCCAACGGCTCGGAATGGCTGGTGTGATCCGCGGGCCAGGACGCCCGCCGGCTCGAGCATCCACCGCCAGGTTCTGGCGGCGGCGGCCGAGCCTGCGCCGCGTAATATCACCCACCACCAGGTGCATTTATCACGGTACGTTTGGAACCCGTTTGGCTTCAGAAAAGAAAAATGGCGTATGTCTACCGGGTCATTTATACCTGGCTGAGTGTATAGCGCACTCTGGGAAGCAATTTGGTTGCCCGCCGCTGCCGCGGATGTCATTCTAGCCAGTGTAGGCCAGCGAACCCTGGTGCGGTAGGCATCCAAAGTTGTGGCCTCCGCAAGCAGCATCCTGCAACCAGGAATCCCGGGCAAGGTGGGTTTTTTACATGCGGTTGCTGCTGGATCCAATGGCCGTCCCTAATGGACGTTTATTTGCGTTTTTGGTTTCGGTGAACTATCTGTAGCACATGTCCATTACCTGGCTTTTATGAAACCGGCTTTACTGATCGTAGAAGACGCCGAAGACATCCGTTCGCAAATGAAATGGGCGCTGGCTGGTGATTACCAGGTATTCCTGGCTGAAGACCGCGCTTCCGCCGTCAAATGTTTCGCGGAACATCGCCCTTTGGTAGTGCTGCTGGACCTGGGTTTACCGCCCGCCATAGCCGATAATTCCGAAGGCCTCAACACTTTGGCGGAAATCCTCGCCCTCGAAGCCGCCACCAAGATCATCATTGCCTCCGGACAGTCCGACCGGCCCAACGCCTTGGCCGCCATCGGCCAGGGCGCATATGATTTCATGTGCAAACCGGTGGAAATCGCCGAGCTGAAGATCATCCTGAAACGCGCCTTTTACGTGGCCCAGATCGAGCGCGAATTCCGCACCCTGCAAGCCCGGCAGGCGGCCAGCGGCGAGTCCGCCATCGGGCTGCTGGGCACCAGCGCCCCCATGCAGGAAGTAATTGCCAAAGTCAGGAAAGTGGCTCCCTCCGCCGCCCCGGTATTGATCCTGGGCGAGAGCGGCACGGGCAAGGAAATGACTTCCCGGGCCATCCACAGCCTGAGCCCGCGCAAAAACGCCCCGTTGATCACCATCAATTGCGCCGCCATCCCCGAAGCGCTGCTCGAAAGCGAACTTTTCGGCCACGAGAAAGGCGCCTTCACCGGGGCCCACGCCCAGCGGCCGGGCCGTATCGAAGCCGCCCATGGGGGAACCCTGTTCCTGGATGAGATCGGGGATCTGCCCCTGCCGCTCCAGGCCAAACTGCTCCGTTTCCTTCAGGAATCGACCATCGAGCGGGTCGGGGGCCGCAAAACCATTGCGGTCGATGCCCGGGTGGTCGCCGCCACCAATGTGGACCTGGGCCAGGCGACCGCCGAGGGCAAATTCCGCGAGGACTTGTTCTATCGCCTCGCCGTCATCACCATCAAGGTGCCAGCCCTGCGGGAGCGCCCCAACGACATCGTCCTGCTGGCCAAGGCATTCTTGAAGAGGTTCGCTGAAAAAGAGAATAAAAATGGCTGCCACTTCAGCCGCCCGGCCCTGGCGGCCCTCTGCGAATATGCCTGGCCGGGGAATGTCCGCGAATTGGAAAACCGGGTCAAACGCGCGGTGATCATGGCCGATGGCAAAGCCCTGACGCCGGCCGATCTGGAATTGGCGCCGCAGGAGAATCCCGGGCAAGTCCGCACGCTCCGGGAAGCCCGGGAAGAACTGGACCGCCGGATGCTTTCCCACGCCCTGGCGCGGAATAACGGCAAAATCGCCCCCGCCGCCGCCGAACTCGGCATCAGCCGCCCCACTTTCTATGAGATCATGGAAAGGCTCGGTTTCGAGAAGCAAACTTCCGATTGATTGGGCAAATGTAAAAGGGGAAACCACGGATCACACGGGCCACACGGATAGGGGATTGAGATTTCAGGGGCAAGGATTGCGGCCAGGCCAAAGCGGCGCAGCGGCGCACGCATTCCAAAAGCTCGCGCCCACTCCATGGCCCTTCGCGCAGGCGGCGCCTTGCGGTCTCCGCCAGGTTTTGGAGTGGCCCGGTCGGCGGCGCCATCACTTCCCTCCCAACTGCCTGGACACGGTCCAGCCGTATCCCGGCAATTGGCTCATCTTTGCTGGAGCAGGTGCTGGACGAGGAAATCCGCGCGCCGGCGTGAGCCGTAAGGGGTTTCGGCCGCGCCATGGCTGGCGCCCACGATGACGACCAGGTCGAAATCCTGGTTGGCTTTCTGCAAGGCGCCCACCACTTGCATGGTCGAGGCCGGGTCCACGTTGCTGTCCAATTCCCCCACCACGAGCATCAGCTTGCCCTGCAGGAGGTGGGCATTCACGGCGTTGGAATTGTCCGCGTAGGATTTATCCACCGGCCAGCCCATCCATTGCTCGTTCCACCAGATTTTGTCCATGCGGTTGTCGTGGCAGCCGCAGTCGGCCACGGCCACCCGGTAAAAATCGCCGTGCCACAGGAGGGCGGCCAGCGCATTCTGGCCGCCGGCGGACCCGCCGTAAATGCCCACCCGCCCCAGGTCCATTTCCGGCCGGCTGGCGGCGGCGGCCTTCAGCCAGGCGATCCGATCCGGAAAACCGGCGTCGCGCAGGTTCTTGAAGCAGACGTCGTGGAATTTCTTGGAGCGTCCGGCGGTGCCCATGCCGTCGCATTGCACCACGATGATCCCCCGGTCGGCGATCTGCTGCTGGTGCCCGTAGCGCGCCCGGAAGGCCTTGGGGGCAAAAAAGCCCTGCGGGCCGGCGTAGATGTTTTCCACCACGGGGTATTTTTTCGCGGGATCGAAATCCCGGGGCCGGATGATGACGCCAAAAATATCGGCCGCCCCGTCCCGGCCCCTGGCGGTGAACCGTTCCGGCCAGCGGCCGTGGCGGGCGGCGAGCGCCTCGGCGGCGTCGGCGGTTTCCAGCGCGCACACCAGGCCCCCCGGCCCGGCCCGGCGCAGCTCGTGCACCGGCGGGAGGTCCACCCGGGACCAGGTGTCGATGAAACAGGCATCGCCGGGGTTCCATTGGACGCTGTGCTGGCCATCGCCCTGCGTCAGCACCTGGAGCCGGGAGCCGTCCAGGTCCACCCGGCAAAAATGGGTGTAATAAGGATCCTGGCCTGGGATAAGGCCACCGGCGCGGAACCAGACCTGGCGTTTTTCCCGGTCCAGGTGCGTGATCCCCTGCACCACCCAGGGCCCCTGGGTGATTTGGTTTTTCACGCGGCCGTTTTCGGCGTCGTAAAGCCAGAGGTGGTTCCACCCGTCGCGCTCGGACATCCAGACCACTTCCTGGTCGCCCAGCCATTCGCAGTAATAATTCCCGGAATAGCAGACAAACGTGTCACTGCGCTCCACGATGAGCGGCCGGGCCACCCCCGACTGCGCGCCCACCGCCACCAGCCGCAGCACCTGGTGCCCGCGCTGGTTGTAGACAAAGGTGAACCGGGAGGAATCCGCGGCCCACCGGAGATCCTCGATGCTCCACGGGTTGGCGAAAAGCTCCTCCGCGATGGGCACCTGCCGGCGGGAGGCCACGTGGAACAATTGCGGCCGGGGATGGGCCACCCGGTCGCCCGGTTTCAGGTAATCCATGGTCCGCAGCTTGGGCTGCAGCTGGTCCTTGGGGGAGGACTCCACGATATTGACCGGGTGTTCCTGCCCTTTCTCCACGCGCATCGCGGCCAGCTTTTCCGAGTCCGGCGACCACCAGAGCCGGTCGGTGGCGTAGCTGTCGCCGGGCTTGCCGTCCCGGCTCAAGGGCCATTCCTCGCCGGTTTTCCGGGAGCGCAGATGCAGGTTGTTGTCCTTGAGGAAGACGGTCCATTGGCCGTCCGGTGAATCGGCGCCGCCCGGGTTGGGGCGGCGGGCCCGGCGCTGGGGCGCGGTGGCCGGCCTGGCGGTGGCGCCCGAGCCATCCACCACCGCGGTGGAGCGCTCCCCGGTGGCCTCGAAGACGCCCAGGATTTTGCCCGCTGGGTCCGCCGCCAGCCAGACGTGCCCGGCAAAGGTGTGCTGGTCCCATTGCCCGCCCGGCTTGAGGGACGCATAACGGCGGCGCCCGCCTTCGCTGTCCAGCCAGAACAGGTCGATGTCCCCCGCGGTGCGATTGAGGAACCGGAGGCTGGTTTCCTCGCCGGTGCGGCGGCTGGGCCGGGGCTGCAGCGAGGCGGGCAGCGAGGCGGCGGCGGCAGGCTCCGCCGTCCGTTCTTTCAATTCATAGCTCCGCAGGTTCAGCAGCCAGGATTTCCCCGGCCCGTGCAGCTCCACGGAGCCCAGGTCCTCCGCGAAGGCCAGCTGGTCAATGGGCAGCTGGTCCGCCGCGGCGGGGTGGCCGGCCTTTTGGAGCAACTCCGCCACCCGCTGGTGGTCGAAGGCCGCCCGGCGGACTCCCGGGCCCGCCTCCACCAGGATGAATTCGCGCGCGCCGCCCGGGTTGTCGTTGCGGTACCAGAAGCAGGTCCGGCCCGCAAACCAGTGGGGTTCCAGGCGTTCCCGGTACACTTTGGGCTCCGGCTGCGCGGCCCAGCCGCACCCGGCCGCCAGCCAGCCTGCAACAACCCCTGAAACCGCCGTCTTAATAATGCGCATGCCGGAGGTTGTAACAGCCTCGGAGCCGTACGTAAAGACGGCGGTCCGGGCAAAATCCTCACTTAAACCTGTTACCACTGGGGGCCAGAGGCGGCGTTCATCCTGGCGGTGCTCAGCTGTAATCCGCCCCGGATATTCCAGCGGCATTGTGGGTGTTTGCAGCGGGTGACGGCCTCGGCGTTGCGTTTTCGGTTGTTCACGACCGGGGGTATTATCAGCAACACGGCGGGGGTAAAGACGATTCGGTTGGCGGTGCGGGGGCAGGCGGATCGGGCGTGGTGGCGGGCGTTGATCGAGAAGATGGGCCGTTGGATACCCAACCGCAATGCAGTTGGGTTAACCCCTTAAAAGCCTGACGCAGCCAGGGGAAATGAAGACACATTTCCGGCGTCAGCCACCTTGGGAAACCGGTCAGGTCGGAGTGTTGGGATCCTGGGCGCTTGCCCCCAACATGCCGGATGTGAGCCGCGCTGCCGTCTGTGGTTGAAGCAGGGAGGGAAATTTTGCCTGAACAACCACCTGCAACTGTATTGTTACGGCTTGGTTCTATTTTTAGTTGATTGTAAAAACCATGGCCTTGGGTTTCCTCAACGAGATACGATAATAAGAAAATAATATTAAAGCTTTGCTTCAATGGCCTTTATTTTCGGTATTACTTTATAAAGATTCTTTTCAATGAACATAATCTCCTCGATTCTTTCTTTCTGCTCCTTGGCTGAATACCTCTTTGCTTCTTCCAGAAACTTAGGAAAAATATCGAGATCACGGTCTGTATATTTGGCGTAAAAAAGAGATATAACAACCATTCTAGTTGTGCGGAAGGGACTACGCCACCAAGCAAGTTCAACAGTATCTCTTTTCCCATTACGCCATAATATTACTGCGGCTTCCAAGCCTTCGGAAAATCTTAACTGATCATATTCTGCCGAAAAATTATTATTAGAATAAGATTTATTAGATTTGATGTTATTTTCGATACGGTCCAAGACCGTAATAAATTCTTCACATCTTATTTGATCATCCCCATTTGCTGTGATAATAAATAAAATGATACCTATAAATAATATAAAGAAGCTTTTACCTTTGCGGAACATATATTGCACCTCCTGGTATTGGCGTGGGCGGCTTGCCTCCAGTACTTTCATACCATTGATCGCCGGAAGTCTTTCCTGGGATCCAATCGTCAGAAAGCCACTCGCTGCCACGTTTTTGGGGAGAACAAAATCCTCCTGCGGCAACTATTCGGCAACCGGTTATTCGCGATAATTCCTTGATTAAAGGCACCAAATTGCAGCCATAAAATTGGATCAAGCAGGGCTTGCAGAAAATAATCTGCTTGGAATTAACCACCTCCTGCAAATCTTCTGTCGAGCGGGAATTAACACCCCGTGTTTGATATTCTTTGTCATCAGGTGCAAAAAAACCATTTGGACCATTTTCCGAAGATGGCAGGCTCGGACGTGGAGATCCTCTACCGTGTGTGGCAATAGAAAAAGTTTTAATACAGCAATTATTCTTTGATAGACGCTCCATCTGATCCAACAGTTCCTTTCCATTTGAAAAGCCACGGACATTAGGATTATTTCGACCCCCGGCAATATCCAGAAAAAAGCCATTTTGTGAACTTCCGTTTTCGTCTTGGTAGCCGGTCGCTCCAGCACCTCCAGAAACCGGTTTGAGCCTGGGATTACTAGATGAGGCTTCATTGCCGATGTAATCAAAATAGTTAATAGCATCATTCAATACGTATTCATAAATATTAAGTCCGCCTCTTTCGGCAAGCGGATCTCTGGATAGCCAGCGTCCGGTGTTCGGGCTATACCATCGCATGGCGTTGGTTTCTGTTGCGATGAGTAAGAGTGCGGCAAATGCCATGGTCACGATTTTGGGGATGGGACTCATAGTGTCCTGCTTTCTATTGTTGGGTTTTTATTTGATTAGTCAAATGCGAGATCGAATGCAGATCTGGAGCAGTTGTATCTCTTTCCGCTGAACGCACGACTTGAATTTGCAGAGGCGGTTGGACTATCTGCATTTGTTCCAGTAAGCGACGCCGCTGATGTATGGCATCAACTACCTGCTGGTGCGGAAGCTGTTCCGAATCGAAGCGCTGAAATTCCTCCAGCACAACGGTGTCTTTCGAGGAGTTCATGTATCTCGTTTTAGCGAGGATCCGTTTCTGGAGTTCGGGCGGCATTTCCCGGTTTTGGTAGCTTAAAGGAATTCTACCGGCGGGCACGCCTATCTGGCGTGCGAAGGCATTTAGTTTGATATGTTCTTGGAGCTTCCAACCGGGCGGCATGAAAGGATCGATTTCCAGGCTGCTTGTGGATGCCGGGCCTCCCAGGCTACGCAATTGCATTTCCTCCGCTGCATAAAGGTTTAATTCCTCAATGATATCCTGATCGCTTCCCAGCACCCTCACCCGCTGCTGGAGATCCTGCGGCAGGCCGCTCCAGTAATCGCAGGGGATTTTTTCCTGAGGTAATAGTAGCCGCCGGGGTGGCGCCGATGCCATCAAAACCGACTCCCGCAAGTCTTGGGCGCTGGAAGCGTTCTGCCGTCCCAACATCTCTGCCTCATATTGCTTCCAAAACGCGGCGAGAATCGCCTGGCCATTGTCCATTCCCGACGCGTAAACTTGTTCCAGCAAAGAAGCTGGAATACGCCCACTCTCAAAAGGTGGCAGGCGTTCCGCCGGTATGGAAATCGTCCCGCCTGGCGCCACGGTGAGGCGCAGCACCCGCACTGAAAGTGCCGTTTCTACCGGCTTGGCCTGTGGCGCGCCATCGCGATGCCCAATCACGCGCGATTGATATTCTGCCAAGTCGCGTCTCAAGCCAGCCACCGCCGTTTCGACCTCGGCCAAGTCCGTGCTGTGGTTCATCAGCAAGTGCATTTGGACCTTCCGGTTTTGAAATTCGGCGAACTGCGATTCCGGTGGCACGTACATCTGGTCTACTTCGCTCCATAAATCATCCCATTTTTGGGCAAGTTTTAAATTCTGTGCACGGTCCAAGTTGGCTTGGATGATTTTCCGGGCGAGCAGGGTTTCCGGCATATACCGGGACGCCTGCCGTATTGCCTCGGCTTCCTCCTCATGACGCTTCATACTGCGCAAGCATCCGGCTCGTTTGAACAAAAACGCGGCCAGCATTTCCCCGCCAGTCATGGGCTTCAGCCAGCCAAGTTCCCGAATTTGCTGGTCGGTGCTTGGGAAGGGACCTTTCCTGTATTCCTCGTCCGTTGGCCTCGTGAATCCCCAATTCTCGGTGCCTTCCACGTTCAGGTGGCCCCCATCCTCCTGTTCGTAGCGGGCATAAAGGTGGTATTTGGTCGCCGCGAGATTAACGGGATAACCCAGCCGCCGGGAGATGGCCACATAGAGCACCGGCATCGAAGCGCAGGTTCCATAACGTTTGCCTCCAAGCAAGCCATGAATGAAAATGTCCTTGGCGTCGGCGTAGATTGCCTCCTCCTTTGGGCGTTTCCCGTGAAGCCAGGGAATCTCCTGGTCCGGGTTGTAACGCATCCCGTAGTCCTCACTGAGAATGGTGCCCAACATCCCCATCCGGTAATAAGCGAGGGAACCGTGATATTCTTCCGGATGTTCCTGGAAGCGGTGGAAGTTCCGTTTGGTTTCCCATTCCACAAGTTTGGCCAGGGAGTCCATGGAATCAAGGCACTTCTGAACATTCAAATCTTCCGAGCCGCGCAAGCCCTCAGCACACAATAAATCCATGACCTCAATGTCCACTCCGTCAATCTGCTCCGGTGGCATTTCCAAGAGCTCCTTGAGCGACTTTGGTTGCCCTGCGGGAGAAGCGGGAGCCTTTACCACGTTCGGTTGAGTGGACTTTGACATTTCACGAGGTTCGCCGCGGGGAGGTTTATTCGGTGAGCGAAGCACAGAAGCGGCAACGACAGCCAGCACCACTAATATTCCAATGTTGAAAAGACCAGTTCGTTTAAAAGCACGGGCCTGCGTCTCACCGCGCTGGCTGGAATCCGCTAGTTGTGCGGCCTTCTGCCGTTGGCGACGGTTTCTGTTCATGATTCTCAATGGACCTTGGGCCAAGCCATCCTAATATGCAAGCTTCATTACGACTTTTTGCCGCGGCTTTATTATTCTGACAACATCGTGCGCTGGACCTTGCCTAAATGGACCACTGAATCCTGTGCGCCCAATCTTCGATGATTCGTAAGTTTTCCAGCGGCTTTCAAATGCGGAACATAAAAAACGTCGATAAGGCCATGCGAGCCTTAATGAGCGTCCCAAATCTTCGCCGAGGATCAGGAAGCAAGCTCCGGAATTGACAATGCCGTGCGCGGTTTTACCTTAGCGGCATGACAAAATCCGTGAAACAGAGCAAAAAGATTTCCCGGCGGGAATTTGTGCGTGACAGCGCCACCCTCGCGGCGGCGGTGGCCACGGGCCTCAGCCTGGCCGGCGCCTACTCCGTGGAGGCTGCTGAAAAGGACCAGGCGGCGGTCCGCAAAACGCGCAGCTACCATCCTGATATGGAATACCGGCGGCTGGGCAAGACCGGCCTGTGGGTGTCCGCCGTCTGCATGGGCGGCCACTGGAAACGGATCGATAAGATCATCGGCGCCTCCGCGGAATTGAATCCCTACGTGGCGCCCACGGATCCGTCGGTGCTGAATCCATTTGAGAACAACCGCAAGGAGGTGGTGGCCTATTGCCTGTCCAAGGGCATCAACCTCATCGACCTGGCGGGCGACAGCGAAGCGGAAGTGTACGCCAAGGCCGTGCGTGAACGGCGGGAGGAGGTTTACCTGGCCTACTCCCATCCCTCGAGCGAATTGCGCGAGCCGCCCAACCGCAACGCCAAAAAGCTGCTGGAGCTGTTCGACGCCGGGCTCAAGCGGTGCCGGCTGGATTACGTGGACATCTGGCGCCTGATGGCGCTCGAGCGCGGCGGCCAGCACACCCAGGCCGAGACGGAAGCCATGCTCACCGCCCTGGAAACCGCCCGCCGCCAGGGCAAATGCCGTTTCACCGGCCTCTCCACCCACGACCGGAAATGGGCGAAGATGCTCATCGAAACCTACCCGGACATCGTCCAGGTGCTGGTGTTCCCCTATACCGCGGACTCCAGGGAGCTGCCGCAGGACAGCGTTTTTGAGGCCATCCGCAAATACGAGGTGGGCACGCTCGGGATCAAGCCGTTCGCGAGCAACGCGATTTTCAAGGGCGACGGCTCCGCCGCCAGCCCGCACGCGGAGGAGGACAACCGGATGGCCCGCCTGACCCTCCGCTACATCCTCAGCAATCCGGCCATGACGGCCCCCATCCCCGGCCTGATCAGCACCAAACAGGTGGATAACGTGGTCCAGGCCATCAAGGAACGCAAGGCCATGGATCTGACCCCGCAGGAGCGGGCGGAATTGAAGCTGGCCACCGACCAGATGTGGGCCAATCTGACGCCTGACTACCAATGGCTCAAGCAGTGGCAGTATGTTTAGGCTTCATGCGAGCCGCCGGGCCGGCCGGGGCGGCGGTGGTTTTAGCCTGGCGGTGCTTTTGATCATGGCGGGCCTGGCCCAGGGCGCCGAGCCGGCCAGCCCGCCGGCCCCGGCCCCGCGCAAAAACCCGGCGCCGGAACCGGCTGATAATTCGTATTGCCTGGTGTGCCATCGCAATCTCGAAAAGGAGGGGCTTACAGCCAGGCACCAAAAGGCCGGGGTCGGCTGCGAGCAATGCCATGGGATGTCCGAAAAACACAGCTCCGACGAGGACGGCATCACGCCGCCGGAAAAGATGTATTCCCGGGCGCGGGTGGCGGCCTTTTGCCTCACCTGCCACCAGGCGGCCCAGCTGAAGGAAAAGCCCAAGCACCAGCCGGTCCTGGGCCTGTTCACCAAGGGCCCGGCCAAAACCGATCCCGAGGCCAGGGTGTGCACCGATTGCCACGGCAAACACCGCCTCCCGGTCCGCACCCGCCATTGGGACAAGGACACCGGCAAGCTGGTGGCGGACGACGGCGTGCGCATGATGGATAAAAGCCGGCCGCCCAAGGCTAAAGATTAACGGCCGCCAGGCCGGGCATTGGCCTGCCAGCACGATGATGACTCCCAACCGTTCCAGCGGTCGATCCTCCCCGGAATCCTGGACTGCGGATGAACTGCTGGACCTCGAATATTTCCTCCACGCGGGTGAAGGGCAAAACCCGGATGCCCTCCGCGCCCGCAACCGCCAGGACGGCCAGGCGGCCCGAGCCGCCGGGGTGGCTTTGGAGGACCGCCGGCCGGCGCTCCGCTGGTGGGTGGATCGGCGGCGGGGCGAATGGGGCGGCGGGATGGATACCCCGGGGCAATTCCTGGCCGCCGCGCTCAACCAGGCCGGCCAGCTGCTGGCGGCCGCCGGCGGCCTCCTCGGGGTGGGCGCCGTGGCGGCCCTGCTGCACCACGAGGCCGCGCATCCGGCCGTCAATGTCGCCTGGTTTTTCCTGGCCTTGATCGTGCCCCAGCTGCTGCTCCTGGTGCTGCTGGCGGGGTGCCTGGCCTGGCATCCCCGGCGGGCGGAATACCGGCCGCGGGGCCTGCGTCACCTGGTCCTGGCCCTCTGGGAGAAAATCGCCGGCTGGGCCTGGCCCCGCATGGCGGCCCACCTCCCCCCGGAGCGCCGCGGGCAGGCGGGGGAAATGCTGGCCGTCCTGCGGCGGCAGCGCCTGCTCTACGGCGGGGTGCACCGCTGGTCGCTCCTGCGCCGCGTGCAGGCGTTCGGCCTCGGCTTCAACTTCGGCGCCCTGCTGGCCATGCTCGCTTTCGTCGCGTTCACGGACCTCGCCTTCGGCTGGCAGACCACCCTGGATCCCGATCCCGGGCAGGTCCATCGCGTGGTCCGGGCCCTAGCCAGCCCCTGGTCCTGGTGGCTGGGCGAGGGGCGCGGCTACCCGGGCCTGGCCGCCATCCAAGGCTCCCGCATCATTCAGCAGGGTGGCGCCGCTGGCCCGGCTGAGCACCTCCGCGCCTGGTGGAGCTTCCTCTTCCTATGCCTGGCCTCCTACGGGCTGCTCCCGCGCCTGGCGGCCTGGACCCTCTGCTGGCATTGGACCCGCCGGGAACTCAACGCCCTCGATTTCCAGGATGCCGCCGCGGATGCCACCTGGCGGCAGATGCGGGAGCCGCTCCTGGAGGTTGGCGGGGAATCGCCCGCCCGCCCGGTGGAGGCGACCGGTCTGGAGATCCCCCCCAGCCCTCGCGGGGGCCCGGCGGACCCGGCCGTGGCTGGCGCCGCCCTGGTTTTGTGGGTGCCGGTGGATTTGCAGGAGTGGGCCGCCGATGGCGCGGGGCCGCTGCCGCGGCTGGTCGCAGCCCAGGGCGGCTGCCCGGTGGCTGCGATCCAAACCTATGGCCAATCACCCCGCCGCGATGCCGAAGCCCTGGCGGCCCTTCCCCCCGGCCGGCCCGGGGCCATTGTCATGGAGGGCTGGCGCCCGCCCGTCACGGAAAGCCTGACGCTGCTGCGCGGCTTCCGGCGCCGCCTGGGCGATAAGCAGCCGCTGGCGCTCTGGCTCACCGGCCAGCCCGCCGCGGGCGGATTCCGGCCGCTGCCGGAGCCGGATCGCGAGCTGTGGCGCAGCCAGCTCCGGCAATTGGGCGATCCCTGGCTGCGGGTGGAAATCCTCGTCCCCCCAAGCGTATGAGCGAAGCCACCCAGCCACCGGCGATCCCCACCATCGCGATCATGGGGCATCCCAACGTGGGGAAATCCTCCGTGGTATCCACCCTGGCGGAGCGGGATGAGATCCTCGTCAGCCCCCTGCCGGGCACCACCGTGCTTTGCGGCCGGTTCGACATCAAAATCGACGGCCGGGAAATCCTCCGGTTCATCGACACGCCCGGCTTCCAGAATCCGCTGGTCCTGCGCGAATGGTTTGTGGAACACCACGAGCGCCACCCCCAGCCGGCGCAGCAGTTCATCCGCGAGCATGAAGGCGATCCCGCCTTCCAGCAGGATTGCGAGCTGCTGCGCCCCCTGGCCGAAGGGGCGGCGGTGATGTTCGTGGTGGATGCCGGCGGCCCCGTGCGGGAGCAGGACCGGGCCGAGATCGAGATCCTGCGCCTGGCCGGCTGCCCGCGCATGGCGGTGGTCAACCCGAAGGAGGAACAGCCGGAGCTGCTCCAGGCCTGGACGCTGATCCTGCGCAAGGATTTCACCTTTGTCCGGGTGTTCAACGCGCACCGCGCCTGCTACGAGGAGCGCCTCGGGATGCTGCGCGACCTCGAGCGCCTGGACCAGTCCTGGAACCAGCGGCTCGCGGAAGTCATCGACGCCTACCAGCGGGACTGGCGCGGGCGCCTGGAGGATTGCGCCGGGATCATCGCCGATTACCTGCGCGACTGCCTGGCCTGGCGGGAAAGCGCCGCGCTGGCCAGCCCGGCCGGCCAGGCCCGCCTGGCCGCCGAGCTCCGCGAGCGCTACCAGGATTCCCTGCGCCGCAAGGAGACTGACGCCATGGACCAGGTCCGCCAAATCTTCCGGCACCGCCGCTGGAAGCCCGACCTCACCGGACACCCAGGCCTGGGCGCCGACCTCTTTTCCTCGGAAACCTTCCGGGTGTTCGGCCTGAGCCGCGCGCAATTGATCCTGGCGGGGGTGGTCTCCGGGGCCGCCGCCGGCGTGGGCATCGACGTTTTGCTGGCGGGCCATTCGCTGGGCCTGGGGGCGCTCATCGGCGCGGCCGTGGGCGGGGCGGTGGCCCTGGTGGGCGGCCTTTCCCTGGGCGGCCGCCAGGTGCTGGGCCGTAAAATTGCCCGGCGGGCGATGACCGTGGGCCCGAACCGGCATCCGCAATTCCCCTGGATCCTCCTGGACCGCATGCTCCTTATGGCCAGGCTCACCATGCGGCAGCCCCATGGCCGGCGGGAAGCCTCCGCGCCGCTGGTTTCCGTCCCCAGCCCGGATGCCCCCGAGAAACAGGGCGTCCTCTCCACGCTGCCCGACGACGCCATCCGGCGCGCCGCCCGGCACCTCAAACGCGGGAAAGAGGACGATTGGGGGGCGCTGCGGAAGCTGCTGGCGGAGTGGCTGGAAAACCTTTCCAAATCCGCCTCGGCCAGGCCGCCAGGCTGACCGGCTGAAGGACGCGGGCCGGGGCCTTTTTTTGTTTATGCTTGCCGGTGGGCCAACGGTTTGTCTAAATGCCGGTCATGATCCATCGGGCATTAAAGTGGTATGGTCCGCCTGGCAAATCCGCCAGCGGGGCGCCCTGCCACTCCCTGGCCCCTTACCAAATTCCACAAACTCCACCTCTGGCATGAAACCGAATCCGACACCTTTGAATGAAGCACCCCAGGGGGAAATCCCCCGGCGGGATTTCCTGAAAACCTCGATCGCCGCCGCCGGCGCGCTGGGCGCTGCTTTGAGCGCCGGCCAGGCCCAGGCGGCGGAGCCTGCCGCCGCCCCGGACGATGGCCGGATGAAGATCGGCATCAACCTCGAGTTTGTCCGCCACGCGGATAAGAGCCTGGCCTACGGCCTGAAAACCGCCGGCCAGCTCGGATACAAGTGGGCGGAGCCTTGTTTCCTCATGGGCCGCTGCCTCCTCTCCAACGCCGGCTATTGCCACGTCACCAGCCTGGACACCGATCCCAAATGGATCCTGGACCAGTGCGCCGCCGCGGGCGTCAAAATCAGCGGGCTTTCCTCCCACTCGGACCTGCTCAACACCGAGTGGGGCGTGCTGTATGCCCGGCGCGGCATCCGCTACGCCCACGCCCTGGGGGTGAACGTCGTGCAGATCACCGAGGACATGTTCCCGCCGAAATGGATGACCGAGGAGGATGCCTTTTCAGTCATGAAAACCAATCTGCGCTCCATCGTGGAGACGTGTGAGGAAAACGGCGTTTACCTGGGGATTGAGCAGCACGGTCCTTATACCGCCAAAATCGCGCGGCTCACGCGGATTTTGGGGCTCGTGGATTCGCCCTGGATCCGGGTGAACTACGACTGCGGCAACACCTTCCTGGGCGGCGAAGACCCCTACGCCATGCTGGAGGCGGTCATCGATAAAGTGGTGCATGTCCACGCCAAGGACATTTCCCGCAAGCAGGCCGAGGCGGAGCGCGGCAAGGTCACCGGCACCGCCGTGGGCTGCGCGTGTGGCGACGGCGAAATCGACTGGCACCGGATCGTGAAACGGCTGAAAAAGGCTGGTTACAAAGGGGTGCTTTCGGTGGAATGCGGCACGGAAGAGGAAGCCAGGCGCTCGCTGGCCTACCTCACCAAAGTGCTGCAGGAAGAGCAGGCGTAGCCGGAGCGATCCGGCCGGGTGGCGGCCGCCCACCGCCGCGCAACACCTCCGAGCCGGCTGGGGCGCCGGCGTCCCGGCCGGCCGGAGGCTGCTCATATTCTGAGGTGCCACGCAGGCCGGGGGGCAGGGATTTGGATAACAGGATCACACCGGGAGCTTATTTCTGCCCGTTCAAAACCACACGGAAGAACACCTGTTTCGCCGGCTTGGGCACCAGCGCCCGCTTCTGGGTGGTAGTGGCCGCCAGGCTCAAGACATTCTGCCAGTCCCCACCGAGCCGGTCGAGGCTCTGGAGGGCATAGGTTTTGCCGGGGATACTCTGGAAGTAGATCGCCAGCTGGGCAGCTCCGGCCGCGGTTTTATCCGCTTCCACCAAGTCATTTGGCCGGGGCACCCGTTCAAACGCCAGGACGGATTGGGGATCGGCCGGGTCGGTGCCGGCCGTCATTTCCGCCCGGTTGGCCATGCCATCCCGGTCCGCATCGTCACTTTCGCCGCTGGCGTTGGGATATTTATCAAGCAAGCCCGTGGCCCTGGCCCATTCCTGGTAAGAGATTGGCCGCTGCCAAGGCGCGGTGGGGTGGCCTTCAAAGTTCGTGCCCCACCCCGCGGCCTCCGCCGGATGAAAAATGGTGGCCTGGCTCGCGCTGCCCGCCAGCACTTTGCCACCCACGGCGGGCGCGGCCCCCTCGAAATAGACGGCGGCCAGGCTGGCGCAGCCGGCGAGGGCCGCCTGATCGATGAAAACAACGCTGGCCGGGATTGTGACATTCGTCAAACGGGTGCAGCCTTGGAAGGCTCCGTAGCCGAGGTTGGTCACGCTGTTAGGAATGGTTACCCGCGCCAGGCTGATGCAGCCCGCGAAGGTCGCCTCCGCGATGGCCCCCACGGCGCCGGGGATGGCCGCGCCGGGCAGGCTGGCACACCCGCTGAATGCCCAGCCCCCGATGGCGGCCACACTCTCCGGCACGATGGCATTGGTCAGGGCGGCGCAGCCCAGGAACGCCGAGCCTCCGATATCGGTCAGGCTGCCCGGGAGGGTGACACTGCGCAAGCCGGCACAGCCTTGAAACGCCGCCCAACCGATGGCGGCCACACCGTCGGGGATGGCGTAGTCCCCGGCCTTTCCGCCAGGATATTGGATGAGCGTGGTCCGGCTTTTGTCAAACAGCACGCCATCCCAGCCAGCGAAGTTCGAATTGAGCGGATCCACGGCGATGGCCTCGAGGCGGGCGCAGGCGGTGAAAGCGTTATCCACAATGGTGGCCACGGCGCCGGGGACAACGAATCCCCCCGCTTTGCCGGCCGGGTATTGGATGAGCGTGGCCAGGGTTTTGTCGAACAGCACGCCATCCCGGCTCGCGAAGGCGGGGTTGAGCGGATCCACGTGGATGGCGGCCAGGCTGGAGCAGCCGGTGAACGCGCTGTAAACGATGGCCGTGACGCTGGCGGGGAGGGTGACCTCTTGCAAGCTGGTGCAGCCATTGAATGCGTCATAGCCGATGCTGGCCACCCCGGCGGGGAGAACGATTTCCGCCAGGGCGGTGCAGCCGGAAAAGGCCGACTGCTCGATGGTGACCAGGCTGGCGGGAAGGCCGATGCCGGCCAGGCTGGTGCAGCCGCTGAAAGCCCAGCCCCCGATGCTGGACACCGCGCCAGCCAGGGTGACATTGGTCAGCCCGGTGCAGTCCTGGAAGGCCAGCCACTCGATGGTGGCCAGGCTGGCGGGGAGGGTGATCCCCGTGAGGCGGGCGCAGCCCTGGAAGGCCGACCACTCCAGGCTGGCCACGCCGCCGGGGATGACGTAATTACCCGCCCGGCCGCCGGGAAATTGGATGAGCTTGGTGAGGCTTTGGCTGAACAAGACGCCATCCCGGCTGGCGTAGGCGGGATTCTGGGTGGCCACGTGGATGGCCGCCAGGCTGCGGCAGCCGGTGAAAGCATGGTATTCGAGGTTGGTCACGCTGGCCGGGATGGTGATATCCGCCAGCGCGGCGCTGCCGGTGAAGGCATTTTCCGCGATCGTGGTGACGCCGCCGGGGATGGCATAGTTGCCCGCTTTGCCGCCGGGGAATTGGAGGAGTGTTGTCAGGCTTTTATCGAATAAAACACCATCCCAGCTGGTGTAAGCGGCATTCAGCGGATCGACCACAATCGCCGCCAGGCGGGCACAATCAGTGAAGGCGCCGTATTGGCCGGTGCTGATATTGGTGACGCCGCTGGGAATGGTGATCCGCACCAGGCTGGCCTGGCCGGCAAACACGGAGAAACCGATCCCGGTGACCGGCTTGCCGCCGATGGCCTCCGGTATGGTGACCTCTCCACCGGGGCCGAAATAATCCGTGATGACGACATTGGTGGCGCTCGCGCGGTAATAGAAATCGCCCGCTTGCGCCGCACAGGCTGGAGCCGCCGGAACGTGCAGAAGCACCAGCACCAGCCACGCACCACAAAAAGCAGCAAGGGATGGGCGGTTTCTATTTTTTGCCATACTCAGTCCAGCGCTGGACTCGCATAACGGGTAATTACGCGAAAGGAGGAAAAAAAGCCAGCACATCGCGTTTGAAAGAGGGTGGAGGGGGAGGACTCCCTGATCCATGCCCAGGCCATTGGCTCCGTCGTAGTGGCCAAATCTTTTTGTGCAAGGCCCTCCTCATTTGCCACTTAACAATCAGTTCAAGAACTTTCCCCCCAAAAAGCTGGGACAAGGTTAATCAGCCCGGCGGGCTACCCGGTAGAAAGCTGCCGCCAGCCGGGGGCTGGCATCCGTGTAGCTCGCCACGCCACCCGGCGGCAGGCGGATGGTGGCAAGCGTGGTCCAGCCGGCCCGGAGATCAGCCGTGCGCTGGACGTCGCAAGCCTGGCCGGCAGGGCCGGGGAACCATAATCGGAAGCCGGTGGGCAGCGGCGCGAGGGCGAGCTCGTTGGGCGCCAGTCCCGGGCTGGGCACCACCACCAGCTCCGCGGCGGCGCTGGCCACCTGGCCGGCGGTATTGGCCAGAATGACCGAATACAGGCCCGCGCTGGCCAGGCGCACATTGGCGATGGCCAGGGTGGCGTTGGTTTCGCCCGCCAAAGCCACCGCCCCGCGCCGCCATTGGCAGGCGATGGGGCCACACGACCGGGCCTCCACCTGGAAAACCGCGGTCGTGCCCAGGAAGTTGGTGCGGCTTTGCGGCGGCCGCAGGATCACCGGTGGCGCGGCGGCCTGGACCACCACATGATTGGTGGCATAGGCCACCTTGCCTGCGGCATCGGAAACGCGCAAGGCCACCGGGTGGATGCCGATCCCCAGCGCCGTGTTCGGAGGCACGCTTTGGGTCACGGTGAAGTCCGCGCAGGCATCGGCCACCAGGAGGTGGCCCGCGTCCGTGAGGTCCGGCAGGCGGGCCTGGCAATCGGCGTCCACCTTCAACGCCACACCGGCCATCCAGGTGATGACGGGCGGCTGCGGATCCCGGACGGTGACGGCAAACGAGCCGGAGCTGGAGTTCCCGCTGGCGTCCGTGGCCAGGCAGCGCACGAGGGTGGTTCCCAGCGGGAACCGCGAGCCGGAGGCAGGCAGGCAGAGAACCAGGGGATGCGGATCGCCGTCATCGCTGACCGACACCTCGAACGCCACGGGGGTTTCATTCCCGGTGGCGCAATCGATGACGATGTCCGGGGGGCAGGTGATGATGGGGGCGTTGGTGTCCGGCAGCGGCACGATCCGGATCACGTCCGCCACTGCGCAGCCTCCGGGTGGATCAGCGCCCCGCACGGTCAGCTCCAGGAAATTCGTCCGGCCAGGATCCAGCAGTGCGTTGCCCAATTCCACCCACTGGCGATCCGGCAGCGGCGCGGCGAACGCTGCGGCAAGGAGATGGGAGCCGCCCGAAAACAGGTTGAACGCAATATTCCCCACCCCATTGGCCAGTGCCGGCGCCTGGGCGGAGATCCGGTACACGCCGGAACGGGAAACCGGCAGGGTCCAGCGGACGCGGGCGGTGTCGCCGGCGGCCAGCGGGGCAATCCGGGCATCGACGCCCCAGGCGGCGGTGGCGGTGGCGCTCCAGTTCCCCTCCAATTCGGCATAGGCCTGGCCGCGGTTATCGAGGTAAAGATCGTCCGGCAGGTAGCGCAGGATGCGGGTGGCCAAATGGCCCGCCCGGCCGGTCGCCGCGATGCCCACTTTGGCCAGGGTGTTGCGCGGCACGGGCAGGATGACCGACCAGGTATTGGAACCGGCCGGCACACAGGCGGCGGTGAGGTTCGCATAGCGCTGGCAGGCGTCCCGCAAGGCCACGAAGGGCCGGGGCTGAAACAACGGCTGGCTGGTGTGGATGGTGAGGGTCACCGTCTGGCCCTGGGCGGCTTCGGAAACCTCGATTTCCGGGGGCGCTGTTTCAGCGGCCCCCAGCCAGCGCTGCATGGCCTCCACCGCTGTGCAATAGCGGAACTTCACATCCGGATGATTCGCGGCGGTGGTTTGGGCCAGGGAATGGATCCGGGCGAAGTTGGGGATGAAGTTTTCCGGCAGATGGTTCCAGATGCAAACCACCTGGTCCTCCCCCTGGGCGGCCCGCACAAAAACCCCCTCCAGGTCGCTCTGCGCCAGGTTTTGCATTTTGATGGACCGCAAATCCCAGCCGGTTCCCGGGCCCGGGAGCTGGTAGTTCCCAGGCGCCGGGTGATACGGCACGAAAGTGGAGGGCGCCCGTGACCAATCCTGGACGTTGTTGATAGGCTCAAAGAGGTTCCAGGGCAGCCAGGCCGGCCAGTTGTTATGCATGCTGAAGGGCAGGAGCTCGTCCAGGTATTGCTGCCACTCGTTATCCATGAAATGCCAGCCGCTGCGGAAGGATACCGGGAACACCTCCTCCTCGAGCAAATACTGGGCGAGGGTGAGATCGAAGTCCTCCCGGCATTCCTGGAAGGTCCGGGCCTGGTTCCAGTGGTAATTCCCGTCCCCGTCGTAATCGCTCCAGAGGAAGGTGTGGTAATGCAGCGACAGCTCGTCGCCGAACCGCCGGATGGCCTCGCCGTGATACTGCTTCATCAGGTGCAGGACCATGGTGTTCGGGATGGGGACGTTTTGGTTCACAGCCTCGCGATAGATGTTGCCGCCCATCATCCACCAGGTGAACTTGACGGCCTGGCCATAGGAATCCCGGAACTGGGCGCGCCAGGCGGAGTCCATGACCTGGAAGGCCGGGCTGGCGGGATCGGTGAAAAAGCCCTGGGGATAATAAGGATGGGCGGAATAGACATCGACCGTGCCGCCGAAATTCCAGATCGCGGTATCGGATCCCACCGCGAGGTAAACGTTCCCGGGCGGGGCCGGGCTGGAGGCTGGCTTGGCCTGGGTGGCTGGCGCACCGGGAGGTTCCGCCGCCATCATTGGCCAGCCCAGAGCCCCCGCGAGCCAGACACTCGCCATGGCCCCCAAAAACCGGGCCGCCCACCCGGCGCTGGATGGTTTCGGCGCACCAGCGCCGGCCTGGCGGGCCAAGGCCGCGGCTGAACGCATCCGAATCACCTGGCTAAACATAGGATGCACGGTAACCAATTCCCCCGGGTTTGCCAAGGCCAGGAGGCGGAATCAAGACTCCTGCGCAATTCGCTTGCGGACCGGCGTGCGTGGCCATACCGTGAGCCACCATGCTGAACCACACATTTGTCCCCTGGCTTCTTTGCGGCCTGGGTTGGGTTTTTTCCACGTCTGCCGCGGATTCGCCGCAATGGACCGGCCACGACACCCGCAACATGGTTTCCCAAGAGACGGGCCTGCCCGATTCCTTTGCGCCGGGCAAAAAGATCAATGGTGGCGCCGGCGTGGATATGGCCACCACCCGCAATGTCAAATGGGTGGCCAGGCTGGGCAAGGAAACCTACGGCACCCCGGTCATCGCCGGCGGCAAAGTGTTCATCGGCACCAACAATGGGGTGCCGCGGGATCCCCGCTTTTCCGACGACCGCGGCATCCTGATGTGTTTCGACGAAACCACCGGGAAATTCCGCTGGCAGCTGGTGGTTTCCAAACTGGTGCGCACGGGGAATTTCAACGGGGATTTCGCCGAATTGGGCGTCTGCTCAACGCCGACCGCCAAAGCGGGCCGGGTTTACCTGGTGACGGGGCGCTGTGAGGCGCTTTGCCTCGATGCCAGCGGACTCGCCAATGGCAACGATGGCCCGTTCAAGGAGGAAGGCGAGTATATCGCCGTGGCGGCCCGCATGAAGCCCGGCAAGCCGCCCACGGGTGGCTCGCCCACCGCCGCCCCGGACCGCGTGGCACCCATGGATTTGCTGCCCTCCGACGCGGATATCCTCTGGCGCTACGATTTCATATCCGAGCTCGATGTCTGGCCCCAGGACGCTTCGGATTGCTCCCCGCTGGTTCACGATGGCCTGGTCTATGCATGCACCTCCAATGGCGTGGATGTGTCGCACAAAAACCTCCCGTCGCCGCAGGCGCCCAGCCTCATCGCGCTGGATCAGAACACCGGGAAACTCGTGGCGAAGGATGACGCCAAGATCGGCCCGCGCATCCTCCACGGTGAATGGTCCTCGCCCAGCCTGGCCCAGGTGGGCGGGAAGACGCTGGTGCTGTATGGGGGAGGGGACGGTTTTTGCTATGCGTTCGAGGCGCGCCCGGTGGCGGACCCGGCCGGCCCGGGCCGGATTTTGCGCACGGTTTGGCGCTGCGACTGCAATCCGGCGGAATACCGCAAACGCAACGGCGAATCGCTGCCTTACAACAAAAACTCGGAGGGGCCCAGCGAGGTGATCGGCACGCCGGTGTTCCACCAAAACCGGGTATATGTGACCATCGGCCAGGATACCCGCCACGGCCCGGGGCCCGGGGCGCTGACTTGCATCGACGCCACGCGCACCGGAGACATCAGCGGTTCAGGGGTGCTATGGAGATACCAGGGGATCAACCGGAGCTTTTCCACCCCCTCGGTCACCAACGGCCTGGTATTCGTGCCGGATGTCCGGGGCGTGATACATTGCCTGGATGCGGAGACCGGCCGCTGCTTCTGGACGCATGAAACCAAGGGGCAGATGGTGGGTTCCACGCTGGTGGCGGACGGCAAGGTTTACACCGGCAACAGCGCTGGAAAGCTCACGATCCTGGCCGCCGCCCGGGAAAAACGGCTGCTCGGCGAGGTGCAGGTGGGCTCGGCGATCCACGCGACACCGGTGGCCGCCAACGGGGTTCTATATGTCGCCTCGCAAGGCTTTCTCTACGCCCTGCAGAATTCCGGTGGGCAATGAAGGGAGCCGGACGGGCAAATCCCCGTGCCAATGCCAGCCCGGGTGCGTCCCGGTCCTCCTTTCGGGCTGGACTTTGGCCCCAACGGTGACAAATATGGGTTCCGTGATCCGGATCCTTAACCTGGCTGAACCACTGGTTCCGGCCGCAGTGGCTGGCACCCTCGACCCTCCAGCCCGCACCCGGCCCGGCGCCACCCCTTTAACCCAGCTCCCCGATCCATGACTGCCATCCACCTGCACTTCATCGATTACCTCGTCCTGGCAACCTATGTGCTGTTCGTCATCGGGGTGGGCTGGACCCTCCAACGCGGCATGCAGACCAGCAGCGACTTTTTGCTGGCCGGCCGCTCCATCTCGGGCTGGGTGGCGGCGCTGGCGTTCATGTCCGCCAACTGCGGCGCGGTGGAGGTCATCGGCGTGGGGGCTTGCGGGGCCAAATACGGGATGCTGACCTGCCATTTCTACTGGCTGGGGGCGATCGCCGCCATGGCCTTCCTGGGGCTGTTCATGATGCCTTTCTACTACGGGTCCAAGGCCCGCTCCGTGCCCGAATATCTCAAGCTGCGGTTCGACGAAAAGACGCGCACCCTGAACGCCGTGGCGTTCGCCGCCATGACGGTTTTCAACTCGGGCATCGCCATGTATATCCTGGCCAAGCTGCTCGAGCTGGTTTTGAATTGGGACTATGCCTTCAGCCTCTGGTTTTCGGCGGGGATCGTGCTGGCCTACACCTTCCTGGGCGGCCTGACCTCGGCCATCTACAACGAGGTGCTGCAATTTTTCATGATCGTGCTCGGTTTCCTGCCCCTGGTGCTGCTTGGCCTGGCAGACCTGGGTGGATGGGCCGGCCTGAAGGAGCGCATGGCGGCGGTGGCCACCAGCCAGGGGTTGGCGCCGGATGCCCTGGTGCGGGTGTGGCAGCCACTGCACAGCTCCGCCGCCAATCCCATGGGCGTGGAATGGGTGGGCATGACCTTCGGGCTCGGTTTTGTGCTGGCCTTCGGCTATTGGTGCACCGATTTCCTGCTCGTGCAGCGCGCCATGGCCACCCGCTCGATGGCCGCCGCCCGGCGCACCCCGCTGCTGGCCGCCTTCCCCAAAATGGCCTTTCCCCTGTTGCTGGTGGCGCCCGGCATGGTGGCGATGGCGCTGGACACCTCCTCCAACGGACAGCTCCTGCCGCGCGGCGCGGATGGCACGCCCAATTTCAACATGGCCATCCCCGCCCTGATGATCCACTACTTCCCCAGCGGCCTGATCGGCCTCGGCCTCACCGCCCTGATTGCCTCGTTCATGTCCGGCATGGCGGGCAATGTCACGGCCTTCAACACGGTCTGGACCTATGACCTATACCAGGGCCACCTCCGCCCGAATCAATCCGACCGCCACTACTTGTGGATGGGCCACGCCGCGACGGTGGTGGCCACGCTGCTCAGCGTGGCGACCGCCTACCTGGCCTCGAAATACAACAACATCATGGATTTCTGCCAGCTGATCTTCGCCTTTGTCAACGCCCCGCTGTTCGCCACTTTCCTGCTGGGCATGTTCTGGAAGCGGGCCACCGGCCACGGAGCTTTCTGGGGCCTGCTGGCCGGCACCCTGGCCGCCGCCGTGCACCATGGCCTGACCATCCCCATGGGCGCCACCACCCTCATCAAGGGCGGCTGGTTTGGGGTGATCGCCCATCGCTATG
Source organism: uncultured Verrucomicrobiota bacterium (assembly GCA_964409245.1). Classification (GTDB taxonomy): domain Bacteria; phylum Verrucomicrobiota; class Verrucomicrobiia; order Limisphaerales; family UBA1319; genus CAIMWS01. Next base: position 35,067 of record CAYPCQ010000024.1, read on the forward strand.
CGGGGGAGATGGGGCAGAATTTCTGGACCGCCATCTTTGCCTGGTCGGTCTGCCTCGGGGCCACCATCCTGATTTCTTTGCTGACGCGCCAGAACCGGACGGAGGAGTCGTTGCGGGGGCTGGTCTATTCACTCACCCCGGCCGAGCAGCATCCGGAGCTGAGGTGGCATCAGCAGCCGGCCGTGTTGGGCGTCGTCGTCATGGGGGCGGTCGTGGTTCTGAACCTGCTCTTCTGGTAAACGCGGCGCCCGGAAAAACGAAACCATGAAACATCGCGAGCGAGTCCTGATGGCGCTGGATCACCAGCAGCCCGACCGTTGCCCCATGCAGATCAGCTTCACGCCGGAATTTGCCCTCCGGCTGCGCCAGCACCTGGGCCTGGCGGCGGCGGGCCACAATCCCCACGGCGGCGGCAACACCTACCAATTGGAGCGAGCGCTCGGCCAGGATCTCCTCCTCACCAGCGTGTGCTGGGCCAACTCCTATTACCAGTCCGACCGCGATTACGTGGACGAATGGGGCGTGGGCTGGAAGGTCATCGGCTACGAAACCCCCTTCGGCCAGGGCCATTACACCGAGATGACGGGCCATCCGCTGGCGGATGACAACGCCATCCACGGGTATCGCGCCCCCGATCCGCTGCGGCCGGGGCTTTACCAGGACGCAGCCTGGACGCTGCGCGAATTCAAGGAGGAGTATTGGATTGTGGGGGTCACCGTGACCACGATCTTCGAAACCGCCTGGGCCTTGCGCGGCTATGAGCGGCTGCTCACCGACCTGGTGGCCGCTCCGGACACCGCCGAGGCCATCCTGGAAATCCCGTTCCGCTATCACCTGGCCGCGGCCCGCCGGCTGGTGGAGATGGGCGTGGACATGATCTGGGTGGGCGATGACGTGGGCGGGCAGACCGGCATGATCATCTCGCCGGCCCTGTGGCGGCGGTTGTTCAAGCCCAAATGGGCCGAATTCTTTGCCGCGCTCAAGAACCTCAACCCGGCTCTGAAGATCGCCTATCATTCCGATGGCGCCATTGAGCCGATCATCCCCGACTTCATCGAGATTGGCCTGGATGTGCTGAACCCGGTCCAGCCCCTTTGCATGGACCCGGCCCGGCTGAAGAAGGCCTATGGGAACCGGCTTTGTTTCTGGGGCACCATCGACGAGCAGCAGACCCTGCCCTTTGGCACGCCCCAGGAGGTGGAGCGGGAAGTCCAAACCCGCCTGGAAACCATCGGCAAGGACGGCGGCCTGATCATCGGCCCCACGCACCACGTGCAGCTCGACACGCCGCTGGAAAATTTCCAGGCCATGCTGCGGGCCATCACCCGGGAGCCAACGATTTGAAACCATGAAAAAATCCCCACTCCATTCCTGGCGCCGGGCTGGCGTCCTGGCCTTGCTCGCGGCTCTGGCCGCCACCTTGATCCCGCCGCTGAATATGCCAGCGGCTGGCCTTGAAAACGCCGGATTAAACATCGAGTTCGATCCGCGGACCGGGCTGCCCGGCCAAATCCAGACCCGGCTGGATGGCGTCGCCCGCGATTGGCTGGCCGGCCCTGTGCAAATGCGCGTCCGCAACCAGGTCACCGGCACCGGGGCGGATCTTGCCGCTGGCGATTTGAGCCCGGCGCCCGGCCAGCCGCTGGCCTGGCGGGGCCGCCTGCAAGAGCTGCCATTGCGCGTTTCGCAGGCCTGGTCCGCCGCCGGCCAGGGGGTGGCTTGGGATCTCGATTTCCAGGGCGATGCCGCGCGGGTGGAGCACCAGGTATCCATCGAACTGCCCGCGCTCTCCAGCAACCTCCAGGTATTCACCCCCACCGAGCGGGGCGTGATCCAGCTGGCGGCCAATCCCACCCTCAAGCCCGCACCTTATGCGGCCAATGGCTGGGACACCGGCGCCACCTATGTGCTGCCGCTGATCAGCCTTTTCGATCCCCAGACCGGCCAGGCTTTGACGATCGCGCTGCCGGCCGACGCCAACCTGCCCCACCTGCAATTCGAGTGGCGCGACGCCCGGGTGCTCACCCTCACGCTGGCGCGCCGCGGCATGGGCGGCGGACGTCCCTCACCGCTCCGCCTCCTGCTCTGGGCCCACCCAGCGGACTACCGGTCGGCGCTCAAAGCTTACAGCGACGCCTTCCCCGCCTGGTTCCGGACGGCCGCGACCCGCGGGCCGGGCGAAGGCGCCTTCTATTACCACCACATCCAGGATCACCCGGATTTCGCGGAGATGGCACGGCAGAGCGTCCGCTTCATATGGTCGAGCTTCTGGTTCACCCATCTTGGCGAATACCTGCCGGAGGCCAGGGAATGGGAGCCTTACACCTACGCCAAATGGTGGAAGCTGGGCCAGACCATGTCGGATTCCAAAATCCTCTCCTTCATCGGCGCCCTGCGGGAGCACGGCATACGCACCTACGCCTATTTCAACGTGACCGAATACGGTGGCGCGGGGGGCAAGAGCGGCGATCCCGCCGAGGCGGCCCGCATCCTGCGGGAGAAATTCGCCAACGCCCTGATCAAGGACGCCCAGGGCCGCGATATCCCCACCTGGGAAGGCGCCATGGCGATGAACCCCGGCAGCCAATACGCCCTCTGGCCTTTCCTGGAAGATCAGGTCCGCCGGCATCTCCAGCGGCTTCCCGGCCTGGAAGGCTTTGTCATGGACCGCCTGGATTGGGCCAGCATGCTGGATTACGGGCACGACGACGGCTTGAGCATGGTGGGCGCCCGGCCGGTGGAAAACATGGCCCTGCCTGTGCGCGAAGCGGTTCGCTCCGTGGCGCGCCTGGCTCATGCCGCGGGCAAAAAGCTGTTCCTGAACCAGTTCTACCGCATCGAGGTGCTCGAGGAGGCCGATGGGGTCTGCCACGAAAACGATTACCTCCGCGCCCTCGGCTACCTGACACCGCTGCGCCCGGCCTCTGCCTGGCATTATGCCCGGCCCTACCAGGGCGACCTCCTCCAGTTTGAGGCGCAGCTGAAGCGGCGTTTGCACTGGGCGCTTTTCCCGCAGATGATCGCCCACGAGTACCCTATTTCCCAGCAGCCCCCCAATGACCGGGCCGCGGATTTCCTCGAACTCTATGCCCCCTTGTTTGACACCCTGCCCGGCAAAGAGCAGGTTCTCCTCCCGCATTGCGTGGAGGTCTCCGGCCCCAACGAGGCCAATTTGTTCCGCACCCCGGAGGGCCGTTACGTGGCGCCCATCACCTCCCGGGCGCGATTCCTCACCCGCCCGGGTTCCGACACCGAGGAAGTCGAGCTGGTCTTGCGCGTGCCGGATGCCGCCGAGCTGAAGTGGGCGCATGCGGTTGCGGCGGATGGCCCGTCTGCTTCGGTGCGCGTGCAAACCTCCCCGGGCCGCGCACGTTTCCGCCTCCCCGCCCACCGCACCGCCACGATGCTCGTGGCTGGCCGGGGCGCGGAGCCCGCTCTCGAAGATGCCCCTTCCCCCCGGCTGGCTCAAATCCGCGGCAAGCTTTTCGAAAGCGCGCGCCCCGGCCCGCAACCCGCCCAGCGCCCGGCCATTCAACCGGATGAGCGGCTCTTTATCCGGGTGGCTGGCACGCCGGTGGGCACGCCCGGCCCGGTCCAAGTCAGCGTCGGTGGGTTCCGTTTGGGGTCCGTCCCTGCCCAGGCTTCCAAGGCGGTATTCCCGTGGAATCCGGCAACCCCTTTGGAGGATCCACCGCGGATCACGCTCAGTTTTTCTGATGAAGGCACCTGGTTCGTGCCGGAGCAAATTGAACTGGTGGCCCGCCGCGGAGACCGGACCGCGCAGCGTCTGGGATTGTGGCAGCCGGGCCTGGCTGTGGCCGCCTCCGGTTCGCCTGTGGCCACCAGCGTCTGCCTGCCGCTGGTTTGGAACCAGGCTCCCATCGGTGTGGGGAAGGCCCGGTTCCTGGCCCGGGGTGGCCTGCCGGGCGGCCGGTGGCCGGCTCAATACGGCTCCCAAGGAGCCTGGATACCGATGGCCACCGGTGGCGCCGCCGCGCAAAACGGCTGGCGGCTTGAAGTCCGCAGCGGGAATCCCTTTGCCTGGCCGGTCCCGGCCGCAGCCGACCCACGCCTTTTGCCCGCACCGAAGGATGGGGCGCCAGTTCCCACTTGCTGGTTCGCCAACGACCGCCTGGAGCTTCAGCTCACTCCACCGGGGGACAAACCCGCCCGGCTCACCCTTTATTTCCTCGACTTTGACCGCAACGGGCGGGCCATGGAGGTGGTTTTATCTGACGACCTGAACGTGCTGGATACCCAGCGTGTTCAAACGGCGGAGACGGCGGCGGGCGCTGGCTTGAGCTGGACCATCCAAGGCCCGGTGAACCTGGAGGTGCGTAAAGTGGCCGGGTTCAACGCCGTGCTATCGGGAGTGTTCGTGGATCCGGAACCTGGCGCAGACCGATAGCTTGAAAACAGCCATGCGGTTGGTGGCAGCTCCGGCTGCCGCATGGCCCGTGGCTTTCAGGTGAGCCTCGAAACCGGTGGTAATCCGGCCGGGGGTTGCGTGCTCTCCCGGATGGCACACTGCTGTCCCAGATCCTCCTCCGCCAGCGCGGTTATGCCTGAGTGGTCTCTTTCCGCAATTCACCACCCATGATGCTCCCAAGCGGAATCCAGCGAAAGCATTTTAAAGCTTTTACTCTGGCAGCCTGATCCTATACTACGCTCCATGTCACCCGGTGAGCCAGTCAACCATGACCAGTTGTTCAAGGAGCTGTTGCGGCAGTTCTTTGGCGATTTTGTCGATGCTTTCCTGCCCGAGGCCGCCCAATACCTGGATAAAAAGTCGGTGCAATTCCTCGACAAGGAGATCCTCGACCTGCCGCAGCAGGGTGAGCGGCACGAGGTGGATCTGGTGGCCAAATGCCAGTTCCAGGGGAAACCATCCTATTTCCTGGTGCACATCGAAAACCAGGCGCAGAAACAGGCGGAGTTTGGCCGGCGGATGCACCACTATTTTTCCCTGCTGTTGCAGAAGCACGGCCTGCCGGTTTACCCGGTGGTGGTTTTCTCCCATCCCAGCCAGGCAGCCGAAACGGATCTCTTTCAAGTCGCCCTGCCGGACCTCACGGTCCTGCAGTTCCGGTTCAAGGTGATCCAGCTGGCGCGGCTTTCCTGGAAGGATTTCGTGAGCCGGAAAAATCCGGCGGTGTGTGCCTTGATGTCCAAAATGGGCATCAGCAAAGAGGATCGGGTGCGGGTGAAGCTGGAATGCCTGCGGATGCTGCTGACCTTGAAAGTGGACCCGGTGAAGCAGCATTTCCTGGGGGTGTTCATCGACACCTACCTGCGGTTGAACGAAGCGGAGGCATTGCAATTCAAGGCCGAGGCGGGTAAATTACTGGCAGTTCAGGAAGCAAAGAAGATTATGAAATTGATGACATCCTGGGAAGAGAAGGGAATGGCCAGAGGCTTGGAAACAGGCTTGGCAAGAGGTCTGGAGACAGGCTTGGAGCAGGGCCGCCAGGAAGGCCGAAGGGAGGGGCTTCAGGAAGGCCAATTGGCCGTGGTGAACCGGTTGCTGGAGCGGCGGTTTGGGGTGTTGGCGCCCAGGATGAGAGCCAAGCTGAAAAAGCTATCGAGCGAGCAATTGGAGGGCCTGACTGATGCCCTGCTGGATTTCCGTTCCAAGGCCGATCTGGATGCCTGGCTGGCCCAAAATAGCGGTGCTTAACCGGCTTCGCTCGGTTTGAATGGGAAGGCTTTTTGTATTCGGTAAAAAAATGCGGACCCCGGGCCGAGGCAATGATTTGCGTCCCCATGGCTGGCCTTCCCGGTGCGGGAAAACGCCCTCAGCCATGAGCGCGCGTGATCCGTACCGTAGTTCTGGAATGTGTTTGCGGGGTGCCACCACGCAGGTTTGACATACCCCGGCGAAGCTTTATATTATGCCCCCTTAAGGAATAGATATGAATCCTAATCCGCATGTAGCAGTGGCCGGCGCCACGGGCGCCGTGGGCATCGAGATGATTAAAACGCTGGAGCAGCGCAACTTCCCGGTGGGGAAGCTGACTTTGCTGGCCTCCGCCCGGTCCGTGGGCAAGAAATTGACTTACAAGGGCCAGGCGATCACCGTCCAGGAGCTGACTAAAAGCAGCTTCGCGGGCATTGATATCGCGCTGTTCAGCGCCGGCGGCAGCATTTCCAAGGAATTTGCCCCGATCGCGGCCAAGGCCGGCTGCGTGGTGGTGGATAATTCGAGCGCATTCCGGATGGACGACTCGGTGCCGCTGGTGGTGCCGGAGATCAACGCGGCGGATGTGAAATGGCACAAAGGGATCATCGCCAATCCGAACTGCACGACGGCGATCGCGCTGATGCCCCTTTACCCGCTGCACCAGGCGTTCACGGTGAAACGCATATTCGCCTCCAGCTACCAGGCGGTGTCGGGCACCGGCGCCAAGGCCATCGAGGAACTCAAGCGGCAGGTGAGCCAGATTGTGAACAACCAGCCCGTGACCCGGGAGGTTTACCCGCACCAGATCGCCTTCAATGTGCTGCCGCACGTGGATTCCTTCCTGGCGACCGGCTACACGAAGGAAGAGATGAAGATGGAGAACGAAGGCCGCAAAATCATGCACCATCCGGGCTTCCGGGCGAGCGTGACCTGCGTGCGCGTGCCGGTATATCGCGCCCATTCGGTGGCTATCAGCGCGGAATTCGAGAAGCCGGTGACGGTGGAAGCCGCGCGGGCCGTGCTGGCCAAGGCGCCGGGCCTGGATGTGGTGGACGATCCCGCCCAGTGCGAATATCCCCTGCCGCTATACCAGGCTGAACGCTACAACTGCGCCGTGGGCCGGCTGCGCAAGGATTGCGCCTTGGACAACGGGCTTTGTTTCTGGGTTTCGGGCGATCAGCTGCTGAAAGGCGCCGCGCTCAACGCGGTGCAGATCGCTGAGGAACTGCTGAAGCTTTAAAACTTCCAACCTTTTAAAACCGCCATCCCGCTGCAGCCGCAAGGTCAAGGTTGCAGCGGGATTTTGCGTTTCCAGAGGGTGTGGTTTGAACTTTATTCCCATTTGGCGCCCTGGTCGATCCAGGCGCGCAGCAGGCCTACTTGCTCCTTCGTGAGCGGGTCGCCGGATCCATCCGGAGGCATCTCCATATCTTTGACGAGCCGGAACACATAGTGGATCAACGGGCTTTTCTCGCTCTTGCCGGGGATGATGGCCACGCCGTGCTCGCCGCCCTTGAGGGCGGCCTCCCGTTGGTCCACGCGGAAGCGCCCGCTGGGGGTGCTGCCTTCGTGGCAATCCGAGCAGCTCTTGTCGAAAATGGGTTTGATGTCCTTTTTGAAATCCACCTTTTTCCCGGCGGCCGGGGGCAGCTTGCTCACATCTATATTTTTGCCGGCGGCGGCCTTTTCCCCGGCGGCATTCGCAGCCAGCAGGCCGGCCATCAAGCAGGCCAGGCCGGCGTTCATTAATTTGTTGCCCAGCCCAATGGACCGGGGTTGGTTGGTCAGGTTCGTCATATTCATAATCCAGTTACCATAAACTAATAGCCCAGACGCGCGGATTAGTCAAAATGGCCCGGGCGCCAGCAGGCGCACAAAAACCGGCGGCCGATCCAGCGGAAGGCAGGCGAGGGCCTGAAATGATCCGTTGAAGACCGCCGATCCGGTTGCACGGTTGCCGATGAGTTCTATTGCTAAAATCACGAGGCTCTGGCATTCAAGAGGGGTTGCTATGAATAAATTCATCGTGCTTTTAACGGGAGCTTGGGCAGGACTGGCATGGAGCGCAGCGGACGTTCCCGGCCAGGCCACGGCTTCGGAACCGGAATTGCTGGCCCGCTATCATTTCGCGGGGTCCGCGCAACTGGCCCGCGACGCCAGCGCTGGCACGCTGGGCAAAGCGCTTGCTTTGCCTGCCAGCGCCCCCCTGCGTGAGCGCCTGGCCGGACAGTTGAGCCAGGCTGCCCGGCGCTGGCACCGGAAAACCACGGGCCTGGCGCTGCCCCCGGTCGAAGTCCTCCAGCCCATGGTGGCGGATCTATTCCAAGCCGAGTCGGTTTACGAGATCTGGGGACGCAGCTCGCAAGCCTCGGAAATCCTGCTGGCCGCCCAATTGGATGAAAGCCGGGGCCAGCGCTGGAGCACCAATCTGTGGCAGTATCTCGAGAAAAATCTGAACGGCCAGGCCGTGCCCCTGACCGGGGCCAGCGGCTGGGAGTTCAAGCCGGCGGGCGGAGGCAGCATCGTGCGCTTCGCCACGGTAGGGAACTGGCGGATCCTGGGCTACGGAACCGAGCCTTTGAACGGTTTCCCCAAGGCCATGCGCCAAACCAAGGAAACGGGCCGGCCGGCCGCCCTGGAAGCCGGCGCCTGGCTGGCGGCCCGGGTGGATTTCCCCCGGCTGGGCAACCTGCACTGGCCGCGCTGGACCGGTTTTTCCGGGCCGCTGCCGGCGGTGGAGCTCACCCTGGGCAGCAAAACCGATTATGTGCGCACCCGGATGACCCTGAATTTCCCGGAAACCCTTAAATGGCAGCTGGATACCTGGCGCATCCCCACCAACACCATCCGCGACCCACTGGTCAGCTTCACGGCGATCCAGGGAGCGGGCCCGTGGCTCAATTCGTGGCCCTTGCTCAAGCCGCTGGAAGTGGAAACGATGCCCAACCAAATTTACGTCTGGGCCCAGGAGGAAGGGCCTTTCCAGACTTACGTGGCGGCGCCGGCCCCCAAGGTGACCAACGCCCTGGAAAAGCTGGGCGAAAAACTCCCGGCCTTGCTGCAAGCCCGGCTCACCCAGCACCGCTGGGGGGAAGTCAAGCACCTGACCAATAAAACGGAGCTGGTCTGGAGCGGCCTGCCAATCCTGGCGCCCTTCCTCTGCTGCGCCCCCGAGCCGGCCGGCAACTGGATGCTGGGCGGGATCTTCCCGGCGGCGCTGAACACCAATCCGCCCCCGGTCGAGCTGCTGGCGCAATTTGCGGACCGCAACAACCTGCTTTTTTACGATTGGGAAATCACCCAGAGCCGGCTGGAGCAGACCCGGCTGATCATCCAGGTGGCGGATCTCATATTCTCCCCCCCCAAGCTGGACGAAGAGGCCAACCCCACCAACATGGTGGGGCACACCTGGCTGAAGGCGGTTTCCCCCATGCTGGGCAACACCGTCACGGAAATCACCGTCACCTCCCCGAAGCAATTGACCCTGGTGCGGAAATCCCACATCGGCTTCAATGCGCTGGAATTGGTGCTCCTGACCCGGTGGCTCGACGGCCAGCTGGCCCCCGCCAACCTCAAACCGGCTGGCAAGCCATAGGCGGACCATGCTGAAACTGGGCGTCAACATCGACCACGCCGCCACCCTGCGGGAGGCGCGCTACCGCGGGCTTGGCCACGGCGAGCCGGACCCCGTCGAGGCGGCCCTCATTTGCGAGGCGGCCGGCGCCCACGGCATCACGGCGCACCTGCGCGAAGACCGGCGGCATATCCAGGACCGGGATCTGTGGAAGCTGCGGGAAGTGGTGCGGACCCGCCTCAACCTGGAGATGGCCAACGCCCCGGAGATTGTGGAAATCGCGCTGAAGCTCAAGCCGGACATCGTCTGCCTGGTGCCGGAACGGCGGCAGGAAGTGACCACCGAAGGCGGCCTGGACGTGGCCGGCAACGAAGCGGCGCTGACCGATACCCGCCAGCGCCTCAACGACCGGGGCATCGACGTCAGCCTGTTCATCGCGCCGGATTCGGCCCAGGTGGAAGCCGCAGCGCGGACCGGCAGCCAGTTCATCGAGCTGCACACCGGGGCGTTCGCGGAGCATTTTGGCGTGGCCGCCGGGCGGGACCGGGAGGTGGCCCGGTTGCTGGCGGCCGCCCGCCAGGCACACCAGGCCGGGCTCCAGGTCAATGCCGGCCATGGCTTGAATTATCAGAACCTGGCTGGGTTGCGGCAGCTGCCCCACTTGGTGGAGCTGAACATCGGCCACAGCATCCTCAGCCGCAGCCTCGTCACCGGCCTGGATGCGGCCGTCCGGGAAATGCTGGCGCTGATGCGGGATTATTGAGCCGGCCCGCGACCGGGACTGCTGGCCATGGTGATCGGCGTAGGCATCGACTTGGTGGAGGTGGAGCGGATCCGCAGCTCCTGGCAGCGGTTTGGCGAACGGTTTGCCCGGCGCATCCTGTGCCCGGCGGAGCTGGAGTATTGCCTGTCCTTCACCCATCCGGAGACCCACCTGGCCGCGCGGTTCGCCGCCAAGGAAGCGATTTCCAAGGCGCTGGGCACCGGCATCGGCCAGCAACTGGGCTGGCAGGATATGGAGGTGCTGCGCCGGGATACCGGCCAGCCGGAAGCGGTCATCCACGGCCTGGCGCGCCAATTACTGGCCGCCCGGGGCGCCCAAAGAATCCTCCTCAGCCTCACCCACACCAGCCAGTATGCGGCAGCGGTGGCGATCCTGGACAGCGAAACGCCCAAGGAACCCGGTCCGCACCCCGGCCCTTGACCGTGTCCCTTTGGGAGGGAAATGATTGCGCCGCAGATTTTTGCGCAAGCCGCGAAGTGAGTCATCAGCATCCCCTGCACGGGCCTGTAAATGGCACGGGTTAATGGGCGGGCTTGCGGGACGCTTTTTTGGATGATCTTTTGGGCGCGGCTGGCATCGGCTTGGGTTTCTTGACCTCCACTTTGCCGGCCATGATGGACCCGTTGGGGTAGGCCAGATAGCTCACCGCCGCCTGATCCCCCGGCCTGAAATCGGACAGGATGGCGGGCTTGCCCGCCTTGGTCAAACGGGTGCTGGCGTTGATGCCCATGCGGGCGATCATCCCCGGCTGGCGGTCGATTTTCATGGTGAAAATCATGGCGGCGGGATTCACACCCAGGATTTCGCCAGTAATCCGCTGGGACTTGGGCTTGGGCGGTTTTTCCATCTGGGCGGCTGTGGGCTGGGTGGCGGCCGGCGCGGCCGGCGGGATCCAGGCGCCCACGCCCGCCAGCAACAGGGCCGCCACGATTGGGTTTTTTAATCTGGTCAACATAATCGATCCTTGGTTTGTGAGAATACTGGAGCCAATGTGCCACAACTCCGCCGGATTACCATGCCCAAAGGAGGCTATTCATAATAATCTGCACATTCTGGCTGGTTCTTTTGCCCGCTGGCTTTGTTGTGAACCCGTTACAGACCGCCCTGAACATGCGCCTCGTTCCCGCCTTGCCAGCAGGCAAAATTCCGGCGCCCTAATGGCCACGTTATTATGAATAGCCTCCGGGTCAAGGGAGGGGATAGAGATCCACTTTTCCGGTGTCGAGGTCATAACGGGCGCCGACAATCTTGAGGTAGCCCAAGTGTTTGAACTCGGTGAGGATCGGTTCCTGGCCGGACAGTTGTCTGGCGATGCGCTCCACATTGATCCGGATGATATTCTCGATTTTGTCGCCGGGGGCATCCTGGGCGGCCTCGACCGCCGGCTGGATGGCCTCCACGAGCGATTGGATGCGGCCGGGGGCATGCCCGCCCGCGGCGGCGGCCATCACCGCCCCGCACCGCTCATGGCCCAAGACCATGATCAAGGGCACCTGGAGGTGCTCGACGGCGTATTCCAAGCTGCCGATCACGTGGTCGTCCAGGACGTTTCCCGCCACGCGAACGACAAACAAATCGCCGATTCCCTGGTCGAAGATGATCTCCGGGGAAAGCCGTGAATCGGCGCAGCCCAGGATGGCCGCGACCGGGTGCTGACCCGCCGCCACCTCGGCCCGGCGGCGCGCGGTTTGGCGCGGGTGCGTGGCGGTGCGGCTGAGGTATCGCTGGTTGCCCTCGAGCAGCATCCGCAAGGCGTCCTCCGGGGAAACCGGCGGTTTTTTGGCCGCTACTTTTGGCGGGGCGGGAGCCGGATGATCGGCGGCCGCCACCGCATTGGTGGCGTGGGCCGTGCCGGCCGGGGCGTTGGTGGCGGGGATGGCATTGGTGGGGACCGCCACCGCCAGCCTGGCGGGGACCGATAGGATAAAGTTGGAGCTGCTTTTGAATTCAGCGCCAGGTGGCAGGTTGCTGAGCGACTGCAAAAGGACGTTGGTGGTGGTTTGAGGCGGCGGCGGCGCGGCGGCGGCAGCCGGCTCGCTGGCCAATAATCCGAGGGATCCCCTGGCCATGCCCCAAAGGAACAGGAGCAGAGCGAATGACCGATTTTTCAAATATCTCATATTCTCACCCTTATATCGGCAGCGGCTGGTTAAACCTTAGCCGTGTCCTGGCCATTGGCTCTGCCGTGCTGGCTGGATCTTTTTGTGCAAGACCACCGCCATTCGCCGCTAACCCCGATCAGATCCGGACTTCCGGATTTTTTTTGGTCTTGCACAAAATCCGGCGGAGCAATCATTTCCCTCCCCAATGCAGGGACATGACGGGGGCCGCACCGTCATGGTGAAATTTTTCACAATTCGTTCAATATCAGTATATTAGGAAAATATTCAACGGCATTATCCAGGGCAAAAAGGGGATTTGCCCGCAGTGAATGGTTTTTTTGCTTGTTTTGTTGCGGGTTTTGGTTAGGTTTTGCGCAACTCCTGAAAGTCGGCGCGCTGCGCCGTCGCTACGGTTGGTGTTTATAGCGGAACAGAGTGTGAAAATGTTTTTGGATTGGGCAATTCAGAACAGTCGGAAAGGTCCGGCCGGGCCGGCGGGCTTGAGGGGGGGATTTTTTCGCGAACGGCCGGCTGGCCCGCCCGCCAGGAAGGCCGGGGGGTTATGACGCCCTTGCGACTGCTTTTGCATGGCTGCTCGCCGCCGGAAACGGCGGCGGCGCTGGAAAGTTTGCGCACGGGGGGCTATGAGCCGAACCACCAGCGGACCAACTCGATCGGGGAGCTGGCGGAGCAGCTGGAGAATGCCACCTGGGAACTGATCCTCACGGATCACTCGATGCCCAAGTGCGATGCCTTCAACGTGCTGGCCTTGGGCCGCGAATTCCAGGAACATTGCCCGGTGATCGTCTATGCCGGGCCGGTGGGGGAGGAAACCGCCGCGGGATTGATCCGGGCAGGGGCGGATGAATTTGTGCTGAAAGGGCATATGCCACAACTGTTGCAGGCCATCGCCCGGCAGGTGGGCTTGCACGGGCATGCGCCGGGCCGCACCTGGCAAAGCCATCCCCGGGAGCCGGAGCGCTGGCAGCAGGCGCTCAGCGCCGCCGGCATGGATCTTTTTGAATGGGACATCCAGAAAAACCGCATTTTCTGGTCCTCGCACGCCCACGACACCTTCGGCCTCCCGGCGGGGGCGTTTGGCGGCACCATGGAAGACTTCAGCCTCTTGCTGCATCCGGAGGACCGCCCCAGTTTCAACCAGGAGCTGCTGGGCATGCTGGCCGATGGCGGGGAAACCAGCTGGAGCCGCGAACTGCGCATCCAGCTGCCGGATGGCCAGCAACGGTGGGTATTTTTGAAAAGCCGGATTTACCGCAACAAGGCTGGCGAGGCGGTCCGCCTCCTGGGGCTGGGGCAGGAGATCACCTACCGGAAAAAAACCGAGGAAGCCTTGCGCGCCTCGGAAAAACGGTTCTCGCAGATCTTTCTGCACAGCCCGTCCATCATGTTCCTGAGCAGCCTCAAGTGCGGGCGGATCCTGGATGCGAACCACGCTTTCACGTCCGCCTTGGGCTACGCCCGGGAGGAGGTCATCGGGCAGACGGAGCAGGTGCTTGGCCTGTGGGCTGACCCGGACGCGCGCGCGGAAATCCCCGGCCGGCTGGAGCTGGAGAGCCCGCTCCAAAACGTCCGGCTCCAGTTCATCAGCAAATCCGGCGCCGTCCTGAAAGGCGATTGCTCTTTCATCAGCATCGAGCTGGACCGCCAGGACTGCCTGCTGACCTCGATCACCGATGTGGTGGAATGCCTGCCGGTGGAGCTGCTGCACCGTGCCCGGCACCCATTCCCCCAGCCGATCTGAAACGGCCGGGGCCGATCTACGCCTGGACCCCGCGCAGATCGGGCTCCAGCTTGCGGTTTTCCTTCACCAGCGAATCCCAGGTGACTTCGCCACCCCGGTAGCCAGCTTCACGGCCAAGAATGGCCGCCATATTGGAGCGTACGGAGGGCGCCACCGTGGGGTTTTCATACTTGCCGGTGGTGATGAATTGGTGGAATTCCCGGATGTTGGCCTGGGCGCCGGTGGTGTAGAGGTTGCCCACGTTGCCGCCCTTGAAGGGATCGTTGCCGCGGATGTAAACCTCGCCGAAATAATCGGTATGGATCATCCCCTCCGAGCCGAACACCCGGCAGGTGATTTCATCCCGGATCTCCGGGATGGACTGGATGCAGGTGAAGGAGAGCACGACCCCGCCGGGAAAGGCGTAGTTGACGGCGAAATGGTCCCAGATGCTGCCGGCGGGGCGCAGCTTGCGGCCGCCCATGCCCACCGCGCGGATGGGATCCGCGTTGAGGATCCAGGTGGCCACATCCAGGGAGTGGATGCTTTGCTCGACGATGAAATCGCCCGACAACTCCAGCACGTAATACCAGCTGCGCAGGCGCCCCTCCGCCGTGGCGGGCGGCGAGCCCCGGCCGCCGCTGTTCCACGGATAATGCGCCTCCGCCATCACCAGCGAGCCGATATCCCCTTTGTGAACCCGGGCGGCGGCCTCCCGGTAGAGAGGGTTGGCGCGGGTCTGGAAATCGACCAGGAACACCTGCTTGCGGGCGGTGGCCAGGCGGCCCGCCTCGGCGATGGTCTGGCACCCGGGCGCATCGACGGCGATCGGTTTGGCCAGGAAAACGTGCTTGCCGGCGGACACCGCCGCCAGGGCCTGCTCCGGGTGGAAAAACGGCGGCGTTTCGATCACCACAGCATCCAGCTTCTGTTCGAGGAGCCGCTGGCAGCCGGAGAGCTTGGGAAACCGTTTCGCGGCGGGCACGCCGAACTTCTGCCCGGCCGCGTCAACCCGGTCCTGGAAATAATCCGCACAGGCGGCGAACCGGTAAAGCCCGGTCTCGGCGAACAGCCCGGCGATCCAGGAACCGCGGCCGCCGCAGCCGATCAAGCCCAGCTCCACGGTGGAGTTGGCCTCCGTGCCGAAAACGGTCTTGGGGCTGAGGATGGTGAACGCCCCCGCGGCCGCCGCATGGGCCAGGAAAGCGCGGCGGGGCAGGGTCTGGATGCCGGTGGTTTGCATGGTGTGGGTTCCTTATTTGGCTTTGGGGGGATTGGCCTTCACCAGCTCGCGCATGAATTTGACGCTGGCGGCGGTGTTTTCGTCCGAGCCATGGCACTCGATGGAAACGGCCCCGTTCCATTTGGCCTTGCGCAGATGAGCGACGCATTTGCGGATGTTTTCGGCGTTCACGCCTCCCCCCACCGGCACCACGGAGCTGCCGATCCCGGTCTCCTCCCCGCGCACCGCGGCGGCCAGCTCCGGGCTCACATCCTTGATGTGGCAGTGGACCAGGTATTTCTCCAGCGTTTTCAGGTATTCCAAGGGATCATGCCCCGCGATGAACGAGTTGCCGGTGTCGAAATTCAGGCGCAGGTACTCCGAGTCGAAATGCTTGAACAGCCGCTGCATGAAGTCGAGGTTGTTGGTGTAAGGGCCATGCGGCTCCACGTTGATGACCACCTGGTAATCCTCCGCCCACGACAGGCATTGCCGGTAGTTGTCGCACGTGATGCGGAACACTTCATCGAGGCTCAAGCCAGGGATTTCGAACGCGCCGTCCACGGTGTCCACCATCGGGCAGCCCAGCTCGGCGGCGAACCGGATGGTCTGCTGCACATATTGCACGCCGAAAGCGGATCCGCTGGGCCCCATCATGGGATAGGAGCCATCGATCTGGGATACCAACAGGCCTTTTTTATCGAGGTATTTACGCAAGGCCAGCGGATTGGTCTGCAAGGAGACCCCCGGATCGTAGCCGAGCGCCTGGATGAAATTCTGGCCGTGGATGACGGCGAACTCGAGGTGCTTGAGCCCGGTGGCCGCGATTTTTTCAACCGCTTGCTCAAAGCTTTGGCTGAGCGGCCGCCAGTTGTCTGTGTGTAAGCCTAGTTGGATCATGGGTTCTTGTTACTCAAATCCGGCCCGGGCGTCAAGCACCATCGCCTCCCCAGGTCCGCCCATTCCGTCCGCCGCGTTGATATTCAATTCAATGAGTTGCGACCAGTGCGGCTTTCTTAATCGTTTTTTTCGGTGATCGAGGCCAAGCCGCGGTTTGAGCCTTAACGCCCATAATGTGTTAACATTCTTGTCCTGAGTCGGTTACGGCAGCGCCCCCAAAGGCCTGAACACGGCTTTGCCTGCCTTCCCAACGACGTTCCAAGCGCCCTCCCTCCGCCATCGGGCCGGTTCGAAACCACCGGCCGGCCACTTTCAAACTCGCGCGGAGGGGGGGCGCCGCGTTACGCTATAGTCCGCGATGCAGGAATTCTACCGACAACTGAGTGCGGCGGCCGGGACGGGGGAGCCGTTTGCCCTGGGGATCATATGCCAGACCAAAGGTTCCAGCCCCCAGAAGAAGGGGGCCAAGGCCGCTTTCTTCGCCGATGGCCGGATCCTGGGCACCATGGGCGGCGGCTGCCTGGAGGCGGAAATCCAGGATCGCGCCCGGCGGGCTCTGCTGACCCAAAAGCCGGCCGGGTTCGACCTGGTCCTGGACCATGACTTCGGCTGGGACGATGGCCTCCTGTGCGGCGGCAGCGTCAGCGGGATCATCCTGCCCGCCGCGCACCAGGCGGGTGAGCTTTGGCGGCAGCTGGCGCAGGCTGAGGAATGCCTCACGTGGGGGGTGGCCGGGGATTATTCCGTGGCGCTCACCGGCGCGGTGGAGAATCCCGGCTGGCTTTACCAGGAGCGGGTCTGGCCGCCCTGCGCTTTGTGGGTGGCCGGCTCGGGGCACATCGCCCAGGCGGTGGCTCCCCTGGCGCAAAAGCTCGATTTTTCGGTGACGGTTTTCGACGACCGCCCGGCGCTGGCCAGCGAGCGCTATTTCCCCCCGGGGGTCCGGCTGCGGGCGGGCTACTGGGAGGATCTGCTGCGGGAGCCGATGCCCCGGCCGCCGGCCTTCGGCCTGATCGTCACCCGCGGCCACCAGCACGATGCCCTGGTGCTGCGGAGCTGGATCCACCAGCCGTTTGGATTCCTGGGGATGATTGGCAGCCAACGCAAGGCCCGGCTCATCCGTACCCAGTTCCAGGAGCAGGGGCTGGCCTCCCCGGAAGCTCTCGACCGCGTGGCGTGTCCGGTGGGCCTGGAAATCCAATCCCAAACCGTCCCGGAGATCGCCATCAGCATCCTGGCCCAATACATCCAAAAACGGGCCGGGCTGCTGCCCCGCGCCGGGTGACGCCGGGCCGGTCTTTTACTTATAGACCCAGACCATGTAGCTGCCGGTCAGCCCGGCGGCGGTGGGCTCCACTTTGAAGTAATAGCGGCCGGTGGCGAGCATCCAGGTGATTTTGTTCGGGGTTTTCTCCACCACCGGCTTGAGGAAATTATTGGGGCCGTACAGGGAGATCAACCCGCCGGGCAGCGTCCCGCCCGCCAGGAATTCGAGGTTGTGGATGCCGGCGAACTGGACATCGAAGTAATACCAATCCTCATCCCGGGCGGGGTCGATCTCGTTGTACAGGGCACCCCCATTGACCGTGATGGACTGGGGCGGATCAGCGAGGAGGATGGTGTCCGAGACCACCGGGGATTCCTGGCCGGCGGCGTCCTTGACCTTGAAGAAGACCTTTTTAGCGCCCAGGTCGGCGGAGAGGTTGAAAATAGGGGCGGAGGCGTAAGCCTGCCAGTTGGCGCCGGCGAAATCGGGGCTTTCGCTGGCCAGGCACCAGGCCGCCAGGTTGGTGCAGGCGTTATTGAGGTAAACCACCGGGAAAGGCGTGAGGTAGGCGCCACTGTTCAGGGCGAAGCTCAAGACTTGCGGCGGCGCGCTCATCGCCTGGGCGGAATAGGCGCCGGTATTGGTGAAGGCCAGCGGCTCGACCGCCAGATAGTAAGTGCCTGGATTCAGGTTGGTGGCCAGCGGAGAGGGGCTTGCCGCCAGCAGGGAGGTGCGGTTGTTCGGCCCGTACAGGCGGAGGGTGCTGCCGCCTAAAGTGC
This sequence comes from uncultured Verrucomicrobiota bacterium, assembly GCA_964409245.1. Classification (GTDB taxonomy): domain Bacteria; phylum Verrucomicrobiota; class Verrucomicrobiia; order Limisphaerales; family UBA1319; genus CAIMWS01. The sequence continues at coordinate 53,116 of CAYPCQ010000024.1, forward strand.
CGGGCGTGGCCTTCAGCGTGTAAGCGCCGGCGGCGGCCACGGGGATGGAGTACCAATCCACATCTCCCACCGGATCGATCTGCCCCGCCAGCGGGGCGGCATTGATATTCAAAGCGGCGATGGCCAGGCGCAGGTTGATGCTGGCGCTGCGGGCCGGGGATTCCAGGCGGAAGGCGTTGCGCACTTTGAAATACACATATTTCGCGCCCTCGGTGCGGGCGAGGCGGAAGGCAACGTTGGTGGCATAGGGCTGCCAGGAGGCTCCGGCAAAGGTGCTGGTTTCGCTGACGAGGTATTCCACCGGTTTCCCATAGCAGGCCGTGGTGATCGCCACGCCCTGCGAGGTGGTGGCGCCCGCGCCGCTGTTGATGCGGAGGTCCGCGATCTCCGGCGTCCAGGCCCCCGGTTTGACCCGGATGCCATAGCCGCCGGTCTGCCCGGCTTTGGCGGTCACCCTGGCGTAATAGGTTCCCGCCGCCAGGGACGTCTGGAGGAGCGCCGCCAGGCCGTCCCCGCCGTTGTCGTCCGCGGCCAGGATCACGTTCCGGTCGCCGGGGCCGCGCAGTTCGAGGCAGGTGTCAGCCAGGGTGCCGGCCCGGGTTTCCACCGTGTAAACGCCGGCGGCGGTGATGGCGAAGGAATACCAATCCTCCTCCGCAGGCACCTGGATGGAGGCCGCCGAGAACGACCCGTTGACCGTCAGCGCCAGGATTTTCAATTCCTGCAGGTTGATGGAGGCATTGGCCGGCTTGGACTCGCGCCCGGCCAGATCCTGAACCTTGAAATAGACCGTTTTTGCGCCGTTGCCGGACGACAGCACAAAACCGGGCGTGGTGGAGTAAGGCTGCCAGGCCGCCCCGCCAAAGGTGACGCTCTCGCTGGCCTGGTATTGCGACGGGCTCAGGGAGCAGGTGTTGTTCAGGATCACCGTGCGGGAATCGGCGGTGGCCTGGCCGCCGTTGATTTGGAAGGCGAGCACCTCGGGCCCCTGGTTGACGGCCCGCAGGCTGTAGGAGCCTACTGTGCCGGGCGTGAGGGCCACCACTTTCAGGTAATAAACGCCGGCGCTCAAGGACACATCCAGGCGGGAGGCTTTCTGATCCATCAGCAAGGTGGAATCGTTGGGCCCGTGCAGATACAGGTAGGTTCCCGCCAGGGTGCCCACCCGGGTTTCAAAGGACCATAGCCCGGGAGCGGCCGCGCTGACCCGGAACCAATCCTCGTCCCCGGCCGGGGAGATGGCGGAATCCGCCCAGTCCCCGTTGACCAGCAGGTCCGGCATGGCCACCTCCCGCAGCTGGATGGTGGAGGATTGGGTGGCGGATTCCTGGCCTTTGCCGTTGCGGACCTTGAAATACACCGTTTTGGGGCCATCCCCCGCGGCCAGCTGGAAGACGGGCGCCACCGCGTAGGGATGCCACACCGCGCCGGCAAAATTCGCGGACTCGGACGCGAGATAATCCACCGGCTGCCACCAGCAGATGTTATTCAGCACCACCACGCGCGAGAAGGTGCTCGCCGCCCCATTGTTCAGGGCGAAGGCGATCACCACCGGCGTGACGCCCGCCGTGATCTGGATTCTGTAGGATCCGATGGCCGCCGCCGAATAAGCGTAAACCTTGGCGAAATATTCGCCCGGCTCGAGCTGGCGGACAATCCGGGCCGGGCTGCCGCTGGACTGGTCCAGCATGAGGCTCTGGCGGTTGGGGCCGTAGAGTTCCAGGATGGGATCCTTGAGCGTGCCCGCCTGCACCTCCAGCACATAGGCGCCGTTGGTGCCGGCCACGAACCGGTACCAATGGGCGTCGCCGCCCGCCACGATGGTTTTCTCAAACGGCAGCCCATCCAGCACGAGATCCACCGGAGCCGCCTCGGCCAGCCGGATCCGGGCCGAAACCACCGGCGACTCCAGCCATTGATCATCGCGCACCTTGAAATAGACCGTCTTCAGGCCGTCGCCGGGGGCGAGCAGAAAGGACGGGGCGCTGGAATACGGCTGCCAGGTGAGGCCGTTGAAATCGGCGGATTCGCTGGCCTGGAAATAGGTGGGGTTATTGGTGCAGGAGTTGTTCAGGATCACCGTGCGGGAGGAGGTGGTTTCCTGCCCCTGGTTGAGCGCAAACGACAGGATCCGCGGCCCGCTGGCGCGGCGCACCTGGACGTAATAGGTGCCCGTCTCCCCGAATATGCTGGCTTCCACGCCCAGGTAATACCGGCCCGGGTCGAGCCGCGTGGCGATCATGGCCGCGTCCCCCTGCCCGGTGTCGTCGTCGCTCTGGACCAGGCGGGTGGGATCATGGGGGCCATAGAGGCTCACCCGGTTGTCCAGGAGCGTCCCCGGCCAGGTCTCGATCACATAGGCGTTGGTGTCGTTGGCATTAAAGGTGTGCCAGACCAGGCCGCCGGGCTGGCTGACCTCCGCCAGCAGCGGCGGGTCATCGAGCACCAGGCGGTTGGTGCCGCCTTCCTGGATCGTCACCGTGCGCAGCATGGGGTCCGACTCCGCGCCGGCTTGATCCCGGACCTTGAAAAAGAGGCTCTTCACCCCGTTGCCCACGGCCAGCCGGAACAGCGGCTGCCCGCTGTATTTATACCAGACCGCCCGGGTGAAATTGGAGGCCTCGCTCGCCTGGTATTCGATGGGATCCCCCAGGCACTGGTTGTTCAGCACCACCAGGCGCCCGTTGTTGAAGGCCCCGCCGTTGTTGATCCGCAGGGAGGCCACCGCCGGCCGGCCGCCGCCGGTGAGGGAAACCTGGCAGGCGCCGGCGCTGTCCGGCGCGGCCGCCCACACCTTGAGGTAGTAAGTCCCCGGCGCCAGGCCCACCGCCAGGCGCGCCATTTTGTTCAGGCCGCTGTCGTCGTCCCCGGCCAGTTTCTGGCTGGCATCGCCCGGCCCGTAAAGGGCCAGGCGATTATCCCGCAGGGTGCCGGGCCGGGTGTCGATCACGTAATTGCCGGAGTTGGTGGCCTGGAATTGGAACCATTCGGCGCCCCCGGCGGGGATGTTCGCGGTGACGCTCCCGCCATTGGGAACCAGCGGGCGGTAAACCGGGGCGCCCGCGCCGGTGATGGCGCCCGCCGCCGCCCGCGCGCTGCCGCCCGGCCCGCTGCCCGTCCATGCCCACGCCAAGGCTGCCAGCCAGAGGCCGCTGCTGATCCATGGTTTCATAACCTGCTTTCGGAAAGATGCTTCATGCTCGATCTGCCTGTTCCTCCTCCACGATACCCCAATGGCGTCCTCCGTCACGCCGATTTTTCCGCCCCTCAAATTGCTTGCTGCGGGCGGTTTCGGCCGTAATTTAAGGGGATGAAACAACTCCTTTGCCTCCTGCTTGCCGCCTGGGCGGCGGCGGCCTCGTGGTGCGCCGCGGAATCGCTGCCACCCGTTTTGCCCTTGGGCGCAGCCCTGCCAGCCTTCAAGCTGCCCGGAGTGGATGGCCGCACTTACAGCGAGGGCGATTTCGCCCAGGCCAAAATCCTGGCCGTCATCTTCTCCTGCAACCATTGCCCGACCGCCCAATATTATGAAGCCCGGATCCAGGATTTGGTGAGGGATTATGCGGGCCGGGGCGTGGCCGTGGTGGTCATCTCCCCCAACGATCCCCAATCGGTGCGCCTGGACGAGCTCGGCTGGGCCGACCTGGGCGATTCCTTCGCGGAGATGAAGCTGCGCGCCAGGGACCGGCAATACAATTTCCCTTACCTCTACGACGGCGGCACCGAGGTGGCATCCCGGGCCTTTGGGCCGGTGGCCACGCCCCATGCCTTCGTGTTCGACGCCGCCCGCAAGCTGCGCTATGTGGGCGCCATCGACGACTCCGAGCGGATCGCCCAGGTGAAGACCCACCATGTCCGGAACGCCCTGGAGGCCCTGCTGGCCGGCCAGGAGCCGCCCGTGGCCAAAACCAAGGTGGTGGGTTGCTCCATCAAGTGGGCGGGCAAGGGTGAGCTGGTCAAGGCCTACCTGGAAAAGCTGGCCCAGGAGCCGGTGACGGTGTCCCCGATCGACGCCGCCGGGCTGAAAAACCTGCGCAAAAACGATTCGGGCAAGTTCCGGCTGGTGAATTTTTGGGCCACCTGGTGCGGGCCGTGCGTGTCGGAATTCCCGGAGCTGGTGACCATCAACCGCATGTACCGCCACCGCGACTTCGAATTGGTGACGGTGGCGATGAACCGGCCGGAGGAGGAACCCGCGGTGTTGGAATTCCTGAAAAAGAGACAGGCTTCGGGCCGGAATTACCAGTTCGCTTCCTCCCAGCGGGATCCGCTGATCAACGCCTTCGATCCTGCCTGGGAAGGGGCCGTGCCCTACACGGTGCTGATCGCCCCGGATGGAAAGATCGTTTGCCGGGAAGTGGGCCAGGTGGATGCCTGGGCGCTCAAAAAGGCCATTGTCAAAGCGATGAACGAGCGGAAGCCGTGGTAGGAGGGTGGGCGGATTTGATTCATCTGAATGGAGTTTGACTGAATTCATTCAGATGATTTAGGATGCGGCCCCATGAGCTGGAAATTCATTGGCCGGCGGCGCGAGCTGGCCGCGCTGGAGGCGCAATACCGCGCGCCGGAGTCCAACTTCATCCCGGTGTATGGCCGGCGCCGGGTTGGCAAGAGCGAGCTGATCCTGCATTTCCTGCAGGAGCGCCCCGGCCTCTATTTTGTGGGGAAGCAGGCGCCGGCGGGCTTCCAGATCACGGAGTTCCTCCGCACGGCGGCCAAGGCGCTCCAGGAGCCCCTCCTGGCCAGGGCGGGATTCACCGACTGGCGGCCGGCGCTCTCGGAGGTGGCCGCGCGCTGGCGCGGGCCGGAAAAGTTGATCCTGGTCCTGGACGAGTTCCAATGGATGGTGGCGGAGGACCGCAGCCTGCCTTCGGTGGTCCAGGAGTTGTGGGACCGGGAGTGGCAGCATTCGGGGAAGCTGATGCTGATCCTGGCGGGATCGTACGTTGGCTTCATGGAGCGGGAGGTGCTGGGCAGCCAGCAGCCGCTGGGGGGGCGGCGCACCGCCCAGATCCTCCTGGAGCCATTCAAGTTCCGGGAGGCGGCCCAATTCCATCCCCACCTGGCGCTGGAGGACCAGGCGCGAGCCTACTTCATCACGGGGGGCATCCCGCTCTACCTGCTGGCGTTCAGGCAGGAAAAGTCGATCGAGCAAAACATCTGCGCCACACTGCTGGACGAGTTCTCGCCGCTGTCGCACGAGCCGGAATTCCTCCTGCGCGAGGAGCTGCAGGGCCTGGAACGGTTCCAGGCGGTGCTGGATATACTGGCCACCGGCCGGAAACCGCTCCACGAGATCGCCAAAGCCATGGGGGCGGATTCCCGGTCGATCAGCTACCAGCTCCAGACGCTCACCGCCCTGGGCTATGCGGAGCGGGTGCTGCCGCTCACCGCCCAGGCAGCCCCCGCCCGCCATGTGCGCTACGGCCTCGGGGATGCCTTCCTGCGGTTTTGGTACCGGTTTGTGTTCCCCAATCAAAGCCTCATCCGCGCGAACCCCGTGGCCGCTTACAAGGATCTCATCGCCGGGGAATTGGAAGCTTACTTCGGGCAATGTTTTGAGCGGCTTTGCCGGGAGGCCCTGGGCCGGATTTACCGGCAGGACCAGGTGCGGTCCGCTTTCCGCATCGGGGAGTATTGGGATCCGCGCGTGCAGATCGACGTGGTGGGCCTGCGCGAGGACCACTGGATCGACCTGGGGGAATGCAAGTGGGGTGGGGTGCCGTCGGCTCCGGAGCTGGTGGCGGAACTGGAAAATCGGGTGCGGCTTTACCCCAATCCCGACCAGGCCACGCTGGGCCGCCTGATTTTCACCCGCCGGCCCCTTAAAGCCGCCGCCCGGCAAGCCGCTGCCCGCTGGTTCTCGCTGGAGGATTTATATGGGCTGGAGGCCGATTGAACACCCCACGCAAGCTCCGCCGCAAAAGGAGCCGGGGCCCGGGCGGATTGGCTATTGGCCGAAGGCGCTGAAGAAGCCAAAAAGAGCCCGCGCAGCAAAAGCGATTTTTGGCGGGCGGACCCAACAATCCCAAGGGGGTTGCGCCCAAATCAGAGGTCCGAGGTCAGAAGTCCGAAGTCAGGCCGCAAAGCGGAAGGCAACCGATTCCCTTGGTTCCGATTCCCTTGGTTCGCGGAGCGAACTTTGATGGTCGCTGTGGGTTTTAATCCAAGGTTTGGAGCCGGTCCAGCGCCCAGCGCCGCGGAGCGGAGGGTGGAGAGCATGGAGTAGAAAAGGCTGTTGGCCGAATGGAAGCAGATGGATTTGCCCGGGCGCCAGATCCGCCTGCCAACGAACGGTAATGGTAAAAAATGGTATAAATTCTTTTCCTTAAGTCATTTATGATGCGAGGCACCTGCCGTAAGTTCGTTGGCCCCATGCCGCCACTTTTTAGGGGCTCTGGTTCTTCTGACGTCGGCGGCTACCCGCGTTGGGCTGGCGATCAATTCCGTGGCAGGCGTAAACCAAACGCTGGCAGCCGCCGAGGTCACGAGGCGGACCTGGCGCTGGCGAATTCCAATTCAGGCTCAATTTACCCAAGACCCGGCACCCGGAATTTCCGCAGCATAGGCATACGCACGGTCCAGATCCGCCTCCTCCCGTCGGCGGCTACCCGCGTTGGGCTGGCGATCAATTCCGTGGCAGGCGTAAACCAAACGCTGGCAGCCGCCGAGGTAACGAGGCGGATCGGTCGCTGGCGAATTATGCCGGATGAGTCCCAACTGAGTCCCAACCGGCTCGGGAATGCGTGCCGAAGGCCAGCGCTTTGCGGAAAAATCTGCGGGGCAGTCCCTTCCATCCCGGCTGCGTTTACACGGCTTAACTTCCGCAAAAAAATCCTGCTGCATGCTTCAGGCGTCCTCCTTATGCTTGGCGCCATGAACTTGAAAACTGTTTGCACCGGCCTTTTCCTGGCCTGCACGCTGGCGCTGCGGGCCGGCCCGGCCCCGGCGGACACCGCGGAAGCCATCCCCGCCTTCGGCCCGAACGCCCGGGTCTTGTTCCAGGGGGATTCGATCACCGATGGCAACCGCGGGCGCGGCGCGGACCCGAACCACATCCTGGGCCACGGGTATGTGTTCATCATCGGCGCGAAGTATGGCGCCGATTTTGCCCAGGCGAACCTGGTGTTCATCAACCGCGGCATCAGCGGGAACACCGTGCTGGACCTGGAGCGGCGCTGGCCGGCGGACACGCTGGACCTCCAGCCGGACTTGCTCAGCGTGCTCATCGGCGTGAACGACCTCGGCCGCAATGTGTCCCCCGCCATGTTTGAGCGGACTTACGACCAATTGCTCACGGGCGCCAGGACGGCGAACCCCAAGCTCAAGCTGGTGCTCTGCGAGCCCTTCACCCTGCCCACGGGCGGGAAAAAGGAAAACTACGAGCCGTGGCGGGAAGCCATGCGCCAGCGGCAGCAGGCCGTGGAGCGGCTCGCCCGGAAACACCAGGCCGCCCTGGTGCGCTTCCAGAAGGTGTTTGATGACGCCTGCCAGCGCGCCCCGGCGGAGCGCTGGATCTGGGATGGCGTGCACCCGACCTACGCCGGCCACCAATTGATGGCCGATGAATGGGTGCGCACCGTCCGCGAATTCTTCAAATAGCCCGCAAGGGGTCCATGGATCCCCGCGGGCCTGGCTCCGCCGGAAATGTCCCGCAAGCCCTGCGGGACAATTCCGCCTTTGACGTCCGATTCCTGCCTTCGGCCGGCGTCCGGCAGCTTCCGGAATTACGCCAGTCCGTAGAAAACCATCCGGCAATTGGCCTTTGAGCATTCCTGCTTTTTGGAACCGGAAGGGGGGATGTTTTGAACCTGGCACCCTCAAAATTGGGCGTCCTGCGGCCCTCGGCGGGCTTCAAAAACGCGGCCATTGGTGGTTCCCCAAAGTGAGCCTTATTCCCACGAGCATCAGGGCGGTTTGCAACGGGCCAGGATGGCCCCGCCGCCGTTCTTCAAGCCTTGGTGACGCTGTTATTCAGGTCCAGGAATTGCCGCAAGCCCAGCACCGGGATGCGCCAATAACGGCGCTCCTGGCGGCCCACGTTGACGGCGGGCAGCCGGCCGGCATCGATCAAGTCCAGCACGTGCTGCCGGGTGACGCTCAAGGCTTTGGCCACCTCCAGGACGCTCAGGGAGATGCGTCCGGGGTGGAAGCCCAGCCAGGCAAGCGTGTCGGTGTTGCCCCCTGGAACTTCGGAAGAAGCGGGATTTTCCGCATTATTTGAGGTGATTGCTTCTTTTTTGCTTGCTTGGTTGAACATGGTGATATATTTTTGCATAAATATGGAACCGGTTTAAACGCGAGTCAAATGCAAAACGAAGAATTATTACAACTTTTTCGCGACCGATTGCGGCGGTTGCGGATTCGGCAAGGGCTGACTCAACAAAGTCTGGCTTCCAAATTGGGAGTGTCGCTCAGTTCGGTGTCCCATTGGGAAAGCGATGGCGGCCTGCCGAGTCCGCATAAGTTGAAGAAAATTGCAGAAATTTTACAATGTTCCATCCCGTTTTTGATGGGTGAGGAAGAGGCGGGGGGGGCGGCGCCGGGCGGAGCAGCCACGGAGGCGAATCCGGAACAAATGGTGGGCTACGTGCTGGCGGATGGGCGGATTGTGCCGTGGCCGAAAGGGTCGCGCAAAGTGCCGGTGGTATCGTGGGCCACCGCCGGGCTGGCGCACGATTATGGCGATCTGTGCAACCAGCTGGAGGAATTTGTGGACACGGAATGCCGGGATCCGAACAGCTTCGCGCTGATCATCGAGGGCGACAGCATGGAGCCGCGGTTCCTGGCGGGGGACCGGGTGGTGTTCGCGCCGAACAGCGAGCCGCGGAACGGGAATTTTGTGGTGGCGCGGCTGAAGGAAAGCCACGGGGTGGTGTTCAAGCGGTTCCGGCGGTCGGGGCCGGAAGGCCAGCGGATCATCCTGGAAAGCCTGAACCCGAATTACGCGCCGCTGGAATTCCAGGCGGAGTCGTTTGGGTTCATATACCCGGCGGTGGAACTGCACACCGTGCTGCAGAGATGAGCAGAAAACGTAAAAATCCGTTGGGTATAACGTTATAGTGTGCCCGCCAAAGAAATTGACAATCAGCCGTTCCTTGCGTATCAAGGGGCGGGATTCACAGAAATGGAATACTCCGTAGATGAAAGAAAATGCCATGGCAGCCAAGACAACCGAAAAAAACCCTGAAATTAAGACCGCCGATGCCGACAAGGCCCAAGCCAACCGGAGGCGGGATCTGGACACGGCCATCGCGACCATCACCAAAACCTTTGGGGATGGGAGCATCATGCGCCTGGGCGACGCCCGGTCCCGCGTGAAGATCGATGTGATTTCCACCGGTGCGCTGACGGTGGACCTGGCCCTGGGTGTGGGCGGGGTGCCGCGGGGGCGGGTGGTCGAGATTTTCGGCCCGGAATCTTCGGGCAAAACCACGCTGACCCTGCACATCATCGCCAACGCGCAGAAGATGGGCGGGCAGGCGGCGTTCATCGACGTGGAGCACGCCATGGATCCCGGCTACGCCAAGAAGCTCGGGGTGAACCTGGACGAGCTGCTGGTCTCGCAGCCGGACAGCGGCGAGGAGGCGCTGACGATCTGCGAGATGCTGGTGCGCTCGAACGCGCTGGATGTGATCGTGTTGGATTCGGTGGCCGCCCTGGTGCCCAAGGCGGAATTGGAGGGGGAGATGGGGATGGCCACGATGGGGATGCAGGCGCGGCTGATGAGCCAGGCCATGCGCAAGCTCACGGCCATCCTCAGCAAGGCCAAGACCACCTGCATCTTCACCAACCAGATCCGCGAGAAAGTGGGGGTCATGTTCGGCAACCCGGAAACCACCCCGGGCGGCAAGGCGCTGAAGTTCTACGCCAGCGTGCGCATCGACATCCGCCGCAAGGACACCATCAAGGACGCGGCGGGCAACAGCATCGGGAACAACGTCAAAGTGAAAATCGTCAAAAACAAGGTGGCCCCGCCTTTCACCGAGGCGGAGTTTGAGATCTTCTACAACCAGGGCATCAACCGGGAGGGGACGATCCTGGATGCCGGGCTGGAGTGCGGGGTGCTGGACAAGAAAGGCGCCTGGCTGCAGTTCAAGGGTGAATTGATCGGCCAGGGCCGCGATGCGGCGCGCCAGGCCTTGCAGGAGAAACCGGAATTGGGGGCGAAAATCGTGGAGGCCATCATGGCCAAGCGGGCGGAGATTGCCGCCGTATAGCGCAAAGCTGGCTCCGCTGGACCCGGGAACCAAATTCCCCAGCCCGGCCGATTGCATTCCGCGGATTACAGCCTATAGTACAGCATATCAGCGGGGCTTGAAGGAGCCCTCGCTGATGTAATGGCAACATGCAGGGGTAACGATGGAAGGTGAGCTCAAGCCGGCGCCCCGCGCCGCCGATGCCGAAGGGCGGAAGGAAGCGGCCGCACAGCCGGCCGCTGCCCTGGGCCGTTTTTTCGAGTTATCCCAGGATTTGCTGGGCGTGGCAGATTTCACGGGCCGATTGCTCCACGTCAACCCTGCCTGGGGGAATAACCTGGGGTGGTCATCCGCGGAATTGAAAGCCAGGCCCTTCCTCGAATGGGTCCACGCGGAGGAGCGCCTGGCCACCGCCCGCGAGCTAAAGAAGGCGGAGGGCGGCCAGGCGGCGCGGTTCGAGAGCCGGTGCCTGGGCCGGGAGGGCGCCGGCCACTGGGTGGAGTGGAGCGCCACGGCGGATCCCGGGCGCGCGCTGGTTTACCTCAGCGGCCGGCCGGCGCCACCGCGGCCGCCGGCCGCCGGCTGGCAGCAGCAGCACACCGAATCCGAGCGCCGAGTCCGGGCCGGAGCGGTGGAATTGCGGAAGACAGGCCTGGACACCGGGGAGCAATTCCGGCTGCTGGTGGAGAGCGTGCAGGATTACGCGATCATCATGCTGGACCTGGAGGGGCGCGCGGTGAGCTGGAACCGGGGCGCGGAGCGGCTCACGGGCTACGCGGCGGCGGAATTCCTCGGGCAGCCCAGCGCGCGGCTCCACCCGGAGGAAGCCCTGCGCCAGGGGATGCCGGAGCGGGAGCTCAGGGAGGTGGCGGAGAAGGGGCGCTGCGAGGAGGAGGGCTGGCGGCGGCGCCGGGAGGGCTCGCGGTTCTGGGCCATAACGACCCTGACGGCGGTGCGGGATGACGCGGGACAGCTGCGCGGGTTCGCGCTCGTGATGCGGGATGTCACTGAGCGCAAACGGGCGGAAGAGGCCTTGCGGGAGAGCCTGCTGTTCCGGTGCCAAGGGGAGCGGATCGGGCGGATCGGCGCCTGGAAGGTGAATCCCGTTACGGATTCCCTTTATTGGACCGAGGGGATTTACGACATCCTGGAATTGCCGCTGGATTACCAGCCTGGTTTCAAGGAAGACCTGCGGTGGTATGATGCCAGCTCGATCCCGGTGTTGAAGGAGGCCATGGCCCGGGCGATGGAGGACGGGGAATCGTTTGTCCTGGAGGCGGGCGTGACGACGCGAACCGGGCAGCACCTCTGGGCCGAGGTGCGCTGCCTGGGGCGGGTGGTGGAAGGCGGGGGAACTTTCATTGTGGGCACCTTCCAGGATATCACCGCCCGGAAACAGGCGGTGCAGGCGATCCAGCAGAACGAGCTGCGGATGCGCTCGCTGCTGGCCAGCATGAACGACCTGGTCTTTGTCCTGGACCGGGACTTGGTATTCCAGGAATACCAGCAGCCGGTCAAAGGGGAATTGTTCATCCCGCCCGGGGAATTCGTGGGCAAGCGCTTCGACGACATCGCCTTCCCGGAGCCGGCGCGCGCCATCATCAAGCGCGCGCTGCGGGAAACCCTGGACACCCAGTGCCCGGCCCGGGCCGAATACCCCTTGGACATGCCGGATGGACGGCGGTGGTTCGACCTGCACGTCACCTCGTTCGAATCGGGCGGGGGCGGGCAGCAGGGGCTGACCTGCGTGGTGCGGGACACCACGGAAAGCAAGCGTACTCAGGAGGCTCTGCGGCAGCAGCGCGACCTGGGCGTGCAGCTGCTGGGCGTGAGTTCCCTGGCTGAGGGATTGGGCCTCTGCGTGCGGGCGGCCCAGGGGATCACCGGCCTGGAAGGCGGCAGCCTGTTCCTGGCGGACGCCACGGGCGCATTGAAGCTGGTTTTCCAGGAGGGATGGCCCCCGCGCCACCTCGAGGCGCACAAGGAACTGGCGGCGGATTCCCCCCTGGCGCAATGGGCGCGGGAGGGAGCGGCGCATCACGGCGGCCCGCCGGCTTGCGGGCTGCCGCCCGGCCTGGAGGGGGCGGCAGGGGATTACCGGTCCTTTTCGCTGGTGCCCATCCGGCGGGAGGGCCGGCTCCTGGCCCTGCTGCTGCTGGCTTCCCGTTCCGCTCAAGAATTGTCCTCCTCCATCACGCACCTGCTGGAGTCGATCGCCCAACAGGTGGGGATCTTCATCGACCAGGTCGAGGCGCAGGCGGCGCTGCGCCAGGCCCATGATGAGCTCGAGCAGCGGGTGGCCCGGCGCACGGCGGAGCTTTCGCGGGAAATCCAAGAGCGCAAAGCGGTGGAGGTGGAGGTGGGCCGGGCCAAAGCGGCGGCCGATGCCGCCAACCAGGCCAAAAGCCGGTTCCTGGCGAACATGTCCCACGAGATCCGCACGCCGCTGCACGCGATCCTGGGCTTCAGCCAGCTGCTGCAGCGGGATGCGAAGGTGGCCCCGGAGCAGCGGAAACACCTGGAAATCATCAACCGCAGCGGGGAGCACCTGCTGCGGCTCATTGGCGACGTGCTCGACATGTCCAAGATCGAGGCCGGCCGGATGCAGCTGGCGCTGGCGGAATGCGACTTCCGCGCCTTGCTGGAGGGCATGGAGTCCATGTTCCAGCTGCGCACCCAGGAGAAGGGCCTGAAGTTTGGGATGCGCTGCGCCCCGGGCCTGCCGGAACGCCTGCATACCGACGAGGGCAAGATCCGCCAGGTGCTCTTGAACATCCTGAGCAACGCCGTCAAATTCACGGTGCACGGGCACATCCAGCTGCGGGTGGCCAGCGAAGTTTTAGCGGAGGGGGAGGGTTCCAACCAGATGGCGGCCCGGGTGGCGGTCGAGGTGGAAGATACGGGGCCGGGCATCGCCCCCGCAGATCTGGAGCGGATCTTCGAGCCATTCGAGCAAATCCAGGGCGGGCAGCGCCTGGTGGAGGGCGGCACCGGCCTGGGGCTGCCCATCAGCCGGCAACTGGCGCGGATGCTGGGCGGGGAGGTGGCCGCCACGAGCCAGGTGGGCGTGGGCAGCACCTTGCGCTTCTCCTTTACGGCGGCGATCCTGGCCCCGGCCACCCCGGCTGCCCCGGCCACCCCCGGCCAGCGAATCCTCCGGTTAAAAGCCACGGAAACCGCACCCCTGGTGTGCGTGGTGGACGATATTTGGTCCAACCGGAGCCTGCTGCGGGCTTTGCTCTCCAGGGCCGGCTTCCGGGTGTGCGAGGCGGCCACCGGCCTGGAGGCCGTGGAGCGGTTCGCCGAGACGCGCCCGGACCTGGTGCTGATGGACCTGCGGATGCCGGGGCAGGATGGATTCACGGCCACCCAGGCCATCCGCGCCGCGCCCGGCGGGGGGGACACCCGGATCCTGCTGGTGAGCGGCGACCTGCTGGGCAATACGGAGGCGCAGTGGCGGGGCGCGGGCGCGGATGGATTCATCCCCAAGCCATTCCACCAGGACCAGCTCCTGGAACAGATCGGCCTCCTGCTGGGGATTGAATATGTATATGAAGGAACGGTGATCCCCCAAATTTCGCAGACCGGCCTGGGCAAGGAAGCCATTTACTTCCTGGCGCCCGAACTCCGCGACCGGATCCGGGAGGCGACCGAGGCGGGTGACCGGCGGCAGCTGATGGAAATAATCACGCGGGAAGTGGCGCCGGTGCATGAAGCGCTGGGCGCAGCCTTGAGCCGGATGGCGGCAAATTACGATTACCACTCGATTTTGCGTTTATTGAATGAGGAGGGAAATCCATGATTGAAACATTGCGTGAGCGGCCGCGGATCATGATCGTCGATGACGCGCCCCAGAACCTGCAGCTGCTGGAGTCCATGCTGGAAAACCAGGGCTGCCAGGTGTTTGCCATGCCGAGCGGGGAAATGGCGCTGAAAGCGCTGGACCGGGACCGGCCGCACCTGATCCTGCTGGACGTGCGCATGCCCGGGCTGGACGGCTACGAGGTGTGCGCCCGCCTGAAGGCCGATCCCCAATTCAAGGAGATACCGGTGCTGTTCCTGAGCGCCCTGAACGAGCCGGCGGACAAGGTGCGCGCCTTCCAGGCCGGGGGGGTGGATTACATCGCCAAGCCGTTCCAGCTGGCGGAGGTGGAGGCGCGGGTGCGCTGCCAGCTGGAGCTGCTCGAGCAGCGCCGGGAGCTGCAGGCCAGCCACCGCCGCCTGCAGGAGATGGAACGGCTGCGGGACGGCTTGTTCCACATGGTGGTGCACGACATGCGCTCCCCGCTGACGGGTTTATCCATGTCCCTATCCATGTTGGGCGCGCTCCTGCCCAAGGGGGATTCCGAATTGGCCGCATACCTGGAATCGGCGCAGCGGAGCACGCGGTGGCTTTCCGGGATGGCGTTGGAGCTGCTGGACATCAGCCGGCTGGAAAGCAGCCAGATGCCGCTGGATAAAATGCCGGGGGATCTGCTCACGGTGGCCTGGGGGGTGCGCGATGCCTGTGGCAGCCCGAACGATCAGCAGCGGCTCCGGGTGGAGGCCGCCGGGCCGGTGCGCGCGGTGTTCGATCCCTCCCTGATCCAGCGGGTGCTGACCAACCTGGTGGATAATGCGTTCAAGTTCATCGAAGAAGACGGGTGGGTGAAAATCGTGTTCCGGAAAGAGAACGGCCACGTCCTGGTCTCCGTGATCGACAACGGCCCGGGCATCCCGCCGGAGTTCCACGGGAAAATATTCGAAAAATTCGGCCAGGTGGAAAACCGGCAGCGGCAGCTGGGCACCGGCCTGGGCCTGGCCTTCTGCAAGCTGGCGGTGGAAGCGCACGGGGGGCGGATCGGCGTGCAGAGCGAGGTGGGCCACGGCAGCACCTTCTGGTTCACCATCCCGGCGGGCGAGGCGGCCCCAAGCGCCATCAGCCCGTAGCAAACCGCCCTGATTTTGCTGGGGACAATGTTCACTTTTGGAACCGCCAACGGAGGGGATTCAAGGCGGATGGTGCGGGCCCCAAAAGCAGAGATCCAAGAGCGCGCAAACCTAACGCTGGCAGCCGCCGAGGTCACGAGGCGGATCGGGCGCGGGCGAATTCCAATCCTGGTCCAATCCGCCCCAGACCCGGCACCCGGAATTTGCGGATCGCAGCGACATACGCACGGTCCAGATCCGCCTCCGCCGCCCGGATCACGCCACAGTGGCGATGCAGGGGGCTTTGCGCTTTGCCTCCGCGATAATCCACCCGCCCAAGGCGGCCGGCTACCGGCGCGCCAAGGCGGCGGCCAGCTCTGCGAGGCGGCGGCCGTCGCGGCATTCTTCGTCCGGGCTGGCGTAAACGGCGTCGAGCAGCCAGGGGCGGTCCGGGGCGAGCGGGAGCCAGCGGCGGAGCGCCTCGGACGGCGCAGCCTCGCCCAAGGGGGCGTGCGCATCCCAGGCCTGGCCGGACCAATCCTTCCGCGCGGAACTCAGCAGCCAGACCCCGATTTTGCCCGCCAGCAGCTTGGTGATCTCCGGGGAGGGGCCATCGGCGCCCAGGAGCGCCGGGCTGACCGCCAGCCGCAAATGGGCGGCGCCGATCTGATCCACCCACCGCGCCGCCTCGGCCAGGCCCCAGGGCGGCTTGCCCGCCGCCAGGCGCAGGTGCAGGGTGATCTGCCGTTCCCGGGCGAGGTCCGCCAGCCGGCGGAGGGTTTTCCCGAAGCCCTGCCGGGACTGCTCCGCGGTGAAATTATTCTCCGGATGCCGGTGCAGGGTGAAGATCAGATCCCGGGCGCCCACCAGCGCCATCTTGTCGAGCAGGGCGGTGATGGTTTCGAGGCTGCGGGTGTAATCCGGCTCCTGGTTGTCCAGCAAACGCAAGCCGGGGAACAGGTTGATACCGGAGCTGAGGTCCACCATCACCCGCAAACCCTGCCGCCGGATCCAGGCGGATTCCTGGCGCCATGCCGCGCCCTCCCGGCCGGCCAGGCAGGACCAATCCGCCACCACGCCGTCGAAGTGCTCGAAAAAGCCGGGCCGGGCGAGGATCTCCCGCTGGAGCGAAGCCGCCTGGCGCAAAGGCAGGAAACGCCCGCGGGGGGCGGGGGTGGGCGGGACATGGGGAATCTCCCGCACGCCCTCCTCGCGCACCCGCACCGCGAAGATCCGGATATCCCCGCCGGCGATGACGTTTTCCGAGCCGGCGCCGGGCGCGCTGGCAGGGATGCCTTCCGGCAGCCAGCCGGGGGCCGCTTTTTCGGAGGTGTCCAGCGGCAGCTCCCGGATGGATTCCAGGGGGCCGCAGCGGGAGCTGATTTTGAAAGGCAGCGGCCGCCAGGCGCTGTTGGCGAGGCCCAAGGTGTAAACCCCCGGGCCTTTGCGGCAGGTCACCAGGCTCAGCCCGGGATTCCCGGCCTCGAAGAGCTGCTGCCCGCGGAAGGCGGTTTCCAGGGCGGCCTTCATGCCCGCGCCCAGCCGGTACGGTTTGGGCAGCGGCTGGTCCACCGCGCTGCGCAGGCTGGTGCCGGCCGGGGAGGTGAATTCGATCCCGGAATCGGCGGCCACCACGGTCAGCCGGCCTTCGCCCACCTGGCGCCCGCCCGCAAGGGCCTCCCCGTTCACGCCCGCCAGCCCGCCCGGCAGGCGGGCCAGGTTGCCGGTGGTGATCACCAGGTGGCCCCCCTGCCGCACATAATGCTCCAGCTTCGCGCGCAGCTCCAGCCCCCCGGCCAGGTCTCCCGCCGCCACGACGAGCGGATAGCGGTCCAAAACCCACTCCGGCGCATCGCTCAGCAGGCAATCGGCGATGTCCCCGTAGGGAGTGGGGGTGACGAAGCCGGATTCATCGTGGAAATAGGAGGAATCCTGGTAGCCGGGATACAGCAGATCCAGCACGGCATCGGTGAGGAAATCGCCCGCCTCGTAGGGGCGGTTGCCCCAGACGCGGTAGATCTTGTCGGAATAGAGGTGGCGGGGAAAGGTCCAGCCCGCGCAGAAATCCAGCAGCAGGGCCACGGGCGTGTGCTGGACGCCCGGCTGGCCATGCTCCTCCACCCAGCGCCGCGCGCCCTGCTGGATCTTCCCGATGGGCGATAGCTGGTCCCCCTCGAACCAGCCGTTCTCAAAGCCCACCACCAGGGAGTTGTAAAGGAGGTGGAGGTACATCAGCCGTTTCATCAGGCTCAGGCTGGTGCCTTTGGTGGGGCCGAAATCATACCCATCGCTGCGGCCGGACGAGCCGTAGGTTTTATAGCCCCACCGGTTGTAGATGGAAGCGTTGCCGAACCAGGGCACCCCGTATTGCTTGCCTGCCCCGCGGATGAAGGCGTAATAGACCTGGTTGTTCGGCAGGCCCTGGGCGGTTTCCGCCCCAATCAGGGTATAGGTGCCTTCTTTCAGGAAGTAGTGGCCGTAATTCAGCGAGACCAGCGTGGCGTGCTTGTGGCCGAGGTCGTCCCCCATCCGCTCGAAATGCCGCTGGAAATTCAGGTACTGCTCGAGCCGGCTGGCCGAGGCGGGGGTCATCTGGTTCGCGTAGCCGCCGATGTAGCGGCCATCCTGCTCGCCGATATCCGTCCCCAGCCAGCGCTCCCCCAGCTTGGATTCCAGGATCTCATAAGCCGCGGCCGGCGGCCGGAACTGCTGCCAATACCCGCCCGGACCCGACCCCGGCACATAGCCCCACAGGTCGAAAAGATACAAGTCCCGGCGGCGGATTTCGTCCGCGAAAGCGCCCAGGTTCCGGGCGAACAGGATCGGGTAGGCGGGCCAGATCACATCCCCGAGCCGGTGGGTGCGGGTGAATTTCTCCAGCTCCGCCTCGTAGCCCACCACCAGGCCATCCTGCACGGTGAAACCCCGCGCGGAGGTGAACTGCGGGCGGTTGCGGAAGGTCTCCCAGGTGGGCGGCCTGACCTGGCGGCGCTGGTAATCGGGATGTTCCCGCGGCTCCAGCAGGTGGCTGTAAACCCGGTGGAGGGCCTCCGGTTCGGCGGCGGCCGGCTGCGGGAGGCGGGCCGGGCTGAGCCAGGCGCCGGCCACCAGGGTCAAAGTGATCAGGGATTTCATAAGTGGCGGTTATTTTCCGGGCCTGGCCCCAACAAGCAAGGCCAAATTAAAACCGGGCGCGCGCGGGGGGCGTCCCGGTGTTCCTCCTCACCCTGGCCCGCCCCTCCCGAGGCGAGGGAATGCGCCCGGGGAGGGAAGCTCATCGTGGAGGCAAGGCGCAAGCCCGCCAGCGCCTGAAGGCCCGGATAAATGGGCGTGCTCCTTCGGCGGCGAACGCCTGACCGGGGCTCAGGCAGCGGCCCTCGGCGGCCTGCAGTGGCGATGGTCAGAGAGCGGCCGGGGGTTTTCCGGAGGCCTCCTCCCGGGCCCGCTGCTGGATCACGTCCAGGTAGTGGTCGGCCTCCTCGACGCTGGCGAAAATGGCGGTGGAGGGGAGGGCGTTGGCGATGTCGATGACGGCGCGGATGGGGGGCTGCAGCCGGGTGAGCAGGCACTTGCCGCCGAGGGCGGCCATGGCTTTATTGGTTTTCATCAGCACGCGCAGGCCCATGCTGCTCAGGTATTGGAGACCGGCCAGGTCGAGCAGGAGGACGCGTGTGCCGGGGGTGATCAGGGAATGCAAACGCTGTTCGCACTGCTGGTAGGTGGCGGTGTCCAGGCGTCCGGCCAGGGCGACTTTGAGGCGGCCCAGGGTTTGGTTTTCGACGGTGATTTCCAGCTGGTTTTGGCTCATGATGGGTGATGGTTGGTTTGGCTCGGGAGGCCGGAGCCGGGGCCCTCAAAGGCGGCCGCCCGGCCAAAGCGGGGGGCTTTGGCGGCGGCCGGCAATGTGGTTATTCCCTGGTTCGGCATCCGGTTAAATGTAGGTTTCATGTAAAAGCGCGGCGGCGGTTTCGTCAAGCATATCCCGCCGGCGCAGCTCCTCGAACCGGGCCAGGAGATCGGGCACGCCCAGGCGCTGTTTGTCCGCGCCCTCGAACTGGCAGGCGACGCTGCCCTGGTGCATCATCACGATCCGGTCCCCGAGGTTGACGGCCTGCTGCATCGAGTGGGTGACCATGAGGGTGGTGAGCTGGTGGCGCGTGATGAGCTGGCTGGTGAGGCGGATGACCTGGTCGGCGCTTTTGGGGTCCAGGGCGGCGGTGTGTTCGTCGAGCAGCAGGAGCTCGGGCTTGAGCCAGTTGGCCATCAGGAGCGTGAGCGCCTGGCGCTGGCCGCCGGAGAGGCTGCCGATGGCGTTGTCCAGCCGGTCCTCCAGGCCCATGGCCAGCTGGCGGACCTGGTCGCGCAGCCCGGCCTTGAGGCGGCCGGGGAGGGCCCAGCCCAGGCCGCGGCGCAGGCCGCGGCGCGCCGCCAGCGCGAGGTTCTCAGCGATGGACATCGTGGGGGCCGTGCCGGTGAAGGGATTCTGGAAGACGCGGCCGACCAGGCGGGCGCGGGCATGCTCGGGCCAGCGGGTGACGTCCTGCCCCGCGATGTGGATGCGGCCTTCGTCCACGCGGAAGGCGCCGGCCACCGCGTTGAGCAGGGTGGATTTGCCGGAGCCGTTGCCGCCGAGGATCACCAGGAAGGCGCCCGCGGGCAGCGACAGGTTCACGCCGCGCAGGGCGCGGACCTCGTTGACGGTGCCGGCATTGAAGGTTTTGCGGACGTCATGCAGGGTGAGCATGGCGCGGGCCGGGGGATTCGGGGATGTGGGCGGCTGGGGCATGATCAGGATTTCTGGTTGGGGGCCTGGGCGGCGGCAGCCGCGGGCCCGCGTTTCGGCATTTTCAGCAGCTGCGGCAGGACCAGGGCCGCGAACACAAACAGGGCGGTGATGAGCTTGAGGTCGTTGGGGTTCAAACCCCAGCGCAGGGCAATGGCCACCAATAAACGGAAGAGCACCGAGCCGGCGACCGCCCCGTAAAGGGCCAGGCCGAGGCTGCGGGAAGCGGTGAGGGATTCGCCGATGATCACGCTGGCGAGGCCCCAGACGACCATGCCCAGGCCCATCTGGGCGTCGGCGAAGCCCTGGTATTGGGCCAGCAGGGCGCCGGACAACGCGGCCAGGCCGTTGGCGAGCGCCAGGCCCAGGATGCGGTAGAGCTCCACGTTCACCCCGAGGGCGCGGATCATCTGCGGGTTGTCGCCCGCGGCGCGCATGGCGGTGCCCACCTCGGTGCGGAAAAACCAGTAGAGCGCCAGGGCGGTGGCGGCCACGATGCCCAGGGACCCCAGCAAGGCCAGGAGATCCCGCACGCCCACCAGCCAGCCCAGCAGGCTGACTTCCGGGCGGCCGAACCACCACAGCCCAAACTGCTCCGCCCAGGTGATGAAGCTCCGCGTGGAGAGCAGCGGCACGTTGCTTTTGCCCATCACGTGCAGGTTCACCGAGTAGAGCGCGGTCATCACCAGGATGCCCGAGAGCAGGGAATTGATCCGGAACCGGGCCTGGAGGATGCCCGTGACCAGGCCCGCCGCCAGGCCGCCGGCCAAGCCGCCCAGGGTGGCCAGCACGGGGTTGGTGTTCCGCACAATCAGGACCGCGCAAATGGCGGCGCCCAGCGTGATGGAGCCGTCCACGGTGATGTCGGCTATGTCAAAGACACGGTAGCTGATATAGATCGCCAGGGCGAGCAGCGAGAGGATCAGCCCGATGGTAAGCGCTCCGATTAAAAGGGTCATGGTGGATAGTGGCGTTAAATTTCCAGGGGGGCGCACCAGCAAGCTCCGCGCAGCAGGCGGCTTTCCCCCGCGCCGTTGAGCTGGCGCCAGTCATGCAGCAGGTGCAGCAGGCCGGTGACCGTCCCGGCCTGAAAGAGGAATTGGACGGTCTCGGCCAGATCCACCCGGCCCTTGCGCAGCGGGCGGTAGGGGAAGGCCGCCGCGTGGAAGTGGCCGTGGATCTCGCCGGAGGGAACCAGGGGCCGCAGCAGCTTGAGCCCGGGGCCGCGCGCCCCGGTGGCCGCGAAGCCCACGATGAGGCAGGTGGAGTTGGCGAAGGCCGGCTCCGCGGTGAAGCTCAGCCAGTCCCGGACCCCGGGGAAATCGAACAGGCCGGGAGGCGGGCTCCCCGGCGGCGGGGCCGGGGGCGTTTTCCGCAGGGCGGCGCCGACCAGGGCGGCGGTTTCCGCGACCAGGACCATGCCGGCGGCCCCACCGCCCGCCGCCTCGAGGCTGGCCCGGATCACGTCGCTGAGCGGCAGGCCCTGCCGCCCGGGGCCCTGGTCGAACCGCAGCAGCTGGCTGAAGGCCCCCTGCCCCAGCATGCCATAAGCCACTTTTACGGCCGGTATCAGCGCGCCTTGCTGCACCAGGTAATCCGGCTGGTTCGCGCCATCGGCCGGCAGGCAGACGGCCGCCCCCGCGGCGGCGAGGAACTCGCCGGGGCATTCCGCATCGCCCGCGGCGCCGGACGGGAGGATCCCCAAACCCAGGCCCATGACGCCCCCGGCAAACTCCGTGATCGCGCCGGTGGCGGGCGCCGCGCCGCCGGCCAGCCAGGCCTCCGGGTTGCCGGGCCAATGGACGCGCAGCACGGCGGCGGGATCCAGGGCAAAGACCTCGGCGAGGGCGCCGGCTTGCGGGAGCGCCACTTTCCGCGCGCCGCCGCCGGCCGCTGCGGCCGGGGCCGGGGCCGGCGGCGCCTCCGCCTGCATCAGGGATTCCAGCCCGGAGAGCACCAGCACCTTGCGGACGGGCGCGGAGGCATTGATGATGGCAAACCGCCCCTGGATGTTTTTCAGCTGGCGGGCGTAGAGCATCAGGACGCGGATGCCGGCGGAGCTGAGGTAATTCACCTCCGCCATATCCAGGGCGATGGCATGCTGGCCGTCGCGCACGCAGCCGGCCACAGCCTGGGACACATGCTCGCTCCAGGCGGCATCCAGGCGGCCATTCAGTTTGATCTCACAGCGGTCGGCGCGGTCGTTGCGGGTGATTTCCATAAGCGGGGGAGTGGTTCAAGGCTGGCGGGGGTCCGGGACGCGCACCGCGTCCCGCAGCAGTTCTTCGGGGAGGGTCAAGCCCCGGGCCCGGGCCTGGGCCGGATTGGCGAATTTGCGCACGGTGCCCGGCGGCGCGAACGGGATTTTCGCCGGGCTTTCGCCCCGCAGCACACGGACGGCGATCCCGGCCGCATCGCGGCCCGTGTCGTGGTAATCCAGGGCCAGGGCGAAGACGGCGCCCAGTTTGACGGTGGCGCTTTGGAAGGTGAACACGGGCAGCCTGGCCTGCTCCGCCGCGCGCGCGATGGTGGGGAAACCCGCCACCGTGAGGTTGTCGATCACCTGGACCACGGCATCCAGCTGGCGGCCGCACAAGGCCAGCGCGGCGTCGGGCAGATCGGTGGCCGTGTTGGCCGCCACCGCTTCCACCGCCAGGCCGCACCGGGCCGCTTCCCGGGTGAACAGATCCTTGTTCCCCACGGAGTTGACCTCGGCGGGGCAGAACAGCGTCCCCACCCGCTTGATCTGCGGGAAGTGCCGCCCCAGCAGCTCAGCCATTTCCCGGTACGGCCCCTGGGTGTAAACCCCGGCCACATTTGGCCGGTGGACCTGGTGCGATTCGCCGGCGCCCGCCAGGATGGGGTCGGCCACGACGGTGAAGATCACCGGCGTGCCGGTGACCTTGCGGATGGCCGCCTGCAAGGTGGGGGTGCCGAAGACAACATAGAGGTCCACTCCGGATGACCTGGCCGAGTCGAAGAGCGTGCCCAGCGCCGCCATGTCGCCCTGGGCGCACAGCGTTTTCACCGTGTAATCCACGCCGGCGCGCAGGCCCGCCTCGCGCAGGCCCTCATTGAACCCGCGTGCGGATTCCTCCACCATCGGGGATTCGAGATAGGAGATCTGCTGGATGCGCCAGGGTTTCCCGGGCGCTCCGGCGGCGGGCGCCGGGGACGCCGGGGGAGCAACGGGCGCCGGGGACGCCGGGGGAGCAACGGGCGCCGGGGATGCCGCAGGGGCAGCGGGCGCCTGGGCGGCGGTCTGCATGGCCAGCACGGCGGCCGGGAAGGTGATCCCCAGCTTGCGGGCCACCTCGAAATTCAGGCGCACCTGTTTATGGCTCACGTTGCGGAGCGGTATTTGCGCGGGCTTCTCCCCCGCCAGCACCCGCGCCAGCGGCTGGGCCGCCGCCCAGCCGGCCTGGTAAAAGCCCACGCCCACCACCGCCAGCGCGCCGCGCTCCAGGAATTCCGGGGTGTCGATCACCAGCGGGATCCGCCGGTCGGCGAGCTGGCCGGAGAGCCCGTCGAAGGCCTGGTAGGCCGTATTGTCGCTCGGCAGGTAAACCGCCTCCACGCCGCGGGCCGCCAGCGACTGCGTGGCCGGCACCACCTCGCTCGTGCCGTTGGCCACCGCCTCGACCAGCTCGATGCCGCGGGCGGCGCACAAGCCGCGCAGCACCGAGACGATCTTCACCGAATTGGCCTCGGAGTTGTTGTAGAGCGCGCCCAGCCGCTTGAGCCCCGGCAGCGTGAGCTTCATCAGCGCCACCGCCTCCTCCACCGGCGGGAACGAGCCGATGCCGGTGATCTGCGGCAGGTGGTCCTCAAAGCTTTTCCCCACCCCGGCGGCGATCGGGTCCACGCAATAGGTGAACACCACCGGGGTGCGGCGCACCGTCGCGCAAGCGGCGGTGATCACCGGGGTGGAGAAGGGGACGATGGCATCCAGGCCGCTCGAATCCAGCGCCTGGAGGACGGCCGGGATGCCGCTGATCTCGCCGTTGGCATGCGACCGGCGGATCGTGAGATTGCGCCCCTCCGACAATTTGAGCTCGCGCAGGCCGGCCAGCAGGCCGGCGATGGCGGTGTCCGTGCCTTCATCCGGCCCAAAATAGGCCAGGCCGATTTTATATGGCCGGTTCGCCGGGGCGGCCTGCGTGAGGGCCGCCAGCGCCGGGGCGGCCTTGCCGGAGTCTTTCTCCACCCGTCCGTCCGGGCCGAGGATCAGCTCGGCGCGGCTGACGAGATCGGCGGGGAACCGCCAGCCATCGCGCAGCCGGGCCAGCACCTGCCGATTCAGCATCACCCGCGCCGGCATGTAGTTGGAAATGACCACGCTGGCCGGATTCAGCCCGCCGAGGATTCCGGCCGCCAGCTCGCCGACGCGCTGCCCCACCTCGGTGTAGTCGGCCCCCAGGTCGAACAGGGTGCCTTCCCGCACCTGCCCGCTCGTGTTGGAGAACACCGGGAGGCCGGCCCGCAGCGCCACGTCGCACAGCGTGGCGGTGGCGCTGTTCACGGTCACGTCCGCCCCCGTCCAGAAGGCCTGGACGCCTCGCGCCACGAGGGAGGCCGCGGCCTCGAGGACATCCTTGCTCTGCTCCACGGTGGCTTCATGCAGCTGCAGGCCCAGCTCGCCGCAGACCTCGCGGGCCTTGAGCGTGCAGGTCTCGGAATTCCGCTCCGCCGGGTTCCACACCACCCCCACCGTTTTCAGCCCGGGCCAGAGCCGCCGGGCCTCGCGGAAGATCTCCCCCACCGGCTGGAAGGTCCCCATGCCGGCCAGCCAGGGCGGCTTGTTGGTGCTGTTCATCCGCTCCACTCCCACCCCCGCCCCGGCCGGGTCCGTGACTCCGCCGAAAACATGGATCGCCCGCCCGGCGCGGTTGGCGTTCGCCACGCACTGCAGGGAGAGCGTGCTGATGCTGATGGCCATCCGGTAGCTCCCATCGGTTATCTGCCGGGCGATGGCGTTGGCCGTGGGCAGGTCGCCCTCCGCGTTGAAGCGCCGCAGCGCGATTTTTTCGCCGTCCCGGTAGCCCTCGGCGGCCAGCTTTTCCAGCACCCCGTTCTCCAATTCGTCCAGCAGGCGGTTGGAGGCGTGCTTGAGCAGGGCCACCGGCACCGGACCCTGGCTGGCGGCGGATGGCCGCCGGGCCCCCACCCGCGAATGGGTGTCGCTTAACAGCAGGATGAGGGCTCCCGCCCCCAGCAGGGCCAGGGATAGCCAGACGCGTTTGGCCAGGCTCCAAAAAGTGTTTTCAGCGGTGGTTTTCATCAGTTTTCCTTCCCCTGCGGCGGGCTGTTCCCCGCGGCTGTTTCCAAGGCATTGGCTGGCTTCCGGCCCGGGGCGGCGGCGGCTCCGGGCCCGCCCCGGAACCGCAAGGCCAGCACGGTGATATCATCGGACTGCTCGGCCCCGCCGGCAAAGGTCTGCACCGCGCCGAACAGCCGCTCCACCAGTTCCTTGGGGGAGCCGCCGGCCTCCGCCTGCGCGAAGGCTTCCAGGCGCTCCTCGCCGAACTGCTCCTGGCGGGTGTTGAACGCCTCGTTCACCCCGTCCGTGTAAAGCAGCAGCGTATCCAGGGGGCGCAAAAGCATCGTTTTGGTCCCGTAAACCGCCCCCTCCACCACCCCCAGCACCGGCCCCTTGGGCAGCTCCACCCACCGCGCCTCGCCGGCGCCGCGCAGCAGCAGGGGCGGCAGATGGCCGGCGTTCGTGTGGTGCAGCTCGCCGGTGCGCAGATCCAGCGCCCCGCACCACAGGGTGACGAACATCATTTCCTCATTGTCGATCGCCAGTTCGCGGTTCACCTTGGCCAGGACTTCCGCGGGCGACAGCTGCTGCTCGGCCACGCCTTTCATCAGCGTTTTGGTGACCGCCATGAACAGGGCGGCGGGCACCCCTTTGCCCGAGACATCGCCGACCAGGAAAAAGAGCGTGTGGTCGTCCAGCAGGAAGAAATCGTACAGATCCCCGCCCACCTGCTTGGCGGGCTGCAGGTCGGCGTGGATATCGAACTCCGTGTGGTCCGGGAAGGGGGGGAAGCGTTTGGGCAGGAAGCTGCGCTGGATGGTCTGGGCGATCTTCAGCTCGCTCTCGATGCGCTCCTTGGCGGCGGTGGTGGTGGCGAGGTTGGCCACGTATTCCCGCAGGGCCAGCCGCATGTTTTCGAACGATTGCGAAAGGTCGCCCACCTCGTCCCGGGTCCGCACCGGCGGCACCGCCAGCTCCAGGTTGCCCAGCGCGATTTCGTGGGTTTGCCGGGCGAGCACGCGGATGGGCCGGGTGATGCCCAGCGAAACGGTCACGACCACCGCCAGCAGCAGGCCGAAGCCCAGCATGCCGATCCAGAAAACCGTGCGGTTCATGGCCCGCAGGCCGGCGAGGATCTCGGCTTCGGGGAAGATGACGCCCACGGACCAGCCGCCCGCCACGGGCACGTGGTAAACCCAGGAGTCCACCGCGCTGCCGGGCGCCTGGGCCTTCACGAACCCCTCCTTGCCCTGCACCATCGCCCGGCCGATCGCGCGCCACGGCTGGCTCCCGGCCTCCTCGGCCAGGCTGAAGATGCTCTCCTTGAACACCCACTCCGGGTTGGGGTGGGAGATGAACTGGCCGTTTTGCGCCAGGAGGAAGGCGTAGCCGCTCTGGTAAAGCTTGATGGCGGAGACCATCCGCGCCAGCTGCTCGAGCTGGATGTCCGCGGTGACCACTCCGGCAAAGGTCCGCTTCCCGTCTGCCTGCCGGAAAAAGGGCACACAATAGGTGCACATGAGGGTTTCCCCGCCGCCCTCGTCAAAAAACGGCTCCGTCCAGACCGGCCGGCCCATTTCCCGGGGGATGAGATACCAGTCCCACGTGTCGTAATGGTAATCCCCCTCCGCCAGGTTCACATACTGAAAGCCATCTTTGCCACGATAGACGTACGGCGCCTCCGGCCGTTTTGGCCCGGGAGCCGGGCCGGGGGCGAAGGCGATCGCGCTGCCATAGATGCAGGGGCTTACGTTCAGCACCTCCTGGAGCTGGCGGGTCATTTCCGGCACGGTGAGCGACCCGTGCCCCAGGTTGCGGGCCAGCCATTGCGGCAGCGGCTCCACGGCGCGCAGCACTGACTCGATCCGGCTGGCCGTGCTGCGGGCCAGGTTGCGGGTGTTTTCCTCCACCGCCTGGAGCAGCAGCTGGCGGGCCACCCGGTTGCTGTACCCGAAAGCCACCAGGAAAATGAGGCCCGTGCTGGCCAGCACCAGCAAGCCCAGCTTGAACGCCAGCGTGGGCCGGAATGCTTCAAGGCAGCGCCGCCACATGGAACTCCTTGAAGGTGGGCGCGGTGCGGATCTCGCCGGTGTCCCGCAATTCACGCGCCACATTTTCGTAGGCTGGCGCCGGCAATTCCCCCATGGCCGCTCCCGGCGGGGGCTGGATCAGGTCGCACATCCGGTCCAGCATCCAGCGCTGGTGGGCGCGGTTGGTGCCCGTGCGGGCTTGCCCCGTGCGGCGCATCACCACCTGCAGGGCCTCCTCCCGATGCGCCGCCGCGTAGCGCCAGCCGGCCAGGCTTGCGGCCACAAACTTCCCGCACTCGCCCGGCCGGGTGCGCCACGTTTCCGCCAGGCAGAGGAGGCAATCCTCGGGGAAATTCAGGCCGTGCTGGTCGTAGAACACCAGCGTCATCTCCTCCGCGTCGATGCCGGAATTCAGGATGAGATGGTATTCGTTGTACCACATCGCCGAGGCGGCATCCACCGCCCCATTCAGGAACAGCGCGGGGGAGGCGCCTTGCGTGACCGTGCTGACCCGCAGGTTGTATTTGCGGAACAGCGCCTGCGGCTGCACCGAGAAGGAGGGCCAGACGCTGACCGTCTTGCCCTCCAGATCCTGCACCGAGGCGATGCCGCGCGCCTTGCGGGCCACCAGCAGCAGCGCCGAACGCTGGCTGATCTGCGCCAGGTGGACCAGCGGGATCCCTTCGTCCCGCAGCTTCAGCGCCGAAGAAAGGAAATGGCTGGCAATAACGGCCTCCCCGGAGCGGAGGGCTTTCTCCACCGGCTTGCGCGGGCCGCCCTCCAGGATCGCCACCTCCAGGCCCGCCTGGCGGTAAAAATCCTTTTCCAGCGCCAGGTAATAACCGGCAAACTGGGCCTGGGGGATCCAATGCGGCAGGAAGGCCAGGCGCGCTGGCGCGGGGTCCGCCGCCGCCCCGGCCGCGGCCATTGATCCGCCGGCGGCCGCCAGCAGCGCGGCGAGCAGCGCCACTTTTCCCATTTGACCGGGGTGGTTGCCTCTCATAAGAATGCGCGCTGTATGTTTTCTGAACCGTCATCGGGAGCCTGTCCGCCGGAGCCATCGGGGCGCCGCCGGCCATCCCTATCGGCAGCCCGCGCTGCCCTCAACTGATGAGCACCGAGCCGAACCCAACCTTCCAGATCCAGTTCCTTAACAACTTCGAGGCCCTCGCCCGCGCCACGGAATCGGCGCTGCAGTTCCTGGCGCAGGCGGCCGCCTCCGCCGGGGCGGTTAACGCCGCCAACCTGGCGCTCGAGGAAATGGCCACCAACATCATCAAATATGGCTACGACGACCAGGCCACACACGAAATCCTGCTCCGGCTGGAGCTGGTCCCCGGCGCCATCGCCCTCACCTTGGAGGATGATGGGCACCCCTTCGATCCCCTTCGCGCGCCGGAACCGGATATTCACCTGCCTTTGGAGGAGCGCGAGCCGGGTGGCCTCGGCATTCATTTGATCCGCAAGATGGCCCAGCGGATGGCCTACGAACGCTCCGGCGGCCGGAACCGCCTCACCATCGCCATCCGGGCCTGACCGCCCGCTCCGCGGACACAGCCGCGCCGCGGCCATGGAGGCCGTGGGCGGTTTTCGCGTGTCCAAACAAAGTGTCATGGGCGTCCATCCAAGCATTTGGGTAAATTGATGTCTAACAAAATCGCGACGGCAAAACCGCGATTCTGCCGTCGCGGCCGCCCTCCGCCCCCCCCCCCCCCCCCCCCCCCCCCCCCCCCCCCCCCCCCCCCCCCC
>CAYPCQ010000025.1:0-81846 GCA_964409245.1 uncultured Verrucomicrobiota bacterium
GTATAAGTCATTTTAAACCCACCCACCCGGCGAGTGTTTGCACAATTCAATCCGGGCCACCTGGGAGATCCGGCAGGCCCGTAGGCGCGTCCGCCAACCTGGCCCCGTAAAAGCCAATCCGGCGCGATGCTCCAACGCTTTCACACCTCCCCGGCTTGTTAGATTTATGATAGACTATTTTGTAACGCAAGCTGCGGAAACGTGCTGCAATCAAGCGCAAATCCAAAAGGCAGGAACCAATGTAAGCCGTTGGCAATGACCGTATTACGTTGGTATTATTGGCGTTTTCTGGAATCGGTCATTTTCGCTGCAATAAATGGTGGCATTATTCCAAGTTACATAATCTACGGGCCGCTGCAAATCCCCTGTGAAACGGGAGGGGTTACTCCCCATCACGGATTGGTATTCGCCTTGGGTCGTCTCAAATTTGCTCATCCAAAACCCCTTGGTAATCGTAACCACGGTCTGCGGACCTTCATCCGAACTCCGATCTTTTTCCGTCGAAGGACTTCCCATAGTGAAAGTGCCCGGCTTGATCCACACCATGCCTTGGGGTTCAACTGGCGCCTGCATCGGCAGCGCCCGGTAAAAACGTTTCGGCTGGTCATTCGCGGCGACGGTGGTGTCCACAAAGATTTGGTTTGAATTCGTCAGCACGAGCTGGGCGAGGCTGGTCCAGACCGTGAAGTTATCCAGGCTGGTGGCATATTGGACCTCATGGGTTTGGCCGACGGCGCCAATCACCTGGAAACCAGCATAGAGGCTGAGGCCGCCCAGGTTGCTCGGACCGCCGACGGTGACGGCAGGCGTGCCGGTATAGCCGCCGCCGGTGGCGGTCACGTTAATCTGGCTCACGGAGCCATTGCTGAGCGTGGCGATGGCCGTGGCGCCGCTGCCGCCGCCCCCGGAAATGGTGACCGGCGGCGGCGTGGTGTAGCCTGATCCCCCATCCACCACGGTGATGCCCACGACGAAGCCATTCACCACCGTGGGGGTGGCAGTGGCGGTTCGTTGGGCGGAGGCGCTGATGGCCATGCAGGCGAGCGCGGTGATGGCCAGCCAGAGGGCGGAGGCCGATTTCAAGGTTTTCATTGGTTTGATTGGATTGTTCACTTTGGTTGATATGGACTGTTGAGGGTGTGACAGGCGCCTTTCCTCAAGGCTGAGGGTGGCGCGGTTTCGATAATGGGTTGGTTTTAGGCGCCACAAACTGGCTCAGGTGATGGCGGTTGTTTCATGGGTGGTTCGCCGGGCGGCCTTTGCAGTCTTCGCACCGGACTGCCTGATTGGCGCAGTATTCATTTAATTGGCCCGGCGGATCGTGGATGCGAGGAGCCTTTGGCAGCGTTATTCCGCCCCTTCAGGGCTGAGGTTGGGTTTGCCTGGGTGTTACCCTGGGCGCTGCCCAGGGCTGGATTATCACCGCCCCTTTGGGGCTGGCGTGGGAACGCCAGGCCCAGCCGCCGGCGCAAGGAGGAGGATTGGGGGCGTTCAGGAATACAAGCGGCAGACAATAATAAGGCCCGTCCGGCACTGCCCGGCCATCGGGAGGAGTTTTTGCATGCCCCGTGGGAATCATCGGATGTTGTCTTCATGGAATATTCCGATTCAAAAGGTTGGTTGTGCTTGTAGTTCCCGGCCTGGTGGCTTTTGTGTGTTTGGCGCTCAAATATGCCTCCACTGGCCGAGACCATGCCCTCCATGGCCATGGAAGGCATGGTTCCTTAAAAAATACAGGCGTCGGCGCTGGCCCCCCTCAATAAGAAACGTGCGACCCCTTGAACTGTTTGGTGATCGTTACGTCGCCCTGCCAGGCGGCCAGGCCGGTGGCGGAGGAGGTGAGCGCGAAGTGGAAATAATAGCTCACCTCGCCGCGGCTGCCGGCGCGCTGGCGGTCCTCGGAGATCGTGCCGGCCAGGGTGTAGTCGGGCGCGCGGATTTTCCCGCCGTGTTCAAACACCCATTTCCGATATAAATCGGCGGCGGCTGGATCCCGCACGCCGCCGTAACCCACGGTGGTGTCCACGATGATTTTGCCGGTCTGGATCAGGACGTTCTCGAGCTTGTTCACCAAAATGCCGGTATCGAGCTGCCGGCCGGTCTGGTTGACCACGATGCTGAGGGCCAAAACCGATGGCTGCCCGGCGCCATCCAGCGATTGCAGTCCGCCCTTGTTGATGAATTCATCCAGCATCTTCCGGCCCAGCTCGGCGGCCACTGTTTCCCAATCCTTCGTGGTGATGTTTGAGCTGGCAATTGGGGCTGGGCGCGGCCCGGAGGCACAGCCCGTGAAGAGCCAGGCCGCGCACACGGTGGCCAGGCAGATGGCAATCAAGTTTCTCATAGGTTATTCGTTATTCGGTTATTCCGTTGTTAGTTGGTTTGGTTTATCGGTTGGTTCCCAGGAATTTGATGCGGAAATCCTTGGCGGTCTCCCGGGGGGCGACCCCGGTGATGAACAGGCTTTCCTTGCCTTCGATCTGGCGGGTCAGCTCGGCGGAGGCCGGGGTCTCGATGATGGTGCCGGTCTCGTCGAACCATTCCCACCGGTAGCTGAAGGCCTGCGGGAAAGAGGTGGTATTGAGGATTTCAACCTGCACTTTGAGCAGGCCCCCGGGGCCCATGCTCTGGTTCACGCCCACGACGCGGGCGCGGCTGTTCAAGATGGCATCGGTGATGATGCGCTTGTCCTGCACCATGTCCCGCTGGGCGATGGGTTGGGCGCGCTCGACGGTATTGACCGTGGCGCAGCCGGAGAACAAGGCGGCGCCGGCGGCCAGGCCCAGGCCGAGGATATGCGAAGCAAGGGTTGTTTTCATGTTTCAGTTTGATTGTTTTTGGGTCAGCGGGGGTTGAAGGCCACCGGGCGCATTTGGGCGGAGGGGCGGAAATTGATCAGGTTCACAATCGGCCTGGAAGCCGCGTTGATCGATTTGACATGGATCAGGTTGACCGAGTTGGGTTCCACATGCACTTCACCCATGGCCGCACCGCCCGGCGCACTGAGGCTGACGACCTGGTTGGTGGGCGTGGGAAACCGGCAAACTTGGAATTCTTTGGGCAGCGTGGTCCAGGTGCGGGTATCGGCGATGTTCACGGAAGCCTGGTAAATAGCTGTGCCAATTTTTGTGAACAGTCCCGCTAAACCGCTGTGACTGGACGCCTCGTTGATGAAATATGCGGTGATGGCTTTAATGGTTGTGGAGAGCAGGGTTTTGGTGATGATGGTCGGCAATTCGTTCTTGAAGCTCTGCACGACCACGCTATCCATGCTGGCAATGCTCACGGTGGCTTCAGCCGCGCCATCGGCTGATACGGCAAGGCTCGAGATAAAGTTGGTGTCCAATTTAATGCGCGGAAATGCCGCGCCCGCGTAAGGCATATTGCCCTCCCCAATAAAGAATAGCGGGATATCGATCCTTATCTGGTCGCGCCAGGGGGCGCAGCCCGTTTCAAAAATGAGGTAAGTGGTGGGTGGCAGCGGTTCGCCCCGCAGCGCTTTTTCCGCGCTTTCCAGATCCGCCCTCACATATTTGTTCTCGCCGGAGAGCTGCAGGACGCGCTCGAAGGACTTGCGGGCGCGCTCCAGGTCGGAGCCGCCGCCGGTGGGGAAGTTCAGAAAATAGAGGCCGTCCAGATAAACCGGGAAGGGATTCACGTAATCGGCGTAGGCTTTAAGGGTATTCAACTCGGCGTAAGTCGTGTTCAGTGCGTTGGTGAATTTCTCATCCTTTTGGGCCTTTGCGACGCTATCGGCAGCTGCCGTCTTGGCCTTCGCCTCAGCGTTAGCTTTAGCCTCCTCCTGGGCAACCTGGTTGGTGGTTTGCTGGGAATTCGCTGAAGCCTGGCTGGCGCCGCCCTCGGCCTGGGATTTTTTTGAGGCTTCCATAGCTTTCGCGATTTCCTGCTCTTCTTTTTCAATCCGCTTTTTATTGTTTTCCACGGCGTCCTGCTGGCGCTGATACACGCGGATGAGTTCGGGGCGCACTTTGTCGAATTCGCCGAGCTGGAAGTAGTTGAGGGCCTTGTAGGTGTTCAGCATGACGCGGTCGTAGTTGCGCCCTTCGTAAGGGAGGCTGGCCTGGTTGGACAGGATGGCGCCCGCTTCATTAGCCAGGTTGACTTTGGCTTTTTCATCGTAGCGGTCCATCTTTTCCTCCGCCTGGTCAAAAGCGGCGGTGCTTTCGGTGAGCTGGCCAGCCGCCCGCAGCGCGGCGCCCTGCTCCAGCCGCCAGATAATGGTGTCTTTATTGTCTTTATTATTGCCGGCTTCCTGGGCGAGGAAAGCCGCAGCCTCCGGTATTTTGCCCTTTTTCCAGAGGTCTGTTGCCTTATTGTGACTCGTGTACGTTTGACAGCCGGTATTGCCCAATATCGCCAAAGCCAGCGCCAGGCTGGCGGCTATTCTTTGAGGTCTTTCCATAAGGTTTAAGGTTTTCTGCTAGTTCAGGGTTGGATTGGTTTTGGTTGATTGCAGATAAAAAGGCGATTTACGGCTTTTTGGCTGCGGCGGGCAGGCGGAGAATGGAGCCTACAGCCACACCGAAATCTTCAATGACTTCGCCTTTGGATAGCTTGGGCATAACCTCGGTGATCTTGATTTTTCCCACCGCAATTTCCTCATAGCCAAGCACTTCGCCCGTGTCCGGGTCTTTCAATTCCTTGCGACCGGGCTGGTTGGCAATCCATAATTGGCCAATGGCAATGCCCGTGCCATCGCCGCGGTTGATGGTCACCTGGTTGTCGGTCCTGGCGAGCACCTTGGCGGGGAAGATCACATCGGCCACCCGCACGGAGGCCCATTCCGCCATTTCCCGCGTGACGCGGTGCAGCAGCGCATCCGTTGCCTCCGCGTCATTGGCCGCTTCCTGCAAGGTCTCGGCAACGATATTCGTGTTGATCAAATGGCTGGCGGACTCCAGCAACTCACCGCTGGTGGTGTCGTATATCTTGCAGACCACACTCAGGCGGATGGTGCGCTTGGTGCTCACCGTCCGCAAAAAGTTATTGGCCCGGCGTTCTATCTGGTCCTCAAAGTCATCCATGGTGGTGGTCAGCAGCCATTTGATGCCTTTCAATTTGAACTGCTCCGCCAGGCCGGGATCTTTAAGATTATAGTTCCCGGAGCCTGCTTTATCTTGTTCCTTGAGGATTTCCTTCAGGTCGCCGCCCGCCATGATCTTGAATTTGCGCGCGGCGTTCATGCTGTTGATGAGCTGCCCGTCCAACGCCTCCTGCACCTGGCGCAGCGAGGCGATTTTCCCCGCCGCCGTGAACTTCTCAACCAGCACGGGCAGCGGCTTGATCGAGCCGATCGCCAGGGTATTGGTATTCTGCGCCCGCGCCGCCACACACGCGAGGCAGGCTGTTAAAATTACGCCAAGGAATTGGTTTGGGAGTTTCATAGGTTGGATTTAAAACAGGGATTTGATGGTTGGGCTGATGGTGGCGCCATCAAACAGGGATTTGCCTTTGGACTCATTGTTGATCTTGATATCCACCTTCAAGCCACTCTGGCGCAGCATCTGGGCGAAGCCTTCGATGGCCTTGACGGTGGCATCGGTGATCTTGCGGGTGTTTTCCATGTTGAACAGGAACGCCGTGTTGTCCTTCCAGCGCGCGTAGCCGGCCTCGGACATTTGCAGGGCCACGTTGAACCTTTGCCCTTCCGAGAAACTCACCGTGCGCGCCCAATCCCGGTACCCCTCGCGGGTGATTTTCATTTTGTTCAGGCCGGGCGGGGCCTTGAACTTGCCTGGAGCGGACCCGACCGCCGTCCCGTTGACCTCCACGGTGGCATCCAGGATCTGAATGCCGAGCCGGTTGGTCGTGACCGTGATCGATCCATCCTCCGCCACCCGGATGTCGGGAATGGTGATGAGGTTTTGCGTCACATCGGCCATGCCGCAAACCACGGTGACCTCCACCTGCGTGAGGCTGGCCGGAGGCTCCACCGGGATCTTGGGCAATTTCCGCTCCACGCTGGCGGCGACCAAGGTGGCGGCCTCCTCCAAAAGCCCGTTCACCAGGTCCGTATCCTCGGTGGTGATGTTCTCGGTGAAGCGGACGGTTTTCGTGGCCTTCACCGTTTCACCGATCAGGCTGCCGCCCTGCACCGCTTCCAACAGACGATAGCTCACGCGCAGCGTGTGGATGACGTTGACCGTCTCGAGCGCGGCGTCTTTGAACCACTTTTTCTCGGAGCCAAGGGAGGCGATCGAGGTGAGCAGCAGATAATCCGCCCCCAGATTTTGGGCCAGCCGCAGGGCGGAGGTGTTGTCTCTGAATAATTGGTCCAGCGCATTCACGCCGGGCGTGGCTGAAACCCGTGCCTCCTCCGATTGGGTGGACGCATTAGAGGCCTCAGCCGCGCCGACCGCACCCAGCGCTTTCGTGGAGGCGGACTTGGAGGAGCTTTTGAAAGCCTCCGAATTGGCATAGGTCTTCAAGGCGTCGATGGCAACTTCCCGGCTGATCACGGACAGGCCCTTTTCCGTCACGGAGTTGATGACGAAGTCCTCCAGCACTGGGATTTTATCATTCAGCGCCGCCCCGGCCCGGTTCTCCACAAAAATTGCGGCTTTGCGCGGCCCGGCCGGTCTGAGGCGCGGCTCCGCGGCACAGGCCTTTTCCGCCACGAGAAATCCTGATATTACGAGCATTAGCGCCAGGCGCCAGGCCGGCGCCAGGGTGGAATCCCTCCCGATTATGGTCCTATTTTTATGCATAGTTTTTTGTTTTCACCTGTTTGACTATTAGCCAACCGGCGGGCCAGCCGGCCGGCCGTTCTGATCCATTGAGAACTTCAATGGCAGCGCAAATTCGGCGTCTGCCGGAAATGATTTCCGTGCGGCAGGGAACCGGTGCGATTCAATTGCAACGGACTGCATTTTTGGCGCAGTATTCATTTACCCCAATGCTTAACATTACTCTATTAATCGGACGAATCTGAAAATACTTTAGCGAAAATGAAATAAATAATTCGGTGTTCAAGATTGCCATATGGAACTGAATTGAGACATGCGAATGGCCAGGCTGGATAGCGGGCACAAGGAGCCTTTGGCAATGGTATTCCGCCCCTCGGGGGCTGACGTGGGACCACCAGGCCCAGCCGCCGGCGCCAGGAGGCCGCTTGGGGGTAGCCGCCCCCCCGGCAAACCGCCGCCTCAAGCAAACTTTGCATTCGGTTTTTCAGCCTTGTGCCCTTGGCGCGTATTCGGTGCTGTTCCAATCCGCATTCCCTGCCCCCCTGCCAGCAGGGCGGGGTTGGCCGTATCGGCGGCGCGGGCAGGTTTGCGCCTTTGCCATCCATGCCAATTCATTCATATCCACCCCCCTTTACGCACGCCCCCCCGAAATCTTGCGTTGAAATGCAAAATTATTTTTTTGGGGGGGGTGGGAGCGCCCGGCGGGGCGGGCCTGGGGCAATCGGATGCCCGGACGGATCGGGGGTGTAAAAGGGGCTTTCCCCTGTTTTTTCGGGTCTGGCCAGGGGGAGGAGGGAGGCCAGGGGCGGCAGGACGCACCCCTCACCCTGGGCCTCTCCCCGCCAGCGGGGCGAGAGAATCCGCGGCGGGCGGTGCGGGCAGGTTTGCGCCTTTGCCATCCATGCCAATTCATTCATGCTCCCCCCTTACGCGCGTCCCCCAGTAATCTTGCGCAGAAATTGGAAATTATTTTTAGGGCGGGTGGAAGCGCCAGGGGGCGGGCTGGTTTTGTTATGGGTATTGTGCTCCGCCGGGCCGGGGGATCCGGCCTGCAGGGGCTGGATGATTGCAAAGCCGGGCTTGTTCTTCTCCGCGGCCTCGTATAGGGAATGGCGGTGAATGAGTTTCGAATTGCCAATTTCCTCGGATTCCGCCGGGGATTTGCCGCCGAATGAGGGAGGGGGCACGGCCAGGCTTGGCGAGCGGCTGAGCGGCCCCGGTGGCCGGTTCGGGAATTACGAGCTGCTGGAGGAGATTGCGCGGGGTGGGATGGGGGTGGTGCGCAAGGCGCGGCAGGTGAACCCATCCCGGATCGTGGCGCTCAAGACGATTTCTGCGGACCACCTGGGCAGCCGGGAGGCGGTGAGCCGGTTCCGGGTTGAGGCGGAGGCCGCCGCCAGCCTGCACCACGCGAATATCGTCCCGATTTACGAGGTGGGCGAGCGGGAGGGCCAGCCGTATTTCACCATGCGGTATATCGAGGGCGGATGCCTGGCCCATTGGATGGCGGAGAGCCGGGCGCGGGATGGCGGATGGCTGAACGAAGCCGCCACGCTGATGATCAAGGTGGCCGGGGCGGTCCAATTCGTCCACGAGCACGGCATTCTGCACCGGGATCTGAAGCCTTCGAATATCCTGCTCGACAGCTCCCGGGAGCCATTCATCACGGATTTCGGGCTGGCCAAGCTGCAGACCCAAACGGATGGCATGACTTTGACCGGCGCGGTGATCGGCACCCCGGAATATATGGCTCCCGAGCAATGCCAGGGCCAGGAAGTGACGGTGGCCAGCGATGTGTTCAGCCTGGGCGTGATTCTTTACCAATTGCTGGCCGGTGAATTGCCCTTCCGGGGCCATGCGCCTTTGGAAACGATGCAATTGGTGGTGGGAACCGAGCCGCGCAGGCCGGGATTGCTGAATCCGGCGGTCGATCCCTATCTGGAGGCCATCACGCTGAAATGTTTGGAGAAGGATCCCAGCCGGCGTTACGAATCGGCCCGGGCTTTGGCGGCGGACCTGGCGCGCTGGCAAAACCACGAGACCGTCCTGGCGCGGCCCGCCTCGCCGCCCGCGCGGGCCTGGAAATGGGTGCGGAGGAATCAAGTTTGGGCGGCCATGCTCGGCGTGGTCGCGGCGAGCCTGGCGGGCTTCACCCTCATGGCGGTGCTCAACAGCCGGCGGTTCCAGCGGGAGCGGGACCAGGCGGAATTGCACCAGGCGGAGGCCTTGCTGCGGGAAGGGCAGGCGCTGGCGGCCAGCGGCCGCCCGGCCGAAGCCAAGGACCGGATGGAAAGCGCGCGCCAGCTTTTCCTGGCCAAGCAGGCAAACCCGCTGGCCGCAGAGCTGAGCCTGGCGGAGGTTTACCGGTTTTCGCCGCCCCCGGTGATGACCTTGAAGGGCCACCGGGGCGGAGTCGCCTGCGCCGCCATTTCGCCGGATCAAAGCCGCGTGTGGTCGGGCGGCGAGGATGGCGCCATCATCGCCTGGGCGTTCCCCACCGGGCGCCGGGAAACAGGCTGGGCGGCGCACCCGGGCGGCGTCACGGCCCTGGCGGTGGCGCCGGACGGATCATGCTGCGTGTCGGGCGGCGCCGACAAAAAAGTATGCGTCTGGGACACCCAGGGAAGGCTGGTCCGGACCCTCGAGGGCCACCAGGCATTGGTGTCCTCGTTAAGCTTTGCGCCCGAGGGAGACCGGCTGGCCTCCGCCAGCTGGGACCGGACGATCCGGCTTTGGCGGTGGCCGTCCGGGGAGGCCAGCCTGGTGATTCAAACGGATTTCGACCGCATGCGGCGGATCGTTTTTTCCCCGGATGGCCGCGAGATCCTGGCCGGCAGCGGGAAGGGAGGCTTTGGCGTCTGGAGGCTCAATGATCTGGCGCAGCCCTTGAAAAATGCGGCCTACTACAGCGGGGTGAGCGCCACCTTCATGGCCCATGCCAGCCAAATCCTGTATGGCACCGAGGCAGGCTTGCTCAATGTGATGGACTTGGTGAATGATGCCGTCAATAATCAAACGCAATTAGGCTCCGCCATCACCGGTGTCGCCTTCGACCCATTACCCAGGAGCGCGATCGCCGGCCTGGTGGATGGCAGTGTGGCGGTGGTTGATTTCACAGTCAGCAGCCCAACCCCGCGGCTGCGGTTCTCCGGCCATGCCAGCGCGGTGACGGCGCTGGCCGCCTTTCCCGGCGGGCGCCTCATCGCTTCGGCGAGCCAGGATGGCACCGTCCGGGTGTGGGACGATCTGCCCCGGGAATATCCCCTTGATTTCACCAACCATGAATTCCCAACCAGGGATCAGCGGAATATCCCGCCCGAGGAATTCGGCCGGCTGCCGGCTGGCTACAGCTTAAACGCTTACACTTTGAGTACGGCCGTCTTCTCCCCGGACAGCCGGCTCATTTTGTCGGCGGGGGAATCGGGAACGATCCGGCTCTGGGACCTCTTTACGGGCCAATTGCTGGGGGATTTCGCCGGCCACCAGGGGGCCGTGCTGGATGTGGCCTTTTCCCCGGATGGCCGGCGGGCGGTTTCCAGCGGACAGGATGGGACGCTCAGAGTATGGGATATTGCTTCGGGGAAGGAGCTTAAACAATGGCGAGTGGAGCAGGCCACGATCTGCCGTACCCGCTTTTCAGCGGACGGCCGGCTGGTGATCGGAGCGGAAGGCCCTAAAGATTATCCGGCGGCAGCGGCGGATGGGGCCCACCGTTTCGAGGTGCAGGTTTGGGAAGCGGACACGGGGCGGAAGGTATGCGCCGCCGAAGCCCATCGCGGCGGCGTGTTCGCCCTGGCCCTTTCACCGGACGGCCAGCGCCTGGTCACCGGGGGTGGGGACGGCCTGGTCAAATTGTGGGATGCGGCCACCTGGCAGGTGGTCCGTGGCTTTCAAGCCGAGCCGAGCCTGGTTAACGACCTGGCTTTCACACCGGACGGCCAGGAATGCGTTTCGGTTGGCGGGCTCCGGATGGTGAAGCTGTGGGACTTGCGCCATGGGCTCGAGCTGAAAACATTCCCGTTAAAGGAGCGAGCGACCTGCCTGGCTGTGGGCGGAAATAATCCGTGGCTGTTGATCGGGATGGAGAACGGCAGCCAGAAACTGTGGGATCTGAAGGCGGAACGGGAGCTATACCAGTTTCCGCAGGTGGAACCGGGGCAATGCTCAGCGGTGGCCATGGCTCCGGATGGAGGGCGATTTTTGTCCGTAAATTCCTTGAAAAAGTTTTTCCTGTGGGATCTGAACCGCTGGGCGGATTGGAACCGGCTGGAGCAGGCCGCCGCCGGCGCCCAAGCCGCCCTCCAGACCAATGCGCAACTGGGGGCGGCGCTGCAGGCGCTGGGGAATTGGCACCAATTCCTGGGCCTTTGGGAAACTGCGGGTGGATTGTATGAGCAGGCGCGGGGCGCGGGGGCGGATATCCCGAGCCTGGCTTTGGCCCGCTGCCACTGGCAGCGCCAATGCTTTGAGCGGGCGCTCGCCGAGCTGGGCCGGGCGGCCAGCCGGCAGGAAGCACCCGAATATTATCTGCAATTATGCGCGCAAGCGATCAACCGGCAATGGGCGGCCCAGAGCGCTCCGAAAAACACCAACCGCCCGGCGCCAGCCTTTCCCGCGCCGGATGCGGGCGCCATCGTCCGCCAGCCCAATCCCGGCGAAGGGAAGGATATTTGGACGACCTCCCATTTGTCCTATGCGCCGGGCAGTGAGGCGCCCGGCGGGGGCATGGCTGATGAGGCATTACGGGTGGGCGGCTGGGGGGATCAATATTGCTCCCTGCTGGAGTTTAAATTGGCGGGGATGCCGGCACAGGCGGATTCGGCGGTCCTTTATTTGTACTGTGCCAGGACGGTCGGTGGTGGCGCCCGGATGTGCCTGGACCGGATAACCCAGCCTTGGGATTGGAAAAACTCCGGCACCGGGCGCGACCGGGAACGCCTTTGGTGGGCGGACCGCCCGCCCGCCGCTCCGTGGAAAGACCAGGTTTTGCCCGCGCCGGGGGCCGGGCAATGGTATGCGATCGAGATCACGGACCTTTACAATGCCTGGCAGAATGGCGTCTGTCCGAATCATGGGGTGCAGCTCCGGCCGGAAAAGCAACCCAATGAGCGCTTCAACTATTTCTTCAGCTCCCGCTATCCTAACGTTCCCCCGCTCAGGCCAAAACTGGTCGTCATCCCCCAAAAGGACCAGAGCAAAGATTTATCCAAGGTGGAAAAATGAGCCTCAAGGATCGCCTGCCGCGGACGGAGAGTCTGGCCGGAGGCGGTCAGCGGCCTGCTGGAGGAGGTTTTTGGCCCTGGCCTCCACCCAGGGCTGGCCCAGCGCCCAGGCGATGCCTTGGAGGAAATCCCCCGCCGCCATTTTCGTGATTTGGCTGGCGCCGGCAGCGGCAATGGACAGCAGGTAAAACAGGTAAGCCACCTGCCAGGCGGGTGAGCCATCCGGGTATTCCCGGGTTTGGCGTTTGAAAAAATCCTTGCTGCGCTTGAGGAGCGCCAGCGGCGGCCGCGGATGGAAAAGCAAATCCCCGAATGATTCCAGGTGGCCTGCAACCGCCGCGCCCTGGGCGCCATCCTGCGGGTGGCTGCCCGGCAGGCCCAATCCTGAATCCCCGGGATCAAGCGCCAGCGGCGCCGCAAACTGGGAGCGCGCCAAGGCGGGAAGGGCCTGTTCATCCCATTCAGGCTCCCATGCGTCCAGGCTGAAAAGTCGTAAAAGCCGGGTGGCTCTTGCAGCCCGGCGGTCGGGTGAGGGTGTCGAATCGATAATATCGGCCATAAAACCTGCCCCCCTTACGCACACCCTCCTCAAATCTTGCGCCGATCAGCTCAATTTTTTTGGGAAAAAGCGGCCAGGAAATGCCGGAATTCCGCGATCTCCTCCAGGGCGGAGGGGCCGTCCCGTTCATATTCGGCGATGACCGTGATGAGCTGCCGCTGGAAAATCCGCTTGGCGGTCGCGAGCAGATTCTGAGCCTGCGCGGGTGATTTTAAGCCACATTGTTTGACTAGTTCCTCATAATCCATGGGCTCCAAATCCTCAAGGAT
This sequence comes from uncultured Verrucomicrobiota bacterium, assembly GCA_964409245.1. Classification (GTDB taxonomy): domain Bacteria; phylum Verrucomicrobiota; class Verrucomicrobiia; order Limisphaerales; family UBA1319; genus CAIMWS01. Next base: position 12,758 of record CAYPCQ010000025.1, read on the forward strand.
GGGGCGGAACAAGCGCCGTCTGGCCACTTCCCATATCAGCTGGCGGCTGGGTTTCCCCGGGATCGGGGTTTTGCAGGCCAGCTCCATGCGCCGGCAGGTCTCCGCCACGATCGCCTCCGCCCAAGCCAGGTTGAACAAGCCGCTGGCCGGCTCTCCGGCGGGGGGATCGAACCCGGTGGCCTCCAGGGAGGCGGGCGCCTTGGCCTCCTTGCGCAAACGGTTGATGACGAAATTAGTGAGGCTGGTTTTCAGGAAATTCCGGAACCGGCCTTTCGCGGGATCGGCCCGGTTCAGCCAGCCCTCCTGGAGGATCTTATCGACGCAAAAATCCTGCACGATCTCCTCCGCCTGCCCCTCCAGGCCGGGAAAGGATTCGAGGAGATGGATTTTTAAAGGTTTTTGGTATCTCAGAATCATCCGGTTGAATTCCTCCGGATCTTTATCGGCAGGTTTGACGAGCCTCGCCAACCGGCTCCAGTCGGTGGGCGGCCAAACCGTTCTGCGAGGGGTCGGGGTCCGCGTCTCCATAATACTCCAAGGCAAGCTATTTTCGGAGATATTTTCGGATTTGCCTGGGCATCGCAAGGTAAAAATGCCGGCTGGTCCGGCGGCGGCCGCCCCAGCCAGCCTCGCCACCGGGGGCCGGCTTTGGGCGGGATCCGGCTTTTGCTTGCTTGAACCCAGGGTTTTTGCTAGTCGTAAGGGCTGGAAACAGCTGAGCCAAAGGCAAACCATGGGCAAACGGATCCATTCATGATTTTGAGGCCGGCGACTCAAATCCGAAGGGCGGCCGGAGCGAAGCCGCCAAGCCTGGCCGCCTTCACGCGGGCAGTGCTGGCGTTTGGGGTTTTCGGTTTCAGCCTGATCATCGCGCTCGCCTGGTTTTTCACCAATCCGGCCCATTATAATTTCGACACCTACGAGCTGAGCCTGCAGACGGCCAATGCCGGCACGCTGGTCCCTGCCCGATCAGAGGTCCGTTTATCGGGCGTCAAAATCGGCTGGGTGGACCGCCTGATCTGGAACGAGATCCAAAACCGCATCCAGATCAAGGTGAAAATCGAACGGCAGTTTGACATTGGCGCCAACTCGGCGTTTGCGGTGCTGCCGGAAGGCTTGCTGGGGGACCAGGTGGTCAACGTCACCCCCGGCCACATGGGATCGCGCCTGCTGGTGGATGCCGAAACGGTCCCCTGCCTCGAGCCGGTGAGCTTTTCGGACATGGGCCGCCGGATCAATGAAGCGCTGCATCGCTACCGGAAAAGCACCAACCAGTGGGCCACGGAATCCATCGAAAAAATCCCCCTGGTGTCCTCGCAATCCATTGCGTCCATCTCCGGCATGATCAGCCATTGGTCCAGCCCCACCGGGGCATTCCACCAGGCGGAGCAGTGGCTGGCCTGGCCCGACGCCCACGGATCCAATCTCACGGCCGCCATTAGCCAGCTTCCGAAAACGGCCGCCTCCCTGTCCAACCAGCTGGCGGGCGGCCAGTGGGAGCGGATGAGCGAGCCGGTGGGCGGCGCTTCCAACCTGGCCCTGAGCATCCTGGAAACCACCCGCAAGGTGGCGGCTTCGGAGGCGTTGCGGTCGCTGGCGTGCGACACCACCAACCGCCAGCAATGGGAGGATCGCCTGCGCAGCTCGGTGGCCGGGGTGGAAAACTTCCTGGCGGGGCGGCAAAAAACCAAATCCGAATGCAAGGATTGCCATGGCCGGTGAGCAAGCCAGGCGCTGGTTTTTCAGCGCCAATTTCATCGTGGCCTGCCTGATCATCGTGGCGGTCTCGGTGGGCTACACCGCTTATCTGTCGGCCTCCGCCAATTACGAGCTGGCTTTTATCACGTCCAACACCGGCGGCATCACCCGGCATTCGCCGGTGATGTACGGCGGTGTGATGGTGGGGCGGGTGGAGCAGGTCCATCCCGTACAAAACACGGCCCAGCCCCGGGCGGTCATCCGCCTGCGGATCTTCAAGAAATACTGCCGGATCCCCGAGGCGAACCAGACCAACAACCTCGTGGGCATCACCGTCATCCAGGATCCGTTCGACACCGCGGGCCGCATCCTGATCCCCACCAATGCCGTGTTTTCAATCGACAAGGTCAACTTGCTGGCGGACCAGGTGGTGTCGATCAGCCCCCCGCGGGTGCCCAAGGCATTCCTCAAGAACAGCGACAATGTTTATGGGCAGGCCTCGCTGGAGCTGGGCAATATCTTCGGGGAGGTCTCCGGCTATCTGGCGGGCTTCAGCCAGGCGGGCAAACTGCTGGGCGTCACCACGCGCAAGGTCACCGCCACGCTGGCGTCGCCGCAGGTCACCCGGGATGCCAGCCTGATCAAAACCAACCTGGAGCGGATCGGCGGGGAGCTGGGTGAATTGCAGGCGCATGCCGCGGAGGTGGCGCGGGACAATGAAGCCCACGTGCAGGCCACGCTGGAAAATTACCGGCGGCTGACCAACCACCTGGCCCTGGCGGCCCGGGAATTCCAGAGCCTGGCCGAGCCGGTCAACCAAGCGGTGGACTCCATCCGGCGCAGTCTGGGCCAGGGCGAGCTTTTGCTGGCGGAGGCGCGGAAATCCCTGCGCACGGGCCGCGGCCTGGCGGGCCTGTTTATGCATAACAAACCATTCCGGAGCGAGTTCAGATTCATGAGCCGCCAGCTGCAGTGTTTTAACGCGCGGATGACCCAGTTTGGCCTGGCATTCAATCCCGAACTGAAGGAGAACCGAAAATCCAAACCATGAGGACCATGCTTGTCGAATTGGGGAAATTGATGATCTTTGTGAGGCAGATCTTCAGCTCCTTTTTCCATCTCAAACTCGCCCGCGAAAAAGCCGAGATCATCAAGCAGATGTTCCACCTGGGGGTCAAATCCCAGTCCGTGATCATGATCACCGGGGCGTTCACCGGCATGGTGCTCTGCGCGCAGACCTACCTGCAATTCGAGAAGCTGAAGATGGAGAGCGCCTCCATGGCGGTCGTGGGGGTGGCCATGTGCACCGAGCTGGGCCCGGTGCTGACGGCCCTGATGATGGCGGGCCGGGTGGGGGCGTCCATCACGGCCCACCTGGGGACCATGAACGCCAACCACCAGATCGACGCGCTCCGCACCCTGGGCACCCATCCTTTTGATTACCTGGTGGCGCCCCGCGTGGTGGCCACCATGGCCGTCTCCCCCATCCTGGTGGCGGAATCCATTTCCCTGGGGATCATCGCCGGGTTTGTGGCGGGATCGGCGATCCTGGGCATGAACTTTTTCTACGCCTACTACAACATGATCCGCTACACCCACATGGGCCATGTATTGATCGGTTTCATCAAGTCGGTTTTCTTCGGGGCCTTGATCTCCTCGATCAGCTGCTACAAAGGGATGCATTGCGAAAAAAGCGCCGAGGGGGTGGGCATATCCACCACCGAATCGGTGGTCACCGCCTCGATCGCGATCCTGATCTCGAATTTTTTCCTGACCCTGTGCCTCAAGAACCTCGTCAACGTGTTTTAAGCGCTTATGGCCATGACCGGACCCGCACCTTTTGCCTGCCACAACATCGCCGTCGACCGCCTGACGAAATCGTTCGGCGCCAAGCCGGTGCTGCACCAGATCTCCTTCAACGTGCGCCCGGGGGAAATCCTGGCCATCGTGGGCAACAGCGGCTGCGGCAAAAGCGTGCTGCTGCGCCACCTGGTGGGCCTGGAGATGCCGGACCACGGCGAAGTGCGGATCGCCGATGAAAGCCTCGGGGAACTGGACGACCGCGAGCTGCTGGAGGTGCAGAAGAATTTCGGCGTGCTCTTCCAGGGGGGGGCGTTGATCGATTATTTGACGGTCAAGGAAAACGTGAGCTTCCGGCTGCAGCGGGAAGGGCTGCTGGCGCCCGGGGAGATCAAGCAGCTCGCGGTGGAGGCCCTGGCCATGGTGGGGCTGGAGGAGGCCGGCGACCACGACAAAAAGCCGGCGGAGCTTTCCGGGGGCATGCGCAAGCGGGTGGGCCTGGCCCGGGCCATTGTGGCCTCGCCCAAGATCCTGCTCTATGACGAGCCCACCTCCGAGCTGGATCCGGTTTATTCCAACGTGATCGACGACCTGATCCTGCGGGTCTGGGAGAAAAAGAAGGCCACTTCGATCGTGATCACCCACGACGTGCGGACCCTGAAGCGGATCCGCCACCGGGTGCTGATGCTGAAGGGTGTGCAGCCGGAGGATTGCCGGGACCCGGCGGCGAGCAACCTCATTTTTGACGGGACGGTGGCGGAATTCCTGGCCTCCAGCCAGCCTGAAATCCTGGAATATTTGCGGCGGTACAAAGAAGAAAACGAGTGAACCTATGGAACCTGGCAACCTGCACCATCAAAAATCGGACCAATCCCACGCCTTCCGGGTGGGCTTCTTCATGCTGTTCGGCCTGTTTGTGACCGGCATCCTGATCCTGGTCTTCGCCGGCAAGGAAAATGTCTTTTCCTGGGGCATGGCCACCATCTCGCTGCGCACCACGGATTGCGGCGACCTGAAGCGCGGGGCGGATGTGCGCCTTTCCGGGTGCCGGATCGGCTTCGTGCAGGATTTCGAGTGGAAGGACCAGGCCGTGGTGATCTCCATCAAGTATGACAACCGGAAGTATCCCCTCTATCCCGAATACGAATTCTCGATTGATTTTGCCGGCATCCTGGGGGAGAGCTACATCCTGATCAAACCGCCGCCCGATGGCGTGGTGACCAGCCCGCTGACCACCGGCCACGTCGTGAAGAATTGCCGGGGCGTGTTCAACATCCAGGACGCCGCGCGCAATGTGATGGACCTCATCAAGGATTTCGGCGGGGTTTTGAACAGCGTGACCGGGGTGGTCAAGCGGATCGACCACATGCTGGTCACCACCCAAAACCTCGAGGGGTTGACCACCATTGTCAGCAATGCCGCGGTGCTGACGGCCAAGGCGCCGCTGGCCCTGGACAAGCTGGATGGCCTCATCACGGTCAACAGCAACGCGCTGAACCTGGCGATCAGCAACCTGCCGCCGCTGTCGAGCAAAGGGGTGTATATCGCCTCCCAGCTGGAAGAGCTGCTGCGCAACCACCGTCCGGAGATCGAGTCCATCGTCACCAACCTCGATTTGTCCAGCCAGAACACGCGGCAGCTGCTGGGCAGCCTGGTGGGCGGCGAGGGCGTGGTGGCGAGCCTGCTGACGAACCAGATGTGGCAATCGAACTTTACTTTGCTGGTGAGTAATTTAACCTTGTTAAGCAGGAACATTAACCAGCACGGGCTGCCATACAAGCCGCGAGGATGGACTGACCCGGGCGCACAGAAAGGGAAGTAAATGGCCACGGGCGGAATTTGGGTGTTGCGGATATTTTTTTTACTGTTATGCATCACCGGCGGTTATGCGATCGAGGAGGTTCAACCGGTGATAATCCACGGCGGGCCCCTCGCGGGCATTGGCATCGGCTTTGGCTTCGGCGGCCTGATGATTGCGCTGGACGAAATGCTCAAGGGCTTTTCGCTGCGGGCCTTCTCGGCCGCCACGTTCGGCCTGGTCCTGGGCACGCTGATCGCGTGGATGATCGACAATTCCAAGCTGTTCATGTTCGCCGACCAGCCCGTCCAATGGATCATCCGCCTGAGCGTCTTCGTCTTTTTTGGCTATATCGGCATGATCCTGGCCATGCGCAGCAACAAGGAGGATTTTTACCTGATCATTCCGTTCGTGCGCTTCTCCTCCCAAAACCGGCCGGACAACCTGCTCCTGTTGGATACGAGCGCCATTATTGACGGCCGGGTGGCGGACCTGATCGAGGCCCGGTTTGTGGAAGGGGTGGTGGTGGTGCCGCGCTTCGTGCTGAAGGAGCTGCAGCAAATCGCCGATTCAAAGGATCCCATCAAGCGCGCCCGGGGCCGCCGCGGCTTGGATATGCTCAACCGGATCCAGCGCAACACGAAAAACGAGGTCAAAATCCACGAGAGCGACATCCTCAACGAAACCGAGGTGGACGCCAAGCTGATCCGGCTGGCGCGCATGCTCAACGCCAAGCTCTACACCACCGATTACAACCTGAGCAAGATCGCCTCACTCCAGTCGGTCAACCACGTCAACCTCCACGAACTGACCGTGGCGCTCAAGCCGGTGACTCTGCCGGGCGAGGTCTTGAACCTTAAGATTGTGCGCGAAGGCAAGGACAAAGGCCAGGGAGTGGGATATATGCAGGATGGCACCATGGTGGTGGTCAACCAGGCGCAGCACCTCGTCGGGCAGCCGGTGGAAGCCACGGTTTTGAGTTTGCTCCAGACCAGCGCGGGGGTTATCATCTTCGCCGATGTCAAACCACCCGGCGCCGGTTGACGCCGCCAGGAGAAGGTTCTGTTATGAAACAACCATCCGGCAGGCTCGGCTCCGCGCTGCTGGGCGGGGTGCTGGCGGCCTCCATCCTCCTGGCTGCCGGCTTCGCCCGCCGGGATTCCCAACCCCGCATCCGGGCGGCTGAAACTGCCCCGCTGGAGGCCGCCAAATCCCGCGGCCTGCGGATCCGGGAGCCGGCGGTGGCGGGCCTGTTTTACCCGCTGGACCAAGCCGAGCTTGCCCGGGCCATCGATGAATACCTGGCCGCCGCACCGGCGGGAACCACCGGGCAGCTGCGGGCCTTGATTTGCCCGCACGCGGGCTACCGCTATTCGGGCGCGACGGCCGCCTGCGGCTACAAGCTGGCCCAAGGCCGGGATTTCCAGACCGTATTCCTGCTGTCGCCCAGCCATTACGCCGCCTTTGAAGGAGCGTTCGTCCCTTCCGCGGACGCCTATCGGACGCCCCTGGGTTTGGTGGAGTTGTCGCCCGTGCTCAAGGAGCTGGCCCAAAGGCCCCCCTTTGTCAGCGAGGCGAAAGGCCGGGTGCAGCGGCCGGCCTGGCAGCGGGAATCACCCAAAGCGGCTCCGCCGCCGGGCGAGGATACGCCCGACACTTGGGAACACGCAGCGGAGGTCCAGGTGCCTTTCCTGCAACGCGTGCTGCCCCGCTTCCAGCTGGCGCCGGTGATTTTTGGGGAAGTATCCCCGGAGGCGGTGGCGAAGACTTTGGCCAACCATCTGGATGGCTCGGCACTGGTGGTGGCCAGCACGGATTTGAGCCATTATCATCCGGCCAGCGAAGCCAAAAGCCTGGACCAGCGCTGCCTTAAAGCCATCCTTGATTTGGACGTGGAACAGATGGCCGCCCAGGAGGCCTGCGGCAAGGGGCCGGTGCTGGCCCTGCTCCATCTGGCCCGCCTGCGCCACTGGCAGCCGGTGCTGCTGCAATACCGGCACAGCGGCGAGGTGTCCGGTGATGGGCACTCCGTGGTGGGGTATGCAGCGGTCGCCTTCTTCAGCCAGGAAGCCCCGGCTTATTCGGCAGACGACCAAAAACGGCTGCTGGAGCTGGCCCGCAAAACCCTCGTGGAAGGGGCGGCCGGCGGCTCCCCCAAGGAGCCGGCCCCGGAAAGCTTCCCGGCCCGGCTGCGGGAGCCTAAAGGATGCTTTGTCACGCTGTCCAGCCGGGGCGAGCTGCGCGGTTGCATCGGCCATATCCTGCCCCAGCAGCCGCTTTACCTGGCGGTCATGGAAAACGCGCGCAACGCCGCCCTGCGCGATCCGCGGTTCCCGCCGGTGAAGGCTGGGGAAGCCGGGGGGCTGCGCATCGAAATCAGCGTGCTCACCGAGCCCCAACCGCTCGTTTTCAGTTCCCCCGCGGATCTGCTGGCCAAGCTGCGGCCAGGAGTGGACGGCGTGCTGCTGCAGATCGGTGGGAGGGGCGCCACCTACCTGCCGCAGGTGTGGAGCCAGATTCCTGATAAAACCGGATTTCTCGACTCGCTTTCGCTCAAAGCCGGCTGCGAAGCCGGTGCCTGGCGCCAGCCTGGCGTGCGGGTGCAAACCTATCAAGCAGAGGCTTTCCATGAACCGGCGCAGCCCTGAAGCAAGGACGGCTGAGCCATGGCAGGGGCTGCCTTTCCGGCCGTTCTTGGTTCTGGAATATGAACCGGGTGCGGATGGCGGCGGCTTTTACGGTTTGGCGGAGGGGGGGATTTCGCTTGTGGCAGGCAAGGCTGGCGCTGCGTCTTCGCGCCAGGGAACCTCGTAAACCGGAACGGGTTTGAGGAAGCCTTTAACATGCACCGGCACCAGCGGCACACAGCTCCGGGCCAGTTCCGGATTCTCCGCCTGCAGGGAAGCGAAGGTGGTGGCGCTGATGATGATGCGCCCCCGGCCGGAAACGCCCTCCAGGCGGCTGGCCAGGTTCACCTCCCGGCCGAACACGGTGTAATTCACCTGGGTCTGGTCCGAGCCCATCAGCCCTGCGGTGACAGTTCCGGTATTGATGCCGGTGCCTAAAGAGAGCACGGCGAGCGGAGGCAGGGGCGGCTGGCCAGTGGAGGTCCGGACCAGGTTTTCCGCCTGCCGCCGCTGGTTTTCGGCTTCGCGTTCGAGATTGAGCCGGTGCATGGCTCGCTGGGCCGCGATGGCGGCGCGGACGGCATCAACCGCATGGTGGGGATTGGTGGTGGGCGCCCCCCAGAAGGCCATGACGCAATCCCCGATGTATTTGTCGAAGGTGCCCCGATTATTGATGACGTGCCCCACCACCGTGGTCAGAAACAGGTTTACCGTGGCCAGCACTTCGCGCGCCTGCTCGTCATAAACCGCGGCCGCCTCGCGGCCGCTGAGGTTCCGCTCGCGCACATAATCATCGGCCCGGGCCTGGCTTTGGTCGGTCATTTCGGTGAAGCCGCGCACATCGGAAAAGAGCACGGTGACTTCCCGCCGCGCTCCGCCCAAGGCCAGGGATTCCGCGCTCAGCAGTTCGTCCACCACGTTGGGGGAAACCACCTTTTCAAAAATGGATTTGATGCGGCGCCGTTCTTTCTGCTCCCTTACAACCCGGTGGGTGATGGTGCAGACGTGGGTCATCAGCAGCCCGCCCAGCACGGGCATGGCCACCGGCAGCCACCAGCGCAGCCAGGCATAAGCCAGCACCGCCACGCCAAAATAGGCCGCGATGATCAGCAACACCCAGCCGAACGCCGCCAGCGCGCGCAAATTGTAGGTGAGCCAGGCAGAGGTCAAGGCCGGCAGGATGATCAGCAGGAGCAGCACCGGCAGCGGGAATTGGCGGATGAACCAGCCGCGGATCAGCGAATCGGCCACGTTCCAATGGCAGCTGACGTAAAGGGTGTTCATGCCCAGCGGGGTTGGACCCTGATCGCGCACATTGCTGCCGGATAGCACGGACCCAATCACCACCAGCTTGCCTTTGAACGGTTGGTCATCGGGGAGGTTCAAGAGGCGGTCTTTTTGTAATTGCTGCAAGACATTGCTGAAGACCAGGCTGGCGTTGGTGCTATTACGGATCGCGTCGAATTGCAGGACCAAGCCGTAAGCCATCCGCGTCAAATCTGCGTCATGCCAGGCAGTTTTCCAATCCACCAGCAGGTTACCCTGGCGGTCAATGGGCAGCACCCGGCTCACGCCGTTGGTTCCGGGCAATATTATTTTGCCCGCCTGATCAACCTGCGCGCGATCCAAGTCCAAGCCGAGGAATCGGGCGCCCAAGACTATCCCCATATTCCATACCCGGTGCATCGTGTACGGTTTGGCCCGGCGCGCCAGCATGGCTTCCGCGGCTTGGCGCTGGTCCGCGCTTAAGCGCTGGAGATCCACCTGATAAAATTCCTGGAGGCAGTATTTGCCATCCTGGCCAATTGGCACCACGAGCCGGTTGGTTTTGCCCGCCTCCACGCGGGAGAAAACGATCTGGTTGGTTTCGATTTCGTATTTCGCATTCAGATAGCCTTCATTTTCCACGATTTCTTTAAGGGTGGGTTCCCAAATGGGAAGGTCCGTGAAGGGTTTGATGCGGCGCAGGATGCCGCCCCGGTCAGGAAAGGAGGAGATATCCGCGATGCCCGCCGCGTTGGTCCGAAAATAGGAATCCGGAAGCAGGTTTTCCTCCGAATTGGCCGCCAGGATCACATTGCCGGCCTGGCGGTTGGCAATGGTAAAAAATTCATCCGATTCCACGCTCACCCCGGGGATATCGGGCAGTTTTTCGGGGGCAATGGGCGAGTATGGAATGGGTATGAGTTTTTTGATTTCTGCCGGGGAGAAGCCCAGCTTGGAGGCGTCCGTCAATGGCATTGGCACGGCGGGATTATCAGGATGGCGCTCGGCGAACATCACGTCAAAAGCCACCGTATGCGCGCCTTGGGCCTTCAACTCACGCACAATGCGGCCATGCAAATGCCTTGGATAAGGCCAATCGGCCCGGAATACGGTGCCAGTCGTTCCTTCCCGCAAGGCCCCTTTGCCTAGCCAATCCCGGGTGAACTCATCCACGGCTACCACGGCCAAATTCGTGGAAAGCGGCGGGGAATGCCTGCGGGCAATCTGCACCCGCCAATCGTAACTGATATTCTCGAGCTGATTGATGAAAAAACCGGGCCAGTAGTGGGCAATGGCCTGCAACACCACCAAGACGCCCAACACCACCAAGGTCATCACCCAAGGCAGGTTGATGCGCGCGGTTTTGGTTTTTTCACCCATGAAGCCAAAAACCCAGAGCGGCTTGGTGCCACTCTGGGTTTCGTTTAAAACCTTTATCCTAACCGGTTTTCATTTACTGGGGCGGCGGATTACCACCGGTCGGCGGATTACTACCGGTCGGCGCATTGCCACTAGGGCTGATCGGCGACGTCGGCGGGTTCGGCGGATTTTGGTCAGGGGGCGTCGTCGTCTCGTCAGTTGGAGGTGTAGTGGGAGGAACTGTGGGTTCAACCTTAATGGTCTCACCGTTGTCCGTCAAAATCGTGTTCACCACATCCCGGAAGACAGTTCCCTGCTGGGTTACCCCGGCGGGAGTGGGACCGACTGTCGGTGGGGCACCGGCAACACCGGCGGTGAAGGTCTGGCCCGCGTTCACGGTGCCGCTCCAGATAACTGTTCCGGTGGGGCCGGTCAGGGTGATCAAGACCGTGCCTTGGAACACATGCACGATACCCCGCGTGCTGATGTCGTAAGTGGTGCCGCGGATGCCAACCGTGCCAGTAGGAATCTTAACCTCGTACTTCGAGGCGGCCGCCAGTTTCTTCACGTTGCCCAAAATACGACCGTTTTTGAGGTCGAGCAGGGTCTGAACCACCGCGCCACCATCGGCGGTTTCATCATAAAGCAGTTTTTCCAAGGAAAGGGTGGTCTCTTCAGTCACTCGCACCACCGGGCCGTTTTGCTTCAGATAGAGATCCACGACGGCACCCAGTGCGGTTTTGATCACGGCTCCAGGCCCGAGGATTTTACCCACGGTTAAATTCGCCCACGGGCCGCCCGCCTCTTGAAATTGTGCGGTTCCCCGGACGGACTGAACTTTGGCGGACCCGGACTTGCTTTGAGCTTCGGCAGTTATGGCTGCTGACGCAATAAAAAGAGCGGCGCCATAAGCTGCCCACTTCAGAAAAAGGCTTCTCTCGCGTTTCATAATTTTAATCCAATAGGTACAGTTTCCACAAACACTTTGCGCCAAGTCTAAGCACTGAGGCGGGGATGTCAACCGGATATTTAATTTTTTACGGCATTTTCAAAATTTCCCGGCCCACTGCTCAGTTAGACCACTTGTTCACATCCTATCGGGGACCAAGCCGGTTCGCAAGTAACTTTCAAATAGTTCTTTGGGAAACTTTAAAAGGCGGCATCGGTGACGGCTTTAACGATATATTTCGCTTTGATTTCCGCCAAATGAACTTGCCGGGAACCGAGTTGGGCGGCGAGTTTTTCCAAAACCGGTGATTTATTCCAACGGTTCGCCACATCCACGATCACCGATGGCACCTGGTCTTGGCGGATTTGGCCGGCGAGATTCAGGAGTTCAACCCAGGGGGGATGGCCCGGAACCAGGGGAACATTGGCTTCCCCATCGGAGAGCAGGATGAGCGTGGGTTTGATTTCCGGATGTTTAAGCCGTTCATTGCGAATAAGTTGCCAGGATGCGGACAGGCCCAGGGCCAGCGGGGTGGCGCCGCCTGCCGGCAGCCATGCCAGCCGTTCCCTGGCCAGGTGGATGCTATGGGTGGGGGGCAAAACCACGGTGGCACACTCCCCGCCGAAGGCCACCAAAGCCACCTGATTCCGGTTTTGGTAGGCTTGGTGCAACATGGCCAGGACGGCTCCTTTGGCAGCCCGGAGCCTTTGGTGCAAACGGGTGGCCATGGAATCCGAGGCATCCACCACGAACACCAGGAGGCGGTCACACGTCCGATAACGCAATTTTTTACGCCAATCGGCCCGGATTACCCGGGAATCCGGGCTTGGCTCAACGATGCGGCGCAGCGCTGAGGCGCGCAAAGTGGCAGCCCATGCGAGGTCAAAGCCGTGCTCCCCGGGCTTGATGGGACCGGCTTTGAGGTAACGGCCCGTGCGGGCGGCGATCCGGGTCCGGGTCCGGCGGGCGGGGTCCAATCCCCCCGGGGCCAGATCCTCCAAGTCCAATTCCGCACAGCTTATTTGCTGATCGGGCTGGACGGCTGTTTCAAGCTCTTTTTTTTTAAGAAGGCCAGGACAATGCTGCCGGCGGCACAGGCCCCGGGGATTTGCATGGTTTGAGCCAGCTCTTCCAAATCTTCCGACGGCTCCCCGGAATCGGCTTCCTCCGGGCCGGCGTTGCCAGTGAAAAGCTGCTTCAGGGCGCGGTCCAACTGCTCCCGCATAAGCTGGGGCGAGGCGAGCGGGGAGGATTGCATGCGATGCGGCAGGGCCAGCCGGGCCGCCGCCGCCAGGTCTTCCTGGTCGAGTTTGGATTTTTCCAGGAACGCGGCGTGGGCGCGGGCGGTTTTCAGCAAGGTGATGTCCGCCCGGTGGCCTTGCACCGCCAATTCCCGGCCAAGGCGGACCGTCCACTCCAGGAACTGATCGTCCCAGCGGGTGGCGGCCAGGTTTTGGCGGGCGGCCCGGATTTGCTCCGCGTAAAGCTGGCAGTCGGAATCCCACTGGGTGGCATACAGTTCCGGGTCGGCCTCGTAAGCCAGGCGGCGGCGCAGGATTTCCTGGCGGGCAGCCAGATCCGTGATTTGCTCCACGTTGACACACAAGCCAAACCGGTCCAGGAACTGGGGCCGCAATTCCCCCTCCTCCGGATTCATGGTGCCGACCAGCATGAACCGGGCGGGATGCGACAGGGATATGCCCTCCCGCTCCACGCAATTCCATCCCGAAGCGGCGGCGTCCAGCAGCATATCCACCAGATGGTCATCCAGCAGGTTGACTTCATCCACGTATAGAATGCCCCGGTTGGCGGAGGCGAGCAGGCCGGGCTCGAATTGGCGGCGGCCGGTGGCGAGGGCCTTTTCCAGGTGCAGGGTTCCCACCAGGCGGTCCTCGGTGGTGTTGAGCGGCAGTTCCACAAAAGGCGTCGGACGGTGGACCGCTGCGCCCCCGGGCGGGAGGCCATCCAGCAGAAACGGCGCCGCCGGGCTGGAGTTGAACGGGCAGCCCTCCAGCACTTCAATGGCGGGCAGCAGGCTGCCCAAGGCCCGGGCGGCGGTGGATTTGCCCGTGCCTTTGTGCCCCCGGATCAAAACCCCGCCAATGGCGGGATCCACCGCGTTGAGCAACAGGGCGGCTTTCAAGGCGTCCTGGCCGACGATAGCCGGCAATGGGAAACCGGCTTCTTTCATGGCAAAACAAATGTTTCCACACATCCAGGATAGGGATTCCCCACCCCGTTTTCAATGGGGATAATGAGCCCCACGCGGCGGCCGGCTCATGGCCTGCCAGCCCAGGCGGCGGGCCCGGCCAGCCCGCTTTCAAGGCGCCGGGGCGAAGGCGCTGGTGGGGATCACGGCCGCGCCAGCCGGAAATACCGGGGCTGATTGCCGAATTGATTGGTCGAGCGGTATTGGCCGCCGGTCAGGACCGCCTCTTCCGGCGCGGGCAACCAGGCTGCTTGCGGACCCAGCACGCTGGTGGATTGCAGGATGAAGCCGGTCAACGATCCGGGCCAGCTTAACACCAACTGGCTGCCTTGCCGGCCGGCCTGGAGGACCGGGGCATCCTGGACCGCGCTGACCTCCACGGTGCCCTGGTTGGTGGTGGAGAGGCCACCAGCCTTGGCCACCAACTGCCATTGGTAGGCGCCCGCCGCGGCATAAACGTGCGTCGCATACTGATCCCGGCCGGGGGCGGTGTTGTCGCCGAAGTCCCAGCTGAATTCCACCGGCACCGAGGGGGCGCTGGTTTTAAGCTTGGCCCAGAAGGGAATCGTTTGATGAGCGGCCGCCTGGGGGGGAGCCAGCACGGAGCTTTCCAAGGTGTAAAGCCCGGCCGTCACGTTCACATTCACGGTTCCCAGGTTGGAATCCGTGGCGCCGTCGCGGGCCGCAAAAGTGAAGGAGTCGGCCCCGGTGTAACCGGTTTCCGGGTAATAAGCCGCCACGCGGTTGGAGAGCCCCACCGTGCCGTGAACCGGCTGCGCTACGATGCGGAAAACCAAGGTGTTGCCATCCGCATCCGTGCCGCTCAGGTCCACCGTGGCGGGCTGGCTGTAAGTGGTTTGAAGGCTGACATTTTGGACCGCGGGAGCCCGGTTGGGGTTGGCATTGTCATTGCCCGGCCCGTTATGGCAGGTGTAGCAGCCGATCTGGAATCCGCGCCAGAAACGCCTGGTTCCCATGGCGCTCAAGGTCCGGTCCGCCAGGGCTTGCGAAAGCGCCGTGCCACGGTAATCCGCGCCATGGCAGGGCTTGCAGGTGGCGGTGCCGTTGCGCTCGGCGTAACCGGGATGCGCGCCCACCCAGGCCTGCCCGATTCCATGCAGGCCGTGGGGGCCGCCGCTGGCCGTGTTGGGCATGGCCGGGTGGCAGGCGGTGCATTCGCTCACCAGGCCCGCATGCCCCTGCAGAGCCTGGCTTTGCACATTGTCATTGGGCTCGCTGGAAGGATATTCCGCGTGCGGCGGCCCATGGCACGCCGAACACGCCAGGCCCCCGTGCCCCTGGGAGAACCGGTAGAGGGAAAAGCCTGCGGACGGCACATTGGTCTGGGTGGCGAACCGGGTGCTGGCCGCCTGCCGCACCTGGTTGGAGGCGTCGAAAACCGAGGTGTATCGCAGCAGGCCGCGGTTGGTGACGGCGTCGCCCGTGTGGCAGCTCTGGCATTGCGGCTCGTCCAGCCAGCCGGTGCGGCTGGCTGCGGCCACCCGGCTGATGGCGCCATGGCAGCTCTGGCATTGCATCGCCAGGCGGCCATCCGGCCCCACCGCCGAGCCCATCGCCCCGCGCAGGCAGCGGGTGTCGGAACCAGGGTGGCACCGGTAGCAGGCAGAGCGGTTGTCGGAGGCATTCAGGACCGTGCCGGTCGTGGGATCGGTCGCATAGGTGTGGCGGTCGTGGATGACCTGGGTCAGCGACGTCAACCGGCTGTGGCCGGAGCCGGGCAGGGCGTTGGATTGGTGGCAGCGCGCGCATAGGATCGGCTGGCCCTGTTGCACGGTTGCATACAAACCGTTGGTATCGTACCCGGCTTGGGCCAGGTGGCCGGCATAATAGTTGTTGAATTGGAGGTTTTCGTCGTGCAGGCGCAAAATATTCAGTTTGTAATCCTTTTGGCGGTCATAGTGCCAGACCCAGCCTCCCCTTGGTTTGGCTTCGGGCGAAGCGCCGGATTGATGGCAGGTGCGGCAATCCATCTCGTCCGAGACGGGGAGCACGATGTCCGTGTGGGCCAGGCCGGTCCCGGCGGCGTTGCGGGCCGTGAGCCGCAGCATCGGGTAGGAGTTGTTTTGCCCGGCATCATCGTAGGGCACGATCGGGATGCCTTCGGCCGAGAACCACTTAAGGGCGGAACTGTAGCCCATAGACTGGGGTTGGTTGCCGGGGCCCGGCATCGCATAGCCGCCCAACCCCATGTCCGGCGCCAGGTTCGTCCCGTAAAGAACCGGCGCAAAATCCCAGAAATTCACCTTCCCCTGGGAGGTGGTGTTGATGGATCCCTGCGGGTCAGCCACCGCTTCATAGGTGGCCGCCAGGCGGTTGGTGCCGGTGGCCAGTTTGCCATCCTGGATCACCTGCGCGTGAATCGTGTTGAAGGGCGGCAGCAGGGAAAAAACGGAATCATCCTTGCCATCCATGCAATGCATGCCCAAGTCGTTCCAGCCCATGACCACCGTTTTGGTTTGGGCGGTTGTTTGAACCGTGCACCAGGCCAGCACCATCACGGATGCGCGCCACACCATTCGTCTGACACCTGATTTCATATCTTCATTTCGGTTTGGAATCCTGCAAGCCGGCCATGGGAAAAAACCATCGGCTTGGATCTCCTGTTGCTTGAGTCTGAATATCTAATAGAAATCATTACCTTGGCAAGCGAGAAATCCGGCAAATTCCAGTGCGGCAGCCGCCGAGAGGCCCGCCAAACCGCAGGGCGGCGGGCGGCGGGGATGGGAATTGGGGATTTGACTCCCTGCCGCAATGGCCTTTAATGGGCGAATGCCAGCCGGTTTGGCCCGGCGCCCATGGGTGTCCAGGACCGGCCCAAACCGGCCCGGCGGTTATCAGCATGAGCTTTAACAAAATGAGCTGGAGAAACGCGTGGCGCCTGCTCTGGGGGGTGGGGCTGGCGCTGCCAGCCGGGTGTTTTGCGGCCCAGGCGCTTCCGGCGGCTGCCCAACTCTTTATTGGCTGGGAAGTCTCCGGCACGGCTGGCCCCGGCAGGCTGGAGGTGGCCAAGGAAAATCCTGGCCCCGGGCCGGTCATCCTGACCCCGGGCCGGTTTCAGACCGTGCAACTGGGCGCCGAGACGGTCTTGGAAGCAACCGCCACCGGGAAAACCCCTTTGCAGTTCCAATGGCAATTAAACGGCAGCGACCTGCCGGGTGCCACCAATGGCACGCTGCGCCTGCCCGGCATCCAGCCGGAGCAGGCGGGAACCTACTCGGTGAAAGTCACGGATGCCGGGGGCGCCGCCAGCGCGGTCATCGCCCGCCTGGCCGTGCTGGATCTGCGCCTGTGCGCGGGCGTGATGGTGGCGGGCAAGACGGGGAGCGTTTACCGAGTGGAATATGCCGAGGCCACCGGGGACGCCAACCAATGGCAGCTTTTGGGCCTGCTGACCCTGAGCAACAATCCCTCCTATTTCATGGACGCCGGATCCCCGTTCAACAAAAAGCGGCGATACCGTGCGACCCTGGTTCCCTGAGGCCATGAATGCCCCTGCTTCCTGGCGCTTATGCCTCCTGCCATGAACCCGCGCCCCCTGGCTTGGATAACCGGAGCGGGCGGCTTGATCGGCCACCAGCTGGTGGCGCTGGCTGAGCAATACGCGCCCAATTACCAAATCGAGCCTTTGACCCGCCAGCGCCTGAACCTGGTTGATTTTACGGCGGTAAAGGAATTTTTTGAAACCCGCCCGCCCCAGCTCATCATCCATTGCGCAGCGATGAGCAAAAGCCCCGCTTGCGAGGCCACCCCTGCCCTGGCGCGCCAGGTGAATGTGGAGGCCACGCAGAGGCTGGCTGGCCTGGCGGCGGATATTCCGTTCCTGTTTTTTTCCACGGACCTCGTGTTCGACGGAAAAACCGGCTTTTACGACGAATCAGCGGCGGTGAATCCCTTGAATGTTTACGGTGAAACCAAGGCTGTGGCGGAGCGGATTGTGCTGGATAATCCCCGGCACACGGTGATCCGCACCTCGCTCAACGGCGGGACTTCGCCCACGGGAGATCGCGGCTTCAACGAAGAAATGCGCCGGGGCTGGCTGGCTGGCCGCGCCCTGCGCCTGTTCACGGACGAATACCGCTCGCCTTTGCCGGCGGCGGTCACCGCCCGGGCGGTATGGAGCCTGGCCGCCTCCGGGGCTTGCGGTTTATTTCATCTCGCGGGCGGCGCGCGGCTTTCCCGCTGGGAGATCGGCCGGCTGGTGGCGGATCGCTGGCCGCAGTTGCATCCCCGGATCGAGGCTGCTTCCCTGCGTCAATATGAAGGCCCTCCCCGGGCACCGGACACCGCCCTGAATTGCGCCAAAATCCAAGCCCGCCTGCCTTTCCCGCTGCCCGGCCTTGGCGAATGGCTGGCGGCCAATCCAGCGGCGGAGTTTTAGCCGGATCAGCGCCTGCCCCATCCCGGCCGGCCGCCGTTGAAGCTGGGCGCCGGGCCTGGTTTGCGTCCGTAGTGATCGACCAGCATCTTGTTGGCCTGGGCGATGGTGGCGGGATTGGACCCCTGGCTGTCTTTCGCGCAGCGGAACTGGCCATCCCCATCCAACTGCAATTCCATCAAGGGAAAGCGGCGGCCACAAGCAACGCACGTTTCCAAGTGTTCGTTGCTCAGGTCCAAATCACCCATATATTCCAAAAACTGTTCCATGTTCATTCAGCGTTCCCGGGCGGCGGCTCCAGCCCCTTCCCTCCCCAACCGTCAGCCAGGCGATGCAAAGTAATCCAGTTCCACGGTTTGCGAAATACAAAATTCAAGGCCGGGCGGGCAGCCCATTTGGGCCGGACCAATCATGGGGCAGGAAGGAGGCCGGAGGCGGCTTCTTTTCCACCGGCTGGCGGATTCGCCATTTTGCGGTCGGATGGCTTCGCCGCGGGCGCGGACCGCCTGCCCCGGCGTTTGGCCAAGACGGCCAGCATGGTCGTCTTGGCCACCCCCACTAGGTTGGGCATCTCGTTCATGCCAGTATTTGCAGCATTTTCCATGCCAGCATAAACATAAGTATATCTTGATTATTAAATAAGCATGCCTTTGTCAGCCGGAACGTAGTTTTCACGCGCGTTTCCGCTTGGCCGGGCGCTGTTTCCCCTCCATGCGTGAATTTTTAGCGCGTTATCGTTGCCCGTGAACCCAACCATCCCCACCCAATTCCAGTGGGGCCTGGGATCTGATTCACGCCGAAATTGGGGAGGAGCGCTCAACACGCTTGCGCCAGGAATCATCTAAAAGTAAGGTGGCCACGCGATGGGGGCGCCCGGTGAATGATTGCGCCCGGTTAACAGCTCCTTACATTAACCTGAGCCGTGTCCCGGCTTGTTTTTGGTTTTTAATTCGCCGGCCAGCCGCCGGCCAGGGAGCTGTGGCGGCTGTTTTGCCCGTCGCCTGGCAACACCTGAATCCAAAATGGATAACGATATCGAACGCAACCTGGGCGAGCAACCGCTGGCGGCCATCATGCAGGAGCTCCACTTGAAACCACACGATCTGGTGGCGGCTTCCACCGATCAGATCACCCACAAAATGGTTTCCCGGGCCTGGAAAGGCCGGCGGTTGACACCGCGGGTGCAGGACAAGATCCTCGCGGCCTTGAACCGCGCCACCAGCCGCAAGTATGCCCTCCCGGATCTGTTCAATTATTGAGGCTGCGGCTTGGAAACCGGGGTGATTCCAGGCTCCACCGCGGCCGCGGATTTCGAACGGGCGGAGCGGACCCACTCGATGGCGTCGTCAAACAAGGAGTAGAACACCGGTATGGCCAGCAGCGTCAGCAGCAGGGACAGCGTCTGCCCCCCCACCACAACCCCGGCCGCGGCGTTATGGAAGGCGCTGCCGATACCGGAGGCCATCATCATGGGGACCATGCCCGCCACAAAGGCGCCCGTGGTCATCAGGATGGGGCGCAAGCGGTCCCGGTTCGCGGTGAGGATGGCCTCCTCACGCGGCACCCCGCGCTCCCGCAGCTGGTTCATGTGGTCGATCTGGAGGATGCCGTTCTTTTTCACCACCCCGAACAGCACCAGGATCCCCAGCGCGGAAAAGATGTTGAAGGACTGCCCCAGCAGGATCAATCCCAGCAGGGCGAAGGGGAGCGTCAGCGGCAGCGCCAGCAGGATGGTGGCCGGATGCAGCCAGGATTCAAACTGGGCGGCGAGGATCAGGTACATGAACACAAACGCGAGCAGGAAGGCGGTGATAAAACGCGAGACGACCTGCTTCATCTCCTTGCTGCGTCCGGTGGGGCCGGTGAAATATTCGGCGGATAGCTGCTGTTTTTTCACGATGTCTTCCACGCCGTCCAGGACCGCCTGTTCGCTGAAGCCGGGCGCCGTGTTGGCCAGCAGGGTTACCTGGCGCCGCCGGTTGAGCCGGTTGATCTGGGCGGGGCCATCCTGGGCGCCCAGGCGCACCACGTTCATCAACGAGACCGGCACCGCGGCCGGCGCGGGAACCGACACCAGGCTCAGCGCCTGGGGATCGTCGCGGAATTTTTCACCGGCGCGGAGCCGGATGTCGTATTGCTCCCCGCCCTCCTCGTAGGTGGAGACCTCCAGGCCGCCCACCAGCAGCCGCAGGGTGTTCGACAGATCCGCGATGCTGATCCCCATCTGCCCGGCTTTGCTGCGGTCGGCGGTCACGGTGATTTCCGGCTTGCCGGTGATCAAATCCGAATCCACATCCCGGATGCCAGGCAGTTTTTTCATCTCGCGGGTGGCGGCGGCGGCCACCTCGGTGAGCCGCTCCAGGCTGGGGCCGGCGATCACATATTGCATCGTGGAGCTGGCCATGCCGGTGTTGAAAGGCGGAACCTCCTGCACGCTCACCCGCAGCTCGGGCGGCAGCAGCGGCAGCAGCTCGCGGCGGACCTGATCCATGATCTGGACCTGGCCTTTCTTCCGGCGGGAGGGATCGCACAGCCGGACGTAAATGGTGGCCAGGTTGGGCGTGCGCTGGTCATTGTCCCCGATGGTCGCCAGCGTGTATTCGACTTCCGGCAAGCGGCGCACCTCCTGGGCAATTTGTTCGGCCAGCAGGTCGGTGCCCGCCAGGCTGTTTCCCTCCGGGGCGCGCACGCTGACCAGGAATTGGGCTTCTTCGTTGGGGGGCAGGAAGTCCTTGCCGACCGATTTCATCAAGGGGCCGCAGGAAAACATGGCGGCCAGGGAACCCAGGACCACCACCCAGCGGTGGTGCAGAGCGCGTTTGAGCAGCCAGATATAGCCGCGCTCCAGGGGGCGGTAAAACAGGTTCACCAGGTGCTCCAGGCGCTGGTCCAGGCCCGCCCGCCCGCCGGCTTTGAACAGCCGCGCCGCCAGCGAAGGCGCCAGGGTGAAGCTGACCAGCAGGGAGACGGCAATGGAAAAAGACATCGTCAGCCCGAAGCTTTTCAGGAACATGCCGACGATGCCGCCCAGGAACGCCACCGGCAGGAAGACGGCGATCAACGACAAGGTCGAGGCCATGACCGCCATGCCGATCTCCTGGGTGCCGATCACGGCCGCCGCGTGAGGCTCCTCGCCGTGTTCCTCGACGTGCTTGAAGATGTTCTCCACCACGATGATGGCGTCATCGATCACGATGCCCACCGCCAGGGCCAGCGCCAGCAGGCTGATCTCGTTCAAGGTGAGATTGGCCACCCACATGATGCCGAAGCTGGAAATGATGGAGGTGGGGATGGCCAGGGCGGAGATGATCGTGGCGCGGCTGTTGCCCAGGAACAGCAGCACCACCAGCGCCGCCAGCAGGGCGCCGAGCAGCAGGTGCTCCTTGACCACGCCGGTGCTGGTGCGGATGACCAGCGAATTATCCCGGACCACGTCAACCCGGCAGCCCTCCGGCAGCAGCTTCTTGATGCTTTCCACACGGTCTTTGATGGCGTCCACCACGGTGATGGTGTTTTCACCCGATTGGCGCCGGATGGAGAGCAGGACCGTGCTCACCCCGTTTTTCCGGGCCACCGAATCAGCCTCCTGTTCCCCATCTTCCACGCGGGCCACATCTTCCACCCGGATCAGCCGGCCGTTTTGCCGCCGCACCACCAGCCGGGCGATTTCCGCGATGGATTCGGCCTTGCCGCGCACCCGCAGGTTGCGTTCGTTGGCGTGGTTCTTGATCGAGCCGCTGGGGATCTGCACGTTCTGCTGCTCGAAGGCGCGCTGCACATCCACCCCGGTCAAGCCGAAGGCCTGCAGCCGGATCGGATCCAGCCAGACGTTGATCTGCCGCTTGCGCCCGCCCAGCAGCGTGACCTGGCCCACACCGGGGACGCCTTCGATCTGCCGCCGCAAAACCTTGTCCGCATACTCCGTGATTTCCCGCACCGGCCGGTCGGCCACCAGGGCCAGGTTCAAGACCGGGGACGAATCCGGATCCAACTTTTCGACAATCGGCTGGTCGATGCCTTTGGGCAGCTGGGACAAAACCCGGTTCACGCGGTCGCGCACTTCCTGGGCCGCCACATCGATGTTTTTATCCAGCACGAACGAAACGATGATCTGCGAGATGCCCTCGCTGGAGAACGATCGCAAATCGTCGATGCCGGCGATGGTGTTGACCGCTTCCTCAATCTTATCCGTCACCTCCGCCTCGATTTCCTTCGGCGTGGCCCCGGCCAGGCGCGTGAGCACCGAAACGTTGGGGAAATCCACCTTGGGGAAACGATCCACGGAGAGCCGGGAGTAGCCGGCCAGGCCGATCACCACGAACACCAGCACGATCACCGAGGCGAACACCGGCCTTTTGACACATACCGCCGCGAGCCATTGCATATGCTTATGATCCCTTCCCTTAAAGCTGCACCGGCCGGCCGTTTTTCAACTCCCGGGAGGGGTTGAGAACCACTTTTTCGCCTTTGGCCAGGCCGTGCCGGATGTGCACCCAATCCCCGGCCGTTTCCCCGATGTCCACCAACCGCTCCGCCAGGCGCCCGTTTTGGACGACCAGCACTTTGCACGAAGAATCGTCCCGGCGCAGCGCGGATTGGGGGACCGCCAGCCCCGGCGCATCCTCCAGCAGCAGCCGGGCGGAGGCGAACATGCCGGGGCGCAGCCGCAGGTCGCGGTTGTCCACTTCCGCTTCAATCACGAGATCCCGCGAAGCCTCGCGGACGGCGGCGCCGACATGTTTGATTTTTCCGGAAAAGGTGGTCTCCGGATGGGCGCTGACGGCAAAGGCGAGCTGGCGGCCCGCGGCCACCTTGGCCACCACCGGCTCCGGCACATACAGCTCCAGCCGCAGCCGCTCCATGGCCACCAGCCGCGCGACGCCGGTCTCCAGCCGCACGTATTCCCCCGCCTGCACCAACCGTTCGGAGATGATCCCGCCAAAAGGGGCGGTGATCGTCATATCCCCCAGGTTTTTGCGGGCGGCATCCAGCCGCACCAGGGCCGCCTGGAGGTCCGCCTTGCGCGCCTGCGACTCGGCATGGAAACGCTGGAAATCGGCCTCGGCAATCGCTTTGGTTTTAACCAGGGGTTCGTTGCGGTCCAGATCCCCCCGCGCGAGTTCCGAGCGGGCTTTGGCCAATTCCACCATCGCCTCCGCCTCCCGCAAAGCGAGCTGCGCCGCCCGGCTATCCAGCTGCACGAGCGTGTCGCCCTTGGCCACCGTGGCGCCCCGCTCAATGGGGCAGGCTGTCACTTTTCCCGCCGCATCCGCCGCCACCAGCGATTCCCGGTCCGCTTTGAGTTCGCCGGTCAGCAGCAGGTAGCTGGGGATATTGCGCTCCTCCACCGGCACCAGGGCCACCGTGGCCGGCGCTTCCGCGGGAGGGGGTGGGGCGGCCGCAGCCGGGGCTTTTTGGCTGGCCGTGGCGAACGCGGCGATGGCCGCGATGGCCACCAGGCCACCCGCGGCGAGCATCAGTTTTTGCACGGTTTTCATAAGCAACTATCGGGCTTCGGATTACAAAGTTTCAGGGCGCCGGCGCCGGGTTCCTCAAGGCTGGGTGCGAGCCGCCACGCAATGCCGGATTCCGCCCAGGATGAAATCGGCCAGGAGGTCAGCCAGCCGGGCCACTTCTCCAGGCCCATTGGGGCGCTTGAAGCCGAGGCGCTCCAGGACCAGATGGGCGTGATCATAGTGGAGGCAGGCGCCGATCACGTTATGGCAGAGGATTTGGCGAAGCTCGGCCGGGAGGCCCGGGCCGGTCAGGGCCGTCACAATGTCCAGGACCCGGTCCCGGATGGGCCGGATGAACAGCGTCACCAATTCGCCCAGGAAAGAAGTCGGCTGGATCATTTCCCGGGCGATGATGAGCGCCAGCTGGGGGCGTTTGGTCTGTTTGAAGACAAAGGCGCGCAGGAAAAAATGCACCCACTGGCGCAAGGCTTCCTCCGCTTTTTGCCCCGGGACCGGCAGCGGCATGGCCTCGTTTTCGATCATCTGGCTGTGGGACGAAATCAACACCTCCCGGTAAAGCCCCTGCTTGTTCGTGAAATAATACTTGATGGCGGCGAGGTTCGCGCCGGCCTTGGCGCAAATCTCGCGCAAACCGGCCTTCTCATAACCATGGCGCGCGAAGCATCCCGCCGCTGTTTTCAGCAGGCGGGCCTTGCGTTCCTCCGCATCCTTGTATTTCCTCGCGCGTTTCAGGTTATACGCCTGATTATAAACAATCGTTTATGATCGAGCGGGGAATGCCTACCGGGGTGGAGGGTGTTTGTCAAGCTGCGGATCCGCCTGGCGAAACCCCGGGGTGCGGGCAGGACACTCACTCCCTTGGGCGCCGCCGTTGAATTTCCGAACGGTTTGCCGGCGGGCAGAGGACCGCCCGGCCAGCGTGTGCCCTTTCACTTCTCCTCGCCAGTGACCACAAACCAGGTCACTCCGCGGGGCGGCAGGGTGACCGTCAGCGCCACGTTGTATTCCCGGTCCAGCTCGTAGCGCTGGCGGGTGCCCTCCTGTTCGCGGATCCAGGCCGTGGCCCCCAAGCCGGTGTAATACAGGGGCAGGCGCACGGTGCGGGTGATGGTTTCACCCAGGGGATTGAAGAACAGCACCAGCCCTTTCTCCGGCAGCTGCGGATTGGCGTGCATTAGGCAGTCGATATCCCGGCCGTCAGGCCGCCGCACATGGATGATGTCCGAGGTGAGGATGGGCCGGTAGCGCTTGTACCACCCCAGCCATTTCGCCACCATCTGCCGGGTGCGTTCGGTGTCGTAGAGGCGGTGGGCGCGCAGATTGGCCTGGCAGCCCGAACCCAGCAGCTGGACCAGGTTCAGCTCATACCATTGGAGGTTTTGGTCCAGCGGCTCGAGCATCGCGCGGGGATCGTCTGTGTAGGTCCCGATCAGGCCGAGGCCCATGCCGCCCATGGTCGGGGGCTTGATCCACGTGCCGTCATAGATGTATTGGCGGTAGAGCAGCAGCCCCAGCTCGCGGGGCAGGTTGGCGCTGGCCTCGCGGAAGCCCAGGCTGGTGCTGGACTGCCCGTTCCAGAAATACCAGTCGGGCGCCCCGGCGGACATCCCCCGGCGCTGCTCCTCCTCGAACATCGCCTTCTGGCGCTGCCACTGCACCCATTGCGAATCCGCCAGGCCCCGGTGATGCAGGTGGTTGGTGGCGGCGCACGGGCAGCCGTGGTAAGGGCCATCGACGGCGATATTCATGAACCCGGTCTGGTCGATGAATTTCCAGACCCGGCCGAAATAATCGTCGGCCCACCGGGTGCCCAGGCAGAGGGACTGGCCAAAGGGGCTGCCCGGTTTGCCGGTGGCCGGATCCACACAATCGTGCGCCGCGCCGCGCCCGCGCGAGGCCACCATCAGCTCGTAGCCGCTCATGATGATGCCCCTGGCCTTGGCATAATCCGCCAGGGCCTTCCACTTGGCCACGTAAGCCGGGTCCAGGTTATCGTGGCTCACGCCCGGCCAGCACGTTATGATGTAGGCCTCCAAGCCCAGCTCGCCCATCTGGTCGAGGAGTTTCCTGATCAGGGTGTCGTCATGGGAAGGCGACCCCGCCGCCAGCAGGCTTTCATTGACCTGCGGGCAGAGGGTGCGGTACATCCGCCGCACGCCCAGCGAGCGCCGTTCCCGGTCGCTGCTGTCCTGGAGCAGCTCGAAGGTGATGTGCGATTCAAACCGCCGGCCGGCCGCCACCCGCTCCGCGGGGCCGGAGGGGATCCGGCTGACCATCAGGTTGCGGAAGGTGTGCCCCAGGAACTTGTCCTCAATGGCCGTCGGGTGCGCCCACGAATCGTGCTCGGGGTCCACCCGCCAGTCCGTGG
Organism: uncultured Verrucomicrobiota bacterium; assembly: GCA_964409245.1. Taxonomy (GTDB): domain Bacteria; phylum Verrucomicrobiota; class Verrucomicrobiia; order Limisphaerales; family UBA1319; genus CAIMWS01. The sequence goes on from CAYPCQ010000025.1 coordinate 38,705, forward strand.
TGGTGCGCCCGGCGCGGTAGGCCGGGGCATCCCACTGGATGGCCTGGGAATGGTCGCCCATGGCGTGGCAATCGTCCGGGGCGTGGTTGGCGAGGTGGAAGGAGTAATCGCTTTCGGAATGGAGGTTGTTGATCTGGTCCTGCGGCACCGCGAGGAGTTCCGTCTCAATCTCTTCCACCAGCACGGGGCTGTCCGTCCCTGTCTCCAGGGTGAAGGCCTTCGACAGCACAGGAATGCCCTCATACAGCTCGTAATGCACGGTAAGCCGCAGCTGCCGGTGCCGGGGATCCGCCGCGTCCGGCGAAGCATAGTGCATGGACACCCGCAGCCCGCGGGGCGGCCAGGGGAGAGCGGGGGCGTTGAACTTGGGCCGCCACGGGTGGCGTTCGCCCGGCTGCCCGGTGGTCAGGCCGGTGAAACGGAATTTATTGGGCGCGCTGCGCATCGTGGTGAGCCATTCCTCCACCAGGTAGCTGCGCTCCGGCTGGCCCACCAGCCCCCCCACCTCATACCAGATCCCGTCCAGCTTGATCCGCATCTCCGGCTTCACCGCGCGGATGAACTCCGCCCCGTTGCCCAGCTGGCGGTAGCTGTAGCAGGCCAGGTTGGGCCCCGCGTAAAATGAGCGGCTCACCAGCCCGTTGCCCAGCGCCAGCCGCGCGGACCGCCCGTCCGCCGCCGGCTCCACCTGCAGCCGCACCGGCTGGCCGGGCGGCCGGATCAGCCAATCCCCCGCGGCGGGCGTGGGGTCAAGCTTCCCAACCACCACCAGCCCCGGCTGGGGCTGGCCCAGGCTCCTGATGAAGGCCGCCTGCTCCTCCCGCCGCCGCTGCGCGGTTTTCAGCCGTTCCTCGTTGTCCAGCAGGAAATCCCCCGCCGGATCGAACCGGCCCGGCGCGAAAGTGAACACGCGCACGGCGTGCACCAGCCCCTTGAAATGCTCGTCCGGGCCCGCCGAGGTGCCGATCTGGAACTGCGGCGCCACCGAGGGCGTGGGGGCCGCCGACCGCACCCGCTCGCCGTTCAAGTAAGCGGCCAGTTCCCGCCCGTCGTTGACCAGCGCCAGGTGGGTCCATTGCCCGGGCATCACCGGGCCGAGATCAAACGCGCCCACGCACCCCACGAAGGCCACCCACCGATCCCCCATCTGGCCCAGCACATAGCCCAAACCGCCATGGCCGTTGGCCACGATTCCCTTCAAGCCCTTGGCCGACTGCTCCGCAGCCCGGACCCATACCTCCAGGCCAAACCGGTCGTTGGCCCCGAACAGCGCCCCCTTCCTCACGTAGGCCGCGTGTTCGCCGTCGAACTCCATCGCTCCCGTCCCCCGGGCGAAGGGCGCCGCCGGGGCCGAAGCCAGGAAGCGCGGATTGCCCTCCCGCCGCAGCTCCTGGCCCTTGCCGGTCTCATCCCGCAGGATCTCCGGCCCGCCCGCATACGTCACCTGCGGCATCCCGGCCCCGAGCCGGTAATCCGCGATCAGCTCGATGGCGCCCCGGGCGGCCGCCGCCCAGCCCAGCCAGCCCCACGCCGCCACGCCCGCGAGCGCCCAAACCCCGCATCGGAAATTTGCTTTGTTCATCCAGGGATCATGGCTGACCCATCTGCCCATGGCAAGCCAAGGGGAGGTTCCGGGCAGCCGGTTTTTGATCTGCGCCACGAGAAGTTCATCGGCGCGCCCGGCCTCGCACTATATTGAGGGCCGGCGGGGGATTGGATTTCCAGAAGGCTCGGCGGCGGGCAGCAGAGGGTTCCCCAGGCGGATGGGCGGGTGAACTTCAAGATCCCCCCCCAATCCGCCCGATCACTTCGGTGGTTACGCGGCGGCTATCCGCTTTTTGCGTTCCTGTCCCAAGGCGTCAGCGGCGATCATCGCATCGACGATCATTTCCGAGGTCACCTTGAAGGGGTGATTTGCGCACAGGGAACCGGTACCGGCACAGATATCGCCCACCGTCTTGAGACGTTCCCGCGCCACGCCCGAAAGGCCGATCTCGGCGAAGGTGACCGGCAGGCCGACGGCGATCATGAAATCCACAATCCGGTACATTTCGTCAGTGGGCATGGTCTCATCGAGGCAGAACTGGCTGATGATGCCGAAAGCGACCTCCTCGCCGTGCATGAGGCCGTGGCATTCGGGGAAGCCGGGCAGGCAATTGGCGATCATGTGCGCGGTGGCGACCCCGCAGCTTTCAAAGCCCAGACCCGACATCAGGATGTTGGCCTCGATGACTTTCTCGACCGCGTGGGTGACCAGTTTCCGCTCGACGGCGCGCCGGGCTTCGACCCCGTATTCCATCAGCGTGTCGTAGCCCAGGCGGGCGATGGCCATGGCCACCAGCGTGGAACGGCCGCCCGCGAGGTTGGGGCCGCAGGTGGATTGGACCACCTCCGCCTCCACCCAGGTCGATAAGGCGTCGCCCATGCCCGCCACAAAGGAACGCACGGGCGCCTCGGCGATCACCTGGCTGTCCACCAGCACGAGGTCGGGATTGACCCCCCAGCTCTCGAATCCGAGGCAGGCCCCTTTTTCGTCATACCAGACAGTGTAGGAACTGGTGGGGGAGTCCGTGGAGGCCACGGTGGGGCAGGAAACCATTTTGAGGCCGGTGGCGGCCGCGGCGGCCTTGGCGGTATCCAGCGTCTTGCCGCCGCCGAGGCCCACAATGACATCCGCGCCGCAGTCCCTGGCGATTTGCGCCACCCGGGCCGCCTCGGCCTTGGTGGAGTCGCCGCGGAAATCGACGTCGGAGATTTCCAAGGCAGCCTCTTTGAGGCTGGCCAGGAAACGTTCGCCGAGGATGCTCTTGACGCGGGCATCCCACAGGACGATCGGTTTTTTGCCGACGAGCTTGATCAAGGCGCCGGCTTCGCTCAGCAAATTGCGGCCCTGCACATATTTTCGGGGCGCGATAAAAGTCAGGTTCATAAACGAGTTTTTTCCAGAAGAGTTCAGGTTGATCGGACTCCGCCACCAGGCGCGGAGCCACCGGGTGGCTCCGCGCGCGGTGAGGGTTTTGAATGGCCGTCAGTAATCCAAGTTATGGGGTCCGGGCCTCAAGCTTCCATCTGCTTGAAGAGACCGCCGCTGTCGAAGATTTCCCAAGCCTCGGCCAGCTTGCCGTTTTCCACGCGGAAGGTGCTGATGGCGGGGCAGCGGATCGGATTGCCCTTGGGCTTGAAGCCGGCGAACTCGCCGGTGTGCCGGGCCAGGAGGGCGAAGTGGCAATCCACCTTGTCGCCTTCGGCGAGCAGAAAATCGAATTCGATCTTCATGTCGCTGAAAACGCCGCCGAGGATGCCCGTGAAAAACTGGCGCACGCCGGCCGGGCCGGGGGGCAGGCCGGGCGGGAAATGATGATCCACGAAACCAGCGCTGACGACTTGGTCAATCCCCGCCAAGCCGCTCATCGCCTCGGCGTAATAACGCCGGACCAGATCCTTGTTCGCTTGCGACATATGACGCCTCAGGGTTACTTGTTGAGCTTGATGACCGACAGCGTGGCCGGCAGCTGGTACTTGGTGTTCTTGAATTTGGGGAACGGCCAGTCCATGTTGGAAACGATGATTTCGTTGCCGCGGACCAGGGCCTCGCAGGGCTGGTCGAGCTGGCCGGTCAGCTTGTCCTTCACGTCCTCGTTCTGCCAGAGGGTTTCGACGGCTCCGTTGGGCCGGATGATCTGGATGGCGTTGGCGGCGGAATCGGCCACGTAGAGGTTGTTGGCGGCGTCGCGGTGCATGCCGTCGCAATTGATGAGCTTGCCGGGGGCCTTGGTGAAGACCTCGTTGCTCTTCACGCTGCCGTCCTTGTTGAAGATGATCTTGTGCATCACGCCGTCACCGAACAGGCCGACGAAGAGGTTGCCTTTGCTGTCGAACTCAATGCCATCCGCGCCGAAGCCCCAGTCGGTTTTGTAGCTTTTGAAGGTGGTGACGATGTGCGGGTCATTCTTCAGCGGGGTTTTGAGCACCACGGATTCCTCGTTGAGCTTGAACCGCAGCACGGCGCTCGTCAGCGGCTGCGAGCCTTCCTCCAGCACGGACTCCGTGATATAGACGTTGCCGCCGTGGATGGCGAGGCCGTTGGCCACATTGAAGCCGCTGGCCACGAGCACCATTTTCTCCACCTTGCCGTTCTTGACCACCAGCTTCCACATCCGGGATTTCTGGTTCTTGTCCTTCATGTATTGCATGTCGGCGAAGAAGAGATCACCCGCCGGGGAGGCGACGATGCCCATGGGCGCGATGCGGTCCACCCCCTTGGGCAGGCCCGGGAAAGGCGTGGCGAACTCATAGAATTTCTCCGCCTTGTTGTTCGGGGTGATCCGCATGAGCACCGGCGGCTTGGTCTCGTCGTTGAAATTGGGGACCGAAACGATGATGCTGCGGTCTTTCAGCAGCGCCATGCCGTCCGGGGTATTACAATAGTCCGGCAGCGCCACAAGCAGCTCCGCCTTGGGGGCAGCCGCCCGGGTGGACACCACATCCGCCGCCGCCACGGCCGCACAAAAGCCAGCCAAACACAGGGTCATCTTATTCATAGCAGTCATCTTCAGAATCCTTAATCTCTTAAGTTGGTAACGTTTTCCGTTTTTTGTCTGATGGGATATGAATAGCCCAGAACCCATCAGCTCGGCAAGTTCAAACCGCCGCCCCTTGAATTTCCGAGGCGCCAGGGCGAAGGAGCAAACAGCCGGGGGCCGATTGCTCCCAGCTAAAGGCACTTGGCACCTTGCTTCAATGCATCAACAAACCCCCGCTGACATCCACGGTGGCGCCGGTCATGTAGCTGGCGGCCGGCGAGGCGAGGAAAACCACCACCCGGGCGACCTCCTCCGGCTGGGCGATCCGGTGGAGGGGGATCCGGGCCAGGTATTGCTCTTTGCGCGCCTCCCATACCCTGGCCACCATCTCGGTCAGGACCATGCCCGGGGCGACGGAGTTTACATGAATGCCTTCCCGGGCAACTTCCCGGGCCAGGGCGTGGGTCATGGAGATCAGGGCGCCCTTGCTGGCGTCATAAGGCAGATGGCCCGAGGTGGAGCCCAGGAAAGCCGAGGTGGAGGCGATATTGACGATCCACCCCGGCGCCCGCCGGGCGCGCAGCCGCTGGATGAACTCCTGCGCCGCCCGGAAAGCCCCGGTGACGTTGACCGCGAAGGTATGCTCCCACTCCTCGCGGGTATATTTCTCGAGCGGGCCGCCGGGGCAATGGGCGGCGTTGTTCACCAGCACGTCCACCGGGCCCAGCGCCTGCTCCAGGCGGTCGAAGATCGCGGCGATATCCGCCTCCCGGCCGATATCCCCGGGGATGGGCGCCGCCCGGCCGGAACCGATCCCGCCGGCCAGGGCCTCAGCCCCGGCACGGCTGCGGCAGTAATTAACACCCACCCGGGCCCCCTCCGCGGCAAACGTCCTGCAAATCACCGCGCCCAGGCCGCGCGAGCCGCCGGTGACGAGCACCACCTTGTCCTGCAACCCCAAATCCATGCCGTTATGGATTATCGGGCCGCCTGGACCAGAGCTTCGCTGTGGGCTTGGACCTTCGCAACTGCCTCAATGATGTGATTGATTTCGGCACGGCCGGCCAGAAGCAGGTTCTGGCTCATGCCGACCGTGTTGGCGCAGACTTGGCGGTTGCCCTTCAGTTCCCGGAAGCTTTCCCGGTAGGCCTTGAGCCGGGCGGCGCTGAAGAGCCGCTTGAATCCGCGCGAGTTGATGGCTTCATCCAGCAGCCCGTCGTGGTACTGCTCGGTATAGCCGCCGCCGCAGGGGATGCCCTCGGCATTGAGGGCCCGGACAAATTGGTCGCGCGTGAGGCCGTGGAACTGGCTGGCGTCGTAGCGGAGGGGATACAGGTGCCAGACCGCGCGGCTGTTTTCGGGCAGGCGGGCGGGCTGGATGCCGGGGATCTGCCGCAGGCCGGCCCCGAGGAGTTCGGCGTTCTCCCGCCGCACCGCGGTTTCGCGCGTGAGCTTGTCGAACTGCTGCAGGAGGATGACCGCCTGGAACTGCTGCATGCGGAAATTGCTGCCGCGGGTGAAGCTGCCGCTGCCCTTGAAATTGCCGAAAGCGCGGCCGCAATTGTGGAAAGCCTGGCAGCGGTCCACCAAGTCATCGCTGTTCCCGGTGACGGCGCCCCCTTCCCCGGAGGGCAGGTGCTTGGAATTCTGGAAGCTGAAGCAGCCAAGATCGCCCAGCGTGCCGCATTTGCGGCCTTTATATTCAGCCAGCCAGGCCTGGCAGGCGTCCTCAATCACCGCGAACCCATGCTTTTTGGCGATCGCGTTGATGGGGTCCATATCGCACGGCATGCCGTAGATATGCACCGGCAGGATGGCGCGCGTCCGCTCGGTGATCCGGCTTTCGATGGTGGCCGGATCGATGGTCAGGGTGGCCGGATCGGTGTCGGCGAAAACCGGGAGGGCTCTTTGGTTCAGGATGGCATTGTACGTGGCGATGAACGTGAACGGCGAAACAATGACCTCGTCCCCGGCGTCCACGTCCATGACCTGCAGGGCGACCAGCAGGGCGGTGGTGCCGCTGGCCGTGGCCAGGCAGCGCCGGGCGCCCAGCAGCTGGGCGTAGGCCTTCTCGAACTCCGCCACGTGCTCCCCGCTGCCCCGGTACCAGCGGCCGCTGCGCAGCACCTCCAGCACCGCCGGCTCCCAGGTTTCGCGCCAGACCGGCCAGCCGGGCCAGCCTCCCTGGTGCACCGGGGCGCCCCCCAGCAAAGCCGGCTTGGATGCCTCGGCCGCCACGGCCATGGGAGCCATCCCAGTGCCCAGCAAGGTGAGCGCGGCGGATCCCGCCGCGGTTTGGTGAATGAAGCGACGCCGTGAGAGATGCTCTTTCATAATTTCCCAAACCCTAGTGCGCCGGTTCCGGGCGGGCAACCAGAAAATGAAGCGCGGCAAGGCGGCGGCGCTGGCGGCCCAAGGCGGACCTTGCCAAACCAGTCCCGGCGCAGCATAAATGATCGTCGCGTAAAAGCATGAAACCTAAGATTTGCATATTGGATTGGGCGGTGTCCCCGCGCAGCGATCCGGAAGCCCGGATCGAAAAGGAAATCATCGGGGAGGCGGCCGAAGTGGAGAGTTATTGGTGCCATAGCGACGCGGATTTCAACGAGCACGTGCGCCAGGCCAAAGCCCTCATCGCCTGGCAGAATTTCCCCATCACCGCGGCGGGCATCGGCACGCTCCGGCAATGCCGGGCCATCGTGCGCAACGGGGTGGGCTTCGATTCGGTGGATATCGCCGCCGCCGCCCGCCTGGGCATCGCCGTGTGCAACGTGCCGGACTACGGCACCGAGGAGGTGGCGGACCACGCCATAGCCCTGGCCCTGGCGCTGTGCCGCCAGCTATTCCCGCTGAACGAGGAGGCCAAAAAGCTGGGCTGGCTCATCCGGGTGGTCCCGAAAATCCGGCGGCTGCGGGAGCTGGTGTTCGGGGTGGTGGGCCTCGGCCGCATTGGCACGGCGGTGGCGCTGCGGGCCAAGGCCCTCGGTTTCAAGGTGACGTTTTACGATCCTTACCTGGGCAACGGCGTGCACAAAGCCCTGGGCATCGCCCGCTGCCGCACCCTCCCCGAGCTGCTGCAAACGGCGGACGTGATGTCCCTTCACTGCCCGCTGAACGAGGAGACCCGCCATTTGATCGCCGGGCGGGAATTGGGCCTGATGAAACCCACCGCCTACCTGGTCAACACCGCCCGGGGCGCCATCATCAAGAAAGCGGCCATCCTGGCCGCCCTGCGGGAAAACCGCCTGGGCGGCGCGGGCCTGGATGTGGTGGAGGACGAGCCGCTGCAAACGGCGGAGGAGGCCGCCACCCCGAACTTGATCGTCACCTGCCACGCGGCCTTCTGCAGCGTGGAATCGATCGCGGAAATGCGCTCCACCGCCGCCCGGATCGCCCGCGCGGCGGTGCTGGGCGAACCTCTGGAAAATGTCGTGAACGGGGTCCGCCCGTAATACCTTGCCGCGGGCAAACCGGCGGTGCGGCCGGGCCGGAGATCGCGAGATCCGCGGCGCAAAAACCGGGGGCCTGCGAAGGGCATGGCTGCAAACCTTGGTTCGTAAGCGCCGCGGAAGCACAACGCATAAAAACGCGCATGAGGTGCGCGGAGCGGCGGACGGAACCCGGACGCCCAATTCCGCAGCCGATGTTACTTGGCCGCGGAGCGGCCGGCGACGGCAGCGTGGGTTTCAACCCATCGACAGGATAGAACGTTCGGTCAGGCCGGCTGCCCGCCGGGAATCTGGACCAGCTGAATGCCGAATTCCTGGGCCAGTTCAAAGGCGAGGGTGTCGCGCTCGTAGATCTGGCGGAACACGATCCGGCGAATGCCTTTGGAGGCGATGAAGGTCATGCAGTGGCGGCAGGGCAGATGGGTAACCGCCAGGAATTTGCACTGGCCCGGCTTGACGGCGCGCAGGGCGTTCACCTCGGCGTGGATGATCCGCGCCCCGCGCCGCTCGCGGTCCGACCAGTCGATCTCCACCTTGGGCGGCGGGCCATTGTAGCCCAGGCAGACCGAATCATCGGTCAAAACCGCGCACGCCCCCACCTGCAGATAGGGATCCTGGGACCGGCAATCGGCTATGGTTTCCGCAAGGATCAATGCGGTTTCTTCCCATGATTTGCGTTGGCGCGCCTTCATATGGCGCCCAGCCTGGCAGGAATGGGCGCCGTCCGCAAACCCCATTGCATGGAGCGCCGCGCCGGCGGGCAAACAATTTTGGCCGGTGACCTGCGGCCGCCTGAATTCATTGACCGCCAGCAAGGAACCCCTCCGCGAGCAGGATGCCATCGGCCGCCGGCGCCTGCTGGCGTTGAAAAAGATCCCCGGCCATCCCCCATCTTGATCCTGGGAGCCACGCGCGGCGGGAAGCGAGATTGCCCTTGCCCCGCCGGGGGCGGGGGCTACCATAAGGAAAGCGAATGAAACGAGTGTACCTGAACGACAGGCGGATATGGTGAGTGACGCCCAGCAGGCCCCCCGCAGCGCGCCCGCTCCGGCCAAAGGCTGGAAGGATCTGGATTATGCCACCGTCCAGCAATGCATGCATTGCGGGCTGTGCCTGCCCACCTGCCCCACTTATACCGCCACCAAGCTGGAGCGCAACAGCCCCCGGGGCCGCATTTCCCTGGTGCGGGCCATCATGGACGGCCAGATGCCCCTGAACCGGGAGTTCGCCGAGGAGATGTATTTCTGCCTGGGCTGCCTGGCCTGCACGAGCGCCTGCCCGGCCGGGGTGAATTACGCCGAGATCTTCGAGCAAGCCCGGGCCGAGGCGGAACGGAGCAATTTGCTCCGCTCGCCCCAACGCCGGTTCATCCGCTGGCTGACGGTCAAATGGCTGTTCATGGATTTGCGGCGGCTCCTGCTGGCGGGGCGTTGCCTGCGGCTCTACCAGCGGCTGGGCCTGCAGAAGCTGGTGCGCGGCAGCGGGGTGCTGCGGCTGTTCCCCAAACGCCTGCGGGAGCTGGAGGCCATGACCCCGGACATCCCCCGGAAGTTTTCCGCGGACCTCATCCAGCCGGTCACCCCCGCCCTGGGGAAGCGCCAATACCGGGTGGCGGTGCTGACGGGCTGCGCGCAGGATCTGATTTTCAGCGAAATCAACCGCGACACCGTGGAAGTGCTGGCCCGCAATGGGTGCGAGGTCTTCACCCCGCCCCGCCAATCCTGCTGCGGCTCGCTGCATGGCCACAATGGCGAATGGGAGCTGGCCAAAGAGCTGGCCCGGCGGCAGCTGGACCAGTTCCCACCGGACCAATTCGACGCCATCATCAGCAACGCCGGCGGCTGCGGCTCCCACCTGAAGCATTACCACCAGCTGCTCAAGGAGGATCCCGTTTACCACGAACGCGCCCGGCTTTGGGATGCCCGGCTCAAGGACATCCATGAGTGGCTGGTCGAAATCGGCATCCAGCCGGTGCCCGGCCGCAACGCCCTCGAGCAGGTGGTGACCTACCACGAATCGTGCCACCTCTGCCACGGGCAGAAAGTCGTGAGCCAGCCGCGGAAAGTCCTGCTGGCCATCCCGAAGCTGAAGCTGGTGGAGCTGGCGGAAAGCAACTGGTGCTGCGGCAGCGCGGGCATCTACAACATCGTGCAGCCGGAGATGGCCAATGTGCTGCAGGATCGGAAGCTGAAAAACATCGAGGCCACCCGGGCCACCGTGGTGGCCAACGGGAATTCCGGCTGCCTGCTCCAGCTCATCAACGGCGCCCGCGCCCGGAAGCTCCAGGTGCGCGTGGCCCACCCGGTGACCCTCCTGGCGGAAGCCTACCGGCGGGCGGAGGAAAACTGAGCCGCCGGGCGGCTCCTGGCAGGCATTCCCCCAAACCATCCAATGGGGCCTCAAAAGCGGGCGCCAGATTGATCAATCCTCGGGCGCAACCGAACCCACGTTCCGGCCATGCCGGGAGTAATTTGGCCACTGGTTGGGCATTCCGGGCCATGGCCATCTCTTGTTGAATCGCCAATTATTGAACCAGTTCACCAGCGGGTTTTCCAGGGCGATGGCCAGCCTTGCGCAATGGCGTAAAAACCGCTTAACCACCTGCGGAGCATAAAGGCAATTTTTTCCGGCCTGCTGGCCCGGGCTTCAACTTTTCCGCAGGCGGAAATCCGACGGCCGCTGGTAGTTCTCCAATCCCCAAATGCCCCGGCGTTTTTCCTGGGCGCGGATTTGGGCGTTGATCAAGGCATGGCGGGTCTTGGCGGACAGATCGGTGGCGAACTCCTCGTAATACTCAGCCAGGCCTTCCTCCACGAGCCGCGCATTGACCATCGTTTCCCCCAGCCAAAGGACGACCACGGGCCGTTTGAGATGATCCGTGGTCACAATCGCCATCGTCCCGCTCTGGTTGAGCGCCAGTTGGGAGGTGAATTTTTTGCTGTCGTCGGCGAGGGGCTGATCCTTGCCCCGGGGCTGGACGGAAAACTCCGGCGCATCCACCCCCGCCAACCGCACCGTAACCCGGGGATGCTGCTCCGTGCGCACCACCAAGGTGTCCCCTTTGACAATCTCGAGGATCACCACCGAGCCGGTCCAGGCATACTTTTTTTCGCCCGTCTGCAGCTGCTCCCTGGCTTCGACATAAGTCTGCATGAGCCAGCGCCGGTTGTCGGCCTGCCTGAGGTAATAATACCCGGCGGCCCCCAGCACCAGCAAGACCACGCCCGCAATCAACTTTTTTATGAGCTTGAACATTCCTTCCGCCCGTATTGGACGGCAACCTAGCCAAACTCCCAGGCCGCGTAAAGCAATTAGCCATCCAGAAATCACCGGCCTTGCCGCTGCCCGTCTTTGGCTGTTCCTGAGGCCAAGGCTCACGGCTGGGCCAGAACAGGCCGGAAACCGAGGAAGCTGAACCGGGCTTCGGGCCAGGTGATCACGATGGGGTTGGTGGCCGCCCCACGGTCGAACCAGATGGCGCTCTGCACCCCGCCCGCCGTCTGCCCATGGAGCGATAAACCCAACAGCAGGCCAATGGCCAGCCATAATCCGCGGGACGAACTCCAGGGTTGCATGGTCACAGATTGGCGGAAACACCACGGGTTTGCCACCCCCATTTTTACAGCAATCAGCCGTTCAGGAGGATGCCCCCTGAACGGCTGAACGGCTGGAACCAACAGGCATTAACACCGGTCAGAAACAGGGCGGAGGCGGCGGTGGCGGTGGCCGCATAGGCCGGGGTGGCGGAGGCGGCGGACGCCTCGGCGGTGGCGGAGGCAGTTCGTCACCGGGAGGCGGTGGCGGCCGCATCATGCGGGATCCTTCACGCCCCGGGGGCGGCGGCCGGAAAGCCGGTGGACCACCCGGCCCCACTCTCGGCGGATGGCCGTAACCCACGCCACCCACCACCATTATTCCCGCCGCGATCAGCAAAGCTTTAATTCTCATAGCGATCCTTTCTCCATCCATTTTGACTTGGGCGGTGTCAGAATATTCACGGCGAAAAAGCACTCAAACCGTCTCCCGGATTGAATAACAACCCTTCCCGATCCGTCCAACCGGCCCGGCTTGCCGATCCGAAAACAGCGCCCGCCACGGTCCGCCACGGCCTCTTTTCGGGGCCAGCCTGGCTTCCGCTCCCAGTGCCAGGCCCGCGGCCGCCACTACCTGGCCGGGACCTTCACAATGACCAGGGAGTGCGGCGGCAATTGGACCATGCCCCGGGCAAAATCCAGGTGCGTCCGCCCGGCTTGGACCCGGTCCGGGTGGCCGATGTCGTTGTAGGCTTCCGGGGAGTCACCCGCCAGGAGGACGGCCGGGAACCGGCCCTCCACCGGCGCCTCCTTCAACTTCACCACGCAGGCAGCCGCCTGGGTGGGGTGGCGGTTCACCAGGGCAATCGACCAGCAGGTGCGCGGCTCATCCACGGTGACCGCGGCGTCCACGAGCGGCAGCGTGCGGCTGCCAAAAACCATCAGGCCCGAATCCAACTCCATCCGGCCAGACCGGGGGCCCAGCTCATTGGCATACATCGCGAGGACATGAAAAGTGGTGCGCTTGACCAATCCCTTGGGGTGGACGTAGAGGGGGCCGCGGGTGTTCACAATGGGAGCGATGTTGGCCATGGCGATGTCCTCGGCATGCCGCAGGCAGGCGTTCAGGAAGGAGGCCGAGAACAAGGCGTCCGCCATGGTGTATTGGGATGGGATGGCGTTCTTTTCGCGGTTCCGGACCAGCTTGGCGGCCTCGGCATCCCGGCTATCCACTGGCGCCTTGCGTGGGAATCCCGGGTGGTGCCAGCCGCGGAGATTCCATTCGTCAAAGGCGATTTTGATGCGGCCCCGGAAGCCGGCCTCGTCCAGCAGTTCGATCACCCGCGTAATGGTCCGCTCCGGCCCCTCGGAGGCCTGGATGCAGGAGAGGTAATCGGGCATGATATTGTCCGCCCAGCAGGGCAGCCAATATTCATGAATGGCCACGCAGTCGAGCAGCGGCCCGGCGGTCTTGAGCAGCGGCAGCGTCCAGCCGCGGTCCGCGGTGGCGGCGGCCAGGAGCTTCAGGCCGGGGCTGGCCGCCCGCATCAGTTCGGCGGAGCGGCGGACCAGCGGCCCCCACTCCCGGGGTGTCCGGGCGCCGATCTCATGGCCGCCCCAGTTTTCGTTGCCGATGCTCCAGTAGCGGACATTCAACGGCTCGCGCCGCTCCCCTGCCGGAGTTCGGACCCCGGGGGCATTGCAGTAGGCCACCCAATCGCGCATCTCCTCGGGGGTGCCATTGCCCGCATTGGAGCAGATATACGGTTCGCAGCCCACCAGCCGGCACCAGGCGACGAATTCATCCGTGCCGAAGGTGTTGGGATCTTCCACGCCCCAGACCGGGTCGGCCACCGGCTTGCGGTTGGTCCCCACGCCATTGGTCCAGTGGTAGCCGCTGGCAAAGCAGCCGCCGGGCCAGCGCACGATGGAGAGCTTCAGCTCCTTCATGGCCGCAATGACATCCTTGCGGAAGCCCTGGGCGTCCGCCAGCGGCGAGCCCGGCTCAAACAACCCGCCGTAGATTTGATCGTGGAAATGCTCGATGAAACCGCCAAACAGCATCGGGCTATAGGGACGCGAGGGCGCATCGGTATCGATGGTGAGGATGGCCCCCGGCGCCCCCTCCGCCGGGCTGGCCACCGGTTCCAGCGCGAGATCGTCGTACCAGGCCTGCCCGGTGGAGGATCCCCAGCCCCCGAACAGGCAATTGATCTCCAAGGTGGCCGCCTCCCCGGTCCAGAAGATGGTGGACACCTGGGTCCAATCCCGGGTGCCGGTCACCGCCCGGGTCCGGACCTGCTGCAGATTCTGGATATTGAGCAGGGCGCCCACCGCGCCCCGGAGATCCCGGGTCTTGATCCAGCCGGAGAGCCGGTAAACGGTGTTGGTCCGCACCGGGACGGTGGCGGTCCAGGCCGCATCGGAACCTTTTTCGGAGCGGATGGTTGCGCACTGGGAACCGGAGTGCCCGGGGGCCGCGAGATCCCAGCGGCAGTTGCCTTGCCCCTGCCAGGATCTGGAGTTCCAACCGGGCACGCGGCCGGCCGCCACCTCCTCGAAGGAAGGATTCGGCAGCAGGTTGGTATTCCCAACCGCGGCGGGAGCCTGGGAGGGCGGGAGCACGATCACCGTCGGGGGGGCCACCTCCGCCGCCAGCAGCGAAGGAATGATCACGAATAGCGGAGCGATATGTTTCAGGTTCATAACCAGTTTCACCAGCGTCTCAAAACCGTTTTCGGCAATTCGTTTTAACGTGTTCAGATAATGTGCGCAGTCTGGCTGGCTGGATCTTTTTGCGCAAGACATTCGGCGCCGGACGGCGCCGGACGGAGGTTAGCTGTCCGCAAGGTTGAAGCGGCCCTGGGCTGGATCAGAGGTTTATGGCTAAAACAGCCGAGTCCGGTATTGCCCGCAGAAGGCGGAAGGATTGGTTTCCCCCTGCTTTCAGCGCCAGCACAACGCAGGCGGAACCGGAGTTCCCGGTCCCGCCTGTGCCTCTGGAGGATTTCCTGCCTGCTATTCCTTGATGCGTTTATTGGTGAATTTGGGGCCATCGGGCTTGATTTCGCCGCCCTCGGTGGTTTGGGTGCCCTGGCTGACAAAGGTATCCTGGTCGAGCCACTGGTCCCGCCAAACGCTGGTCTTATACTTCCCCCGGCCAGTGAAGCCCGATTCCTGCCATACAACTTCATCACCGCCTTTGGTCAGGATGGATTCGGAGAACCCGCCATCACCATATAAATCCAGGGTGGCGATGGCATCATACTCTGAACGCCAATAGGTGACCCCCACCCACCCGGCCGGTTGCAGGACGGAGTCCACGCTATTGGACATGGTGGCCAAAGTGGCCGTGCCCCCGGCGGCCACCGCCACGCTGGTTACCGCTTTCATGGCTTTGCCATTCTCGATCCACTCCACGTTCCATTGGCCGAGGTATCTTTCCATCGGCTTCAGGTTATCGCGCAAAACCGGCTTTTCCTCAGGCGGGAAGGCCTGGTTTTTCACCCGCTGGATGATGACCCGCTGGGAATCCGGTTTGGCGACTCCGTTGGTGCTGGCCAGAGTTGCCTGCCAGACAAAGGTATCGTTGTCCTTCCATTCATCGATCCCCACGTTCGCGCCCAACTGGCCCTTGTCATCCCAGCCCAGCCAAAGGCCCGATAAATTCTCGCCATACCTGGTCTGAATCCCGCAAGCATGACCGCCATCCGTTCCGCATCCCCACCCCATGACGGTTTTCGTCCGGGGATGCCAATAATTGAAGCCGATCGATGAACTGACGGTTTTGTCCCCGTTGAACAGCCTTTCCTTGAAAATTATGGTTTTTCCGCCCAGCCCGATCTCGCTGGAAATATATCCGTTCATCCATTGGCCGTTGGTTTCATTTTTCCACTTGTAGGCCCACTGGCCCAGGTATTTGGTGAAGAATTTGAGGTTATCATCCAGCGCCGGGGGATCGGCGGCGGGAAGTTGCAGATTGGCGCCCGCCAGGGCGAGGCCCAAGAAGGCCAGACAGTGCAGGTTTGTCATAGTGTTCTTTCGGTTTGGGACTTCGGTTTTTTCTGAGCATGCCCTGTCCGGAGCGCCTACTCCTTGATGCGGGTTAATGTATATTTCGTGCCGTCCGGCTGGGCTTCGCCACCAACCACAAGCTGGAGGGATTGGGCGGTAAAGGTGTCTTTACCACTCCATTGGGTCCGTGTTATGCTGGTAGTGAGCTTGCCTTGAGGATCATAGCCAACGGTTTGCTCCAGCTGCTCCTCCCCGGTTTTGGCCACAAGGGCTTCGGCGGCGCCGCCGTCCCCCAGGAAAGTGATGCTGGCGAGGGACTGGATCTCCGGCCGCCAATAGGTGACGCTGGCCAGCCAGGCCGGTTCATTGACCGCATCCAATGAGCTGTAGAGGGCGCCATAAATGGCGGCTCCACCGGCCTCGGCTTGCGCAATGTAAACCGCTTTCCCGGTATTCCCGTTTTCGGCCCATTCCACATTCCATTTGCCCAGGTATTTTTCCATCGGCTTGAGGTGCTCCTGCAAAGGGGCCGGAGCTGACACGGAAATCCCCTTGTTTTGCAGCCGCTTCATGATCAATTTCTGGCTGTCCGGCTTGGGAATCCCGTTGGTGACGTTGTGGGTTCCTTGCGTCACAAAAGTGTCGTCTTCCTTCCATTCATCCGTTCCCAGGCCGGCTGCCAACTCGCCTTTGGCATCAAAACCGCGCCAAAAAAAGGTGAAATCATCGCCACGCTTGGTCTGCAAGCCGGAGGCATAGCCACCATCCGATCCGCAATTCCAAAACAGGAGGGATTTCATTCGCGGATGCCAATAAGTGAAACCGATCCAGGAAAGGGCGGTTTTATCGCCATCGAGCATTCTTTCCCGGTAAATGATGATTTTTCCGCCCAGTCCGGGTTCGAGCAAAAACTCCCCTTTCATAAACTGGCCGTTGGTTTCATTTTTCCACTTGTAAGCCCACTGGCCCAGATACTTGGAAACATTTTTTAGATTATCATCCAGCGCCGGGGGATCGGCGGCGGGAAGTTGCAGATTAGCGCCCGCCAGGGCGAGGCCCAGGAGGGCCAGACGGTGCAGGTTTGTCATAGGGTTCTTTCGGTTTGGGATTTCGGTTTTTTCAGGAACGGGCAGGGCAAATGTGCTGGCCCATCCATGCCGGACAGAGTAAGCCAGGGCAAGCCGGTTGGCAAACGGCTCAACTGCGTATTTTCTGCGTACCAAGGCGCCGGCCGGGAAAAAGCTGCCGCTGGCATAGCCGGCGGGTGCAGGTTTGACCGGCGGGGAAATCCATGGTTTGCTGGAGCCATAAACGAGACACGACACGCACAAACCCATGAATGTAAACCTGGCCTACGGCGAGGGCTGGCTGCCCATAGAAGTCCCCGGGGAGCGGACGACGGTGATCGAGCCGAACCATTGGCCCGGCTTGGGGGATGAGCAATCTGCCGTCCGGGAAGCGTTGGAACATCCCCTCGGCTGCCGGCCGCTGCGGGAATGGCTCCGGCCTGATAGCCGGGTCTGCGTGGTCTTCACCGATATCACGCGGGCGACCCCCAACCACCGCCTGATCCCCTGGCTCCTGGAATATCTGAAGGATATCCCGCGGGAGCGGATCACCCTGCTCAACGGCCTGGGCACGCACCGGCCCAACACGCCGGCGGAGCTGGAGAAAATGCTCACGCCGGAGGTGGCGCGTGGCTGGCGGGTGCTGAACCACGAGCCGGAAAATCCCGCGGCCCTGGTGAATGTCGGACGCACCCGGGAGGGCGCCCCCATCCTGCTCAACCGCCACCTGGTGGAGGCCGGGGTGCGGATTCTCACGGGCTTCATCGAACCCCATTTCTTCGCCGGGTTCAGCGGCGGCCCCAAAGCCATCCTGCCGGGGGTGGCCGGGCTCCAGACGGTGATGCATAACCACGGGGCCGGGCACATCAGCCATCCCAACGCAGCGTTCGGAGTCACCGCAGGCAACCCGCTCTGGGAGGAGATGCGGGACGGAGCGCTGCTGGCGGGGGAGAGCTTCCTGCTCAACGTGACCCTGAATTCGCGGAAGGAGATCACCGGGGTGTTCGCCGGGGAGCTGCTGGCCGCGCACCGGGCCGGGACCGATTTTGTGCGGCGGTCGGCCATGCAGGCGGTGCCGGAGCCATTCGACATTGTGGTGACCACCAACAGCGGCTACCCGCTGGACTTGAACCTGTATCAAGGGGTCAAGGGCATGAGCGCCGCCGCGCGGGTGGTCAAGCCAGGGGGCACGATTATTCTGGCGGCGGAATGCCGGGAGGGATTGCCCGCCGGCAGCCACTACGAGCGTTTGCTGCGCTCCGTGAGCAGCCCTCAGGAATTCCTGGAGCGGGTGAAAAACGGGCTCCGGGCGCCCGACCTGTGGCAAATCCAGATCCAGGCGCAAATCCAGTGCCAGGCCATGGTGCTGGTCAAAAGCTCGCTGCCGGACGATTCCGTGCGGGCCGCGCTGCTGGAGCCGTGCCACGATATCAGCGGGGAAATCTCCCGCCGGCTGGACCGCCTGGGCCCGGCCGCCCGGGTGGCCGTGCTGCCGCAAGGCCCCCTGACCATCCCATACCTGCAAAATGGGAAATCCTGAGCCAGGCTCCAGCGCCCTGGAGCGCCATTGCCGGGAGATCAACCGCTGCAACCAGCGGGGGGGCCGCATGCTCTCCATGGTGGACCTCCTGCAGGCCCGCACGCTGACGGAGGATCTGGCGGCTTACCTGGCCGCCGCTTTGCAGCTGGGCGCCTCCTTCATGGTGGGCGCCAGCCCGGGCGGAGCCGGCAAGACCACCGTCATGGGCGCCTTGCTGAATTTCGTGCCCGCAGCGGTGGAATTGCTCCCCGCCGATGGAATGGCCGCCATCCAGCAGGGATTCCTTGAAAAACGGCGCGCCTGCCACCTCTGCCATGAGATCGGCCCCGGCAATTACTACGCCTATCTCTGGGGCAGTGAGCTGCGCGCTTATTTCCAGCTGAAGAGGCACGGACACATTCTGGCCACCAACCTCCATGCGGATACCTTGGAGGAAGCCCGTGCCCAGGTCTGCGGTGAAAACGGCGTGCCCGAGGCGGATTTTGCGGGGATGAACCTGGTCCTGTTCCTGCACACTGCCGGTTGGGCCGGCCCCAGGACAGTGGTTCAAGCCTGGGATAGCCGGGGTGATCAGCCCCACCGCCTCCTTTACCAGCAAGGAAGGCTCCATCTCGAGGCCTCCCAACTGGTGGATTCAAGCCATTTTGAACGTGGCCAAACCATGATCCGGCAACTGGTTCAAAGCCGCGCCCGCACCATCGAGGAGGTCCGGAAAGCGGTGGTTGCCCCATCCCCATCCGCCCTGGAAGAGCGGCCGGGTGGATCCGGAGGCAAATAGGGCCAAAGTCGGGCCGCCGAGGCCAGGAGTTTTTGGCTGGGAACCGATTCGCCAGGGACATTTGACCCTATCGTTAGGGAGTTAAAATCCTCATCCAGGCGCATTATTGGCTGGTAAAAATCCCCCGCACAGGATGCAATAGGCGGACGCATGGCCAGCTTGAGCCAGCATAACAAACGCATACTCGTTGTTGACGACGACGAAACGATTCGCCGGGTGTTGGACTACAACCTGCTCCGGTTTGGTTTTGAGCCGGTGCTCGCCTGCGACGGCAAGCAGGCCATCACCCTCGCGCACAATGGTTTTAGCTGCGCACTGGTGGATCTCCGCATGCCTGAGATGGACGGCATGGAGGTGCTGAAGCATCTGAAACAGCATTTTCCCGACATGCCAGTAGTCATCATGTCGGCGGCGGGAGAGGTAAAAGACGCCGTGGCCGCCATGAAAGCCGGGGCGCTTGAATACATCACCAAACCCATTGACCTGGATGAATTGCTGGCCCTCATGGCCTCCGCCTCGCGGATGGGCCGCGCCCTGCTGGAAAACCGGCAGCTGCGGGAAACCGTGGCCCGGCCCGCGCCGGACAGCGATTTCGCCGGCGAATCCCCGGTGGCCAGGCAATTGCTCGAGACGGTGGCGCGCATCGCCCCGCTGGATTCGACGGTGCTGATCACGGGCGAAAGCGGCGTGGGCAAAGGCATGCTGGCGCGGATGATCCATCGCGCCAGCCGGCGCGCGGAGGGGCCGTTCATCACCACCAGCTGCCCCGCCCTGCCCCGCGAATTGCTGGAGTCGGAAATGTTCGGCCATGAAAAAGGGGCCTTCACCGGAGCGCAGCAGCGGCGCCTGGGGCGCATCGAAATGGCCGAGGGCGGCACCCTGTTCCTGGACGAAATCGGGGATCTGCCGCTGTTGCTGCAGCCCAAGCTGCTCAGCGTGCTGCAAGACCGCCAATACACCCGGCTCGGCGGCTCCGAAGCCCTGGCCTCGGATGTCCGCCTCCTGGTGGCAACCAATGTGGACTTGCAGGAAAAAGTTGCCGCCCGGGAATTCCGCGAAGATCTCTACTACCGCCTCAATGTCATTCCCATCCATATCCCGCCCCTGCGTGAACGGCTGATCGATTTGCCTGCGCTGAGCCGCCAGATCCTGGGGCGCATCGCCCAGGCCCGCGCCAACGACCCCTTGGAACTAAGCGCAGCGGCACTGGCCAGGATGGCGCGTTATTCGTGGCCGGGAAACGTGCGGGAACTGGAAAACATTCTGGAACGCGCCTCCGCGTTTTGTGATGGGCCCATCCTTGAGGAAAGCCACCTGCCGCTGGAACTGGCCAAGCGGGATCCCCTCGTCCCGGCGGAGGCGGTAACTCCAGCGCAATCGGCCATCCCCACCATTGCCGGAATGACGCTGGAGGAAATGGAGAAGCTCGCCATTCAGCAGACGCTGGAGCTCTGCAAAGGCAATAAAGCTGCAGCCGCCCGGCAGCTCGGCATCACGGAGAAAAGCATCTACAACAAAATGGCGCGTCTGGGGCTGCGTTGATCGCTGGCTTCAGTCCGGCATCCCCGCCATGGGCAAATAATCCGCGAACCGGGTGGCGCGCTGCCTTTCGAGCATCCAAGCCCAGAGGCGCAGAGATCGGTTAATTCGAGGCGAGTTCTTTGGCTCGCGGCTGGGCTTGGGCTTGGGCCTGGCGGGATTCGCGCAGCTGTTCAGCCAGCACGGAGAAGGTCCGCAGCATGATGCTCAGATCCATCCACGGAGTCTTGTGCCGGGCGTAGTGGATATCCAGCGACATCATTTCGGAGAAGGTCGTCTTGTTTTTCCCGCTCACCTGCCACAGCCCAGTCAAACCCGGCAAGGTGTCAAACCGGGAGTGATAAACGGCGGGATAACTTTCAAATTCATACCGGGTGCAGGGCCGCGGCCCCACCAGGCTCATGTCGCCCAATACCACGTTGATGATTTGCGGCAGTTCATCCAAGCCCATGGCCCGGATCACGGAAGCAAACGGAATCAGCCGGGAATCCCCTTTGGCATCCATTTTGGTCATGGGCACGTCTGATTTTATCAAATCCTTGAAATGATTCTGATGCACTTGAGTATCGGCTCCGGTTTTCATGGTCCGGAACTTGTAGCACAAGAACCGTTGGCGGCGAAACCCAATCCGCTCCTGCCTGAAGAAGACCGGGCCGGGAGAAACCACTTTGATGAGGGCGGCGATCATCAACATCAAAGGCAACAGCGCGGGCAGCACCACTAAAACACAAGCCAGATCCAACGTGCGCTTCCAGGCTGGAACCTTGAGACCTGGTTGTTCAGCGGCAACCAGTGTCCCAGACTGTGGCCTAAAACTCGATGATACGAGGGCATTCATGTTGGTTGTCTATTTTTCGATTCCAGTTACGCCGATAGGATCCGCCATCGGGCGAACCTGTGGGAAGTTGCTATGCATTCGACGTGCCACCAACCGGAATGGAATCACCAATAAAACGCAAACTACTGATAACAAAGTGTTTATAATAAAATATACCCTCCATGTCCGGTTTTGATCCGGGCGGGAACTCCTCCTGGACGGTAAATTTTACAGCACCCCACACCCTGCCCCTGAAAAAATTACAGGCCTTTAACCAAGTCTGTGGAATCCAGAAATTTCAGGTTTCTGGAGTGGAATCGGAAAGGGCCGGTTTGGAGATGGAATCCGATCCGCAAATAACTCTGGGTAAGTTCTTTACGAAAAAAAACATGCCCCCCAAACAAAGGGGCTCTCGATTCCTTATGGCAGAAGGCCAGTAAGTTTTACAGTAAACGAGCCAACCTAATTCCACGGAGCAGTTCACGCCCTTCCTCGGCTGGATTTTCCCGCTTGATACTGAGCGCCAACCAATCCCGAGGCAATCTTGCGCCCGGCAGGGTCCGAAGTCTGGTTCGCACGGGCCGGTTCGGCCAAAACCGTGGCGGTGCCTTGAGCCGTCATTGGGCAGGCGAAATCATTTTGGCAAACCTTTGAAAAAGGCCAGTTCCACAAAAACGCCGATGGCCTGGCAATGCCCCACCGGGTTGCCACGATTGCTTCAACCGGCCAGGCTCAATCCCATTCGCACAATGACTCCACGTAAGCCGCGGAGCCGTCGCGGAGCCAGCCGTCCAGCTGGGCTTGGTCCTTCAGCTGCTGCCCGCGCAGCCGGGGGACCGCGATGAACCTCGATTCAATTTCCGGGATGGCGGTCATATCGCCCCAGAGTTTTTCAAACTGGGCCACGGGGAAAATGTCTTCCTGGCCGAAGCCCCAGCGCTTTTTGACCTCCTTCAAGGTGATGTAGGTGGGCATGCGGGAGCCTAGCTGGCGGATGGCGGCCAGCACCTTCGGCTCGTCCCCCAAATCCTCCCGGGTCAGCCCAAAAGCGCCCAACAGAGGGTCGATGGAGATCCAGGTCGTCATGGTGTTGTAATAGCTCAGGCGGAACTCATCCTCCTCGCGGGGCATGGCCAGGCCCTCCACCAGGCGGGGATGGCCGTTGACGCGCGCCAGGCCGCCACCCCGATCCTCCAGCCGGCGGCTGATGACTTCAAAGCTCAAGCCCGCGTTGAGCTGGAGGTGCGCCCCGAGCACGCCCGGATCGACATCGGCGCCCACCGTGTCGATGTTGTGCAGCATGAGGTGCTGCAATTGGGGCCGTTCCGCCAGCAGGCGGGCCAGCACGCCGTTGCGCAGCAGGTTGGGGATCTCAAACCAATGCCCCACCGGATGCAGGCATTGCGGGGGCAGGTTGTCCGTGTAATCGGCGCCCTCGCCGGCCTGCCGGGCCCAGCCGATCAAGGCCGCGCGCAAGCTTTCCCGCACCTTTTGGGCCTGCTCGTCGAGCATCTGTTGGGGCATCTCCTCCCAAAGGAAATGCAGATCCCGCACCATCGGCACCAACCGCAAACCGACCGACCGGCCGGGCGATAAATAAACCGGCCCGGGGTAACGGCAGTTCCGGGTGCGTTGCAGATAGGATTCAAGTGGCCCGTGCGTGAGATAGCTGGTGGAGATGAGGTGCGGGATGGGCGCCCCGCCAAGCTGGCTGATGCGCCGGGTCTTGGCCAGGTGGGTTTCCAGGAATGAGCGATGGAGCCCGCGCAGCCGGCAAAACGGATGCAGCGCTTTCACCACGCCCGCGCCCTGGGTCCAGCGGCTGCCGGCGCCAGCGGCCAGGGTCACCACGGCCACGCTGCCCGCCGCCAGCGCCGCCAGCCCCGCCTGGCGGCAGGCCGCCGGCAGGCCGCCGGTGGCATCGAACACATCCCCGGGGTGCACATCCTGGATCTGGGTGCTGGCGGGCAGCCGGTTCTGCGCCAGCCCGATCCGGCCGTCCTTCAGATCCGCCCGGATCTGCTCATGCTGGGCGCGGTCAAACCCCAGGCTGTCCAGGAGGCCGCCCAGGCTTTGCTGGCCCGGATCACCGGATTTGAACCGGGGGATCAATTGATCGAAAACCGTGTTGACCATGTCCCGCATGTCGGGCCGCGTCCGGCACTGCCCGCCAAAACGCTCCAGCTCCGAGCGCCGGGTGGGATTCAGCTGGCCAGGCTCCACGCGCAGCAATTTGGGCATGGTCAGGGAATAATAGGAGGGCGGCAGCCACGCCTGGCCACCGGCCAGCAGATCGGCAAAGGTGCCGTGCTGGTTGATGGCAAAATCGTAAACCACGGGATTCATCGCGAACGGCAGCGCGGTTTCCAATTCGCGTTTCGTGGCGGTCATCAATTCCTGGAGGCGGGCCTGGGCCTGGGCCTTCCGGGCGGGGGCAAACATGAAACCCATGCCGCCGCCTGACATCCCGCCCAGCATCCAGAACCCCCAGAAATCCGCGCCGAACTCGGCGTGAACCCGCTGGATCAAGGTTTCCGTGTAATGATTGCTGGCCCACGGGATGATGGTTTGGATGGGCCCCCGGAAATTCCGGGTGGTGGCCGCGCCCGCGGCCCGGACATCGGCCTGGCGCAGCGCCGCCAGGATATCTTTCATCAGGTCGATGGCTTCCAAACGGCCAATCCATTCCCGCGGCGACCGCAAAAGATATTTTTCGGTGACCATTTCCAGGATCGGCCCCACATTTTGAGCCATCCCTCCGTGCACCAAGACCAGGCTGTCCTGCAGCTTTTGGCGCAGCTCGGCGGAGGCTTCCGCCTCGCCCAGGATGTGGTGGCTGGGCAGCAGCCGGCCCCGGCTGATGCCATGTTCGGGATCGCCTTCCCGGGCCAGCTCCCCCTGGATCAGCTTCAGCCCTGGCCAAAGCCCGCCCGAATCCTGCCAGCCGCCCCCGGAGCCGCCGAGCCACTCGCCCAGGATGGCCCGCGCCGCCACCAGGCGCCGCTCGCTCTCGGCCAGCGGTCCGGTCAGCGAACCGGCCTGGCCGGTGGCACGCATGCAGGCGGAGATCAGCGCGGCCAGGAGGTTGGTGGAAACCGCCAGCCGCGAACCCTTGGGGATGTTGTTGACATTGCTGACAATCTCCAGGCCCCGGCCCGGCCCGGCGAGGCGCGCCAGCAGATCCGCCAGGCTCTGCCCGGAGCCTTCGATGCCCGGCGGCACAATGCCGGCGGCGATGATCGCCGCTTTCAGCAGGCCCAGGTAATCCCGCGCAAAATCGAATACTTCCGCGAGGGTGGTGACATCCGCCGTGGCCGCGAGATCCACGCTGGTCAGGCGCAGCACAGGCTCATCGATGACCCGCAGATACGCTTCCACCGGCGGCCGCGGCTCCGCATCCCGTCCGTGCACCCCGAGGTCGATCGACACATTGAGCACCTGGGCGCCTTCGGGGAAATCCATGCCCAGGAAAAAAATATCGCTCCAGCCGCTGTGGGAAAGATCCATCCGCACCGGGGTCCGCTCCCGCAGGACCGGGTAGGGATCGCTGGCCGAGGCCCGCGCCAGCAACTCCGGCCGGATCCGCAGCGGGTGATCCGCCGGGTGGCCCATCCGGAACATCCATTGGTTGCCGCGGACCGAACGCACGCTGCGCCGGACCTGGTTCGCCAGGGTTTGGAAGGCCAGCCCATGGTAAGCGGCCGCCAGGGCGCTGGAATTGGCATCGCTGGGCCCTCCCCCGCTCTGCTGGGCCAGGAAGACCTCGATCGCCTCCTCAAACCGCCGTTGCATGAGGTGCGTGTAGCCTTCGAAAGACACCATGCCGGGCGTTCGCCCCTGCATCTTGCCGGGCAGGTGGAACCGGTGGATGCCGTAAAGGAAAAACAGGGCGCGCACCCGTTCATAGAGGTTTTCGCTCTGCTGGCGGAACACCTCCAGGCTGCTGCACTCTGCCAAAAGGCTTTCCAGATCGGCAGCCTGGCAAAAGGCATCCAGCGATTGATTGCGGATCCCGGGATCCGCTGCGGTAATGATACGAGTCAGTTGGCTGGCCATGGGATAAGGGGGGGGAAATGATTAACGGGCACCCGGCTTTATTCGCCGCGCAAAGCCAGCAATTCAACCAGGTTGGACAGGATTTCCTGGCGGTCCTTGCCGTCCAGGGCCAGCGCCAGCTGGGCGGACAACAAACCGTAGCGCAGCCCGATATCATACCGGCGCCCCTGCACTTCCAAAGCCAGGTATTTCTCATGGGCCGAAAGCCTGGCCAGCACGCTGGAAAGGTCGGGCAGGCGCCCCGGCGCCCCAGCCAGCTCGTGGCCCAATAAATCCATGAAAGCAGGCGTCAGCACATGCATCCCGAAAAAGCACAAATAATAACCGGCGCGCAAACCCGGGACGATCAGCTGCTGCTCCGCCTGGGTGGGGGTCGGTTTTTCCAGCACATTTTCCACCTGGTATAACCGCTGCCGCCCCGCCGCCAGCCGCCCGCCCACCGCCCCGTAAAAGGGCAATTTGCTCTCGTGAGTGGCCTGGACGGCGGAAACCGGGCAATGCTCCGCCTGCGCCATTTCAATCAATTGCTGGGCGCAATTCTTCGGGCTCCGGCTGACGTATAAATGATCCCCCACCAGCAGCAGGAATGGCTCCCGGCCGGTAAAACCGCTGGCGCAATGCACCGCGTGGGCAAAGCCTTTCGGCTCGCTTTGCTCGATGAAATGCAAGCGGCTGGCATGCTCCCCCGCCGCCGCTTTGTAAGCCGCCTGGTCGCCCGGCCCCACCACCAGGCCCATCGTCTCCACTCCCGCCTTCAGGATTTCCTCCAAAATGATCCGCAAGGCCGTTTTCTGAACGCCGTCCCGGTCCACCAAGGTTTGCAGAGGCAAAGTGCGCTGATTTCCACCCGCCGCCGTTATGATCGCCTTTTTTATTTCCACAGCCTTTACTTTCGTTGAATAGGTTCAAGCCACGATGGCAGACCCCGCAGGCCAAGTCAACGCAGGGCTTGCGGAGATCCATACCAATAAAAGAATTTAATCGTGAAAATTAGGCGGAGGTTGTTTGACACTGGCCCCGAAAGTTTTTAATTTGACGGCCAGATATGAACGAGCTGCAAAACTCGCTGGTGGAATTGATACGCCGGACCTCGGCGGAAATTCCTGACGACGTTCAGAAAGTCCTGCTCTCGGCCCTGGAGCGGGAGCAACAAGGAACCATCGCCCAGTCCGCCCTCCAGATTATCCAGGAAAACATCAAGATGGCCCGGGCCAAGTCCCAGCCCATCTGCCAGGATACCGGCAGCGTGCTGTTTTACGTGGACGCCCCCAAGGGCTTTGATGCGCTCGAATTTGAGGAAACCGCCCGGGAAGCTGTGCGCCTGGCCACCAAAAAAGGTTACCTGCGCCAGAATTCCGTGGATTCGCTGACCGGATTCAACGACGGCACGAATGTCGGCCCCGGCGCCCCAACGGTGCACATCCATCAGCACCGTTCGCCGGCGACCGAAGTCCGCCTGGTGCTGAAGGGGGGCGGTTGCGAAAATGTCGGCGCGCAGTATTCCCTGCCCATTGAAAAAATGAAAGCCAACCGGGATTTGGACGGCTGCCGCAAGGTCATCCTGGATGCCGTCTGGCAAGCCCAGGGCAAAGGCTGCGGCCCGGGCATCATCGGCGTTTGCATCGGCGGTGACCGCGCCACCGGTTATGAGTTTTCAAAACGTCAGCTATTGCGCCTGATCGATGATTCCAATCCAGCGCCCGAATTGGACAAGCTGGAAAAGGATATCCTCGAAAACGCCAATGCCTTGGGGATTGGCCCCATGGGCTTTGGCGGCAAAACCACCCTCTTGGGCGCCAAGATTTGCGCCGCCAACCGGGTTCCTGCTTCCTTCTTTGTGAGCGTATCCTATATGTGCTGGGCCTTCCGCCGCCAAGGGATGGCCTTGGATGCACTTGGAAAAATCAACCGCTGGCTGTATTAACCCCTCTAGCTTATGATTTCCATTTCCTGCCCCTTCACCGAGGATAAGATCCGCGCCCTCAAAGTGGGCGACGAAGTCGAATTGACCGGCATCGTTTTTACCGGGCGCGATGCTGCCCACAAGTATCTCCATGAAGGCGGCGCACTGCCGCCCGGGGTAAATTTCCGCGACGGCATAATCTATCATTGCGGCCCGGTCGTTCTCACCTTGGAGAATGGCGAACGCAAAGTGGTGGCCGCCGGCCCCACCACCTCCATCCGCGAGGAACCCTACCAAGCCCATCTCATCAAAGAGTTCGGTTTGCGGGGGATTATCGGTAAAGGCGGCATGGGGGAGCGCACCCTGGCCGCTTGCAAGCAATTTGGCTGCGTCTATTTCCATGCCATCGGCGGAGCCGCCCAAGTCCTCGCTGAGCGCATCATCAAAGTGCGCAACGCCTTTTTTGAAAAAGAGTTCGGTTCGCCCGAAGCCATCTGGGAACTGCAGGTTGAACGCTTCCCGGTGGTGGTCACCATGGATTCCCACGGCAACTCCCTGCATCAGCAGGTTTTGGCGGCCAGCCTGGCGGAATTGCAAAAAAGAATTTAGGGATAGGGGCTGGTTCTCTTTCGTTGAGCCGCCTGTCGAATCCGGCCTTTTTCCCGCTAAACAGGCTCCGTCCGGCTCTGCTTAGCTGGCTGGCTGTCGGCTTTCACCAGTTCGCCGCCTGCGCTGACCGTGCCTATTTCCTATTATCCGATGTCCATGCTTGAGACATTCGTGAAAATGATTGACGCTATTATGGCACCATCCGGATCGCGTCCCCGAACCTGATCCAGCCTGGATCACGAATCCCAAACCTCTGGCTCTCAATCATTTGCCAATGAGAACCCGCCTTTTCCCCGCCTTCGTTTCGTTGCCTGCTGGTCAATAAATTCTCTCCCCATAGACCCATTAAGGCTTGGCAAACTAAATGCTTTAAGCTCTAATGATAGAGCCGTAAGGATCTGTTTATCAATTTTGACGATTCTCCTCTGAAACCAGCATTATGAAAGTGCCGATTAATTTGCATAACCAACCTCCGGGATTCACGCTGGCTGAAGTGGTCATGTCCATTGCCATCGCCGCTCTCCTTTTTGCAGGGATCATCAATGGTTACGTCATGTCCGCCAAAAGAGCCGAACTCTCCGCCTACTCGCTGGCGGCGCATTCCCTGGCGATGCAAAAAATCGAGCAGGCCCGGGCCTGCAAATGGGATCCCGGTGCTTATCCTTCGGTGGACGAACTGGTATCGTCCAACTTTCCCATTACGATAGATGAGTTGGACATCCCGGTGAGCGGCACCAACAAGGTTTACGCCACCAACTTTACCGTTATCTCCAACCTGCCCACCACCGCTCCCTTGAAAGTGGTTTCCGTTACCTGGACCTGGCCGTTTTTGTCGCGGGGAGTTTACACCAACACCATGATTACCTATCGCGCTCCTGACCAATGAAAATCCATCCCGTCCTTAAAACCGCCACCGCGCCGCATAATTGCCTCGGCATGACGCTGCCCGAGATCATGATTTCCATGACCCTTATGGTCCTGGTCATGGGAACCGTGATCGCCGCCAATATAATGGGCATGCGAATCTTCCAGTTGAGCAAAGCCAAGTTGGGCGCCAGCGATGAAGCGCGAACCAGCATCAGCCACCTGCTGGATGAAATCCGCTCCTGCAAAACCGTCGATGTAGGCAGCGGCGGCCCCGCCAGCTTCGTCGAAATTGGCAATGGCAATGCCATGCGCGGTGGCGCCATCCGCCTGTTCCCCACTACCAACAGTTCACCTTTTATCATTTACCACCGCGATGATGCTCTGAATACGATCTCCCGGTATGACAGCGCCACAGGCTTGGACCAGGTGGTGTTGCATGCGGTCACCAACTCGCTGGTGTTCACTTCGGAAACCTATTCGGGGACGGTTTTGACCAACAGCCAGAATAATCGCGTGATCGGCATTCAATTCCAATTCAATCAATTGCTTTCCCCCTCCGTGGCCATCGGCAATGGGGGTCTGTTCGATTATTATAATATCCGCAGCAAAATCACCCGGCGTGTATTAGAGTAGCTTATGAATACCCACCCCACCCAATCCCGAAGCGCAGGATATGCGCTGGTGATGGTCATCATGTTCTCCGGCCTGGCGATGCTGCTGATGGCCGGCGTTCTGAGCTGGAGCTCGTCCAATGCCATCCAAACCGAACGGCACAACCAGTATTACTCCAGCCTCGCGGCGGCTGAGGCCGCCACGGAGAAAGTGCTCGCCCACATCGCCTATGATTTCCAGCAAAGCGGCGAATCCCGGGTCGCCGCCAATCTGGAAAGTTACCGGAACATGGTTCCCCTGGTTTCCGAACATCCTTTGTGGCAATACTTCACCTTCGAGGATGGCCAGGGGAATCCCGGCCACACCTATGTGAATGGCAGCACCAGCTGGAGCTACCAGGCTCTGAATTCCCAGTTTGAAGGCCTTTACGGTTTCGCTTCCATTTTCCGCATCATTTCCAACGCCACCCAGAACAATACCGCTTATTCCAACATCACCGCCGCGGTCCGCCAGGAAATCCAGGTGGCCACCATCCCCCTCTTCCAATTCGCCATCTTTTACAACCTCGACATGGAGATCGAACCGGGCGCAGCGATGGTGGTCCGCGGCCGCGTCCACGGCAATGCCGACCTTTACACCATGCCGGAATCCAGCACCCTTTTAACCTTCAGCAAGGACGTCACCTCGGTCGGGAATATCATTAATAGCTCACACCCCAACGATCCGCGCAGCCGATCCTCCACCTTCAACATCGCTTACCAATCTTTGAAGCAATCCAAAGTCAGTTCCATGTCCATGCCCATCGGCACCAACAACACGCCCGAAGCGGTCTATGAAATCATGGGCGTTCCGGCGGCCGGGGAAGACGCCAATTCACCCATGGGCAAACAGCGCTATTACAACCGGTCCGACCTGGTCATTCTGGTGTCCAATAACGTGGTGACCGCCAAAAGCGGGCCGGCTTTCTCAGCGGTCACCGTCCCCAACAACCAAGTGACCAACTTCGTAAGGACCAATGTCACCTTTTGGAATTCCCGCGAAGGCAAAAACATCCAAACCACCGAAATCGACGTGAGCAAATTGCGCAGCTGGAGCTCGACCAACAGCAATTTGCGGTCAGTCCTGGGCAACCGCGATGTGCAGGTGGTCTATGTGGGCGACTTCCGGACCCAAACCTCCACCACTGAATCCGGAGTGCGGTTGGTCAACGGCCAGACGCTGCCGAATACCGGCCTGTCGGTCGCCACCCCCAATCCCCTTTATATCAAGGGCAATTATAATGCCGACGCCGCTTACCTGGGGACCACCAACACGACCACCACCAAGCCCGCTTCGGTCATCTCGGATGCCATCACCATCCTCTCCGGAAGCTGGGACGACACCAAAAGCAGCCAGGCCTTGGCCAACCGGGTGGCGGCCAACACCACCGTCAACGCGGCCATCATTTCCGGCATCGTCCCCACCACCAGTTCCTCCTACAGCGGCGGGGTGGAGAATTTCCTCCGTTTCCTGGAAACCTGGAGCGGCAAATCCAGCACGTACAACGGATCCATGGTGGTCATGTTCCCCAGCAAAAAAGCCACCGGCCTTTGGCGGGGCACCGGCGGCACCATCGGCATTTATGATCCGCCCACGCGCAATTGGAACTTTGACCTCAATTTCCTGAACGCTGCCAAACTGCCGCCGGGCACGCCCGGGGTGCGGGCGGTCATCCGCGGCTCCTGGCAAAATGTCGCCAAAAACACCATCAACTGATTATGTGCCATTCCTGGATCGCCTCGCTTGCCCTTTTTGGCATGGTTTGCCCATGGCTTGCCTTGGCCGGGGATTTCGCCTTGCTGGAACGGACCGAATTTCCTCCGGAAACCGGCAGGATCACCTATTACGAGCTGAAGTTTGCCACCAATGCAGCCGTTTTCCTTCCGCCGCGCAACTGGCGGGTAAGGCCCATGCCCGCTGAAAGGGCTGTTTCTTTGGAACATCCCTCCGACGGGATTCGCCTGATCTGCCATTTTTCGCCTCAATCCAGGCTGCCACCCGCCCGCGCCAACTGGGACAAACACCGGCAAAGCTTGACCAATCGCTTTAAACGCACTATTATCCGCGAAGAGTTTGAGGACCATGCAGGCAATTTTTCAGGTCACGGTTATTGGGTGGAATACCGCGTGGCGAACGATTATGCCATGGGGCTTGATTTGGCCGTTCTCTCGATCCCTGGATATCTGCTCGAAATTCAACTTTATGCCCCACTGGATCAAATCCCCAGGTTCCAACGCGATTTCACCTCCTTTTTAACGAGTTTCCGCCTGCTGCCAGCCGTCAAACCTCCATGAAATGAATCCGCGTGAAAGAAGACGCCTGCCATCAGTGAACGACCGGCCAGGGGTCTGCGCGTTGGCGGCTGTCTTAATGGTTCCTGAGCCAGCCTGCCCAGCGCGCAGGAAAATTAATCCTGGGTCAATTGGGTGGAGGATAGGGGCTTTTCTGCTGGGCCTGGCCTTTCAGGTGATGGCCCAAAACCAGCCCAGCTTGCCCACTCTCTATTCCGCCCGCCAGGTGCTTAACCTCACCCCCCAGGAGGCCCGGCGGGGATACCCGGTTCGCCTGCAAGGGATTGTCACCGGCATTTGCAAAGATACCGCCCTGTTATTTATCCAGGATGCAACGGCTGGCATCTACCTCTATTTCAGCCCCTTCGACCCCTCCTGGCGCCAATCCACCCTTTTGGAAGTTGAGGGCGTTACCGATCCTGGCCGCTTTTCCCGCATTATCCTGGCCAGCAAAATCACCTCCCGGGGCCAGGGCCAGATGCCTGGCCCCAAGCCGGTCACCCTGTCGGAAATTGCCACTGGAAGCCTGGATTCCCAATGGGTTGAGGTGACGGGCCGCGTCAGCTCCCAGCTGATGCAGCAGCGTTATCCGCAGTTGGAGCTGGAACAGAACGGCGAAAACCTGAAGTTGATGCTGCTGGAGGCGGCCATGGATTGGAAGGGGAACCTCTCGAACCAGACCGTCCGGGTCGCTGGCATAGCGATCTGCAATTATGACTCCAACCAAAAGCCCAGCGGGTTCAGCATTGCGGCCCAAAACCTGGCCAATGTATGCCTGGTGGATGCCAATCCGGACCAAGGCTGGGCTGCCCCAGCCCAGCCGATTGCCCAACTGGCCACCCACCCATTGCGTGGGGTTTCCGGCCTGCAGGTCCATGTGCAAGGGATTGCCACCTACGCCAATCCCGGCAAAACCATGTTCATTCAAGATGCAACCGGCGGCGTGAAATTACACACACCACAGGTTGCATCCGTCCAGCCCGGGCAAAAAATCGATGCCGTGGGTGTTTTAACCACCGCCCCCGGTCCTGCGGCTTTGCAGCAAGTTTTTTTTAAAACGGAGGCTCTCGCGCAATTGCCGGAGCCCAAGGCGGTCTCCGTGGAACAACTTCGCCCCGGCCTTTACGACTGCCAACTGGTCTCCTTAACCGCCCAATTGCTGAAAATTTCCAGCCCGGAACCCGAGGTGACGGTTCTGGATCTGGCGGCCGACTCCCAACTCATCCACGCCATCCTCCGGCAACCCGGCGAACTCCTGAAGCTGCCGGCTGCCTGCCACGTTCGCCTTACGGGGATCTTTGATCCCCAAGCCGCCCCCAGCCATCCGGCAATCCTGCTGCGATCCTCCGGGGATGTCGTGGTTACCCAATACCCGGGAGGCTGGATCCTCACCCGGATTGCGCTGCTCATCCTGGCCACGCTGGGCCTGCTCGGTCTCGGCATCCTTTGGCTGAAATCGCTCCGCACCGGCATCCGCCTGGAAACCGCCCGCCTGCGCGAGCGGGAACAGGCCTTGGCAGCCCGCTGCCAGGATCTTTTTGAGAACGCCAACGACATGATTTTCAATCTGGATCCAACGGGCTTGTTTACCGCCGTCAACCAGACCGCCGAAAACTTGACTGGTTACCGTCGGGAAGAGCTGCGCAGCATCAACATCCTGGCCGTTTGCTGCCCGGAAAGCCGGGACATCATGCGGCAGTGTTTGGCCAACGCCCCGGGCTCCGCCCGGTTTTATGACGAGGAAATAACGATCCTCGCCAAGGACGGCCGGCGATTGCACCTGGCAGTCGATCTGCGCGCTGATTATGTGGATGGGCAGCCATCAGGTTTTCGTGGCATTGCCCGCAATACGACCCAGCGCAAGCAAGCCGAGGAAGCCTTGCAAGCCAGTGCCAGCCAACTGCGCCAAATGCTCCTCCAGCGCGAAGAGCTGGGACGCGATTTGCATGATGACATCATCCAATCCCTTTATGCGGCAGGCTTGGGCCTGGAGGATTCCCAATACTGCCTGGAACGCGATGTCCCCGCCACCCGCCAGCGTTTGAAACAAGCTTGCGAAATCTTGAACCTCCTGATCCGGAAAATCCGCGGCTTCATTGGCAGCCTGGAGAACGGCTTGCATGCGCCCCCGCCTCCGCTTCCTCAAAATCTCAATACTATTTTGCATTTGGCGGATCCGGCTGGCAAACTGCGCCATAACCTGGATATTGATCCTGGAGCCATGCAAAAACTGGACGCACAGCAATCCACGCAACTGACCCATATCGCTCGCGAGGCGGCCAGCAATGCCCTGCGCCATGCCCAAGCCGCTTCCGTGGCTATTTCCCTGCACCAGCTCAATGGCCATCTCATCCTGGAAATCCGCGATGATGGCTGCGGACTGCATGGCAACTCCACCCCGGGCTACGGATTAAAAAACATGGCTGCCAGGGTTCAATCTTTGGGCGGAAAATTCGCCATCAGCTCCAAGCCGGGGCAAGGTGTCCAAATCTGCGTGACCATTCCCGTTTCCTCTTGAATCTATGAACGACCAATCACCCCGTAAAATCCGGATCCTGCTGGTCGATGATCATCAAATCGTTCGCTTGGGCTTAAAAACCCTGCTGCAGCATCACCCGCAGTTTGAGGTGGTGGGGGATGCCAGTGACGCTCCCTCCGCTCTCCAGGTCGCGCTCGAAACCAAACCGAATGTCATCCTCATGGACGCCCGCTTGGGGGATGGCACCGGTTTTGAGGCTTGTACTCAAATCCATCGCAGCGGGCTGGATAGCCGCATTCTTTTTCTGACGTCTTATGATAGCGACGAATTTGTGTCCCAGGCCATCCAAGCTGGCGCCGATGGTTTCTTGTTGAAGGAGATTGACGGGGAAGTCTTGGTGCGCGCCATTGAAGATGTCGCCCAAGGCAAGTCTATTTTGGATCCTTCAGTCACCCGCCGGGTCTTCGCCCGCCTGGTCACCAAGACCCAAACCACGGACCATGACAAACTGGACCTTCTATCCCCGCAGGAAAAGCGCGTTCTGGCCCAAGTCGCTGAAGGCAAGACCAATAAGGAAATTGCGATCGAGATGGGGCTCAGCGACAAAACGGTAAAAAATTACCTCAGCAACTTGATGGAAAAGTTGAATTTTTCCCGCCGCACCCAGGCAGCCGCCTTTTATATTCAGGAATCCAGCAAGAAGTAGGGCATAATGGATCTATCCATTAGAACTCAATCGATCTGTCGTATAGAGCTTGTTGACGACAATGGCCTAAGGCCATAAAACACGGCTCACCCCAAAAGTACTGGTGGCCTGCGCAAGTAACTCTAAATAAGACGCTTGCATTAACCCTCAGGGTTTTGGCCGTTTTTCTGGCCGCTTTCAGCAGTGCAGATGGTTTGCATCCTGCTGTAGAAAACAGTAGAGTTCTTAATGGACGGCAGGCAAATCGTATGAAACTTTGGAATAGCAGCAAGCTTCCCCCCCCCAGTGTCAGGGCTTTTACGCTGGTTGAAGTGATGGTGGCCACTGGCATCACCGGAGTTTTGTTCATTGCCTTGCTGTCGGGCATTTCCTACGGTTTCTCGCTGGTTCGCATGGGCCGGGAAAACCTCCGTGCCACCCAGATCCTGGTCGAAAAAATGGAGCAGTTCCGGCTGTTCAATTGGGCGCAGATTAGCACCAACGGCGTTCCCACCACCTTTACCGAACCATTCTTCCCCATGACGAACCAGATGGATGTCGGTTTCTATTACACCGGAAGTGTTACGATAGCCAATTCGCCTTTGACCGAATCCTATGCAGGCAATTTAAAATTGGTCACCGTCAGCATTTCCTGGCCTTCAGGAAAAATGATCCGCCAGCGCGAAACCTCCACCCTGGTCGGGAAAAATGGTCTTTATAACTACGTCTATTGATTCCGCCGCTGCCATGAAATCCATTAGCCATCAAAAAAAGCTCGCGTTCACCTTGGTGGAATTGCAGTTCACCGTGGCCATATCGCTCATGCTGTTCCTGGCCTTGGGCAGCCTGGCAATCTATTGCGGCCGCAGCCTTTCTGGTTTGATGAATTATTCCGATCTGCAGCGCGAAAGCCGCAACGCGCTGAATGTGATGACGCGCGATATCCGCCAGGCCCGGAATGTAAGTGCTTTCTCGTCCCAAGACTTCACCCTGGTGGATACCAATAATGTCACGATCCGCTATCAATACCTCTCCAATAGCGAGACGCTGCAACGCACCGCCAGCGGGCAAACTGAGGTTCTGCTGGACGGCTGCGATTGGCTCGCCTTCACCATGTTCCAACGCAATACCACCAATGGAACCTATGGCCAATATCCTGCCGCTGATCTGGCGACCTGCAAATTGATCCAATTGTCCTGGCACTGCTACCGGAACATTTTAGGCCTCAAAATGAACACGGAAATCGTGCAATCGGCCAAAGTCGTGATCCGCGCAAAATAAATACTGGAGCTTCCCTATGAATATAAGATGGAATCGAAAAAGCGGCAATGTCCTGATCTTATGCTTATGCATCTCGACGGTCACCGGCATCATGCTGGCCAGTTACTTGACCATGGTGCAAACCACTTACCGCTTCAACAACAATACCCAGGCCTGGAATCTGGCCGTGTCGGCGGCGGAAGCGGGCATTGAAGAGGCGCTGGAATTGCTGGCCAAAACCAACAATTGGACCACGGACAATTGGAGCCTTAATACCGGCCAGTATGCCACCAACCAATGGCCCGCCAACAGCGAGCAGGCCATCAAAGGCCGGACCTTGGGCAACTCCTTTTACGTGGTGGGCATCTCCAATGCCTCGGCGCCCGTGGTGGTGGCCGAAGGGTTCGTCAGTGATGGCAATCAATATATCTCCCGCAAGGTCCGCATCACCACCAGCCTGCAAGGCATGTTCGTCAAAGCCATGGTGGCCAAGGATCAGATCGATATGAAGGGCAACAATGTCAAAACGGACAGCTTCGATTCCAGCGATCCCGCTTACAGCACCAATGGCAAATACGATCCCAATAAAGTCAAAGACGGCGGCGATGTGGCCACCAACTCGGAAATGATCAATTCTTTGAACGTCGGGAATGCCAATATTTGGGGCCATGCCGCCACCGGACCCAACGGCAGCATCGCCCTCGGCCCCAACGGTTCCATTGGCAGCCTGGCTTGGCAAACGAATCACAATACAGGCGTTCAGCCTGGCTGGACCAATAATGATATGAACGTCTTTTTTGACGATGTCCAACTGCCCTTCAATAGTGCGCCTTCGGTCACTAGCGGCACCGTCAGTAATGTCGTCCAAAAGTACGTCATAACGTCCAGCGGCAACTATCAACTTTCAGACTTGCAAAACGGTTCTTTAATAGTCCGCAGCAACGTTAACGCAGTTCTGTTGGTAACCAGCCAGATCAAGATATCCGGCAATTATTTCATCCTGATCGAAACCAATGCCTCCCTCAAACTTTACATGGCTGGCGCCACTGCCAGCATCGCGGGCAAGGGGATTTTCAACATGGCAGGCAATGCCACCAACTTCTTTTACTACGGCACGACTAACAATACCAGCCTCTCCCTCAGCGGCAACGCCAGTTTTACCGGAGCGATATATGCCCCTCAAGCCGATTTCACCCTGACCGGCGGTGGCAATAGTGTTACCAATGATTTCATCGGCTCCAGTGTTACGGGAACCGTTAAATTCGGCGGCAAATTTAATTTCCACTTCGATGAAAACCTAAAAAAGATGGGGGGGTATAAAGGGGTGGTCATTAATTCCTGGCGGGAAATCTCCATGGGCGGCTGAGCCCTTCCTGCCATTGGCTTGATTTGTTCCCATCGGGGCCGCTTCACGGCCCCTTTTCATTTCCCTCCGCCAGGCTCTCCAAAACAATCCTTGCTGCCTTCTCAATAATGAGAACACAGAGTTGTTTGGCTGTTTAAAGGAACTCCAAACCACCACCCGACGTCTCATTTATGGGCCGAATCGGGAAAACAGTTCGCTTTTGCCAGACCTTTGCCGCCTCAGAACCATGTCTCAATCTGTAGCATGGGGCGTCCAAAAGCTGGACTCCAGAGTCAAATGGGTAAATGCGGCACGCCGATTGGCGCCCTATTTCTGACAAATGAAATCCTTTTTGACTGAGGTGTGTTTCAATGATACCGTAGGCAGCATAGGTACGTTTGTCCCTGTTTTGGATGGGCATGCAAATTAGACATTCATTCAGGGTGCATTAATGCAGGGCTTGATCACGATCAAGGCCATGGTAGAGATAAAATTATGAGCGAGGCGCCCGCGGAAAAAATCAAGATTCTGGTGGTGGATGACCACCCGGTGATCAGTTTCGGTTTGAAGTCTTTGCTGGAGCAGTACCATCAATTCCAAGTGGTTGGCGAAGCCACCAGCGTGGCCACCGCAGTAAGCCAGACGGCGGAACTGAAACCAGATGTCATCTTGATGGATGCGCGCCTGGGTGATGGGACGGGGTTTGAAGCCTGCCGCAAAATTCGCGAAACCGGAAGCCAAAGCCGGGTCTTGGTTTTTACCGGTTACGATAGCGAAGAATTCGTGGCCGAAGCCATTTTGGCAGGTGCAGATGCTTATCTCCTCAAGGAAGTGGCCTTTGAAAAACTGGTCCAAGCCATTCAAGATGTGGCCCAAGGCAAATCCATCTTGGATCCAGCGGTAACCCGCAAGGTTTTTGAACGTTTGAAATCCATGGCGGACGGCCATGAAAAAGATAAATTGGAGTCCCTCTCCACCCAGGAGAAAAAGGTGCTGGCCTTGGTGGCGGATGGCAAAACCAACAAGGAAATCGCGATGGATATGGGTTTAAGCGATAAAACCGTTCGCAATTACCTCAGCCACATCATGGAGAAACTCCATTTCTCCCGCCGCTCACAAGCCGCCGCCTTTTACGCCCAGCAAACTCATAAGTAGTGGCAAATGCCATTCCCGGCTTGGGGGCATAATCGCCACCATCTCTCCGAACGCCACTCTCGTTATTACAAAGTGCTTATTCCAAGCACTTTATATCTTTTTCCGCGTCTTCCTGGCGTTTCTCATTCCTGCACTGGGATTATTTCTTGCTCTGTGGCATGGCAGGTTGTGAGTTGAAACGGCCGGAATGATGAAATCGGGTTTTATAGCCCCTTCCGTCCAAAGTAAATTCACGGTGCCGGACTTGGGGATGGATGGTTAATAAGGCAGGCAGGCTTTGAGTGGTTGTCAGCTGGAACAATATAGCGTCTGTTGGGCGACAGACCCCCGTTAATAAAATGACCCATTGTTGGGTCCATACAAAGAGTTCCAGCGTGGTCGCTGAAGCAGGCATGAAACAATTATCCTCCCCAAGTTTTTCCCCCTGCCGCTATGGCGGAAATCTGTGAGCATCCAAGCTGGCCGGGAAACCGCTAATCCAACTCCGCTAAATGCCGCGCTGCCTGCTCCCAATCCGCATATAATTGCGGCAAACGGGCTTCGGCTGCGCTCAGTTCAATGTTGATTTCGGAGATCCGGCCATTTTTTTCATAGGTGGTGGGATTCTGCAATTCGGCGGTCAACTCCTCGCGGCGCTGCTCGAGGCTGGTGATTTCCTGTTCAAATTGATCCACCACTTTCTTGCGGCCTTTTCGTTCCCTGGCACGTGCATCCTGCCTGGCCACCAAGAGCCGCCGATCTTCCTTGGTTTGATCAACGGTTCTGGCCACTGTTTTCTTCTTTTCTTCAAACACTCCATCCAAAGCGTGCCGGTCGGATTGCGCCGCTATCCGGTCCAAAAAATACTGATAACCCCCAGCGTAAACGGTCAGTTCGCCATTGCGGATATTCACCACCTGGCTGGCCAGCGCCCGGATAAAAAACACATCGTGGCTGATGAAAACCAGGGTCCCTTCAAATTCTGCCAACGCCGTCACCAAAGCCTCCACACCCTCCATATCCAGATGGGTGGTGGGTTCATCCATGAGCAGCAAATTCGGTGGATCCAGCAGCAACTTGACCAATGCCAGCCGGCTTTTTTCACCTCCGCTCAACACGCTGACCGGTTTGAAAACATCATCCCCCCTGAATCCAAAAGCCCCGCACACGCTGCGCACGAAAGTTTCGGTCACCCGCTGGGGCGTCAGCATGGCTTCCTCCAGCACGGTATAACCAGCGTTCAACATCTCCAGCCGGTATTGCGAATAATAACCCGCTTTGGCATTGTGGCCCAATAAGCGCTCGCCACTCTGCACCGGCAGCACCCCCGCCAGCAATTTCAGCAGGGTGGATTTTCCCGCCCCGTTGGGCCCCACCAATACGATGCGCTGCCCGCGCTGAACCTCGAAGTCCAGGCGGCGATAAACCACATTATCCCCATAGGAATAGCCCAAACCCGACAGGCTGATCACCTTTTGCCCGCTGCGGACGGGTTGCGGAAAAGAGAATTCAAAGGCATCCGGCGCCGCAGGCGGAGCTTCGATCAAATCCATTTTTTCGATCTGCTTTAACTTGCTCTGTGCTTGGGATGCCTTGGTATTCTTGGCACGAAACCGGTCAACGAATTCCATCAGGTGGGCAATTTCCCGCTGCTGGTTTTTATAGGCCGCTTCCTGCTGCTCCACCATGGCGCGCCTTTGAACGAGGAATTCCTCATAATTCCCCCGGTACCGCATCATTTTCCCGGTGCGGATTTCCACAATTGAACCAACCAGTTGATTGATGAACTCCCGATCATGGGAAATAAGCAAAATGGCGCCCGGAAACGATTTCAAATACTCCTGGAACCATAACAGCGCCTCCAGATCAAGGTGGTTGGTCGGTTCGTCCAGCATCAGCAAATCCGGATTCCAGACCAGCAAACGGGCCAGGTAAGCACGCATGATCCAGCCACCGCTCATTTCCCGCGCCGGGCGGTTGAAATCTGAATCGCGAAACCCCAAGCCTT
The DNA here is from genome assembly GCA_964409245.1 of uncultured Verrucomicrobiota bacterium. Classification (GTDB taxonomy): domain Bacteria; phylum Verrucomicrobiota; class Verrucomicrobiia; order Limisphaerales; family UBA1319; genus CAIMWS01. The sequence continues at coordinate 79,253 of CAYPCQ010000025.1, forward strand.
TGAGAATGGTCTTGGCGCGCGGCTCCATTTGGTAGCCACCGAGTTCCTCAAACCGGTGCTGGCAGGCGTGGTATTCCTCCAAGTGCGCCTCGTGGTCGGTTTCCCACTGGGCCAACTTCTTCCGGATTTGATCGAACTCAGCGGTGACCGCCGTGGCCAACTCGAGGATGGTTTCGCTGCCCGGGGCGGCGGATTCCTGCGGCAAATGCCCGATGGAGATTCGCCGATCAATGGTCAACTTGCCCGAATCTGCCGATTCTTCATTGAGTATCAAACGGAAAAGCGTGGATTTACCCGCGCCGTTGGGGCCCACAATCCCCAGGCGATCCCCCTCCGTGATTTGGAGAGATGCTTCGGAAAAAAGCACTTTCCCACCGTAAGCTTTGCTGATGTCCGTCAAATAAACCATATCATTCAAATCCATCCTGCCAGCCAGAAACCCAGGCGAAGCTCAAGTTGGGAGCCATCGGCCATTTCCATGCATGTAAATCCCCGCGGGAAATTGACCGCGAAACCACCCATGAAAAAACCGTGGCAGCCAGCCACGGAGATCCTGATTAAAGATGCCTCCACTACCGATCCAACAGCCGGATTCCAGTTTACGTGGAATCTTCACCCAGTTCCACATTCCAATAGGCCAAATCGACAAAATGCTTCCAGCTATCGTGGTAATGCATCCCCAGGTTGATCTGTATGAATGGCCGCCACTTGGGGCGCTTCGGCTTCCGGACCAACCTCATGCCTGCCTCCCGGGGCGTGCGGTTGGCCTTGTTTGTATTGCACACAATGCAGGAACAAACAATATTTTCCCAGGTCGTCGGGCCGCCCCGGTCCCGCGGTATCACGTGGTCCAGGTTCAAATCATTGCGCTCAAAAACCTTGCCGCAGTATTGGCAGGTATTACCGTCCCGCTCAAAAATATTGTGGCGGGTGAATTTAACCTCCTTTTTCGGCAACCGATCAAAAACCAGCAGCAAAATAACCCTCGGGATGCGGATTTTGAAACTGACCGTCAGAATACTTTCAGTTTCCGGCTGTTTTCTCGAAAAATCCGACCATTCCCGGAAATCGAAGGTGTGGAAATTGCCATCCTGATCATTACACACCACCTCGGCATGCCCTTGAAACAGCAAAGTCAGAGCGCGCCTGACCGTGCATACATTGACCGCCTGCCAAAGGCGGTTGAGCACGAGCACCTGTTGGCTGAGGAATCTGCTCATACCACGACCCATCTGGAACAAAAAACTAACATTGTTAGAGCCTTTATGTCAACTTTTGCCCAAAATCCGAACTCCCACCCTCATCTCCAAACCTGCGGATTGGGCTGTATTAAAAACCTTTTGATTTGGCCAGCCGAATTTGATCTAATGCCGGGAACAAATATAATAAAATGCCATCGATACTCATCATTGACGACGAAGCACCATTGCGGATGCTTGTGGCTTCGGCGTTAAATACCAAAGGGTATACTTCCTTGGAAGCCCCGAATGGCAATACCGGGATTTCTCTAGCTCGAACGCATCTGCCGGATTTGATCATTTGCGATGTGATGATGCCGGATATCGACGGCTTCGGGGTGCTTGAAACCTTGCGCAGTGACCCCGTCACCGCTGGCATTCCATGTATTTTAATGACCGGGCGGCCGGACAATGCCGGCATGCGCCAAGGCATGACCATGGGGGCCGATGATTACCTGCCCAAGCCGTTCTCCATCCATGAATTGCTGGCCACCGTCGAAACCCGCCTGAAAAAACAGCTCATTATCAAGGAGCAGGCAGAGAAAAAACTGGCGGATCTCCGGGCAAATATAACCCTGGCCTTGCCGCACGAGTTTTTTACACCTCTGAGCGGCATTCTTGGCTTCTCAGAATTGCTTTGTGGTGACGTGAGTCAAATGTCGGCAGCAGAAATCCAGGAAATGGGCATCGCCATCTTTTCTTCTGCGAAGAGATTATACCGGCATATCGAAAATTTTGTCATTTACGCCCAAATCGAGCTTTTATCCAACGATCCACAAAAACTGGATTCCTTGCGTAAGAATTATCGTTCCAACTTGGATGCTGTGCTGCGCCATAGTTGTGCCGCCACGGCTGAACATTTCGGGCGGGCTGCCGATCTTGTTCTGGATTTGAATGGCGCGGAAGTTCCGGTGCAGGATCAATATCTTCAGAAAATCGCCGACGAATTGTGCAATAACGCATTTAAATTTTCAGCCGCCGGCCAGTGCGTCATAGTCAGCAGCTGGGCAAAGGACAACCTGGCGGGTTTCAGCGTTCAGGATCAGGGCCACGGCATGACGCCGGAACACATTTCAAATATTGGCGCCTACATGCAATTCGAAAGAAAGTTCTACGAACAGCAAGGTTCCGGTTTGGGTCTCACCATTGCCAGACGCTTGACGGAAATCCATGGTGGAACCGTTAAGATTAACAGCCGGCTCACCCTTGGCACAAATGTCACAATCTCCCTGCCTCGGATTCCATCCAGTTAGTTCTCCGTGAAATTGCGGAAACCATTCTGATTGGCTTCCATGATTTTGTTTTGCCGGCGGAACCGCCGGCGCGGAAGGGGGAGGCGCGATTTGAGCTGATATT
>CAYPCQ010000026.1:0-81450 GCA_964409245.1 uncultured Verrucomicrobiota bacterium
CAGCGGAGTGCTTTGTCCGCATTTCGCGGATTCAGACTTTTGCCAAACTCCAGAGGGGGGATACTGATCCCCCCCGTGGCTGAACAAAGCAATTACATCAATTTGAGCAGCGTTTCGGCGATGTGCGAGGGCGTGGGCGCCACCGCGATGCCGGCGTCTTTGAAGGCCTGGATTTTGGCGGAGGCGGTGCCTTTGCCGCCGCTGATGATGGCCCCGGCATGGCCCATGCGGCGTCCCGGGGGCGCGGTGGCGCCGGCGATGAACCCAGCCACTGGCTTTTTGCAGTTGTGCTTGATCCAAGCCGCCGCTTCCTCCTCGGAAGTGCCGCCGATCTCACCGATCATAATAATGCCGTGGGTGTCGGGATCGTCGTTGAACATCTTGATGACGTCCAGGTGGGAGGTGCCATTGACCGGATCGCCGCCGATGCCCACGCAGGTGGATTGGCCCACGCCGCGCTGGGTCAGCTGCCAGACGGCTTCGTAAGTGAGCGTGCCGCTGCGGGAGGCCACGCCGATATGCCCTTTTTTGTGGATGTAGCCGGGGGCGATGCCAATGCGGCAGCCGCCTTGCGAATTCGACCCGTCGCCAGGAGTGACCAAACCGGGGCAGTTGGGGCCGAGCAGGCGGGTTTTCGAGCCGCGCATCGAGCGCTTCACGCGGATCATATCCTGCACGGGAATGAATTCGGTGATGCATACCACCAGATCCAGCCCGGCCTGCGCGCCTTCCAGGATGGCGTCGGCGGCATAGGAGGCCGGCACAAAAATGACCGCCACCGTGGCGCCGGTGGCCTGCATGGCCTCGGATACTTTATCATAGATGGGGACCTGGTTGTCAAAAACCTGGCCGCCTTTGCCGGGGGTGACGCCGGCCACAATTTGGGTGCCGTAAGCCAGGCTCAAACGGGTATGGGACGCCCCGAAATGGCCGGTGATGCCCTGGACTAAAACCTTGGTTTCGTGATTAACGAGAATGGACATGATATCTTGATTATGGCTGAGTTTTCGATTTTGCTTCCGGTTCCATTTAGGCGGAGGTGGTGGCCACGCCCGCTGCCGCCTTGACCACGGTTTCGGCCGCTTCCGCCATGGAATTACAGCTGATGATGTTCAGGCCGGAGTCGCTGATGATCTTCCTGGCGAGCTCCACATTATTCCCTTCCAGGCGCACCACCATCGGCAGTTGGAGGTTGTTGTCCTTCACGGCCGCCACGATGCCGTTGGCGATGATGTCGCAGCGCATGATGCCGCCGAAAATGTTGACCAGGATCGCCTTCACGTTTGGATCCGTGGTGATGATTTTGAAGGCCGCCGCCACCTGGTCGGGGGAGGCGCCGCCGCCAACGTCGAGGAAATTCGCCGGCAGGCCGTTGTAGTATTTGATGATGTCCATGGTGGACATGGCCAGGCCCGCGCCGTTGACCAGGCAGGCGATGTCGCCATCCAGCTTGATGTAGCTGAGATTGTAATAGCTGGCTTCCACTTCCATTGGATCTTCCTCGTCGAAGTCGCGCAGTTCCTGCAATTCCGGGTGGCGGTGCAGGGCGTTTTCGTCGAGGTTGATCTTGCCGTCCACAGCCATGAGGATCTGGGTGCCGTCCACGTATTCCACGATGTGGAGCGGGTTGATCTCCACGAGGGTGGCTTCGCATTCCCACCAGGTGCGGTAAACGCCCGTCAGCAGGCGCACAGCCGGGGTGAGGAGCGACCCGTTCAGGCCCAGCGCCATCGCCAGGTTGCGCGCCTGGTAAGGCATCAAACCGACCACCGGGTCGATGATTTCGGTGACAATGGCCTTCGGGGCCTTGGCGGCCACCTCCTCGATGTCCATGCCGCCCTCCACGCACACCATCATCACGGGCTGCGAAATGGCGCGGTCGAGCACCACCGCCACAAAAAACTCGTGGTCGAAGGCCTGCGCCACATCCACCAGGATCTTGCGCACCAGGCGGCCTTCCGGCCCGGTCTGCTTGGTCACCAGCACCTGGCCCAGCATTTTTTTGGCCATGGAGTAAACCTGGGCCGGATTGGTGCAGAATTGCACGCCGCCCTTCAGGCCGCTTTTGAAGGTGCCGCTGCCGCGCCCGCCGGCGTGGATTTGGGATTTGAGAATGACGCGTTTATAGCCCTCGGCGAAGCGCTTGGCGGCGATGGCTCGCGCCTCCTCCGCGGTGGTGCAAACCGTCCCGCTGGAAACGCTCACCCCGTTTTTAGCGAGGAGCTGCTTGGCTTGGTATTCGTGGATATTCATGGCATACAACAACGGTTAACCTACTGTGGCCGCAAAACCGGCACTATTCATAATGCTATTTTCAATCATTCGTAATTCTTATGATATACGGAAATCTTTTCACACCATAAGCAAACGTCTGGCGTTAACATCTGCACCGATTTGCGGCCGCGGTCAAATCAAAACCTTGGAGCGAGGCGGTTTTGGGGGCGAATTTTGCCGGATCACGGTTCAACGGCGCTTGTGATTATGGGTGGCCTGGGAATACTTGGCGCTGGCGAGCTCCGTGGCGCAGGCCAGGAGGGGGGCGTCGGGTTCCCAGGCGGTCCATTGCACCTGCCACAATTGGCGGGCGGTTTCCAGCAGGGCGGCCTCGAAATCCGTCCGGGTGATATCCTCCGGAGGCGGTTGGATCGAGCCTTGGATGAGCAGGGCGGTGCGGGAGCGGCGTTGGGCGGCTCCGGCCAGCTTGCGCTCATTCCGGAGCAAATCGAACTGTTCCGCGCCGGCGAAGCATTGGCCGGGGAGGATCGGGCGTTTTTCCGGGCATAAACCGGTGGCCAGGCGCAGGCTGGCAAAGGCGGTCATCAGCCATTGATGCAAGCGGAGATAACTATCACGGGCGGCCAGGGCATACCATGGATCGCCGGGGGGGATCGCGACGCTATAAGTCCAATCGGCTGCGTGAGGCACCAAGCCGCCTCCGGTGGGGCGCCGGATCAACGGGCGCAAAGGGGTCCAGCGCGCCACCTCGGCGTAGGATTGGGAAAAACCGAAGGTGGCGGCAGGCTCGCGCCAGGCGTAAAAGCGCAAAACCGGCCGGCCTAGGCGCGGGGCCTGCTGCAGAAGAGCCTCGTCCAAGGCCATATTCCAGGCGCTTTCGCCAGCGCCGGAGCGTATCACATACCAGTCGTTCATGGCTTGGGAGGAAGACAAACAAATCTCCCCAAGGGGGTTCAATCCCGTCCCGGGGAGATGTTGACTAAATAAAAGGCCCTGGCCCTATTTCTTCTTGGACCAAAAATCGATGACCAAAGCTTCTTCCAAAACCGGCCCGAGCATTTTGCCGAACGCCTGGTGATCAGGATGAACGAGGTAAGCGTCACGGTCCTTGTCCGATTTGAAAGTGAGAAGGAAGCAATGAGTGTAGCCCTTGTTCAATTTTTCCGGGCTTACGTTGGTGCCAGATTTCAGGGATTTGATGCCCGAGATTTTGGTTTTCAGGGCTTTAAAAGCCGCTTCAACCTCCTTGATTTGGACCGGCGTGGCGGAATCCTTGAATTTGAAGGATACCACGTGGTGCAAGGTGCCGGATTTGGCCTTTTTCTCGACCGCGGCCTCCAAGCTGAGAACGGAGCCGAGGGTGATGATTACACAAGCGATTATGGTGATTAGTTTCATAAGTGTTTTCGAGGCGCCAAGGTAAGCCTGGCCATGGGCTGTGGCAAGCAAAATGGCCGCCCCGGGGCGCGCCGGATCGAAAAGGCGGAATCCCGGATGATTTCGTATTTTGTGGGGGAGAAAACGCCCAGCGCGGATCAGACTTTTTCCAGTTTTTCGTAAACCACCATGCCCTCTTCCTCGCGCAAATCCTCCGGGTGGTAGCGGGGGACGGGGAATTCGATCTGCTTGAATTTGACCGGGGCCACCTTTTTATCGAGCCGGCCGGTGGCCACCGCGATGCCGAAGAGGATGGCTTCCGGGCGGGGCGGACAGCCGGGAATATAAAAATTGACAGGGATGACTTTTTCAATGGGGCCGACGACATTATACATGTCATACCAGATGCCTCCGCCACCCGCGCAGGAGCCAATGGCAAAGACAAGCTTGGGGGCGGGCATGGCCTCGTAAGCCCGTTTCAAGGCCTGGGCGGTGGGGCGCAACACGGGCCCCTGGCAGAGCATCACATCGGCGTGCCTGGGGGAACCGACCAATTTGATGCCAAAGCGTTCCGCGTCATAAAAGGGGGTGAGGACATTCAGCACTTCGATGTCGCACCCATTGCAGCCGCCGCTATTGGCATGGTAAACCCACAGGGAACGGGAAAACATCTTTTGGCAGAGTTCCTTGAGCATAGTTCAATCCAGTTCGATGTCGATGTCCCTGACCAACGGCTCGTTTTGCAGGTGGGCCTGGGAGCGGCAGACCCAGCGTTCCTCGGCGAGGGCGTCAAAACGGTAGCCTTTGAGCATGAGTTGCTCCAGGGGGCCGGGTTCGGTGAAACAGCGGCCGCAGCGCTGGCAAGTGCTCATGAATAGCTCCAGGTTTTGCTGCAAGTCCGGGATGGATTGGGTGGCAGTTTCAAATTCGCGGCTCATGGTGATGGCTTTTTCCGGGCATAAATCGGCGCAGCGGCCGCAATAGGTGCAGCGGCGGCCGAGGTATTTCATGATGCGGACCTCCTGGCAGACATCGAACACCAGGATTTCGCGGGCGGGACAATTATTGGCGCAGCCCGCGCAGCCAATGCATTGTGCGGCGTTGAAGATGGGGCGTCCCCGGAAACGTTCCGGCGCCGGCTCCGCCGCCGCCGCCGGGTAGGGCAGGGTGACCTGGCCCGCGCCCAGGCAGATCATGATTTCACGGATTTTGCTCAAGAATGACATGCCTCACCTCCTAATACCCGCAAACCGCCAATACCAGGGCCACCAGGGAAATGCCCGCCAGGCCGGCGAAATAGCGCATGGCCTGGTCGATGCGCAGCCGGGCGTGGGTGGCGGCGATGACGGTGATGGCGGCAACCAGCAACAGCACCTTGAACCAGAACGCGAACAGTCCCATGGGGAAGCTCCAGTCATTGCCCAGGGGCAGAAACAGGTTGATGAACAAGGCCGCGTAGATCACCAGCCGGACCATTTGCGCATATTTGAACAAGGCCAGTTTGGGGCCGGAGTATTCCATGAGCGGCCCTTCCATGATTTCGGTTTCCGCCTCCGCGATATCGAAAGGAACCCGGTTCACAAACGCTTGCAGGGAGAACATCAGAACTCCCAGCATGATCAGCCCCGACCACGGGAAATGGGCGGCCGCATAGGGGGATCCGTCCAGCACCGCTTCCAGGCGGAAGGAATGGATGTTCAAGGCCCCGATCACCACGGCCATCACAAATAACGGCTCCAGGGTGATGGCCGTCATCATCTCGCGGCTGACCCCAATGAGCGAGTAGGTGGAACCCGCCGATAATCCAGCCAGCAAGGTGGCGCCGCCGCACAGCACCAACAGATAAATCAGGAGGATGGCGTCCGCGCGTTCCTGGATCGGGGAGATGGAACCTAAAGGCAGCAGGCAGGCCACCGTGAGGGTGGCGGCCAGGGAAAGGCAGGCGGAAAACTGCTGCACCACGGGCAGTTCGCCGGATTCCAGATCCTCCTTGCCAAGCAGCTTGAGCAGGTCGAAATACGGCTGCCAGAGCGGGGGGCCCTGGCGCGATTGCACCCTGGCGGTGAGCTTGCGCAGGATCCCCTCGAGCAACGGCGCCAGCAGGAGCACCGTGAACATGTTGCTCAGCGAACTGATGATGATCCAAAGCAATCTCATGGCGTTTTCCTGAAGTTGCGGGCCAGCTGGACCAACTCCTCCGGAGCGAATACCCGCTGTTTGCCCGAGCGCAGGTCGATGGTTTCCAGGCGATCCGTGCAGGAGAAACAGGGATCGATGCTGCCCAGGGTAATGGTCATGTCGGCCAGCTGCTGGTCTTTGATCATGGCGGGAATGCCCTGCAGGTTTTGGTAGGTAGGGGCGCGCACACGCCACCGGCGCGGACGGTTGTTTTCGCCGGTGATCACAAAATGGTGGGACTCGCCCCGGGGCGCTTCCACGGAGGATAAGCCGAACCGGCCGCTGGGCAGTTCGCCTTCCAGGCTCAGCTGGAGGGGGCCGCTGGGCATTTGATCGAGGCATTGCCGGATGATGGAGATGGATTCAAAGACCTCCTTCGCCCGCACGACCAGGCGGGACCAAACGTCGCCTTCGCCCGCCACGATCACCTGGAAATCGACGCGGTCGTAGGCCGCATAGGGGTGGTCCCGCCGGCAGTCGATATCGACCCCGGCGGCCCGGGCCACGGGGCCAATCAAGCCGTAGTTCCTCACCAGCTCGGGAGCGGTTACGCCAATGCCCCGGGTGCGTTTTTGGAGGTTGCGGTCCTGGAGGACCGCCTGGGCCACCGGCTTCCACTCGGCTTCCAGCCGATCCAATACCTGCCGCAGTTGCGCCTTCAGCTCAGGGGTGATTTCCCAGCGGACTCCGCCCACGAGGCAAAGGGCATAAGTCTTGCGGTTGCCGCTGATGGCCTCAGCCACTTTCATGATTGGTTCACGGATGCGGAAGGACTGCATGAACAGGGTGTCAAAACCGACGATATGGCAGGCCAACCCCACCCACAGCAAGTGGCTGTGAAGGCGCTCAATCTCCAGCATCACCGTGCGGATGTATTCCGCCCGGGGTGGGGGAGCCAGGGCGGCAGCCTGTTCCACCGCCTGGACATAGGCCACGTTGTGCACACAGCCGCAGATGCCGCAGATCCGTTCGGCGGCCATCGGGATTTCGTTGTAGGTCAGCACCGATTCAGCCAGTTTTTCGATGCCCCGGTGGGCCATGAAGCCGCGGTATTCGCAGCCGCGCACCATCTCGCCATCCACGTAGAGGCGGAAATGGGCTGGCTCGTCCAAGGTGGGATGAAAGGGGCCGAAGGGCACCACCATGCAGCCGGCGGGCGGCTCGTCGAAGGCGAATTCGCGGTTTTCATCGTAATCGGGTGGGCAGTGGTTCCATGGCACATCCTTCCGCAGCGGGTGGACGCCATCGGGCCAGCCATCGGGCAGCACCAGCCGTTTGGGGTAGGGATGGTCCCGGGGCTGGATGCCGAGCAAATCCTGGAACTCGCGCTCCGCCCAATTGGCGGCGGGGATTACCGAGGCCACGCTGTCCACCGCCGGGTTTTCCGGGCCCACGCGGGTCAGGATGCTGCACAGCAGGCGCTGCTGGTCGAACGCAAAATTGTGGGCCACCAGAAACTGGCCCGAAAATGGGCGGTCGTCGGAGCCGATGCCAATGATATAACGCGCTCGCTGTTCCTCGAATAAAAACCGGCAGATCGGCTTGAGCGCGGGCGGTTCGACGAATACGAACAGGCGGTTATTGGCCGGCATATCCGCGCGGGGAATGGCGGAGCCAAACTTCTGCTTGATTGCGTCCAGTATTGGTTGGGCAGCCATAAGTCGGTTCAAGCGTTGGGCGGGGCTTGGGATGGGGAGTCCGGGGGGCGCTTGGGGGTGGCGGGGCGGCGGCTGAGGCGCTGGAAATAACCCCGCAGCACGCCATAATAATTGCGGGCGCCGTATTGGTGCGCGGCATGCTCCCGGGCATAACCGCAAAGCCAGGGCGCCACCCGGCGTTTGGCCGCGCCGCCCAGGCGGGAAATGCCGAAGGCAAGCACCAGGCTGAGGCCGAGGATGAGCAGCAGAATGGCCGGGGCATAAACGGCGCGCCCGCCCAGGGAATAGAAGCCGGAGATGCCGATATCCTTGATGGGCGTGCGGGTGAGCAGCAAGGGGCCCAAGCCTTGGGGGCTGCTGGCCAGGGCCAGTTGCGTCCAATGCCAGGCGGCCAGTGGCACCAGGCCCAGCAGAATGCACAGCGCAGCCAGGGCGGTCTTGGGCAGCCACATTTTCCAGGAAACCTCCAGCGCCTGCCGGGCGGCGCGCTGGCGCACCAGCGCGCTGGTGCGGGTGAGGAAAGCGGCCCCGAAGAACTTGACGAACACGGCCAGCGTCAGGCCCCCGTTCGCCATGGCGATGACGGCGCAAATGGGCAGGAAACTGGCGGCGGAACCGCACTGGATGACGGACACGTAAATGTTCCATTTGCTGGCAAAGCCGCAGAACAGCGGAACGCCCGCAATGGCCAGGCAGCCAGCCAGCGTTGTGCAGCCGGTCACCCGCATGTATTTGAACAAGCCGCCCAATTGGTTCAAATCCTGGGTGCCGGTGGCCTGGGCCACGGATCCGGCATTGAGGAACAGCAAGGTTTTGAACAGCCCGTGATTCACCGTGTGGAACAAAGCACCGAAAAAGGCCAGCGCGGCCAGCGCGGGCTGGGAGTGGATGACGCTCAGGCAGGCGCCGATGGCCAGGAGGATGTAACCCATCTGCCCGATGCTGCTATAGGCCAGCAGGCGCTTGGTTTGATCCTGCCGCAGCGCCTCCATGGTCCCCAGCAGCAGGGTGATGGTGCCCAGGACGGCGATGGCCAATCCCCATTCCTCGTTCGGATAGCTGGTGACGGAGGAGGCGGGCACCAGCCAGATAAAGTAGCGCATGAAACCATAAATCCCGGTTTTGATCATCACCCCCGAAAGCAGGGCGCTGACGGGTGAGGGGGCCGCCGGATGGGCGTCCGGCAGCCAGACAGGCCCGAAAGGCCACATGCCCACCTTGATGCCGAAGCCCAGCAGGAACATCAGGAAAGCAAAATTCACCCAGCGGCTTTTCTCCTGGAACAATTGCGGCAGGTAATGGCTGAAGGTGTCGAAATCATACCGCGGCAAGGTTTCCTGGCCCACCACCGCCGAGGTCGTGGCCAGGCATAGGGCGCCGATGAGCGTCAGGGCGCAGGCGATTTGCATCATGACCAAATACTTGTTGGCGGCCCGCAGGTTGGCTGGCTGGGTGTGGTCGAAGCGGATCAAGCCAAACGCCGTCAGCGTCATCAGCTGCCAGAAAATGAAAAAGAAAAACAGGGTGTCGGTGGTGCATACAATGCCATGCATGGCCCCGATGAAGAGCAGGAGGTTGGGGTAATAGCGCCGCACGGTGCGGCATGGGTCATGGCCCATGTATTCGATGGAATAAAAGGTGGAGGCCAGGGCGGTCACCGATATCAAGCCCAGGAAGATCGCGCTCAAGCCGTCAACGTAGATGCGGAGGGCAAACCCATATTTGGGCAGGGTCCAATAGGTGACCGCATGCGCGGGGCCAAACCAAAGAACCCGTCCGGCGGCGTAGAGCACCAGGCCGCTGGCGATCACGGTCACCAGGAACGCCAGCCAGCCGGAAAGGATTTTATGCCGCCCGGTCAACAGCGTGAGCACCGCCCCGGCGCAGCAGGCCAGGAAAGCGGCCATGACCGCATTTTCCGGAGTCAGCATGGGCAGCCTCCGGCGGTTGGTTTGGCGGCCAGTGCAGCCAGAGCAGCCTCTGGGTGAAGCATTTTATTTGATGGATCATCCGCCTCGATCCGGCTGGGTGGCGGTGGTCTCTGGCTGCCCGATCCGGTAGGGAGCGCCAAGGCTGCCGCCATTAAATCAGCCAGCGCCTCCACAGTGGTGGACACGGTTGGCGACAGGTTTGCGCCCCACGTCAGGTTTGCGGGTTGGATGGCGAGCAAACCCACCGTGGTTATCCCGCCGGATTCGACCAGTTGGGTCAGCGTGCTCAGCGCTATTTTGTGGGTTGAAAGCTGGGGGAACTGGGAGGCGATCTGTGGCGAAGCCAAAAACGCGGCGGCCCCGGGCTGGCACTTCATGTCCACGGCGTCCAGCCATAACCAGCGGTCAAAGCCCTCCCCGGCCAGAGCGGCCAGCCAGTTTTCCGGGGTGGTCCCGGCGTCGATGATAGTCAACCGGCCCGTGTCCACGCGGGACGATTCCGGCGGGTGGCCCAGGCAACGTTCCTGCAGGCGGCGGGCCAGGTGGCAGCCGCAGCCATCATCGCCCCAATCCGGATTCCCGACGCCGGCCAGGCAGATTCGGTGGCATTGCGGATTAAGCCACTGGGGTAAATAATCCATCAAATATCCTCCCCCAGCTTTTGGATCTGTTCGTAAGTGAACACGGGGCCATCCAGGCAGACATAGGCCACCCCGATACAACAATGCCCGCATTTGCCCACGCCGCACTTCATGTAGCGCTCCAGCGTGGAAACAATATGGTTATCCTTGAACCCCATGGCCACCAGATCTTTGATGACAAACCGGAACATCACCGGCGGCCCGCAAACAAAGGCGGTGGTGTTTTCCACCGGGATGGAAACCCCGGGTTTCTTGAACAGGCCGCCCACCACCCCCACGTGGCCGGTCCAGGAGGCATCGGCGCGATCCACCGTGAGATGGCATTCAAAACCGGCGGTCTTTTCCCATTCTCGAAGGCTGGCCAGATACATCAGATCCCGGGGATTGCGGGATCCGTAAAAGACCTGGATCCGGCCGTATTGCGCGCGGTTTTTGAGCGCATAAACAATGCCGGACCGGAGCGGGATGAGCCCGATGCCGCCCGCCACAAAAACCAGGTTTTGCCCATGGTAGCTTGCCATGGGGAAGCCATTGCCGTAGGGTCCGCGGACGCCGAATTGCGCGCCGGGTTTGAGCTGATGCAGGGCGGCGGTGGCGCTTCCCACCTGGCGGATGGTGAAAAAGGTTTCGCTTTCAGTGGGGCTGGGGGGCAGGGAAGCCGGGAATTCGCCCGTGCCGAATATCGATACCTGTGCGAACTGTCCCGGGCGGAAGCGGCGGAAGGATTCCTGGTCGGCGGAATCCTTAAAATGCCAGAAAAAGGTCTTCACCTCCGTGATCTCGTCCACCACGCGATCGAGGATGGCTATCTTGGGCAGATAAATATTTTCAGGCTCGAACCGGTTCATGGGGTTCATTGGCGGCGGTGGCCCGCCGGATCATTTCCACCACACTGGGCATGCCCACTTCGCCGTGGCACACGGCGGCGCAGCGGCCGCAGCCCACGCAAGCCATGGATAATTCCCGCTGCATGAAATAATGGGCCAGCTTCCGGAAAAAGCGGCGGTTGCGGCGGTCATGAACGGCTTTGCGGGGATTGAAACCGCCTGCCATGCGGGTGTAGCCGGTCAAGGCGCAGGCATCCCAGATGCGTACCCGTTCCACTTCCACCTCGCTCAGGCGGCGGTCGCTCACCGTGAAGCAGGTGCAAGCCGGGCAGACAAAGGTGCAGCCGCCGCATTCCAGACAGCGGATGCCCACTTCCTCCCAGATCTTGTCCAGGACCTTCCCCTGGGAAATATACCGCACCGCGGCGGAAAACCAGCTGGTGGTGGCCTTGAATTGGCGGCGGGTGGCGTCCAGGATTTCCCGCCGGCGATCCACGTGGGCCGGAGTGCCTTTTTTAAATATCGGGTTGGTGAATAATTTTTCACCCGCCTCGGAACCGGCCACCGCCATGAATTCGCCGCCCAGATCCATCAATTGCAGGTCGAAATGGCCGCGCGCGGCCGGCCCGGTATCCGCACAAGGACAGTAGCAGCTTTTGTCGATGTCCGCCTCGGGATCAGTGCAAACCACGTTGACCAGGAATAGCTGGCGGCGGCGCTGTTCATAGTAGGCGTCACGGAATCCGCGGCCCAGGAAATAACGGTCCAGGTGATCGATCCCGGCCACATCACAGGAGCGGATGCCGAAGATAGCCCGCCGGACCTGGTTGTATTCCGGCTCCAATTTCCAATCCCCGGCCTCCTGCCTGATGCGCAATAGGCGCTCGATGTGCGGCAGCAGAAAACGCTTGGGCGGATAATAGGGATTGGGCACGTGGATCTGAATCCGGTCCCGGTTGGTGTCGGTCACCACGTCGAAATAAGAGTCCCGCCCACGCCCGTAAAACGGAGCGTAAACCTCGTGGTCCTGGCGCAGCAGATCCACGATCTTCAAGACATCTTCACCATGGACAATCCGGGCGCGCATCAGCCGGTCCTTTGCGTTTTTTCCAGGCGCACAAACACCGGTTTGCCCAGGTGGCCCGTTTCGCCGGTGGACTCACCGATGATTTGCCGCTCCAGTTCATTGGCGAAATACGGCATGAAAACCGTTCCCGGCCGGACCTCCTGGGTGACCCGCGCGGTGGTGGTGGCGGCGCCGGTGGGCGCCACCAGCCGGATGGCGTTGCCGTCCCGGATTCCCAGCCGCTGGGCATCTTCCGAGTTGATATCGACGAAGCCTTGAGGGTAATCCAGAAGCAAAACCCGCATTTCCCGTTTGAGGGTTTCACTGTGCTTCACCAGCACATTCTGGTGCCAATAATACAACGAGTGCCCGAAAACCAGCGCGAGCGGGTATTCCGGCGAGGCCCCAAAAATGGCGGCGCTCCGGGTGTAAAGCTGGAACCGGAATGGCTGGCCGGCAATGGTTTCGCCAAACAAATACCGGGTTCCCAAAGGTTTATCTTTCGTGCATGGCCATTGGCGTCCGTATTCCCGGCTGAGGTTGTCGTAGCTGGCGCCGCTATAGAACGGGACCGCGGCGCCGATTTCATCCATGATTTCCGAGGCGGACCCATAGTTCCAATCCGCTCCCAGCCGCTGGGCGACTTCGGTTAATTGCCGCCAGGCAGGCAGGGGACCGGGAGGTGGATCGATGACTTGCTCCGCTATTTGAATCCGCCGCTCAGTGCTGGTGAAGGAAACCTGTTCCTCCCCAAAAGCCACCACTGGCAAAATGACATGCGCGAACTGGGCCGTTCCGGTCATGAACAGGTGCTGGACTACCACCAAGTCCAATTGCTGCAAAGTGGTGGCGGCGTCACCGAAAAAGGCAGTGGTCACGGGGTCATACCGGCAGAGCCAGAGCGCGCGCAACTGGCCCTGGGCCTGCCTGCCCAGCATGGCACGGGCGCCGAGACCGGGTTGGTCCGGAAGCTGCGCCCCCCACAAACGGCCGAGGCGCTCCCGCTCAGGCGCATGATCGATTGGCTGGTAGCCGGGCAATTGGTCTGGCAGCATGCCCATGTCGCACACGCCCTGGAGATTGTTTTGCTCGGTCAGGGCAAATAGCCCGGCACCTGGTTTGCCCAGGTTGCCAGTCAGCAGCACGAGATCCACAATGGCCCGGATGCTATCCTTGCCGCGGGTTTCGATGCCCGTGGAATAAAGCAAAGCGGCCGGTTTTGCCTGGGCATAGACGATGGCCGCCGCTTCGATCATCGGGGCGGGCACCCCGCAAATTTCGGCGCAGGTCAACAGATCGAATTGGTGGGCATGCTCCAGAAATGCTTCAAAGTTGCGGCAATGGTTTTTTATGAAGGCGGTGTTCAACAAGCCGCGGTCGATGATCACTTTGGCCATCGCGCCATAGAGCAGCACCCCGGTGCCGGGCCGCAGCTGAAGGAAGTAATCCGCGTGTTCCGCCAAACGGTGGCGGCGGGCATCGATCACAATCAGCTTGGCCCCTTTGAGCTTGGCGCGGATCACCCAGCCGCCGATGGTGGGCAATTGCGCCGCCAAATCCACGCGATCAACCAGGATCACCTCGCTTTGGGCCAGCTCGGAAATGGAATTCGTGGTGGCTGGGAGCCCGATCATTTCGGACAGCACGTTGATGCTGTTGTTGCAATAAACCCCGCTGCCATGGTCCACGTTGTTAGTATGGAAAATGGCGCGGGCCATTTTTTGGAGCAAATAAGCCTCCTCGTTGGAACAGCGTGGTGAATTAAAAAACGCCAGGGCTTGCGATCCATGCCGTTGATGAATGTCCTGCAGGCGGCCAGCCACATATTGGAACGCTTCCGGCCAGCTGACTTCCTCGAATTGGCCCCGCTTGCGGATGAGTGGCTGTTTCAGCCGGTCCGGGGAACTGGCCACCTCATGCACATGCCAGCCACGCACACAGATCCGGCCTTCGTTGGCCGGATGGGACATGCTCGGATACGCCCCGGTGATCTGGCTGCCGGCGGTTTCCAGGTAGATGCCGCAGCCCACTCCACAAAAAGTGCAGGTCGTCAGCTTTTGGGCCATGCCGACCTTCCTTCAATCAAGCAGCTTCCTCCAACCAGGCGCTGGGTGATGTTCACGTTGGGGCGTCGTAGTTTCAAGCTGATGCCTCATTTAATATTACCAAGGGGCCAAAGACAAACAAAAAATGAGTATTGCTTATTTTTCAGTGCTTCGGTGTGGCCTTGGGCTTAACCAATCCCATGGGCCACTTTGGCGGATTAACCGCCCGATGGGTTCTGGCTGAAGGGGACGATGATCCAAGTGTGGCCCGGAAGAACTTGTTGATCGGTTCCAGGGGGGAGGGGATCAGGCGAGCGGGAAAGGGGACAAAACCCGATGGATTGGACCTTGGGGGGAGAGTGTGCTCTGGATGAGTTCAAAACGGGTGGCCACCCACGCGGCCGGGGCCACCTGGAGTTTGTGAAATAATTCCGGCAGTGATTGGGGTGGCGGCTTTCCTTCGCGGGTTCGGCCCAAGGTTAGATGGGGCTTGAAGGCCCGCTGTTCATGGTTGTCGCCCCAAGGCTGGCTGGCCTGGCTGATTTGTTGTTGCAGGTTCTCCAACCCAGCGAGATCGCCCTGCAAGCCGATGAAGATGACCCGCGGGCGGCGTGGGTCCGGGAAACTGCCCGGTTCACCCAGGCACAAGTTGAGCCTGGGGCCGGCCGGCGCGGAGCGCAAGGCCTCCTCCAAAGGGGCAACCTGGCCGGGGGTTACATTGCCCAGGAATCGCAAAGTCAGATGAATTTGGGCTGGCCGCACCCAGCGGATTACGCTTCCTAAAGGCCGTTGCAGTCTGTTTTGCAGAAGCTCGAGTTCAGCCTGGACCTCCGCGGGCAAAGGAATGGCGAGGAACAGGCGCCAGGTTTCCAGAGGGGCAGTCATGGCGTGTGGCGGATCAGCCCAGCACCTGGGAAGCCCATTTGTTCGCAACCTCCTTTTGAGCCTCCGTGGCGCCGGGATTTTCGGTGATGGTTTTCAGGCAGCGAAGGGCTTTGTTGAACTGGCCCAGATCGCAATACCATTGGGCGAGCAGGAGGTTGCCTTCGTAGTTGCCGGGCTGCTTGGCCACCTCGGCATTGGCCAATTTTATGGCTTGGTCCACCTGGCCCTCTGCGGCCAGGGTTTTGGCCATTTTCATGTCCGGCAAAAAGCTGGAACTTACATCGTAATGGGAGGATACCACCAAGGGTTGGATGGCGGTATTGGCAAGCCATCCCGTCAACCGCCAGATCATTACTCCCAGGACGCACGCGCCTGCGAACGCCACGATCCAAATGACGATTATGCCCATAATCGATGCCTCGTATCGCGATTAATTAAACCATTGGCCGATCACTTCGATGCACGCTTCGTTCAAGTCCTTGACCACCCAGTCGGCCAAAGCCAGGCTCGGAGCTGCGTGGGTGGTGGTCAAGGCCACTGCTTTCATGCCCGCTGTTTTGGCAGCTTGCAAGCCGACTGGCGCATCCTCGAACACCACACATTTTGCCGGGTCGGCAGCCAGGCTGGTGGCGGCTTTAAGAAACACTTCCGGATCCGGTTTGCCATGGGCCACGTCATCGCCCGTGATGGCAGCCTGAAAAAAAGATCCCAGCGCCAGTTTTTCCAAGGTGGCGTCCAGATTCAGGCGGGGAGTGGAAGTGCCCAGCGCACAACGGATTCCGGATTGTGCCAGAGTTTCCAGCCAAGACCTGGCTCCGGGGATCGTGGTGGCACCTTGTTCTGCCACCAACTGCCGGTATAATTCCTCTTTCCGCAGAGACCACTCCTGGATCAAGCGAGGGTTTTTCGTCCAACCCAGGATATCCGGAATGACGCGCTCGTTCTTCATGCCGAAACTGCGCTGAAAACAACCCGGCCCGATCCGCAGGCCATGCTCTGCCGCCAGTAATTCCCAAGCTTGCTCGTGCTGGCGGGAGGAGTCGATGATCACGCCATCCCAATCAAAAATTGCCACCCAATTCATGGATAAGTCAGAACCTCATTGCCGGTCACTGAGCGGAACTTTACCCAAAACCGGTGAGGTATGCAATACTGCGTTGAGGTGGTAATTCTGGCGATGGGAAAAGGCTGAAAGCTAAAAGAAAAGCGCGAATTGGGGATTCCAATTCGCGTTCCTAAAAAGCAACCTTCCAGTTAGCTGGCCCAAGGGCAAGGCCCACAGGTTCCATGATCCGCCAAAGCTAATGCATGACGGATGTAAAGAGTAAAGATTATGCGCCCGCCACCGACTCTTCTTCGATCTGGGCGTGCAACTGCAGGAGATCGACCACTTTGGCCATGGCAATGTTATGGGCGATTTCGCCCAAGGCATCCTTTTCCTGGAGCTGTTTAAGCAATTTCTCGGGCTTGATCTGGCTTTGTTGAGCCAGGATCATGACCTGCCGGTGGACTTCCTCCCAAGAGACTTGGATCTTCTCCTTCTCGACAATCTTGCGGGCCAGGTAGAGCCATTTGACGCGCTCCTTGGCGCTGGTACTGGCGGAACTGTAAATTTCGTCCTTCTTCTCATCCAGGATTTCCTTGGCAACCCCACGCTCGGTGTTGTTTTTTACAATATCGTAAACCAAGCTGCGGGTTTCACCCAGGACGATGGATTCCGGAAGATCTTCAATTCGTGCGCGGTCCAGCAAAGCTTTGGTGATTTGGCTGCGGATGGCGGCGTTTTGACGCTGCTTGATCTGGTTTTGCAGATCAGTCATTACCCCCTCACGCAATTTATCGACCGTTTCCGCCCCGAAGGCCTTGGCGAATTCATCGTTCAATTCCGGCAGTTGCAATTCTTTGACCTGGAGGACTTCCACGGCGTATTCGCCCCTTTTGCCGCCCAAGGCGGCTTCCGGAAAACCGGCCGGGAAATCGATCACGACGGTACGTTTTTCCGTGGCTTTGGCGCCGTTCAATTGCTCCGCGAATCCGGGCAGGAAGGAATCAGGTTCCAAACGCAGCCAGAAGCTCTTGTATTCCGCCAGGCGGTTGGCGTTCGGGGCGATTTCCTGCAGTGGTTTGCCATCCACGCTGGCCTGGTAATTGACCACCACAAAATCGCCAGCCTGGGCCGGCCGCTCGACATCCAGGTAGGTTGCCTGGCGCTCCCGCAAGGACATCAGGGCACGTTCCATATCCGCCGGGGTGACCACCATGCGGGGAATGCGCACCGCCAAACCTTTATATTCAGGCAGCTCGAACTCGGGCGCAATTTCGATGGTCGCAGTGAATTGCACCGGATTGCCGAGGGTGACAGGCACTTCTTCCACCTCGGGCGTCCCGGCCAGGTTGAGCTTCTCTTGTTTAATAGCGTCGGATAGGCTGGTGGTAATCACTTTGCGCTGGACTTCCTTTTGGATGTCCGAGGCAAATAATTTGCTTACCCGGTCCAAGGGCGCCTTGCCGGGCCTGAACCCAGGCAGGTTCACACGGCGTTGAAACTCCGACGTCACTGTTTTATAGGTGGCGTCCACAGCGGCCGCATCCACTTCCACCCGCAGCAATTTTTTGCAGGGGGCTAAACTTTCAACCGTTACATTCACTTTCGGTCCTTTCAGGATCTGGTCTTCTATTCCGTCCATCTGGTTTGATTGTCAAGACGAGCCAGATAGGTTAGGCAAGCCTGGGTTTATCGTCAAGCTTCACAAAAAAATAAAAATTGAACCCCAATTGAACCACCGGTTCCGGGCTTTTCGCTCCGCCAGGTTCCCGGTTTTTTCCCATTACCGGGAAACAGTCTGGAATAAAATGAGGCTGGCATGCGTGCGATCCCCGTGGCAGGTTTTTCCCATGCGCGAACCCTTGGAAAGGGATTCAAAACCGGGCGTGCCTTTGGAATGGGACCGGGTGTTTGCAGCGGTGAATGATACTCACCAGCTGAAAGCCAGCATGCTCCACCAGATCCTGAAAATTTGCGCGGCGGCCCTGGCTGTGGGATTGGTTCTGGTCCTGTTTTCCGACGGATTGCTCTCCGGCATATACGAATTCATCAAAGCTTTTGGGCGGGAAGCGTGGGAACACGTCTTGCCGCATCGGTAAAGCAGGATTCAAGGGGCTGACCGATGGCTGATCAACCAACCGCCAGTTCCGGCTCGAGCCATTTGCCATGCTCGCGGATCAAATCCACCAATCGATCCACCGCTTCCGTTTCGGGGATGTTGAATTTGACCGCCGTTTTGCCCACGTAAAGGTTGATTTTGCCCGGCGCACCACCCACGTAGCCGAAGTCGGCATCGGCCATTTCCCCGGGTCCATTAACAATACAGCCCATAATGGCGATTTTAACGCCTTTCAAGTGCTGGGTCCGGCTTTTGATCAGCGCGGTGACACTCTGCAGGTTAAAGAGCGTCCGTCCGCAAGATGGGCAGGCAACGTAGTCCGTTTTGAAAGACCGGCAGCCAACCGCCTGCAGAATATTGTAGGAAAGACGGAGCGATTGCAGGGGATCCGGTTCGTTGCGCACGAGGATGGCGTCGCCCAGGCCGTCAGCCAAAAGCGCTCCCAGCACGATGGAAGAACGTAATTGGGCTGCTTCAGCCGCCAGCGGTGGATCGGGTATCGAAAGACAATCCTTCAACAAAATCGGATTGGTCCAGCCGTAGTGCTTCAATTTGGCTGCCAGCAGACGAAAGGCCATGATGGGGGGCAAGTCCAAGCCGTCCTCCACCGTAACCATGTAGGTGCTTTTTTTAACCTCGAATTCCTGGGTGGGATCCACGGCACAAACGTCCAGGTTTTCGTAAATGATTTCCGCCCGCACATCATCGCGCGGCCGGACTTTGCCCCTAAGCTTGCGGGCGGTTTCCGCAGTAACCGCGACCCGCACGGTTTGCTCGCCCCCGCAGCGGACATCTTCGTCCAGCTTGACCTCCGGGGTGGCCCGGCGCTGGTAATTATAAGGATCGAACGACAGGGGATGCGCCCGAAAACGTTCCACATTCTGGCTGGTTTGGGCCACTTTGGGCACCTCGCTCAGCAGTTCGCGGCAGACCGGGATTTCGCGCGGGGAATCCTCCGTGAGGGATACGCGGATGGTATCGCCCAGGCCATCCGCCAGCAGCGCCCCGATGCCAATGGCGCTTTTGATCCGCCCATCCTCGCCTTCACCCGCTTCAGTCACCCCCAGGTGCAGCGGATAATTCCAATCCGGTCCGAGGTGGTTGAGTTTGGCGGCCAGCAGCCGGTAGCTTTCGATCATCACCTTGGGATTGCTGGCCTTCATCGAAAACAGGAAATTATGAAAGCCATGTTCCCGGGCGATGCGGGCAAATTCCAGAGCGCTTTCCACCATGCCCAGGGGCGTGTCACCAAAACGGTTCAGGATGCGGTCGCTCAAGGATCCATGGTTGGCGCCGATGCGCAAAGCCCGGCCCAGCTCTTTGCAGAGCTGGAGCACGGGCGCAAATTTTTCCTCAATCCGATCCAGTTCTTCGGCATATTCCTGGTCGGTGTATTCCTTGACGGCGAACTTTTTGGTATCGGCGAAATTACCCGGGTTGATCCTGACCTTCTCCACCCATTTGGCGGCCTCCAGAGCTGCATCCGGCTTGAAATGGATATCCGCAGCGATGGGCGTGCGGCAGCCTTGGCTGCGGAGTTCCGCGACGATGTGGCGCAGGTTGGCGGCGTCGTTGACGGCAGGCGCGGTGATCCGCACGAGCTGGCAGCCCGCCGCCACCAGATCCAGGGTCTCCTTCACGCAGGCTGCAGTGTCCATGGTGTCGCAGGTGATCATTGACTGGATCACCACCGGGTGATCGCCGCCGATCACCACGCCGCCCTGCGCGGGATCACCAACCACAACTTCGCGCGTTTTGGCGCGGCGGAAAACGTATGGGGAATAACAATAGTGCATGATGCTACTTGGCGGGTGCAGGAGACGGCGCCAGGACCGGTTCGGTTTTATCCGCTGGAGCCTTTTCCTGTTTTTCGATTCGCACCTCGCTTTGGAACATGGATTTGAACAACTTAAACCGCAGGAAATCGTTGAAGGAGACGTATAGCATGAAGGAAATCAGCAGCACCGCAAAGGCGGTGGTCGTATATTCCAGAACCCGCACATGGATTGGCCGGCGGATGGCCGATTCAACAAGTGAGATGGCTATGTGGCCGCCGTCGAGGACAGGTATGGGCAACAGGTTCAAAATGGCCAGGTTGATGTTCAGCAGCACCAGGAAGCTCAAGGCCAGGCGGAAGTCGGTTTTGATCTGTGCGGCCAGCATCGCCAGGATGCCGGGCGGCCCGCTCAGATCCCCAATACCAACGCCCGACTGCTTGGAATGGAACAAGGCCTGAATGGTGCTCACCGTCTTTTGCCAGACATCCACGATTTGCGCCCATGGCGTGGGACCCGGTCGTTTATCGATATAGTCCATCTTGGAACTGGATCCGATTTCGGCTTGGATGCGTCCGCAATTCTTATCCGGATCGAGCATGGGCGTGACCTTGATGGTCATTTTCTGTTTGGCGCGCCAGATTCCCACATCGGTGGGGATATTCCCGTTTTTCTTGATGAGCTTGATGAGTTGGTCCGGGCTCAGCACGGGGACACCGCCGAAAGAAATGACTTCGTCATCCTTTTTCAAACCGGCTTTTTCCGCCGGACCGTTGGCTACGACTCTATGGATGACTGGGTGGGCACGGGGAACCAGGTTCAGCAATTTAACAGTCACCCCGGCCTCCTCGTTGACCTTGGCGGTCAGATGGTAAAGATTGGTCTTTCCTTCCCGTTCCACCACCACTGGCAAAACATTGGTCAAGGCCAGCATGGTGATGGACTGCATATCCTGCCATGATTTCACCGGTTCGCCGTTCACGGACAGGACTTTGTCCCCTTCGCGGATGCCCATTTTGGCCTCGGGTGAATCTGCATCCACCGGGCCAACGAATGGCGGGTTGACCAGTTCGGGCAGCCCAACCAGGTAAATGACCGCCGCGATGACGAAGGCGAACACCACGTTCATGAAAGGGCCGGCAAAAGCCACCAGGATTTTGGAGAGGGGCGAAGCCGGGGGGATATCCACCGCACCGCTGGCGCCTTCCATTGCTTCGGAGGTGATCATTTGGGGAAGTTTCACAAAACCGCCAGCGGGAATCCAGCGCCAGGAATATAATACCCCGTCGCGGGTCCAGCTTAGGATCTTGGGGCCGAAGCCAATGGCGAACTCCTCCACCTTCATGCCCCGGCGGCGGGCGACCCAATAATGCCCGAATTCATGAACAAACACTGCCGCTCCGAAGAGCAAAATCATTGTTCCGACAATATAAATACCTAGCAAAACATCAGTCATAATAACCCTGGATCTGACCGGTCAGCGGCAAAACTGTCCGCCCGGTTTCAGCACCCCCAATATACGCAAGCTTTAACCGCTGGCAATAGCGGGATGGAGCACCCTGAGACGGGCGGCCTTTCCAAGGCCATGTGGGTGCTGGCATCCGATCGCTCACCGGGTTTAACTGCGGCTCCCCGCCGGCGGCAGCCGCAAGCGGTTGCGCCATTCCTCCAGACATTCCTCGATTTCGTTGCGCGGCAAATTCCCGTTCCGCAAGGCGGAATCACTTTGGCCCAGCAGGCGTTCGTAAAAGGAGATGCCCCATTGCAGGGTGGCTGCCGCCTGCGGATTCAAGTCCAGCAACTCATACAAAACATCTTCGGCCCGGGCAAATTGGCCGGTTCGCTCGTAATAATGCATCACAGCCGCCATGGTCGCGGGCGGCAGTTTGCCCGGTTCTATCCGGCCCAGGATTTCCGCCAGCTTGGGGACAAAATCGGGCAGGATGGCATCCTCCTCCTGCAAAAGGACGTTCAACAATAAATTCGCGGCCTGGACCAGGCAGGACTGGCTGGCCTCCAGGTTTCCTTGCGTGGCTTGGATTTCCGCGGCTTCGTTCAGCAGGCTGGTCAGCACCAGGCATTTAGTGCGCACCGCTTCCGTCGGCTCGCCTTGCACGATCCTGGCCAGCAGCTCGGCGGTCGAAATCGTGCAGGCGGAGGCAACATTCAAGCCGGTCAGATCCTTCAAGGCCGCTTCCAGGTGTTCCGATGCAGTCGCAAAGTCCTCAGAATGAACATCTTGCCTGACCTGTGTCAGGAGTTGAAGAAAGCGCTGAATCATGCGCACCAGGTAATCTTGCCGGATCATAGCTCTGCTTTTAATCGTTACCCGGTGGCCGATGGGAAAGCAATGGAACAACGGTTTTTTCCACGGCCGATAATGGGCCACTGAAGCCAGCCGCTGGCGGGCGCGGTTGCTGCCGATCCATTCCGGGCCATTATTGCAACCGATTGAGGCACTCTAACCTGCTGAGCGCCTGTTGATTATGCCGTTGTGCTCGGGGCTGGGTCCGGCCCGGCGGCATAAGAATTTGCTTTCCTCGGCTGGGGGTTGCTTCCATGCTGGGTTCATGAGCAAGCGACGTTTGGCTCGTGAACGCACGGTTCAGTTCCTGTTCCAATGTGATTTGAATCCGCCCGAAGATTTGGAGGCGGTGTTGAATCATTTCTGGGACGCCCAGTGGCAGGCTGAACGGGCGGCAGCGGCTGAAAAAGGCGATGCCCCCAAAGGGGAAGCCGCTGATACTTCCTTTCCCACCGCCAAGGAGGCTGCCTTGCGGCTTTTTGCGGACGGCCTGATCCGCGGCGTGGTGGAGCATCGCCCCCAGGTGGACGAGCAGATTGTCAAATACGCCAAAAACTGGGATCTGCACCGCATGGCGGTAGTGGATCGCAATGTGCTGCGGCTGGCGGTTTACGAAATGCTGTTCCGGGATGATATTCCCCCCGTCGTCAGCATCAATGAAGCGGTGGACATCGCAAAAAAATACAGCACCGAAGACAGTGGCAAATTCGTTAATGGCATCCTCGACCGGGTCCGCAAGGACTTGCTGCGCCCCGCCCGCACCCCGAAGGATGGGGAGTGAGCGGGCTGGTTTCCCGCCTTTTCGATTCCGCTGCTTAAACTACCACTCAGTTTTTCTTGAATAATGGGTCTCTTTAAAAAATTCGTTGCCGGCCTGCAAAAAACGCAGGCCAAACTCGTCCACGAAATCAAGCGGATCATCACCGGATCCCCCAAGCTGACCGGCGCCACGCTGGAGGACTTGGAGGGGGCGCTGATTGGCGCCGATTTAGGCATGATGATGACGACGCAAATCGTGGCGGCCGTGAAGAAGGTTTACGAAACCCAAGGCAGCGGCGCTGATGTGTTCGCCATCGCCCGCCAGGAGGTGGAGAAAAGCCTGGCCAGCGACCGTAACGCGCTGATCCGGGCCGCCGATAGCCCGACCGTGGTTTCCCTCGTCGGGGTCAATGGCACCGGCAAAACCACCACCGCCGCCAAGCTGGCCCACTACCTCAACGGGCAGGGGGAGAAGGCCATGCTGGCCGCGTGCGATACGTTCCGCGCGGCTGCGATCGAACAGATCAAAATCTGGGGGCAGCGCTTGAACGTGCCGGTCGTGTCCGGCAACTATGGCGCGGACCCGGCGGCGGTGGCCCACGACGCGGTCAGCGCGGCAGTGGCCCGCCAGTTCAATTACCTGATCCTCGACACCGCCGGGCGCCTGCACACTAAAAACAACCTGATGGCGGAACTGCAGAAAGTCCACCGGGTCATAGCCAAACAGCGTCCGGGCGCGCCGCACGAAACGCTGCTGGTGCTGGACGCCACGACGGGCATGAACGCCCTGAACCAGGCGCGGGAATTCAACAAGACCGTCAAGCTCTCCGGCCTGGTAATCACCAAGATCGATGGCACCAGCAAGGGCGGGATGGTGGTGGCCATCCAAAAAGAATTGGCCCTGCCGCTGAAATTTGTCGGCCTGGGCGAGCAGGCCGATGATCTCCAGCCGTTCGACGCGGCCCAGTTTGCCGCCGCTTTGTTCCCCGGTTGATCCGGCCACACCAGCTCTTATTTCCATGGGCGGATCGGCGCCATCGGACCCCAGCCTGATGAAACTGGCCTTGCGGCTGGCCAGGCGGGGCTATGGCCGCACCTCGCCCAACCCCATGGTGGGCTCCGTCATCGTGCGAAAAGGCCGGATCATCGGCCGGGGCTGGCACCATGGCGCCGGCCAGCCGCATGCGGAAGTGGAGGCCATCAAAGATGCCCGGCAGCACGGTTTTAATCCCCGGGGCGCCACCCTGTATGTGACCCTGGAACCGTGCTGCACTCATGGCCGCACCCCCCCGTGCACGGAGGCCATCCTCGCCGCCGGCATCGCCCGGGTGGTGGTGGCGGCCACCGACCCCAACCCCGCCCACGCCGGCCGCGGCTTCACCATCCTGCGATCCGCCGGAGTGGAAGTGGCGGTGGGGGTGCTGGCCGGGGAATCGGCGGCGATGAACGCCGCTTTCAATCACTGGATTGTGCACCGAACGCCCTGGGTGGTGGTGAAGGCGGCCATGACGCTCGATGGCAAGATCGCCACCCGCACCGGGGAATCCAAGTGGATCACGGGGCCTCCGGCCCGGGCCGCTGCGATGTTCCTGCGCCAGGGGGTGGATGCCATCCTGGCGGGTGTCAACACCGTGCTCAGCGATGATCCGAGCCTGACTTGCCGCCCCGCCCGCCCCCAGGCCATCAAGCAGCCGGCCTTGCGTCGTTTTGTGCTGGATTCACACGGGCGCACCCCTTTGCATTCCCGGGTGGCAGCAGATGAATACGCCAGCCTGACCACCGTGGTGGTGACGGACCAGATTCCCCGGCCGCGGCTGCGGGCCTTGGAGCGGTGCGTGGCCGTCTGGGTGGCACCGGCGCGGGATGGCCGCGCGGACTTGCCCTGGCTGCTCGCGCGGCTGGGCCAGGAATCGGTGACCAGCCTCCTGGTGGAGGGCGGGGGCCAGCTGCTCAGCGCCTTCTTGATGGCGGGGCTGGCCCATCGGCTGGCCTTCTTTTATGCGCCCAAAATCATCGGTGGCCGCGCGGCTTTTCCAGCCGTGGCCGGGCGGGGCGCCGGGGACTGGCGGGAAGTTGTGCGGCTCAAGAACCCGGTCTGGAAAAGCCTGGGTGAGGATTTATGGTTGACCGCCGGCCTTGAAATGAGTGAATAACCTTATGTTTACCGGTATTGTTGAAGAAACTGGCATCGTTGAAAGCATCAAGCCCACGGACAAGTCCATCGAGCTGACCATCCGCGCCTTCAAAACGGGGCAGGGGATCAAGGTCAGCAACAGCCTCGCCGTCAACGGGTGCTGCCTGACGGTGGTGAAGGTCACCCAGCGCATGGGGGTTAAGCTGGTGCAGTTCGACCTGTTGAAGGAGACCTGGGAGCGCACCAACCTGCAGTATGCCCGGAAGGGATCCCTGGTGAACCTGGAGCGGCCGCTGCGCGCCAGCAGCGAGCTGGGCGGCCATTTTGTCACGGGCCACATTGACGGCGTGGGCACGGTGACCCGCTGGGAGCGCACCGGCCAGGATTGGGTGCTGGACATCGAAGCGCCCGCGGAAGTCATGCGCTACGTCATTTTCAAAGGGTCCATTGCCGTGGATGGGATCAGCCTGACCGTGGCGGGGCTGCTGGATGAAAAAGCCCCGGGTTCCCCATACCCGAAAGGCTTCCGGATCTGGATCATCCCGCATACTTATGAGATCACCGCGCTCATTGAACGTGCCGCCGGGAGCCGCGTGAACCTGGAGGCGGACCTCCTGGGCAAATACGTCGAGCGCTTTTTCAATGCCCGTTTCGCCGCCGCCCCGGGACTTCCGACGTCAACCACCGCCCAGCTCGATAAAATCACCGCTGACTATTTGGAGGGCCAGCTTGCCTCCGCGCCCCCGCCACCCAAACGGGGCAAGCGTTCCCGGTAACGGACTCATTCCTTGGCCCCGATCACCTGGCCGCCGGCACAGGAAAAGCTGCGGCCTTTAAATCGTGGCCGGCCAGGCTTCAATGAAGCCCGGGACCAGCTGCCTTTCCAGGGTGTGGATGAGGCATGTCCTGGGATAAGGCGGCGGCCTCGGCATGGTTGAGCCGGGACCAGGCAATTGGAGCGGCCGTATTTGCTGGCCTGGCCTCAGCGCAGCGGGTGCGGGTAAGTGCTTTCCATCGCCAGGCAGGCTGGATAAGATGGCGGCCAAGAGCACAATTGATGACCATGCATGCAGCCCAGCGTTTATTAACGGCCCGGCGCCTGGCGGCCTTGCTTGCCGCCTGGGCGCAACTGGGAGTCCTCGCCGCCGAGCCAGCCAAGGCAACCGCCAGCGGGAATCCAGGCGCAGCCAATGCTACTGCGGGCTGGCGCGCGGAATTCCGTGATCCGGCGCGGGAATTTTCCGTCATGCCGTTCTGGTTTTGGAACGATGAACTGAGGGATGAGGAATTGGTCCGCCAACTGGCGGACTTTGAGGCGCATGGAGTTTACGGATTCGTGATTCACCCGCGCATTGGCCTGCCGGAGGACACGGGCTGGCTGTCGCCGAAAATGATCCATGCCATGCGCGTGGCCATCGCGGAGGCGGCCCGGCGCAAGATGCATGTGTTCCTGTATGACGAGGGGATGTACCCGTCAGGTTCATCCTCCGGCCAGGTGGTGGCGCGCAACCCGGCACACGCCGCGCGGGGCCTGGCCAAAATCGACCTCCAGCCGGGGGAAAGCCCCCGCCTGCGGGAGGGGTGGCAGCTGGTGGCCACGCTGGAGCGGCCCAACGGCCAGCGTGTGGCGGTGGTGGACCGGCCATCGGGGGGAGTCATCCGCGGTTTGCATTACCTGGGCGAAGGTTCGGCCCGGATGAAGGAGGCGGCCCCGCCCGCCGGGGACATTCTCAACCCGGCCGCCGTCGATAGTTTTTTGGACCTGGTGCATGAGCGGTTCGCGCGGGAGTTCGGCCGTTATTTCGGCTCCACCATCCTGGGCATCTTCACCGATGAACCGGCGCCCATGGGCCGGGGGGCCGCCAGCGGATTAGTGCCGGGCAGCGCCCCGCTGCTGCCGCAGATCAACCGGGTGCTTGGCTACGATTGCCAGCCATTCCTGGCGGATCCATGGTATGAGGACGGCCCGGATTCCTTGCGCCATCGCGCCGATTACCACCGCGCCATCAACGCCTGCCTGGAGGAAAATTATTACCGGCGGCTGGGCGAATGGTGCCAGAAACATGGTGTGGCATTGGCCGGGCACCCGGGCGGCTCGATGGATATCGGGACTGAACGATATTTCCAGATGCCGGGACAGGATATCGTCTGGCGGTATGTGGAGCCGGGCGCCAAGGCGCTGGCAGGCGGGCATTCCACCATGGCCAAATGCGCCTCCAGCGCCATGGCGCACCTGGGCCGCCGGCGCAACGGGAACGAGCTGTATGGCGCCTACGGCCACCACCTGACTTACGATGAAATGCAGTGGCTCGCGGGCTGGTGTTTTGTGCGGGGGCACAACCTCCTTTACCCGCATGCCTTTTATTATTCCATCCGCGGGCCGCGCTTCGAGGAACGGCCGCCGGATGTCGGGCCGCACGCTGCCTGGTGGGGGCAATACCGGGCCTATGCCGATTCCTGCCGCCGCCTGTGCTGGCTGAATACCGACAGCCGGCAAATCTGCGAGGTGGCCATTCTCGGCGATGCCGCCTGGCTGCCCTGGCAGGCGGCAGGCCAATGCTTCCAAAACCAGCGCGATTTCAATTACCTGGAGCTGCGCCACCTGGGGGAGGATGCCCGGATCGAAGCCGATGGTGTCCACCTGGCGGGCATGCTTTACCGGGCGGTGATCCTCGATGGCCTGGCGCGCCTGCCCGCTGCAGTAATGCCCCGCCTGGCCCCGCTGGCGGATCAAGGCCGCCTGATCATCTGGAATGATTCCCCCTACGCGGCCGCCCTGCCCAAGGCCATCCTGGCCAAAACCGCACCGCAATTGATCGCTGCGATCGACCGCCTGGTGGCTCCGGATGTGATCCTGCAACCGCCCAGCGCGGATATCCGGTATCGCCATGTGGCCAAAGCGGGCCAGGATTTCTACATTTTCTTCAATGAAGAAGGGCGCGTCGTGAAGGCGAGCCTGGAGCTGGCGGCCAAGGGCCAAGCCCAATGGCTGAATCCATCCACCGGGGAGGTGGCGGAAGCGGAGGCAGCCGGCCCCACCACCTTCCAAGCCCACGAACTCAAAGTGTTGCACGTGGGAAAATGATTGGCCGAGGCGAACCGTGATGCCTGGCGATACGAATAAGCAAAACACCCTCCAACCCGTGAATACCTTATGCGACTGATCCCTGTCCTTCTTTCCTGGCGCCTCCTCAGCGGGGCGCTGGCGGCCGAAACACCGGATTATCCCATCCAATCCGTGCCTTTCCACCAAGTGCAGGTGGAGGATGCCTTTTGGGGGCCGCGGCTGGCGGGCAACCGGCTGGTGACCATCGAACACAACCTGCGCGAGCTGGAGAAACAGGGGTCGCTGGGCGGCTTCAAGATCCTCGCGGGCCGGGATTCCGGCAAATACCACGGCTACATGTGGGGTGACTCCGATGTTTACAAAACCCTGGAGGGCATCGCCTATTGCCTCAAGGCGCATCCCGATGCCGCCCTGGCTCAGCGGGTGAATGGCCTGGTGGCGGACATCGTGGCGGCCCAGGCCCCCGATGGCTACCTCCAGCCCCATATCCAACTGGTGGAGCCCGGCTACCGGCATTTCACGGACGAGGGGACGCGCACCTGCGAGCTGTACGACCTGGGCCACCTGATCGAATCCGCCGTGGCCTGCTCCGAATTGGCGGGCGGCAAAAGCTATTTGGACACCGCGCGCAAGGCGGCCGACCTTATCACCCGTGAATATGCGCCCGGCCGCCTGGAGAATCCCTCGGGGCACCCGGAGATCGAGCTGGCCCTGGCCCGCCTCTATCGAGCCACCGGGAACCGTACCTATTTGGAAACCGCCGCCGCCCTGGTGGAGCGGGCCCGGCAGAAGACCACGCTGTGGTCCAATGGCCGGCCGGCGCTGGGCCACGACGAAGCCTGGGGCCATGCCGTGGCGATGCTCTATCTTTACAGCGGCGCCACGGAGGTGGCCGTGCTGACGGGCAACGACGCGCTGCGCAGTTTGCTACTGCGCAAGTGGGAGAACCTGGCGGGCCGGAAATTATACCTCACCGGCGGGGTGGGGCACGGAGCCTTCCACGAGGGCTTTGCCCCGGATTACGTGCTGCCGTCGGACAAAGCTTACTGCGAAACCTGTGCCGCCATCGCGCTCGTATTCTGGAATTACCGGTTGTTCCGGGCCACCGGCGATGCCCGCCATCTCGATGTCCTCGAGCGCACCCTCTACAACGGTTTCCTCGCCGGGGTTTCGCTGAGCGGCGACCGGTTCTTTTATCCCAATCCGCTGGCCGCGCGCGGCAATTACCAGCGGACTCCCTGGTTTGGCTGTCCGTGCTGCCCGGTGAACGTCATCCGTTTCCTCCCCACGGTGCCGGGGATGATCTACGCGACGCGCGGCGGCACGTTGCTGGTAAACCTGTTTGTGGGCGGCGCCGGCCGGTTGAAGATCGCAGGCGAGGAGGTGGAAATCCGGCAGCAAACCGGTTACCCATGGGATGGCCGGGTGGCGCTGACGTTGAATCCCAGGCACCCCCTGGATTTTGCCCTGAACGTGCGGATTCCCGGCTGGGTCCGGAGCCAGCCGGTGCCCAGCGACCTCTATCGCTACACCAACGGCGCCAGCCCCCAAGTTTCGGTGCAGGTAAACGGCCAGCCCGTGGACTGGACTCTCAGCCAAGGCTTCGCTTCGCTGCGGCGGACCTGGCAACCGGGAGACCTGGTGACGATTGAGCTGCCTATGCCAGTCCGGAAGGTGGTGGCGCATCCCAAGGTGGAGGATCTGCGGGGCCAGTTCGCCATCGAGCGCGGGCCGCTGGTTTACTGCCTGGAGGGGGTGGATAACCGCGGCCAGGTCATCAACCAGGCAGTGGGCGCGGATGCGACGCTGGAGGCGGACTGGCGGCCTGCCGTTCTGGGCGGCATCACCGGGGTGAAAATCAAATCGCCAGACGGTGTCCTGCAGGCCGTTCCCTACTACGCCTGGGCGCACCGCGGCACCAACGAAATGACCGTGTGGATACACAATAAATAACAAATATCCATAACCATTTTACTTCATAATTTATACTTCATACTTTATTTATGCGCACCAACCGGCGAACATTCATCAAACAGGTGGCGATCACCGGGGCGGCCGCGGCCGCTTCCGGAGGCGCCAGAATGGTCCAGGCCGGGGCGGAGATCCGCCCCGGACTCAAGGCATTCAAGGAACTCTGGCAGGCGTTGCCGCGCCAAAGCGGCCTCAAGATCAAAAGCATCGAGACCTTTGTCCTGGGCGCCAACCTCGGCCTGGTGCGCGTGCGCGCCGAGGATGGCAGCGAGGGCTTCGGCCAGCTCTCGCCATTCGATGCCGACGTCTCCGCGCTGATCCTGCACCGCAAGCTCGCGCCGCTGGCCTTGGGCGCCGATCCTTATGATGTGGACACCCTGGCCGACCGGTGCATCGAGGCGAATTACAAATATCCCTGGTCGTTTGTGTGCCGCGCCTTGTGCGGCTTGGACACCGCTCTGTGGGATCTCCGGGGCAGGCGGGAGCAGAAAAGCGTGTGCCAGCTGCTGGGCGGCGCCGCCAAAACGATCCCGGTTTACGGCTCCAGCATGAGCCGCAGCATCCAGCCCAAGGCCGAAGCGGAGCGGTTGGTGCGGCTGCGCGATGAGCAGGGCTTCCGCGCGTTCAAAATCCGGGTGGGCAAAGTCTGCGGGCACGACCAGGACGAGTGGCCGGGGCGCACCGGCGAGCTGGTGCCCACCGTCCGCCAGGCCATTGGCGAAGAGGTGGCGCTGCTGGTGGATGGCAACAGCTGCTACACCCCGGCGAAAGCCATCGAAGTCGGCCGCATGCTGGAGCAGCACCGGGTCTGGCATTTCGAGGAGCCGTGCCCGTATTGGGAGCTGGAGTGGACGGCCCAGGTGGCCGCCGCCCTGGAGGTGCCGGTGGCGGGCGGGGAGCAGGACAACGACCTCGCCCAGTGGCGCCGCATGATCCGGCTCCGGGCGGTGGACATCGCCCAGCCGGATATCTGTTATGTGGGCGGGATCACCCGCGCCGTGCGCGTGGCCATGATGGCCGCCGAAGCCGGGCTGAAATGTGTGCCGCACTCCGCGAATCTTTCGCTGGTCACCCTCTTCACGGCCCACCTGTTCGGCGCCCTGCCCAACGCCGGGGCGCACATGGAATTCACCATCGAAAAAGACGGCTGGACCGGCGGCCTTTATGCGCCCGCCTTCCAGGTGGCGGATGGCCGGGTGGCCATTCCCGACGGCCCGGGGTGGGGGGTGGCCATCAACCCGGACCTCCTGGCCAGGGCGGAAAAGCAAACCAGCCAGCGGTAGGCGGAGGCGGTTTTACAGGCGCGGGTCCACCGGCTCGCTTTCCAAGGCCAGCACCCCGAACACACATTCGTGGACCCGCCGCAGCGGCTCCCGGCGGACAAACCGGTCCAGGGCCTCCACGCCCAGCGCAAACTCCCGCATCGCCAGCCCGCGCTTGGCGGCCAGCCCCCGGGAGCGCAGGCGCTCCAGGTTTTCCGGCGCGGTGTATTCCGGCCCGTAGATGATCCGGAGGTATTCCCGGCCCCGGCATTTCACGGCCGGCTGGGCCAGGCCGTGCTTGCCCCGGGCGATGAAATCCAGCGGCTTCACCACCATGCCCTCGCCGCCCTGCGCGGTCAGCTCCGCCCACCACCGGATGCCCGCTTCCTGGCTGGCGGCATCGGTCAGGTCCACCTCCAGGAAGGGCGTGGCCAGCAGCAGGCCGTCACCAGCGGCGCACCATTTGGCCAGGGTGTTCATATGCCAGAGGTGGTTTTGGCTGGTGTGGACCCGGCCCTCGGTGGCCAGCAGGTGGAAGGGCGCCAGCTTCAGGTCGGCGGGCGAGTTCACCGGCCAGCAATAACGCTGGTAGGCCTCGACAAACTGGCGGGCCATCTGCTCCCGTTGCCCGTAAAGTTCCGGCAGGGTTCCCAAGTCCACGCCCCGGGCCTGGGTTAGCTCCAGCTGCGCGGACACCTCCGCCAGGGCCGCCTTGGCGGCCGAACCCACGGCGGCATATTGCTCCTTCAGCAGCGCCTGGGCCTTGGCGGACCAGGGCATCAGCTCGGCGTCGAAACAGACCCAATCCGTCTCGAATTCCTCCCAGAATCCGGAACGGTCCAGAGCCTGCCGCACTGCCGCGAGCAGGCCCGCTTCGAGCTGGGCATCCTCGAAGAACCGCCGGCCGGTGCGGGTGCAGCAGATTCCGGCTCCTTCCCCCACCACGCCAAACCGTTTCACGGCGGCTTCCTCATCGCGGCCGATGATCACCACTGCGCGCGAGCCCATGTGCTTCTGCTCGCAGACCACCCGGGGGAGGCCTTCCCGCTGGTAATAGGCGAACGCTTCGGCGGGATGCTCCAGCAAGCCTTCCCGCCGGCTGGTTTCGCAGGGGGACATCGTGGGCGGCAGGTAGATCAGCCATTTGGGGTTCGCGGCGAACCGGCTCATGACCTCCAGCGCGGCCAGGGCATTGGCCTCGCGGATGGTCACCTGCTGGTTCAGCCTGGTGGTGATGATCCGCTTGCCCAGGACATCCGCCATGTCCAGCAGATCGTCCTGCTGCTGCTGGGCGGTGAGCGCCGGGGCGGTGGTTTCCGGCGGCAGGAACGGTTTGGCGGGCTGGCAATAGGTTTGCCGGGCCGGCGCCGAGACCAGCTCCTTTTCCGGGTAGCGCAGGGCGGTCAGCTTCCCGCCAAAAACGCAGCCGGTGTCGAGGTTGATCGTGCGGTTCAGCCATTCCGGCTCGGGCACCGGCGTGTGGCCGTAAACCACCATTGCCCGGCCCCGGTATTCGGCGGCCCAGTTGCACCGCACCGGCAGGCCGAATTCATCGGTCTCGCCGGTGGTCTCCCCATAGAGCGCGAACTCGCGCACCTGGCCGGAGCCCCGGCCTTGCATGGTCTCCTTCAGGCCCGCGTGGGCCACCACCAGGCGGCCGCCGTCCAGCACGTAGTGGCTCACCAGGCCATCGATGAACTCCGCCACCTGCTGCCGGAACTCCGGCGCCTCCGCTTCCAGCTGCGCCAGGGATTCGGCCAGCCCGTGGGTGATCTGCACCGCCCGCCCCCGCAGCTGGCGCATCAGCTTCAGCTCATGGTTGCCGGGCACACACAGGGCGGCGCCGCCGGCCACCATGCTCATGACCAGCCGCAGCACCGGAACGACGCCGGGGCCGCGGTCCACCAGATCCCCCAGGAAGACCGCCTTGCGCCCGGGTGGCGGGGCCACCACCACGCCGGCGGCGGACTGGGCCACGCCGTAGCCGAGCCGGCCCAGCAGCTCCAGCAGTTCCTCGTGGCACCCGTGCACGTCCCCGATGATATCGAACGGGCCGGGCTCGTGCTTGAGGTTGTTCCACAGGGGCTGGCGCTCCACGGTGGCGGCCTCCACGTCCTCCGGCGTGTGCAGCACCTGCACATGGCGGAAGCCCTCGCGCTCCAGCCCGCGGAGGTGGCGGCGGAGCTGCTGCGCCTGCTGCCGGATGACGTGCGGGCCGAACTGGCGGTCCGGCCGCCCCAGGTTGCGCTCCTGGCAGAGCTTTTCGGGCAGGTTGAGCACGAGCGCGACCGGCAGGCAATGGAACTGGCGCGCCAAGGCCACCAGCGGCGCGCGCGCCTCCGGCTGGACGTTGGTGGCGTCGATCACGGTCAGCTTGCCTGCCGCCAGCCGTTTGGCGGCAATGAAATGCAGCACCGCAAAGGCATCGTCGGTGGCCCCCTGGTCGTTTTCATCGTCCGCGACCAGGCCCCGGCAGTAATCCGAAGACAGCACCTCGGTGGGCTTGAAATATTTCCGCGCGAAGCTGGATTTGCCCGCGCCGGACGGCCCCATCAGGACCACCAAGGCGAGTTCAGGAATCGTGAGTTTCATTGGCTGCCTCCCTTGGCCCCGTTTTGCCCGGCCAGGCTGAACGCCGCCATCTGCGTCGGCGGCCCCGTGGCCGCATCCTCCGGCCCGATCGGCAGGAACCGGACGCCGTAGCCAAACCGGGCCGCCATCCCCTGCGCCCAGGCCTGGAACTCCGCCCGCGTCCATTCAAACCGGTGGTCCTTATGGCGGAATTTCCCCGGCGCCAGGTTTTCCCAGTGGACGTTGTATTCGGCGTTCGGGGTGGTGAGGACCACCAGCGGCGGGCGGGCCGCCTCGAACAGCACCCGCTCGCAGGCCGCCAGGCGCGGCGGATCCAGGTGCTCGATGACCTCGACCAGCGCGGCGGCGTCGAACCCGGCCAGGCGCGCGTCGCGATACATGAGCGAGCCGTTCAGCAGCTGGATGCGCTTTTTCTGCTTTTCCGGCAGCCGGTCGAGCTTCAGGCGCTCCCGGGCTATTTCCAGCGCGCGGTGTGACACATCCAGGCCCGTGATCTGCTCAAACTGCTTTTCCTTGAGCAGTGCCTGCATCAGGCGGCCCTCCCCGCAGCCCAGGTCCACCACCCGCCGGGCGCCGCTCTCCTTCAGCACCGCCACCACCGTCCCCAGCCGCTGCTCATTCAAGCTGAGGCGCGCCTCGGCCTGCTCCTCCTCCTGGGCGCTCTTCTCCCGGGCCTCCTCCAGCTCCTCGTCTTCCTCCCCCAGGAGCTGCTCCAGGGCGTCCCGCACCAGCCGCCGCTGGTGCTTCAAATAGCGGGTGGCGATCAACTCGCGCTCGGGATGTTCCGCCAGCCAGTCCCCGCCGCGGCGGAGCAGCTTTTCCACCTCGTCATCGCCCACCCAGTAATGCTTGTCATTGTCGAGGACGGGGATCAGCACATACAGGTGGTTGAGCAATTGCCGCAAGGGCAGGGTGGCCCGCAGCGTGACCGTGTAATAAGGGCTGGCGCCCCAATCCGGGAACTCGGCATCCAGCTCGTGCCGGGTGGCGCCAACCGCGTAGCCCAGCGGCTCAAACAGCCGCCGCAGGAGCATTTCCCCGCCCCGGCAGGGCAGCACCGATATTTTCGCCTCCAGCGGCAGCGGTTGGTCCACCAGCTCCGGGTGGGCCGGGCATTTGCCGGCCATCGCGCTGCCATAGGCCTCCGCCAGCGCCACGCTCAGGAACGACGACCCCACATAGGGCCGGTCGTTCACGTATTGCTCCAGCGTCCGGCTTTCCCCGGCCGGTCCCCGCCGGTTCCGCACCAATCCCACCGGGTCCACGTCCAGCAGCAGCGCCGCGCCGCACCGCTCCCCGGTGGCTTCCGGGTAAAACACGTGCGCCTTCCCGAAGGCCAGCTCCAGGGTTTGCGCCCGGTCCGGATGCTTCCGCAGCAGGTGGCCCAGGTCGGTGGCCGGCTGGTGCGTGGTGGTGATTGTCAGCAACATGGCTGCCCTTATAGGCCATCTTCCCTCGGAAAACAAGGATATCGTCCATCCCGCGCCCTCCCCCAAGGCCCCGGTTTTCGCTCCCCGCGAATCAGCCACCGTTGACTTCCGCGGCGGCGGCCTTATATTAAAGTTGTTGGTTAACAAAGGGAGGGGGCGTACTGGTTTCGACTGGGTGGGTGCGTCAGGAGTGGCATGCCGAGGATGGTTCGTTGGCCTCGTAAAACATCGGACCAAAAAACAACTGCTAATACTGAATTAGCTCTCGCGGCCTAATTGCCGTGACGTTCGCGGCTGAACACCTGCTACAGCCGTGAGCGACTACAGCAGGTTAGGTTTGGCGTGGAGCGGGCGCGCGCCGGGCCGAAATATTTTCTGCCGGCTAGGATGCGGGATTCGCTGTCAGAACGTTATTCCCGTGGCCGAAAACTCTTTTCTGGCTAAGCATGTAGGCGCGACTGGTTAGTCTGCTCAGCACGCGGGTTCAACTCCCGCCGCCTCCACCATTTGAGCTTCCGCATTTAAACACCGGCACCGGGCGGCGGCTTGGAAAAACGTGTGGTAGGCAATACGGTGCAGGTTTTGCCGGCCGGCGTCCGGGGAGGCGAACTCCAGCCCACGCAGGCGGCCACATCCGGAAGATATGCCCGCACTGCCGTCATCCCGCGCGGCAGACAGCAGGTGATTTCACATTGGAGATCTTAAACGGTTTGGGCGAATCTTTTTCACAATGTGGGAAAAGTGCCTGTAGGCGAGTCGAGGCTTGCTCACTAAGGATCGTGCTCCAGAACCAAAAGCCGGTCACCGCGGCTTACTTCTCGTCTTGGCCAGAATCTGCAGAGAATTCATTCCGCTCCCAAATGCAGGAACACGGCTAAGAAACGGCGGGAGAATCTGGTGGAGCCGAGCGGAGTCGAACCGCCGACCTTCTCGTTGCGAACGAGACGCTCTGCCAATTAAGCTACGGCCCCAACCATTTCAGCGAGAAGAACTTACAAATTAAATTCTCAGGGCAACGACGCTGCTTCTTCGCGGTCTGCCGAACGGTGTGCAAAAGTGCCATACGCGCGCCGGCGAATCCCGCAGAGTAGCCGAGAATTTACATCGTTACTCATCTAACGAAAATTATTATGCCCGCTTCCGCCACGGAGGCAAGGAGATTCATAAAAGTCTTTGAACCGGCGACTGGGAATTGGCCAGGCGACGCCTGAAGGGCGAATTGGAAAAGGCTGAAAAGGCCGATCTCAAGCTGGCCAAAATGAGCCTGGAGAAACTGTTGGAGTTCTACGAAGGAAGGCTTTCCCAATACGAACTCAAGACGGCAGCCACCCACGATCAACGAGTACGCCCGGTTCCTCCGCCAGCTTTTCGAGCTGGCGGTAAAGCTGCGGGTTCTGGCTGAATCGCCCGCCGCGGGCATCAAGGGGCTGCGGGTTGAAACGCCCATCCGGCTCACCCCGGCTTGGCCGCAGTTCCAGGCCATCGTCCAGGAAATCCGCCGGCAGAAGCTGAGCGCTGACTCGGAAGATTCCGCCAGCCTGGTCGAATTCATGGGCCGGGCGGGGGTCGGCACGGCGGAGTGCGCGAATATCCGGGGCGAGCCTGTGGATCGGGCGGGCAGCCGGATCCCCCTTTACGACTGGGGGCCCCAAAGAGCGCCGCCAGCCTGGCCCTCGCGCACCCGCAGGGCCCGCTCCCCCGCCGCACTCATCAGACCCGTATCGAGGCCGGTCCGGCGCCTTACTCTGCGATCACACCACGGTCGGCATGGCTCAGGTCGTAGGTGGAGTAAACCGTCAAGCTCATGGGGGGCAGAACATCGGCCACGTTCGCCGCTCCCTGGGTCAACCTTACCTGGTTCAGTGGTTTGATTCGCAGGCTGCTCTGGTCACGTTGCTCGGCGGTGACTTGGTATTTCTGGAG
The DNA here is from genome assembly GCA_964409245.1 of uncultured Verrucomicrobiota bacterium. Lineage (GTDB taxonomy): Bacteria > Verrucomicrobiota > Verrucomicrobiia > Limisphaerales > UBA1319 > CAIMWS01. The sequence goes on from CAYPCQ010000026.1 coordinate 37,226, forward strand.
CGCTTTCCCTGAAGCTCCGCTCACTTCCAGCCTGGCAGGCCACGCCTGTGCTGCATCGTTCACGATCACCCAAGTCAAATGGCGCTTGGGGCTGCGCAGTGCCGCGGCGAAGACGCGATTCGTGCCATCCACCTGCCCGCCGCGTGTTTCGCAGGCCAGCACGCTGGAATGTTTGGCGGTGAGCCGTGAAATGAGCCCATAAACGAAGTAGCTGTTGGGAAACGGACTGATTGTCTGGAGCATCGTTTTGTTCGTCTGATCCCAGGTCGAAATCATCTGCCACTGCCCGTCGAGATCGCCTCGGTTCACGAAACTCCAGCGGTTAAAACCATCCAGGCCCGCGTTCAGCCCGCGCACCAGCAGTTCGGTGTCTTTGAGTGCAGATTCAAACCGGGCCGGACCCCCGCTGTTGGTGCGCCAGCCATAGGCCATGGCGCCGAGTTCGGAGAGGAACAGCGGCTTGCCCCGGGCGGTGGCCCAGGCACGCCAGCCGGCCAGCCGCTTCCCGGCGGCGGCGAGCGGATAGCCCTCCGTTGCCGCCCAATCGAAACGCGCGTAATACGAGTGCAAATCATAGGCGCCAATGAACTCGTCGAAGTCAATCTGCTCCGGCTTCAGCTCCGGCAGGTCCGTCCAGTCCGGCCCGCTCAAGGGAACTCGGAGTCCTTCCCGATCAAGGGCCCGGCGCACCGCGGCCAAGCCATCCCGCAGCGACATGGGCGTGTTCGGCGGTGCCTGCCACCACGACCACTCGGCCCCCGGCTCATTATTGATGCACACCCAGCGGATGCAGGTGTAGCGTTTGGTTTGGGTCAGGTTTTTCACGAGCGTTGCCACGCTATCCCCAAACGCCTGCATATCCTGCGGCCCGCTATGGACCCGCGTCACAGGGTCGCCGCGAAACTCGGGGTGAGCGTTCCAATCCACATTCCCCCACATGACCTGCAAGAACACGTCGGCCTGCCGCCGCTCGCACCAATCCAGAATGCGGTGGAGGATGCGCATCTCCGGGCCGTCCCAGGTGAACCGGTCACGCTCCGGCTGCCACATGCGTGTCTCGACCTCCACGCGGATGAAGTCAAGTCCCAACCAGTCGGCGTGCCGTTCAATCTGCCTCCATCGCGCGGTGTCATCAGCGGGGGGATTGCCGCCCCAGGCGCTGCCGCCATGCGCCGGGCCGGCAAAGACGGGATGCTTTACATTGGTGGGGATCTCCGCTTCGATGGCATGCCATGAGGCCCCGATGCCGCCCCGCATAACGTGAACGACCTCGCCGGCACGGACCGTGATCCCGACCTCCGGCACGGCTTGCGCCAGAACCGGCGTGGCCGCCGTCGTCCACACGATCAGCCAGGCAATTTTTGATTCCAGTTGCATGGGCCGCATTCTGCACAAACTTCCTTAATTGGCAACGTGCCGTTGCCTCGGCCACGAATCGGCGATGAAATGTTTTCCCCCAATTTACAACTGCCAAGACTATTTCGCCTGAATGCCAAATCCGGCCCATGACCGGTTGCGGATGGCCACCGCGCGCCGCCGATTTCGCCATTTTCGTCTTGAATGCCCGCGAGCATTCCGGCATCATTATGGCGCGTGAGGACGCCAAACTTAACAACACAACAAACACCCTGGTTCCTCCTTATTGAATAGATTGTGACCGGGCGATGTTAAAACACAATCAGCGTAATGTCTTCGTAATAGAGGCTTTAGAGCCACGGTTATTGCTTTCCGATACTGCCGTTTTGGGTGCGGCCAACCTCGCCCCCCTGGTTGGGAATGGGCACGCTTCCTTTGTGCCGGATGCGGCCTTGGAGGTCGGTTGGATGGAACCGGCCCGGGAGGATAGCCAAAGCAGCGGCCTTGGCGCTGCGAATGACCTCTGGGCGGGCATGGAGATGACTTCGCTTATTCCACTTGCCGATCCTGAGGCAGGAGTTGGTCACGAGCCGACAGCAGGCATCGATGGTGGATTACCAAATGCAGCAACGTCACGCATAAGCCGGCAGTCGGTCTCGAATCACAACGCTTTCGTACGAGTCTGGGATGGCGGTGGGGCTGATGACCGGTGGACAAATCCTTTGAACTGGTCCGGCGACGTGGCACCCCAACTGGACGACGGCTTGGTCTTCCCGGCGGGCGTGACCCATCAAACGGCCATCAACGATTTCGCTTCTGGCTCAAGGTTCCGGTCGGTGACGATCTCCGATTCTGGCTATCAGATCAGCGGCAACGGTGTAACGTTATTAAGCGGGCTGGTGTACAACGCGACCACTAGTGGCGCCATCTTCACAGCGCCGATTGCCTTGGGAGCGGCTCAGACGTTCCATTCAGCCAACCTTGGCGCATCGATCAAACTCGGCGATCTGAATTTGGCCAACCTCCAATTGCTGACACTGGATGGGCGCGGCGACTTTGATGTGGAAGGCGTCGTTAGCGGTAATGGCGGCCTCACCAAGAACGGCGATGGGACATTGATCCTGGGCAAGGACAACTCGTTTCAGGGCTTGGTCACCTTGAATCAGGGGGTGATCAATCTGCGGGCCAACAACGCCTTGGGGAGCAGCGATGCCGGCACCATCTTGAACAACAGTTGGAGCGGAGCGATCCAGCTTCAGGGGGGCATTACCGTGCCTGAGAACATCGCAGCCAGTGGCGGCGGCATCGGGCTCGACCTGGGCACGATGGGGGCTATCCGCAGCATTGGCGGGAACAATGAGTTGAGCGGCGTGATTTCCATGCCCAATGCCTTGGCGATCGGCGCCGATGCTGGCAGTTCCTTGAAAGTCAGCGGCCGGCTGATGGCCACCCCTGGCTCGATTGACTCCCAGCTCCTGAAATTCGGCTCCGGGACGTTGGAGTTGACGGGGGCACAGGAAAATTCTTTCGCCGGCCAGGTGACTGTGTTTCAAGGGACGCTCCTGTTGAACAAGGACCGCAGCGGCCTCGGCCTGCCCATGCCTTTCCTGGGCAGCTTGGCCATCGGTGACAACCGCGACGGGATCGCCGCGCCGGAAGCCGCGAAGGTTGTCCTCGGCGGTCCGCACCAGATCCCCGAGACCAACTGGGCCAAGACCAACATCAACACGGTGACGATCAACAGCAACGGAACGCTGGACCTTGACAACTTCAGTGACCAGCTCGGCGCCTTGACAATGTACATAGGCCGAAGCCTCGCCGCTCAGGTATCTACGGGCACGGGTACGCTTTCACTTTTAGGCGATGTTACCGTGAACACCTTCCAGGGCAGCAGTGGGTCCAGTCCTGCCGCCAACATCGCTGGCAAACTGGACTTGGGCAGCTATTTCTCGGGCCTCAGCGGAGGCACCTCGGCCCGCACCTTCAACGTCAGTGACACAGCGCTGTTCAGCCTCAATCCCGACCTGACGATTTCGGCCAACATCAGCGGCGCCGATTACCTGACGCTCAACAAGGTGGGCACGGGGACTTTGCGTCTGACCGGCAACAACACGTATCAGGGTGTGACCCGGATGGTTTCAGGCGCTCTCGATCTGGGCAGCAATACCGCTTTGGGCAACAGCAGCCTGGTTTCGATCGGCGGCGGGATCATCCGCGCCATAGGCGGCGCGCGGACACTGGCCAACCCGCTTTCGATCGATGCCAACTTCTCCATCCTGGGCAGCGATGCCTTGACGTTTACGGGGCCTGTGACGGTGACTGCCAGCGGTCGCCAGATCAGCATTGCTGATCCGAACCAAGTCACGACGTTTGCCGGGCCAGTGGGCGAAGGGCTGTTTCCGGGGGCGGGGATTACCAAGTGGGGCCGCGGAGAACTGGATTTCGCCAATGCGGTCACGTTTACCGGCGAACTTCGCATCGGGTGGCCGGGAGGGACGGCCAACACGAATAGCTATGACGGCGGCACAGTGCGGTTCCTGGGCGCCAGCGGCGCACTGGTGAAGAACTTCACAGCCATGAACATCGGCAACGGCACACTGATCCTGGACAACACAGTGGCCAATAACAATGACCGACTCCCCGACGCCATGGCGATCACGCTCTGTGGTGGCGCCCTGCGGCTTATCGGCAATGCAACGGGCACCAACGAAACCGTCGGCTCCGTGACTTTGGCGGCTGGGTTGACCAATACCCTGGAATCGGACACCACTGGCGCCGGTGCCACGCGATTGAATCTCTGGGGCCTGACAGGTGGCAGTTCGCAGGCCAGCGCTAATTTCGTCGGCGGCGGCACGCGATTGTCGGACAACGGCGCCAACCAGATCAACGTCCTGCAGGCACCAGCCACCTTGCTGTTGAACAACAATGTATTCGCCACCAGCGCGGTGATCAACCCGGACGGGACGCTGGATTTTGCCACCCTGGCCGGCGGGCCCAATGGCCTGGCGATCGTCCCGCTGCCGCCGGAAGGATACGTGACCAGCCTGGTCGCCGCTAATCCCACCAGCAATGTCAAGCTGACCACACCGGGCACCTACAGCATCGACTCGCGGACCATCAACGCCCTGTTGCTCGGTTCCGGTGTAACCCTGGCTGGCAACTCTGCGACGACCACGTTGAATGTGGCCAACGGTCCGTTGTTGTTCGCCGGCTCATCGACTTTAAGCGTTCCTTATGTGAACATCAACGCCAGCACCAATTATATCATGACCTATGGCGCCGGGACAACCGCCACCATGAGCGGCATCCTGACTGGCGGCAGCACGGGACAGTACTTGGAAAAGGGCGGCTCGGGGACCTTGGTCCTCAGCGGAGCCAACCAATTCCAGAGCATTTTCCAAATCAATCAGGGCATTGTCCGCATCCAGGATTCATCGGCCTTGGGTTCGCCCGCCGCCCAAACGACCACCTATACTGGCACCCAGTTGCAGATCGATGGGAACCTCAACATTCTGGCGGAGACGATCACTGCCCACGGCGTCGGGCCTTATGACGTGCCTGTTTCCCAGCAAGGTGCGATTTACGCACTGAGCGGCAATAGCCAGATCGCCGGAACCGTGAATTTGGAGCAGGGCTGCTGGCTCGATGCCACCGCCTATTTCCCCAACGGCGGCTCGACGATGGCGCAGTCCGCAGGCATCGGCGTAGGGGTGGGTGCGGCGCTCAATCTCAGCGGCATCCTCGGTTACACGGGCGGCAATGCCGTCTCGGAGTGGTATAAGTTTGGTGGTGGCCAGCTTGAGTTGGGCGGCACCCAGGCTAATACCATCACGAGCACTACGCGCGTGCAACAAGGCACGCTGCTGCTGAACAAGGCGCCCGGCGTTCCCGCGGCCGGCAACCTGACGATCTATGTCGGCGATGATATTTCGAGCACCGCCATGCTGCGTTTGAGCGCCAATAATCAGATAGGCAGTGGCTCGATCGTCTGGGTTGGGTCGAATGGGACGTTCGACGTGAACGGCAAAAGCCAGTGGTTGAGCGGCACGCTGAACCTGGAGGTGGGGCCACTGGGGGGCGCGGCGGTCAGCATTGGCAGCGGCGGTACGCTGACCGTCAACAACAACCTCACCGTCTATTCCCTGGGCGGCAACAATCCCACCGGGGCGGTGATCAGCAGTGGGACTTTTGCCATCAACGTTTTTAACGATTCGGGCGGCTCTTTTCAGCGCGCCTATTTGGTCAATGATGCGGCCTCCGGCATCGATCTCACGATTTCCTCGGCGATTGTGGATGGCACCGGCTACCGCTCCGGCGGCATCATCAAGAACGGCTTCGGCAGCCTGCAGTTTGACGGCGCCGGCTCGAACACCTACACCGGGACGACGACCGTCAACGAAGGGGCGCTGCTGCTGGACAAGAACGACGGGCTGGGGGCGGGCGGGACCAACTTGAACGCCCTGGGAATGTCCGGCCCCCTGACCATCGGCGATGGTGCCTTGACCAGTGGCGGTTTGAAGTCCGACGTCGTTCGGTATCTCCAGGACAACCAGCTTCCTGATACCCAAGCCTTGGTCATTCTCAATAAAACGGGCCTCCTGGACCTGAACAACTTCAGCGACGCGATCGGCACCGCGAACGGACAGAATGCCCTGACGCTCAATTCCGGCCAAGTCCAGACCGGCACGGGAACCCTGACCCTCAACGGCAACCTCAGCACCACCCCGTGGGATAGCATTTGGATCAACATATCCGGCGCCGGCAACTCAATTGCGCCGATAATTGTTCCGACGATTAGCGGTAACGTGAACTTGGGCCACGGTTACGCCCGGACGCTGGATATCCAGGACCGTGTCGAATTGCAGATCGACGCCATTATTTCCGCCAACCTCACCGGCTCGGCCGATTGGACCAAGCAGACCGGTGGCAACCTGTTGCTGAGCGGCAACAACAGCGGCCTGACCGGGACTGTGTATCTCACGGGCAATTCCGCCAACTACAACCAGCCGGCCCTGACGATCGGCAGCAACTCGGCGCTGGGGACCGGAACGGTGTATCCAGCGAGCGGGGTGCAAATCGCGGCGGACGGGCGCAGCCCGGATGGCAGCCCGCGGTCGATCGCCAACCGCTTCATCATCCTGGACCTTCGTTTGTCGGAAGCGAACGACCTGGCCATCACCGGTCCGGTCGATCTGATCACCAGCAGCACGATCACCACCTACGCTCCAGCCACGCTCAGTTTTTCGGCCGGCTTGGGTGAGATTTCCGCAGGCCAAAGCGTGTATAAGTCCGGCCCCGGATTCTTGAATTTCCAGGGGGCCAGTCCGTTCTCCGGCGCATTGACCATCAATCCCGATGGTGGCACGGTCACGCTGAGCGGCAGCGGAACCTTGCCCAACGTCAGTGCAATCATGGTCAACATGGGTGGCACTCTGGCCATCGACAACGCCGGAACTGGCAACGCCAACAACGACCGGGTCCGCAATGCCGCTCCCATCACTTTGACTGGCGGAAGACTGGAGTTTCGTGGCAACGAAAGCGCGCCGGTGAGCGAGGTGCTGGGCTCGATCACGATCAGCAGCAACTTTGGTTACGGGGCGTACACAGCAACGGTGAACACCATCAGCCTGGGCCAGTCGGCCAAACTCTACGCCCACCAGTTGACTCGCAATGCCAGCACTTTCCTCGCCTTCGGCGGTTACGGTGCGGACCTCGGCACGGCCAACAACCAGCTTTTCTTCTACACCTCGCTGACCCCTCAGTTAGCCAACGGCATCCTGCCATTTGCCTTGGTGGCCAAGAATGGCGACGTCGATTTCGTGTCGTATGATGTTTCCAAGGGATTGTTTGCAGCCCCGGCTTTGAGTTCTCTGAGCGGCGCAAACGCCACCAATAACGTTAAACTCATCGCCAACGGCACGGTCAGCGCTCCTGTGAGTGTCAACGCCCTGCTGGTCAGGGGGATGGGGATCACCATCGGCGGAACGGGCTCGGTGACGGTCGGAACAGGTTTAGTGGCAGGCAGTGGCGGCACCGACGGCAGCCCCAACACCATCAATGTGCCCCTGAACTTTGGCGGTGTCACGGGGTTGATCGTCACTTCCAGCCCGGCCTCGACCGCGTCTGGCGGTTCCGTGCTGGAACTGGGCGGCAGCATCGCTGGCAGCCAGGGAATCATGAAACTGGGGAACGGTAGGGCGGCATTCAAAGTGGCCAACACGTATGCTGGCATCACCAACGTTTACGAAGGTGTCCTGCGGATCGCCCATTCCACCGCCTTGGGCATTGCCGCTGACAACTCGGTCAGCCAGGGCACAATCGTAAACATCGGCGCCGCTTTGGAAATCGACGGCTCGCTGGCGCCCGTCGGTGTTGTAAACGAATACCTGGCCATCGGCGGTGCGGGCTTCGGCTACGCTCCGGCTTTTCCATTCAACAGTGCTGACAATTCGCTTTACAGTGGCAACACCGGCGCGCTGCGGAGCGTGGCCGGTTCCAACACTTGGAATGCCAATGTCGGCTTGGCTGGCCGCGGAACGGGTGGCAGCGCTACCATGGCGGCCAACGCATCCAACGTAACTCTCATCGGCGTTGACGCCGGCAGTTTCCTCGCGATTAACGGCGCTCTTGGCAGCAGCGGTGGTGCTTGGGTGTCGCCAGTCAAGGTCGGGTTGGGGATCCTGGAATATGGCGGCACGGCTGCGAATATGCTGATGACCGGGACCGGCGAATATCAATTTATCTACGAAGGCACGCTTCAGCTTGACAAGCCCGCGGGAGTAAATGCCATCGGCAGCCCCAACGCCATTCAGTGCCCCATTGTCGTCGGTGACAACGTTGGCGGCCTGGGTGCTGACGTGCTGAAGTGGCTGAACAACGGCCAGTTGCGTGATGATGGATACAGCCTTACTGTGCGCGGCAGCGGCCGGGTCGATCTAAACAACTTCAACGAGCGAATCGACTACGGCGTGACGCTGGAGAGCAATTTGGCAAGTTCAGCCTGGATCACCACGGGCTGCGGCACACTGAACGTCAATGGCAACCTCACACTTAGCGCTTCCCAAGCTTTAGGGAACATCAATCCCGCGACGATCAGTGGCACCTACGCCCTGACCTATGCCGGCGACACCACTGTGCGCACGCGGATTTTCACCACGAGTGACACCATTGCCAGCGTGGATTTGAGGATCCTAACTAAGATTACCGATGGTGACGGAACGCCCACCTTGCAGAACGTCACAACCGCCGGAGCGGGCCGCCTGGAGTTGGATCCAACGGATGCCAGCGACTTCAGCGGGCTATTCACAGTCGGGGCGGGCCGCACCCGCATAAACAACGCGGGTGCGCTGGGGGTTGGCGGCGTTGGCGCCGGCACCCAGGTGAACAATGGCGCCTCCTTGGAACTGAACGGGGTGACGATCACGGACGAACCGCTGACGCTGACCGGCTCGAACAACTCCGGTGGCGGGTCCGGTTTCGTCAACGCCTGGGGCACGCTGGTCGGATTGCCTGGTACAGTCAATGTCTGGCAGCAAAGCAGCCTGGCGGGCAATCTGGTCACGGTGAGCAATTACCCGGCGTTGGCGGTCGATACCGGCGCTTCGATGAACCTTGCTGGGGCGATCAGCGGCGCCACCGGCCTGGTCAAGTACTGGCCCGGCACGCTGATCTTCTCCGGCACCCAATCAAACTTGTTCGGTGCCAATAATGTGGTTACCCGTATCTGGGAAGGGAGGCTCCGTTTGGACAAGACTAATGGTGCATATGCCTTCGCCGGCTCTGGCAATCCTTCTGCTCCCCACTACCTCGAAATCAACGGCGGCATTGATTATGGCGCCCCCGACGATGCCGTGCTCATTTGGGACAACGACTATCAGATTCAGCCCGGCTCCGCCGTGCTTCGCGGGATCACCGCCAGTTTGATCGATCTGAACGATCATAACGAAAGCCTTTCGAACGCATCCGTCGCCGCGCTGGAGTTTTGGACTGGCACGGTCCGGCCGCGCCTTCGGACCGGCGCCGGCACGCTGACCCTCGCCGGGGCCTCGGGTACCAGTGGCTTGAACGTCAACACTTCCGGCCAGGCGTACAATAACACCCTGCTATTCAATCAGAGCGGGGCCTGGATCGAAGGCCATTTGAACTTGGGCGGTGGCAGCCGCACGTTTAACGTCGCCGCCAACAACCAATCCCAGAACCTGCTCCAGATTGATGCCTTGGTTTCCAATGGCCAGATCAACAAGATCGGCACGGGGACCCTGGTTTTGACTAACAACGCCAGCAGCTATGGCGGATTCGACGAAGTTCAATCCCTGCCGGTCGCCGTCGATGGCAACCTGAAGGTCACCTTCCGCGGCGTGACGTCAGGCGAGTTCAACAGCACGGGCGATTCCACGGGCGCCGCGTTGGAAACGTTCCTCAACGGTTCCGGCCTATTCGGCCCGGCGGCGCCCGCCGGCACCTACCTCTCGGTGACGCGGGCAGGTTTGACCCAACCTTACCGGGTCACCTTCAATGGTGTTTGGGCCAAACGCGACCTGGGTTTACTGGGTCTTGCGGCTGGCACATCGGCTCCCGCCACGGTTGGGGCCGTCATTGAAACCACCGCGGGTGGGGGCACGTTGCTGAGCGCCGGGACGATCGCGGTGGGTGCCGACAATGCTTTGGGGACGGGTGGTTTTGCCGCCCGGTCGGCCGGCTCAAACATCTCGTTGAGTTTGCGGCCCGAGGCCGATGCGATCATCTTACCCAATTCAGTCGATCTGACGGGCAGCAGTGGGGCCAATGGATATATGGTGCTGAACACGTATTCCCAGCGGCCTCAGACCAGCCTGCTGGCCTTGTCGCCGATCCCCACCATTCAGTTTGCCAACCTGGTAACGAACAATTACGGGGTCATCGGCACGGCACACTTGATTAACTGGGGCTATTCGCCCGGTACTCCGACCATTATTTATAGCGGCTCTACCGCGGATAACACGGCTCTTGACCTGGGAGCATGGACGCTCAATTTTCGCAACGAGGCGAATAATGTCACTGCAATAACGGGAAACATCATCGATTCGCCCACGGCCGCCGTTCAAGGTTCGCTCAATAAGCAGGCGAGCACGGCCGTCGATGGGTCGGGTCTTTTGATCCTCTCTGGCAGCAACACCTATGAAGGCGCAACCACTATTAATGCGGGTGTCTTGCGGGCCACTGGCAATAATGCGCTTGGAGCGAACTCCGCGGAGGTCCAAACCTTCGGGGTCACTTCGACTGGAGGTGGTTCGTTCTCTATTACCTTTAATAACGAAACCACACCTCCGCTGAGCTATTCTGGCACCGTACCGCCCACTGCCGCGGCGGTGCAGACGGCTCTGAACGGTTTGCCCATGCTGCTCAACTCTGGCGATCCAATCAGCGTCACGTCTTCGAATCCTGACGGACCTTTGACTTCCTACACGGTCACCTTCGGCGGAGTCCTGGCCGGTTTGGACCAGCCTCAAATCTCCGTGACCATGACGGCTCCAGTGTCACTCAGCACCGCTGCGGCGACCTCGATTAACAGCACCAGCGTCACGGTCAACACGACCGCCGCCTTGGAGATTGCTCCCTCGTCCGGGCTGTCGATTGCCAAAGGGATTGTGCTCACCAGCGTAGGCTTCAATGGTATTCCCACCGGCGGCCTGCGGTTGACCGATCCCACTCCGGGCATTTCCGAAACCGCGGCGATAACGGCTGAAATCAACCTCACTGGCAACTCAGTTATCAGCGTGGCCGGCGCTGAGGACACACTGACGTCCTCAGGCTTGGTGACCGGCGGCTTCAGCCTCACGAAATGGGGCCGGGGCACGCTGGAACTAGCCGGCACTTCCAACAACAACTACACCGGCGGAACGGTCGTCAACCAGGGAACACTGTTGCTCAATAAGCAAGACTCGGGCGCCGGGCCATTCCAACAACCGTGGGCCACCGGCATGGGCAGCGTGGCGATCGGCAACGAGGCGTTTGGCGCCGGCGGCGCCGTAGTGCAGTATGGTGCCAGTGCGGGTGCGGATCAAATCTGGGCCCTGGCCACGGTGACCGTGACTTCCTCCGGCCAACTCAACCTGGGTGCCAAGTCGGATGCCTTCACCGGACTGACGCTGGAAACCGGTCGGAGCTTCAGCGCCAGTGTGAACACTGGTACGGCCGGCGGCCTGACGCTTTCGGGCGATGTGATCGTCAACACCTACGGCATGAGCACCGGTGCGTCGCCGGCGGCCACCATCAGCGGAGTGGGCCTGAAAATGGTCGGCGGCCAAGTCACCAGCAACCCATTCCAGACGACCTACCATTATACCCAGCAGTTCATCATCAATCCGACCTGGCTCCCGTCCACCAATCCGACACTGACCGTTTCGGCGCCGATTGGCCAATTAGTGCCAAGCAGTGGTTACTTGCCAGGGCTCCGGGAATCCTACGTCGCCGGTTGGGCCAATTGGACAGGCGCTCCAACGACGACGACCGGCCCGCAACTGCTGCCGCGAATGGGCGAGTATGCGAATATGGCTCAGGCCCTCTTTGCGACGACGACGACCTATGTATACAGCGGCCAATTCTACGACGCGGACGGGATGGTGTCCTTTGGCTCATGGATCGATGACGGTTTCTCGGTTGTGATTGACGGCACTTTGACCACCCTCAATGCGGCCAACTCGGTCGGCACCACCGGTGTGCTCATTCTCGGCACGGGACCCAACAACGATGGTTGGCATGACATCGAACTACGTTCCAGCAACAATGGCGGCGGTGGTGGTCCCGGCGGCGGCGCGATTGTAGGTATCGGTATTGCGCCTAATGCGACCGCCATGAACCCCTCGGGCAGTTACCTCTCAGGTTACCGGTTGGCGGCCGACTGCGGGCTGGGGAACCTGTTCCGTTATTCCGCGGCTGCCAACAGTTCCGTATATACGCTGACCAAGGCTGGTCTTGGCGTGCTCCAGCTTGAGGCCGCCAACACCTATAGTGGTGGCACCGTGGTTAACGCAGGCGCTGTGGTCTTTGGTAGCCTCGGTCAGGCCAGCCAAATGGCTGCGGGTAATGAGCTGCATTCCCTCACTTTCAGCAGTTCCTCGGTCGGCAGTTTCACGCTCACCGCGCTGGACCTGACGACGGCGGCTATCACTTACAGCAACGACTCGGCCACGATGATTGCCAATACCCAAGCCCAACTGGATACCATTTTCGGCGTTGGAAACACGCTGGTGGCCAACCCCACCCCCAATGTTTACACGATCGAATACAAGGGTGCATTGGCCAGGGTCAACATCCCGCCTTTGGCGTTCAATGCTGCCGGCCTGACCAGCGGGATATTATCTTTGGCCACCTTGGCCGAGGGTGTTGGCCGCGAGGCTCAGATTTTAGCTCTAGGTGGCGTCACCGGCGGCGCCTTCACTCTCGCCTTCGACGGCGTGGCAGCCACGGCGCCCTTGACGTACATGACTGGCTCCGCTCCCACCGCCGCCCAGGTGCAGTCTCACGTCAATTCCATTCCGGATCTGAATGTTACAGTCATTGGCCCTGACGCCGGACCGTTTACCATTGTCTTTGACCCTGGCGTTAGAGGTCCTGCCATGACTTCGGTTGTCACCGGCGGCGCCACCGCCACCTTGAAACTCATCTCGACGCCACCAGGTTGCACGGTGGCCGCGGGGACAGCCTTGATCCTGGACAACACAGCGACGAACGTTTCAGATCGTTTGCCGAACGCCGCGCCAATCACTTTGGGCGGCATGCTGTGGTTCAAAGGCAATGCGACTACTGCTTCAACCGAAACGCTGGGAGCACTGACGCTAACGGCCAGCACCGCATCCACCATCCAGGCGGACTATGGAGGTATTGCCGGCCAATTGCTGACATTCGCCGCCAGCAGCGGTGCGGTGTTGACTCGCAACGCAGGCGCAACGCTGAACCTGATTTCCAACGGCCGCTTCGCTCTGGGTACGAACGAGGTCCGGTTCGTGGCTACTGGGACGGCCTCGTTGCCAGCGTTGATCGGCAATATTCTACCCTTCATCACGGTCACAACGTTTGCGGGCCAGGAAACGGAATCGCTCGACTTGGTTGGCGATTTGGATTCCGCGGTGGGCACCTTGAGTCTCGGCGCTTTGACCACTTACGATTCCAGCAATGTGAAAGCCACCGGGTCCATAAACCTTGGTGCTGCAATCAACGCCCTGTTGATCAGTGGGGATGGTGTCGTCGTTACCGTGCCCGGTGGTGGCACCACGGTTGCCAGTGGACAAATCGTCAATTATGGAGGGGCCGTGAGCGGTAATACGATCTCTGGAGGAACGCTGGCCTTTGGCGTTACAGAACCACTGTTCTTCACGCAAGGGGCCAATACCATGCAGAAGTTGAACCTGAACGGTGCCGCCAGCGGGCAGTTTACACTGACTTTGGTAATGAATCCGGCTTCGAGCCCAGCGCCGGTTCTCGGAACGATCCAGAGCACTCCTGCCGTGCCGCAAACCACGGGTTTGTTGGACATCGCAACGCTGACGGCAGCTGCGTTGCAGCGAGCGTTGGAATCCTTGCCGGCGATCGGCCAGGGGAACGTGCTGGTCAGTGTGGTAACCGGTGGATATACGGTTACCTTTATGGGTGCCCTGGCGGGTGGTCAAATACCCTTGTTGCTGTTGAACAACTTCACTGCCAGCCCTGCGCCGGCCGTTTCTGTGGCCGCTGCCGGCGGCGGCACGCTGGGAGTTTCCAGCAGCATTACCGGATCCAGCCAGATGCGCAAAGAACGCAAGGGCCGGCTCAACTTGGCGGGCGACAACCAGGCCAATGGTGGCTTCACCGGCGCTCTAATCGTGAACGAAGGCGAGCTTTACGCCTCCCACATCAATGCCCTGGGTACCACCGCTGGCGCCACCACGGTCAGTGCCGGCGCAGCGTTGGTCTTCAACTTGAGCGGCGGGACCATCGCCGCCGAGCCGTTGACGGTCAGCGGCACGGGCTACTTGAACAATGACACTGGTTCATTGCGTGTCCTTGGGGGAGGGACCGTGACCTTTGGTGGCACGATCACCGTCACGAACCAAATGAACCTTTGGATCGATCCGGCCACTACGCTCATCCACACCGGCGGCATCGTGGACAATAACCTGCCGTTCATCAAGACAGGGGCGGGGACGTTGGAGCTGAATGGCACTGGCAAATTCGGTGGTGGACAAGCCCTGTACGTCAACCTGGGCACGTTGCGCATGAATTTGTCCGGTGCCAGCAACGCCAACACCCACGTGGTCCTTGGGACGAACGATGGCGGGCTGGCGGCCGCCAGGGTGGTTTACGCGAGCACAGCTGGCCCGGATCAGTTTATCGCGGGCAGCAATGTGACCATCAACCGCTCCGGCCAGTTTGACTTCAACGGGATATCGGACACGTTCAGTTCGATGACCCTGATTGACGGCAGCGTGGTTAACTCTGGCAGCGCGTTTTCGGCTGTCATCAGTGGCTTGACTTTGACCGGCGGATCCATCAATACCGGCAGCGGCACGCTGATCCTCAGTGGGAATGCCACCTTTAATTACGGCAACCAGGCGGTGATTGCCGGAAACCTAAGCCTGAATAATGCCCAGCGCAACTTGGTGGTTAACGATGGGGCTTCGCTCTATGACGCGGTGATCAGCGCCAACATCACGGGCGGTGGCACCTCCGGCCGGTTCGAAAAACAAGGCGTGGGTGGGTTGCTGCTGACGGGTAACAACCTGGGTCTGACTGGATCGAACGAGGCGCAATCATTGCCGGTTCCCACCACCATCACCTCTTTTGCCGTTAACTTCGGCGGGCTTGCCAGCGCCGCCATCGACAACGGCGCCGATACCGACGCGCAAATTCAAGCCAAACTCGAGGCCCTGCCATCGATAGGTCTCGGTAATATCACGGTTTCGTCAACTACCAGCGGCGGCAATCGCACCTTCACCTTGACGTTCCGCAACGCCTTGGGCGGCTACGATGTGCCCAACGTGACTGGCACCTTGCTGGCCGGGACCGGCAGCTTTGGTGCGGTGGGGTCTACGAACGGCGTGTGGGCTCTGACGGTCAATGCCGGCCTGCTCGGGATCGGCACCGATTCGCCGGCCACCGGCGGTATTGCCATATATAATACCGCTACCCAGGTGTTTGCCGAAGGCGGAGCACGCACCCTGAAGGCACTCCATATCGATGGCAGCGTGACCCATCGCCTGGGCAGCCGAGGCGATTTGGGATTGGCGGGCAACAACTATGCACTGTATATCTCCGCGGTCCAACTCTGGAGCAGCACGCCAACCATTTCGGTGGACGATCCTTTAACCATGGTGCAGTTCGGCGGTCTCGATGCGATCCAGTTAATCTCCTTTGGCTCCGTACCCGCCTCGTTCACGGTTACTTACAACGGCGTCAGCACGGGCGCCATCACCCCGACCGGCAACGTGGCGGCGGATGCGGCCGCGGTGCAGAGCCAATTGAATGGGCTGTCCACAGTCAACACCGGCGGCGGATCCGTCACTGTGACGGCAGGATCCGGACTGTACAGCTTCAAGGTTCAGTTCAATGGCGGTCCCTTGGCGAAGACGGACGTTTATTCCTTGGCCGCCACTGGCGGCGGCACCGTCTATACCTTGGCCCGCGGCGGCGGGGCGGTGATCGAACAGTCAGCTGCCATGGTTCTTCAAAAATCCGGCTACGGCACGCTGACGCTGGCAGGTAACAACACCTACACGGGCGCCACGAATGTCAACCAGGGCATTTTGAAGATCATCAGCAACAACGCCCTCGGCCAGCGCGCTGGCGCTGCGGGTACCGCCGCCAGTGGGACGGTGGTCGCCAGTGGGGCGGCCTTGCAGATCGGCGCCAGCTTGAGCATAGCTAATGAATACCTCTCGCTGCTCGGCGCTGGTTATGCAGGCGAACAGCTCGGTTCCGGCTGCAACACCGGCGCGCTGCATGTCCTGCCTGGCACCAGTGTCACCTGGGGTACGGGTGGCACGCCGATGGTGCTGGCCGGGAATCTGTCCACCACCTTCATCGGGGTAGATGGCAGTGCGTCGCTCATACTGAACTCCCAGTTGGGGCAAAGCTCAACCGGAACCATCAACAATGCCTTGGTCAAGGTCGGCACGGGCACTCTCGAGTTCCAGGGTGCACTGCCCAATACCTACTTTGGTTTGACCACCATCAACGAAGGCACGCTGCGGTTGAACAAGCGGGCCGGGGCGACCAGTGGCCTGGGTTTTGCCATCGGCGACAACGTGGGCGCCGCTGGCAGCGACGTGCTGGAAATCGCCAATGCCGAGCAGATCTTCGACAACCAGCAACTGACAATCCAGAGCACCGGTCTGCTGCGGACTGTGGAGTTTGCGGCCGCTTCGACGTTCCAGGAAGTGCAGCAGATCACCATTTACGGCGCCGGGGGCACATTCCGCGCTAATGCCTTCGGCTCGCAGACTCCCGATCTTCCCTTCAATATCCCCCCGACCGGAGGTCTGAATGCATTGTCCAGCTTGCAGAACGCCTTGAACTCCCTGGCAACCAAGCCTGCTAACCTCACGCTCGTGGTCTCGGGGTCGCTGCAGAACTATACCGTGACCTTTGTTGACGCCAATGCCGCCAAAGCCAACCAAGCGGCGATCACGCTGTCGGATTTCGTCACGGCCACCGGCAGCGTCGCGACCCTGAACAATGGCGGCACAAACGTGACCGCCGAGGAACAGTACCTCAACACGGGGACCGCCAACTGGCAGCTAGCTTTTGGCGGCGCAACGACGGCGGCCACCGCCCAGTCCAGTCCGATGGCGGCCCAGCAGGCCCTGGAAGCCTTGGCCACCATCGGCGGCGGCGGCGTGGTCGTCACCGGCGCCTCCGGCCAGCAACAGATGCTGGTGACCTTCACGGACGGCGCCATCCAAAGCTTCCGCGCTCTGAACGTGCCGGACTTGGTGTTTGCCAGCGGCACCAGCACCGGCCAGGTGACCGGCACTCAAGGCAGTTGCGCGAACCTGGAAACGCTGGGCGTGGGCGCCAACAGCCCGGTTGTGACCATGACTTTAGGACCGTCCGCTGCGTCGGCGATCAGCCTCGCCGCCGGCACGACCTTGGTGCTGGCCAATGATCTGACCCTGGGCATCCGGCCGGGCCTGCCTTCCTCCGCCCCCGGCGCGACAGTTTCCGGCAGTGGCAGCCTGGCCTTGCTGCCGCCGTTCGCCACGGCCAGCGCCACGCGCACCTTCACCGTGTCCGACGGCCCGGCGGCCAGCGACTTGACGATCAGTGCGCCGATCATCGATGGCTCGAGCGCGATCGAAACCCAGACGGTCGTCGTCTCCGGTGCGCCGGTAGCCGGCAGCTTCACGTTGAGCGGGGGTCCGCTGACCGGTGCCACGGCGGCCATTCCGTTTGGGGCCTTGACGTCGTCGATAGCAGGTGTCGCTGCTAGCAGCCTATGGGCGGCTCTCCTCCCGGTCCTCCCGGCCGGGGTCCAGGCTATCGTCAGCCAGTCCTCCGCGAACACGTTCCCGATGACCCTGACGATTACTTTCTTTAACCTGGCCTCCAATCCGGCTACGTTGGTGGCCGCTAACAACCTGACGGGCTCAATCGTCACGCCAGCCACGAGCGCAGACTATTCCGCGGTGCTGCCACCCATTGGCGGGCTCGCCAAGTCGAACGCCACCGGATCCACAGCCAGTCGGTTGGTGCTCAGCGGCGCCAGCACTTACACTGGCGCGACGACTGTGAATACCGGATTTCTCCTGGCCATGGGCAGTGCGGCCTTGGGGGCGGCCATCGGGACGCAAGCCGGCGGCACTATTGTCAACCAGGGCGGCGTGCTGGAGTTGAATGGCGTCACGCTGGCTGGCGAAAACCTCCAGCTGAACACCAGTGGGTCAGGGACCGGCCTGTATGACGTGCCCGGTGCGCTCTCCATCAACACTGCGAACGCCACGGTGCTTTTCGGCACGGGCCAGTTGCGCGCGGTGGACCACAGCGTGAACACCTGGGGGGGCAACGTTGAACTGCGGAGCACTGACAACAACGCCCGGTGGTTTTCGATCGGAACAGATGCCGGCAGCAGTTTGGTCATCGATGGTGTGATTTACGGCGTCCGTGGCGACAATAACCAACTGCGGTCCGATCAATGGCTGACGAAGGTGGGTGAAGGGACTCTCGAATTCCGCGGTGCCAGCACGGTAACTTTTTCGCTTGGGGGTTCGCTTACCACCGCGACGGTGTATACCGGAGGCACCGCCGTCAATGCCGGCACCCTGATCTTGAACAAGCCGGGCAACGCTGTCGCCGGAGACTTGTGGATCGGTGACAGCCGTGGTGGAGACAATGCCGATGTCGTGCAATACGGCTTTATGTCCGGTTCAAACGAGGTCGCCGATACGAACAACGTCCGCGTCCTCTCGAGTGGCAAATATGACCTCTCCTCAGCCCGTAACTACAGCAGCGAAACGCAGTTGCTGACCTTCCCCTTGGGCACCGCCGACAACACGAACTTCACGCTGTCGCTGTTCGGGCTGACCACGCCGAATATCGCCTACCGGACGACGGGGGCGGCCACGGTCGCCAATCTCGTCGCCGGCTTGAATCTGATTTTCCCGCACGCCGCCTTCGCCGCCGCGAACATCGTGGCGCTGGACCCCTTGAACTACGCGATCACATTCCCCGGTTCGCTGGCCAACGCCAATTTACCGGTCCTCGCTTCGGCCGGCATCCCCGGCACAACTGTAACCACGATCCGAGACGGTGTGGGGAACACCATCCAGACGCTGACCTTGAGCAATTCCGGCGGCACGTTTGCGCTGGAATTCAACGGTATCGGATGGCCGGATTCTTCCAGCAGCGAAGTGCAGGTCCTGACCTTGGCTCCAGGAATCGCCACGACCTTCACGCTGTCCATGGCGGCCGGATCCGGCACCATTACAACGGCCGCGATTACGTACAGCACCACGGCGGCAACCTTGGCGGCTAACATTCAAAACGCCTTGACCACCATCTTTGGTTCGGCGCTGTTCACGGTCACTCCCGCCACCACCAACGACAATTTGAACTTTGTCATAACGGCAGCTGGCGGGTTCGCCAATGCGAATCTGCCTCAGTTCACCGTGGCTGGCAACGCTGGCGCAGTCGTGCAGACGGTTCGCAACGGCACGGTTAATGAGGTGCAATCGTTGGTCCTGAACGGGGCGGCTGCATCGACCGCCCAACTCGCCTTCAACGGTGTGGCGGGCACGGCGGGCACCCAGTTGAGTTACACCGGCGGTTCCTCGCCGACGGCGGCTCAGGTCCAGGCCCACTTGGTCAGCATTCCGGCACTGGCTGGCAGCGTGACGGTGGGCGGTCCGGCCGGTGGCCCGTTTCTGATCGTCTTCAACGCCGGCCAGGCCGGCGGCAATGTGGCGCAGCTCACGCAGGCCTCCGGTACCGCCGTCGCCACGTTCGCTGTAACCAGCGATGGCGGCACGATTCTGACGCCGGCGTTGACCTACACCGCCGACAGTTCGCCCACGGCGGGCGTCATGCAGGCGTACCTGAACAACCTCGCCCTGCTGAATGGAACCTTGTTGCTCAGCCGCAACGTGCAGGTCATCGGCCCGGCAGGGGGATCTTTCTACCTGATCTACAGCAACGCACTGGGCAACCGCGAAACCAGCCTTTTGAGCCTGACGGCTCCTGGCATCGCCAACGCGAGCGTGGCGGCCTTCAGCAACGGCGGCGCCACCCTGGCCAGCGCCAGCAATGAAATCCAGGACATCAACCTGGCAGCGGTCTCCGAACTGCAAACGATTTGGTTTCCCAATACCACGACGGGTGGAACTTTCTCGTTGACGTTCAACGGTAGGACGATTTCGGGGATCGGTTACAGCACCACGGCAGCGACCACGTCCGCCAACCTCACGACGGCCCTGAATTCGATTCCGGGGCTGAGTGGTAATTTCACCGTGACGAATCTGGTCGATGCGAACAACTACACGATCACGTTCAGCGGCGTCCTGGCGAATGCGAACCTGCCCGCGATCACGGTTGCCGACACGGGCCTGACCGGCACCACCCACTGGGTGCAGGCAGCCACGATGCGGGACGGCCTGGGCAACCTCAGCCAGCAACTGACACTGGGCGGCGCCGCCGGTACCGTGACCATGTCGTTCAACGGCGTGGCGGCCAGTGCGCCCTTGACCTTCACGCCGGGTTCGGTGCCGACACAGGCCCAGGTGCTGGCGCACCTGAACACGATTGCCGCGCTCAACGGTAACGTGGCCGTAGTTGGTCCGGACGGCGGGCCCTTCACGATCGTGTTCCGCGCTGGTCTGGCGAATACCATCATCACCCCCTCCGCCTTCACCTCGGTCACTACCGGCGGCGCGACGGCTGGCGTGGCCTACGTCCCCGATTCCACAACCGGTGGTTTCGCCTTGACCTTTAACGGCTTCACCAGCCCCGGTATTCTGTATAGCTCGGCGCCGGCGACCCTGGCCGCCAATATCCAAGCCGCCCTGGACGGGATCAAGACCGTGGGTGCGGGAAACAGCCTGGTCACCGCCGTGACCCCGACCCTGTACACCGTGCTGTTCCAAAACGACTTGGGCCACCGCAATGTCGCCGCATTGGGCACCGTCGGCGGCTTTGGGCTCTATGCGCTGGCCGGACCTGCGGCGAGCTTGGCGGTCAGCACGATCCTGGACGGCTATGCGACCGATCTCATCAATGCCCTGTACTTGGGCATTGGCCCGGCCGGAGTGGCGGCGGACGCCGCCACCGGCAGCGGCGGCGTGCTCCAACTCAACGCCAGTCCCCCGGTGCAGACGTTCGCCCAAGGCAGCGCCAACGCCACGGCCACGCTCGCGGGTGGCGTCGATCTCGGTAATGGAGCCCGCACGTTCAACATCGCCGCGGATGGGAATCCCGCAACGCCGGACCTCAGCATTTCGGCGGCCCTGAGCGGTCAAACCGGCGCGTCTGTATTCTTCAGCTTCGCTGGCGAGGCTTCGCTCGACGGAGCCCCGCGCGTCACCTACGGCGGCGCGACCACCGTCTACGAGGGCACGCTGGTTCTCAACAAGACATCCGGTCCCTCTATTCTCGGCGCGCTGACCATCGGCGACCAAACGGGCGGCCCGAACGCCGACGTGGTGCGGTATGGCGCCGCGGCCAGCGGCGACCAGATCGCCGAATGGTACCCGGTGGTGGTGCAAAGCACCGGCCTGCTGGACTTGGCCGGCAAGTCGGATCGGATCGCTGGCATTGGTGGCGGCACGAATCCCGGCGCCGGCTTCCCCAACGTCGGTGAGCCGGTCCTGACCCTGTATATCAGTCCTTCGTTCAGCGCCGAAATCCGCACCGGCAGCGGGACACTCGGCCTGGCCGGCGGGATCCTGGTCAACGTCAATAACGTGACGCTCACCTCTGCCGCCACGACGGGCGCCGTCATCAGCGGCAAACTGGAGTTCGTGGGGGGCGGCCCGACGATCATCACCAACGACAGCGCGGCGGCCAATGACCTGGTGATCAACGCCGATATCTCAACGCCAGCCACCGGTGCACCCGGTCTGCTGGAAGGCGTGCTCGTCAACACCACGACCGGTGGTTCGGGCATGGACGCCACCAACCCGAACCCCGGCGGTTCGATCCAGTACTACCCGCGCGGCGGCCAGACCACGGGCTTCCCCTTCGGTGCCCAGACGACCATCGTTTACACTGGCCAGTTCTACGACGCCGACGGTTACTTCGCGTTCGCCGGCGACCTGGACGACTTGATCAACGTTTATATCGACGGCGTGCAGCGGGCCAGCGGTTGGCCGGCAACGACGGGGACGAGTCTGCAGAACTTCGGCATGGGGCCGAACAACGACGGCTGGCACAACCTCGAAATCCGGCTGTCCAACGGCGGCGGCCCTGGTGGTGCCACCAGCACCCGCCAAGGCTGGCTCGCCAACAGCTACGGCTTTGGCCTGACCCAGACGCCCGGCAGCTTTACCGGCACGGCCAGCAACGGCACTTACTCCTTCATCCCCTTCGACCCGGGCAACGCAAGCCTGTTCCGCACCTCGCCGATGAGCGCCTTGATTACCACCGGTAATGGCCGATTGGTGTTCACCGGCAATATCGCGCCGGCCGTTGCCATCACGATCAACAGTGGTGAGCTCATGCTGGCCGGCAATGGCGCCGCACCGGCCGCGACGAGTGTCACCATTAACGCAGGTGGCAGGCTGACCTTGGACAATACCGGCACGAACCATGCTAACCGCCTGTCTGATACCGTCCTGTTTACACTGGCCGGCGGCACGTTGAGTTATCTGGGCCATGCCGCGAACTCCGCCGAAACGATCGGCGCTGTCACGTTGGCTGCGAACACCACTTCGACCATCCAATCGACAACCAGCGGTACGGGCACAGTGAAACTCGCAGCTGGCACCCTGACGCGCAATAGCGGTGCGTTCGTCAATTTCCTTGGCGTCAATACTGATCTGGGCACGACCCGCAACCAGCTTCACTTCGATCCGCTGGGCGACCACGTGATCCTGCCATACGCGAATGTGGTCGGCGGCAGCGGAACGCAATTGGCGGTGCAAACCCTGGCTGTCGGCGTGCGAGGCCTGCCCAGTTCGGCGCCAGCGACCGTCTACCGAACCAGCCTGGCCGAAGTCACCGCCGCGACCGATTTCGTGAGGCTGACCAGGAGCGAAATCATAAGCTCCGCCATCACGGTTGCTGGCTTGGAAATTAACGGCGACAGTATTGCGATCACTGGTACTGGCTCGATCACCATCCTTAACGGAGCGAATTCGACCGTCCTGACCATGACCGGCGCGAATCCGGCCACGGCCGCCATAGCTGTGCCGCTGACGCTCAATGCGCCGGCCGGCCAGGACAACTTTATCCAAGTCGATGTCGGCAATGCGCTCCACTTGACCAATACCGTCACCACCCTGGCCGGCGCCACACTGGCGAAGCGTGGGTTGGGTGCGGCGGTGCTCAGTGGCAACAGTGCGGCTACGTTGAACTCTGGCATCTCGGTCGATGAGGGAACGCTGCGGATCTCCGGCGCCAACGATTCCCTGGGCACGGCGACGGTCACCGTGAAGAGTGGCGCTGCGGTGGAGCTCAACGCCGCGATCGTGGGCGGCAATCCCCTCTACATCGCCGGAACCGGCCTTAATAACGCCGGAGCCTTGCGCAGCATCGGCGCCGGCCTTAGCACGTGGGGCACCGGCGCCACGGCGCTCAGGTTCGACAACGTAACGGTCAACACGCTGTCCGGAACCACCCTTTTGTTGAATGGCAGCCAGGATTTGTGGACCATTGGTTATACTATGACCAAGATCGGCCTGGGCACGTTGCAGTTGGGCGGTTCGGGGCCGAATGCCAGCACCAACGTAACTGTGATCGAAGGCGAGCTGGATTTGGCCAAGACGGCGGCTGTCCAGGTTGCCAACAGCCTCACCATCGGTGGTGACCTCGGCAATCCCCTCGTGGATCCTGCGAAATTGGCTCTCTTAAAGATCACCGGCGTCACCGGGCAGACGAGCTATGCCGGGATCACCATCACCAGCACCGGCAAGTTGGACCTGAACGGCAGGAATTTCACCGTGGGCGCCAACAGCAGCGGTCTGATAATGCAAGTGGGATCAGTCTCCAGCGCCATCGTCACCAACACCGGCGCGGCGGACGCTACGCTAACCCTGGGGAAGGGGATCGTCACGCAAGCCATTTCCGCCGCCTCTTCGGCCAATGCGGCCACGCAGGCGCCGGCCGCGTTGATTGACAGCACTGTCACGCTGAGCCTGAACAACCTGGTCACGACCATCACGCTCGCCGACCGCCCCTCGGCAAATCAATTGGGCGCCTCGGCTATCGGCATCACCGGCAGCGACGAACTGGTGATCGATGCCAGGATTGTTGATGGCGGAACCGCCGGGGCGATCACCACGGCGGGCACTGGACGGCTGGTCTTGACCAACCCTGGCAATTCGCTGACCGGCAGCGGAACGGTGTTGATTGTGGGATCGGGCACCCTCGTCGCCATCCGCGCTCAAGGCGCTTTGGGCGGCGGCACGACCGGCACCGTGCAGGTGTCCAATGGCGGCACGCTGGAGTTGGATTGCGCCACCGCCATGACCATTAATCGTCCGCTCACCTTGCAGGGCGGCGGGGCCGCGGAGTTGGTCGCAGGGGGCCTGACGTCGAGCGTGCAGGGCGCGCTGCGGGTGGTGCAGGGCAGCCACGTCTGGCAAGGCAGTGTGGCCCAGAATACTTCTTCAGTCAGTGTCCGCGCCGTGCTCGCCAGCAGCCAGCTTGCCTTCTCCGGCACGTACGCGCTGGGAAGCCAGAATCTCACGCTCAACGGTCCCGGCGCCATCGAGTTTCAGAATACGATCAGCGGCACTGGGGCCAGCCATCCGGCCATTACCGTGGATGGCTCGGTCACCCGGCTCACGCTCAATGCCGCGGCTGCCGGCCTGGGGGCTAACGGAATTCAAATCAATGCGGGCGGCCGCTTGGAGATCGACGATAGCACCGGGACCGCCAATCCGAACCGCCTTGACAACGCGGCGCCGATCACGCTCAACCAAGGCGCCCTCCGGTACCTAGGTAACGCAGCCGGCAGCACCGAAACCTTTGGTGCGCTCACCCTGTCAGCCGGCACTTCCAACGTTGTCGATTCGGTAACGAATGGTGGTGGGACTAATGCTCTCACCTGGACGGGGGCACTCATCACGAATGCCGGCTCGGCCGTCCGCTTCGCCGGCTCAGGATCGGCTTTGGGGGCCGGTAATAAAATCCTCTTCACCGCCCCGCCCACCCTGGCCAACGGGATTATGACCCGCGGGACCGTGGTCAATCCGGCGGGCCAGTTGGACCTGGGGACGGTGGTTGCGGACGGCTTGAACTACCGGGTCGAAGCCCTGCCATTGGCCAGTTACTACACCGGCACGTTGAGCGCCGCTCCGGCCAATGCCAACGTGTTGGTCACGGCCAACGATGCCACGGGGGCCCCAGCCGCCGCAGTCAACGCGGTCCTGATCCGGGGCTCCAGCATCGCGATCAGTGGCGAAGGCGTGCTCCAGACCACGGTCCTGGCCAGCGACGCCGGCGTAAACGCGCTTTCGGTGGCGGTCAACAATACCGCTGAGTCCTTGTTTGTCGTCAATTCCAACAGCTCCTTGGACATTCAAAGTCTGATCGGGCCGGGCGCGCTGGCGCTCACCAAAACCGGCGCCGGCGACCTTCGTCTCAGCGGAGCCGCGGCCAACTCTTACACTGGCGCGACCGTGGTTGGCGAAGGCACCATCACGGTAGCCAAGAGCGGCGGTATTAGCGGTTCGGGCGTGACTGTCGCCTATACGGCGGCCATCCGTCTTGATGGTGGCGGCTCCGGCATCGCCATCGCCAACGTTCCGGTCAGCAACCTCTGCGCCTATCTGGATTGGACCCCCGGCGGCGGCCTGCAAAACATCTCCGGCAACAACATCTGGGGCACCGGAACAACCGGGATTAATCTCGCCAACAGCTACACCGGGATTAGTGTCGATGCCGGCATCTTGACACTCAATGGCACCCTCTCTGGCAGCGGCTTGGTCAAACTTGGAACGGGCACCTTGGTTCTTTCAGGGACTTCCGCCAACACCTATTCCGGCAGCACCATCGTTCAGAGCGGCATGTTGCAGCTTGGCAAGGCAGCCGCGGTAACGGCCATCCCCGGCAGCAACCTCATCCTGGACAGCGGCGCCATCGTCCAGGCCACGCTCAGCGACTCGCAGATAGCCGCTGCTACGAACGTCCGCATCCTCGGCGGCACGTTCGATCTGAACCACCGCACCGCCACTGTTACGGATCTGACGCTCAACGCCGCCACCGTGCAGACCGGCGGCGGCACACTGACCTTGAATGGCAGCCTTTATGCCAATGCGACCACCACTTCCATCATCTCGGGCATCCTGTTGCTCTCTAATGCCGCGCACAATATCTACGTAGGCGATGGACCGTCGGCGGACGATTTACTGGTTTCCGCGGTTGTGGTGGGCGGCAACTCGGGCACGGCGAACATCATCAACAAAAACGGCCCTGGCTTGATGGCTCTGGCGGGTGTGAACTCGTTCGCGGGCCGTGTCACCCTAACTGGCGGCATTCTCGATCTGCGAAACAGTTTCGCCTTGGGTGTCGCTGACGGCACGATCAACAATGACACGACCGTTAACGCCGGCGCGACGCTCCGGTTGACCCGGCCAGTTGGTGGCAGCGCGGTAGCCGTTGGCAACGAGCTGCTGACGCTCAACAGCCAGGGCTTGCTGCCCGGCAGTGGCGCCACCGTGAGCGGGGTTGTGGTGGCCCTGGATAACGCGATCGGGAACAATTACTGGGGCGCAAACATCATTCTGGCCAGCACCGCTGCGGCCGGCGGAACGGCAACCTTGAACGTTTCCGACGCGTCGAGCCTGGTGCTGCCCGGCGCACTCAGCCAGTCGGGTACGGTTTCCGTCGGCCTGACGCTGCTTGGGACTGGCTCGAGCGAGCTGGGCGGTTCGCTGCCAAACACCTATCTCGGCCTGACAACCGTTGCCGGTGGCACGGTGACGCTGAACAAGCTGTCCGGGGTGTGCGCGATTCCGGCCGGGCTGATGATCGGCGAACCGGCGTCGGGCGCCGGTGCCCGGGTGCAATTGGCCAGCGGCGCGGCGAACCAAATCGCCGACAACGCAGCCGTCAGCGTGCTGGCCGGCAGCACGCTCAACCTGAACGGGAACAGCGAAACACTCGGAGTTCTGACTGTGCAGAGCGGCGCCAGTTCCAGCTCAACCGTGGTGCAGGGTACAGGTCTCCTGACGCTGACTGGCAATCTGTATTTGGGGCTGGCCGGCTCGGGCGTGACGGCAGTTGGTCTGCCGGGCAACATCGGCCTGGGCCTCTCTCCACGCGAAATCAATCTAGCGGACAGCGGGGCTGCCGTGGACCTGACGCTGGGCGGTGTGCTCAGTGGCAGTGCCACCGCAGAACTGACGAAGCAGAACGCTGGCACACTGGCCTTGAAAGGCAACAGCGATTACCTCGGTCAGACGCAGATCAACCAAGGCGTGCTGATTGCTGGCCATAACAACGCCTTGGGCGGCGCGGCTGGATCGACGGTTGTCGCTGCGGGCGCAACGCTGGCTCTCCAGAAGGACAGCGGCGGGAACGCCATCACGCTGGCCGAATCCCTCACGCTGAATGGCGCCGGCCTCGGCGGCTTGGACGGGGTATTGAAGAACCTCAGCGGCGACAATCGGCTGACCGGAACCAGCATCACGCTGGCCACCGGCAGCGCCATCAACATCGTCAACGCCAGTGAGCGTTTGACGATCAGCGCCCCGATCGGCGGAAGCCTCACAGGTCTCCAAAAAACTGGCCCTGGAACCCTGGCCTTGGCCGGCACGAACACCTATACCGGTCCTACGACCATTGACGCTGGCACGCTGATGGTCGATGGCAACAGTTCCGCTGCGACGGGTGCCGTGACCGTGAATAATGGGGCCACGCTGGGCGGCACCGGGATGATCGGCGGCGCCGTGACGCTGAACAACCTTGCCAGCCCCACCATGCTCAGCCCCGGCGATGCTGCTACAACAAATCCCGCCGTTCTGGAAACCGGCAGTCTGGCATTTGCCAGCGGTGCCCACCTCACCCTGCAATTGAACGGCGCGGCAGATGGCAATCATGACCTGGTGCAGGTCAACACCGGCACGGTTTCGGTGAACGGCGCAATTTTGAGCCTGAGCGGGTCTGTTTCTTCAGTGCCGGGCCAGGTGATTCTATTGATCGAAAATCTGGGCGGCGACCCAATCGCCGGCACCTTTGTGGACGATTCGACCGTCCACAATCCGCTGCCGGAGGGAACGACGGTCATGATTGGCAGTGTGCCATTCATTATTTCCTATCGAGGGGGATCAACCGGCAGGGGCCTCGTGTTGATTCAGCCTGGGCCGGTGATCACGACCGGGACCTTCGGAGCAGATCAATATGAACTGCGCCGCAGCGGGGCAGGGGTGGCGTCGGACAATTTGGAGCTGTTGTGGAGCGGGATCGTCCTGGCATCCGTTCCGGTAGGCGCCGTCACCAGTTGGACAATCGACGCGGGGGACGGGGCGGATTCGCTGCTGGTGAATTACGGCTATACGGGCGGCTTCTTCGCCATTTCGGTCTTATTCAATGGTGAGAATCCGGTTTGGCTCGCCAGCCCGGACGATACCCTATTGATTGCGGGTGGGGTTTTCACAAGTGTTGTGCACGACTATGCCATCCCGGTGGCCGGCGCCGCCTTTCGAGGGACCATTACCTATGCCACGGCCAGCTCAGGCACCGGGAGCATAACTTATACGGGCGCAGGCTTCCTGGTGGACATGGCAGCCGCTGACGACACCGATCCGCAGACGCCATCCGGTCCTGGCCTCAGCGCTATTGCCAGCCTGGTTTTCAACTTGCCCGGCGCCGCCGATCAAGCCCTTCTGGACGACGATGGATTAGCCGGCAACGGCAACGGCACCTCCAAGCTCAGCAGTCAGAATGTTGTGCCGACCTTTGCCTCGACCCTCTTCTCCAACGGGTCTCAACTGGCTTTGAACTTGGGCGGCGACAACGGCGCTCTGACAATTGCCTCCCCCGATTTCTCCAATAGCTTGAACGTTCAGGGGCAGGCTGGCATCGACTCCGTGAATTTCACCGGGACCACCATCCTGAACTCGGTCACCATTCAGGTCAGCGGGTCCGTCACCAACACGGCGGGAGCGTCGCTGACGGTGGCAAACAATGCCGCGATCAGCGGTGCCAGCGTCAACCTGGCCGCCAATGCCGCGGATGGGGTGAGCGTCGGTGGAAATGCCATGTTTAGCGCGAGCGGCGGCGGGGCGGTCACGGTGGCAGCATCGGGCTCGGCCAATTTCGGTTCGCTGACCTTCAACACCACGGGCGCGGTGGCCATCACCGAGAATTCAGCGATCGACCTGTGGGGGACGAACACTGCCGGGATCTTGACGCTGGTCGCGTCCGGCGCGATCACGGACACCGTGGGCGGTGGGGCGTCGCTGACAGTGACGAGCGATGCCGTGCTAAGCGGCACCAGCATCAGCTTGGCGGACAATGCTGCGGACGCGCTGAACCTGGGCGGGAACACGGCGTTCACTGCCAGCGGTGGCGGGTCAATCACGGTCGCGGCGGCAGGCACAGCCAACTTTGGCTCGCTGACCTTCAGCTCCACGGGGAATGTGCAGATCAATGAGGACTCGGATATGAACCTCGTGGGAATGAACGCCGCCGATACGCTGGCCTTGTCGGCAGCCACGACGGTGTTCGTGGAGACCGGGGCGATGCTCAGCGGCGCGGGGACGATCAACGGGATCCTGTCCATGGCAGGAACGCTTAAACCGGGGGGCAGCGGGATCGGAGCGCTGACCGTCACCCAAAGTTCGCTGCTGGGTGGTGCGGGGGTGTGGAATATCAGCAAGACCGGTGCAACACGGACCAGCGATCAGCTGTCAGTCGTCGGGCATGGGCTGACGTATGGCGGGTCTTTAACGGTGTCGGCCAGCGGCGATGCGCTGGCGGCTGGCGATGCCTTCGTCTTGTTCGCTGCCACACCGGGCAGCGGCAGCCCGTTTGCCGGCACGTTTTCGACCCTCACGTTGCCGGTGCTGGCGGTGGGATTGAAGTGGGATGCCAGCCAATTGGCCGTCAATGGCAGCCTCACCGTGGTGGCCGATTCCACAGCGCCGACGGTGAGCATTGTGGCGGTGACACCTGCTCCACGGACCAGTCCAGTATCGGTGATAATGATCGTGTTCAGCGAGCCGGTGAGCGGCTTTGAGCTTAAGGATTTGACCCTGAAGCTCGACGGTGGCGGCAATCTGTTGACAGGCGGTCAGACGCTCACCACCAGCGACTGGATCACTTGGACGCTGGGCAGCCTTTCCGGTCTGACCCGGGTGGCGGGAACCTACACCGTGGCCTTGAGCGCTGCCGGGGCAGGGATCATGGACGAAGCCAGGAATTCCCTGGCGGCTGGAGCCTCAGTCACTTGGGTGACCAACAGTACAATCGTGATCCGCCAGGTTTTCTATAACAATTCCGCCTTTGACGGCAACGATCCGGCCGCCAACGGCAATGATGATCAGGCGATCGCGACCGATAAAACCGCCTTGCTGCCGGGGCAGACTGCCACGTTTGCCAATTACACCAGCTATAGCCGGGGTCTTGACGGCATCCTGGTGGATGTCGCCGGATTGCCGGCTGGCTTCAGCGCAACGGATCTTGAATTCAAGGTTGGCAACAGTTCCGATACGGGCGTTTGGGCCGCCGCGCCCTCGCCTTCCAGCGTGACGGTTCGTTCCGGGGCCGGGGCCGGCAGTTCTGATCGGATCACGATCATCTGGCCCGACCAAGCCATTCAAAATCAATGGCTGCAAGTCAGAATCCGGGCGGCGAATACCGGTCTGGCCGCGGACGATCTGTTTTATTTTGGCAATGCTGTCGGAGAATCGGGCAATACCCCTTCTAACGCCCAGGTGGATGTAAGTGACGAAGCTGCAACCCGGTCTCATCCGCGCAATTTCCTGAATCCCGCTCCGGTGGATTATCCTTACGATTACAACCGGGATCAAAGAGTGGACGTGTCGGATGAAAACCTGGCCCGGGTGAACACCACGAACTTCCTCACGGCTTTGAAGTTGCTCAACTTCGCCGTGGCGGGGATGCCATCCCCAGCCGGTGGCCTGCGTGGCGGAACATCGCAGATCGGCGGTTCCTGGTTTGCTTCAAAGTCCCTGGGGATGGCCATGGAGGATGGAAGGTGCTTAAGCCGAAGCGATGCGCCACTGCTGGGCCTCCTCGAATCGCAAGCAATCCTCGAAGGAGTGCCGGCCGCTAAATTGGGCGGATCGTTAAACCACCAAAACCCGTGGCGGATTCGGTATGGGTCAAACGGGGAAACGTTTCAACTTTTTAGATTAACCATGACCTTGCCCGAACCAGCCAGCCAATGAAATCGAAGCCCAAGCCCCCTCATGTTAATGGCCCCTTCTCAGCCTTGGGGGTGATCCTGGCGCTGCTGGCCGGGTGCTGCTTCTTGGTGCCGGGCCGGTTGCCGGGGGCGGTGGTCATCGACCTGCCGGAGATCGTCCTGCTGCCCGATATGCCTGGCCAGGCCTTTGATGTTTATGTGCAAAATACCGGGGTTTCGGTATTGGTAAATGGGATTGGGTTCAATATTCAAGTGGCGGATGGAGGGGCGGCTGCAGGAGGAACCATCAGTGGTCCAGCCATAACTTCCGTCGATCTCTTCACGGGAACCGTATTTAGTCCAAACAACAACGGTTTGAGTGGGGGCGGCTCAATTGTGCCCCAGGTTTATGAGCGAGGGACTTTGACGGCTGCCGGCACGGTGAGCCTCCCGAGCGGCCTGTCGAAGGTGGCGACCGTGACCCTGGATACGACTGGATTTGGCTCCGGGATCTTCTTGTTAACTTTGAATACGCATAATGGTCCGGCCAAATACACCACTCTGGGCGGAGATCTATTTCCGACGCTCATCGATGGCAGTGTGGCGGTGGCGGCTGTGCCAGAGCCGGGTTCCTGGGTATTGATTACGGGGGCTGCCCTGATCCTATTTGCGGGACTCCGCACGGGATGGCGCCATCGCCCATCATCAGCCCGATCGCTGTTGCTGATCGTAGGTTGCGCCTTGGTTCCTGGACCCATGCAGGCAGCGCTTGCCATCGGCTTGCCTGAGCTCAAACTGCTGCCCAACCTGGCTGGCCAGTCCTTTGATGTTTTTCTTGAGAATACCGGGGCTCCGGTTTGGGTCACTGGGATTGGCTTCAATATCCAGGTGGCGGACGGGGGGCCGGCTGCAGGAGGGAACCTCAGCGGTCCCTCCATAACGCTGGTGAACATCCTTGACGGCACAGCCTTTGGCTCGAACAACAACGGCCTGAGCGGCGGGGGTTCCCTCGTGCCCCAGGTGTATGAGCGTGGCACTATGACCTCTTCGGGGGGTGTAAGTCTCCCAAACGGCTGGTCGAAGGTGGCGGCCGTAACCCTGGATACGACTGGTTTTGGTTCTGGAACCTTTGGGTTAAAATTAAACACACTCAATGGCCCAACCAGATACACTACCTCAAGTGGTGATTTATACCCGGCGCTCATCGAAGGCAGTGTAACCCTGGTCCCCTTGCCATCCATTTCCGCCATCGCGGTTCACCGCCCTTCGCTAATGGCGTTAACCTTCAGCACAACCACAGGATTTCAATACCGGGCCCAATGCGCTCACCAACTCGTGCCCGCTGAATGGACCAACGTATTTCACGGCCTCGCTTTGGGCGATCCGCTGACACTGGATGTCCGGCAAGGAACCGGGCTGCCGCAGACAATATTCGTCGCCATGCCAAACCGCGCTGGCAGCTTCTTTCGGATCAGCATGGAGCGGGGGGGGAATTTGACCGCTATCCGCAAATACTGTTTCATTCCGCTGTCCCAATAGTTTTCGGTTTCGGTGGCGAAGGTAGAAGCCCCTTGCGGACGCTTGCGCTTGCGGCTCTGTTGCTGCCAGTCCTTGCCAAGGAGGGTTTTCGCATCGTTCCTCGCGGCCCTGGTTGTCCTGACCGATATTTCCATTTTCAACGAGTCGGATAAAACACCTTCGCAAGTGCCTGATATCCATCGTCGAGGCCCGCTCGAACGTAAAGGCGGTGATGGCTGGAGTCGGTCGGTCTGCATTTGGGATCCCAATCGGAACGTAATTGAGATTTCCTCGCGCGAGCCGCAGCACCTCGGCTACCGGCAGAAGCTGAGAGCCGAAATCATTGCCGAGTCAGCCCCATTTTCTTGATCCGGAAGAGTAAGGTGGTCGGTTTAACGCCAAGTAGCTCGGAGGCACCGTGAGGGCCCTTGATTTTCCAGCCGGTCTTGTTGAGCGCCGCGAGCAGATTTTGGCGTTCGCGCTGTCGCAGTTCGATTTCGGTGAGGATTTCAGGTTTAACTTCAGGAGAGCTGGGCTTAAGTGGGGCTGAAGCCGCAGGGTGAGGCTCATTTGGAAGTTTGAATTCGAGGGGACCACCCCGGGCGAGAATGACGGCGCGCTCAATGACATTCCGCAGTTCGCGGATGTTCCCGGGCCAGTCGTAGCTCTTGAGTCGCTCGATCTCCGGGCGTGTGAGGCGGGGCTTGGGGCATCGGAGTTCTTTTACGGAAAGTTCGAGGAAGTGTTTGGCCAGGAGCGGGATGTCTTCTCGGCGTTCTTTGAGCGTAGGAAGGTGTATCGGGAAAACGCCGAGCCGGTAGTAGAGATCCTCGCGGAAGTGTCCCGCAGCCACCTCCGTTTTCAGGTCGCGGTTGGTGGCGGCAATAACCCGCACGTCGGCGTGGCGGGTGCGGTCTTCGCCGACGCGCTCGTAGCATTTTTCCTGCAGAACCCGCAGCAGCTTGCTTTGCAGATCGCGAGGCACTTCGGCGATTTCGTCCAGAAAGAGGGTGCCTCCCTCGGCGGTTTCGAATCGGCCGGCGCGGTCTTTAACAGCCCCGGTGAAGGCGCCCTTAACGTGACCGAAGAATTCACTTTCGAACAGGTCCTTCGGGATGGAAGCGCAGTTGACACGCACCAGGGGCTTGTCTTTGCGATGGCTGCGCCGGTGGATTTCACGGGCGACGAGCTCCTTGCCGGTGCCGGTGGCCCCTAGGATGAGGACAGATGCCTCAGTGCCCGCCACTAGGTCAACCTGGCTGATGATCTGCCGTAGAGGGGCGCTTTGGCCGACGAGTTCGCCGAAGGCCTTTGCCTCCAGAACCTCCTCTTCGAGGTAGGCGTTCTGCGATTCGAGCTGCGCCTTTAGGGCCTGAATTTCCTCGAAGGCGCGGGCGTTGGAAATCGCGGCGCCGATGTGGTCGGCGAAGATCCTGCCCCATCGCGGGCCTTCAGATTCCAGTGGGGAGCGGAAGAAACCGACGGCAACGCCGAGAATCTCGCCCTTGAATGTCATAGGGAGGGCGGCGAAGGCTCGGATTTGCCTGTCTCCCAACCAGGCCATTCCGAAGGCGTCGCCTGATTCGGTGTCCAGGTTGGAAATGGCAAGCTCGCGCGCATCGGCGGCCGCGCGTCCGGCCAATCCCACACCGAACGGATTGCGGAGGTCCGGGTCATCAAAGTGAAGCAGCTCGCCTTGAGGGTTGGTGATGGCAGTTCCGCCCCCTGCCGCGAGATGTAGGCACCGGGTTTGGTCGGGGCAGACGGATTTCTGGGGGCACCTGGCACAGAGGTCGCCTTTTCCGACCATCCAGATTTGGACGGCGGCGAAGTTTGGGCGATCGAGGCTGCGCGAGACGATCTTGTGCAGGAGCCGATCCAAGGATTGCTCGCGGGCGACTTCGAGCAGGAGGATCGCGGCAAATTCCGATTCAGAAACAGCCTGGTGGGTGGCGTTCACGACGAGATGGTCTCAAAAGACTGGACGTTAAGCAACGTAATTTAGAACAGCTTTTTGAACGTTCAATATTCTGAACGGCGATTTGAAGGGGTCTGTCTATGCGCAACATACATAATATCAATTGCTTAGGTGTTTTTAACCGCGTTGGCACAGAACTTGTTAAATAGGCACTGCCGATGGCTGCTAGTTCAAAAAGCCGCCACGGCAAGCGAATATGCCTACAAGCGAAGAGAACGGAATAGTGTTGGTCCCAGAAGCAGAGAGCCGCAAAGCCGAAACGCTCGGAAATGGCAAGGGCGAGAGCCCGCAAAGCGTGAGTGGAAGCCGGCCCAACTGGAAGCTGCGGGTTGGGCTCGGGGCTGCAGCCCTGGTGCTGGGCGTGGCGGCAGCTCTGTGGTATTTCCGATTCATCGCCCCCTATGAGTCCACGGACAATGCCGCGATCGAGGGACATGTCATGCCGGTTGCGCCGCAGGTGGCTGGCCGGATTGCGCGTCTGTCTGTCCAAGACAACCAAGAGGTGAGTAAGGGCGACGCGCTGCTGGAGATTGACGCGCGCGATTACGAGATCCGACTGTCGAAAGCACAGGCCAGTCTGGCAGGCGCGCGCGGCCGGCTTGAAGCGACCAAAGCGCAGGTTACTGTGGACCAGTCGAAAATCGCGCAAGAGAAGGCCAACGTCAGCGCGGCCGAAGCGGAAGCAAGCCGCGCCGAAGCGGACTTGAAGCGTTACCAGAACGTGGAGAGTCGTGCCGTGGCACGCAGCCAGGTGGATTCGGCGGAAACGCAGGCGCGAGCGGCCCGCGCCCAAGTGGAAGTGGCGCGTCACAAGGCGCTCGCGGCGGAAGCCCAACTGAACCTCACCAAGACAAGCCTGCAAACGGCGGAAGCGGATGTGCAACAGAGCGAAGCGGTTATTGGGGAGGCAGAACTGAATCTCTCCTACACGAAGGTGGTGGCGCCGGAGGCGGGCCGCGTCACCCGGCGCAACGCGGAGCCGGGGGCCTTCGTTCAGCCCGGCCAGTTGCTGATGGCCATTGTGCCCCGCGATTTCTGGGTCGTGGCCAACTTTAAGGAAACGCAACTGGCTCACATGCGAGTTGGACAGCTCGTCGAGATTAAGGTGGACACCTTGGCAGGCCGCAAATTCATTGGCCGGATTGAGAGTTTCCAGTCAGGCGCCGGCGCGCGCTTCAGCATGTTCCCGCCGGAGAATGCCTCGGGCAACTTCATCAAGGTGGTCCAACGCGTCCCGGTGAAGATTGTCCTCGACGCCGGGTTGGACCGTGACCTTGTGCTGGGGCCGGGCATGTCCGTGGAGGCGCGAGTTCGGGTGAAGTGAGGCGTGGGCATGAAAGCGGTCGAAGCAGAGCCTCATGTTAACCCGTGGTTGGTCGCCATCGCGGTGATCGTGCCCACATTTCTGGAGATGCTGGACTCGACCATTGTCAGCGTCTCGCTCAATCACATCGCGGGCAATCTCTCCGCGACTACCACCGAGGCGACGTGGGTTCAGACCAGCTATCTCATTTCCAATGCCGTCGTCCTGCCGGCGTCGGCGTGGTTCTCCTCATTTTTCGGCCGGAAGCGGTTTCTCCTGGCCTGTATTGCGATTTTCACTTTGGCATCCTGTGTATGTGGCGCCGCGCCGAGTCTGGGAGTGCTCATTCTGGCGCGGGTTGTTCAGGGGGCGGGTGGTGGAGCGCTGCAGCCACTGTCACAAGCGATCCTCTTTGAGAGTTTTCCTCCCGAAAAGCACGGCGTGGCGATGGCGGCGTACGGCATGGGCGTGCTGACAGCTCCGGTCCTGGGGCCTGTGCTCGGTGGATGGGTTACCGACGATTACTCGTGGCGGTGGCTATTCTACATGAACATCCCGATGGGGCTGGCGGCAATCTGGCTATGCAAGCGCTTCGTGTTTGACCCTCCATACATCCGGGCGGCCAAGCCGGGCCGGATTGACGGGCTTGGGTTCGGTTTGTTGGCACTTTGGCTGGGGACGTTGCAGATTATTCTGGACAAGGGGCAGGACGCCGACTGGTTCGACGCGGCTTGGGTGCGCTGGTTCACGGTCGTTTCCGTGGCAGCCTTCATCGGATTTGTCATCCGGCAGTTGAGCGGGAGCCATCCGATAGCAGACCTGCGCGTCTTCAAAGACCGGAATTTCACCGTAGGCACCCTCCTTATCAGCATCGCTGCGGTTGTGATCTACGGGCCGCTGACGTTATTGCCACTTCTGCTGCAAGGCCTGATGGGGTATGGGGCTTTGGACAGCGGCATGACCCAAGTATGGCGCGAGGTTGGAAGCATTCTCGTCGTGCCAGTGGTGGGTCCGCTGATCAACCGCGTGGATAACCGGAAGCTCATCATCGGCGGTTTCCTCCTGCTCGGTTTGTCCAGTTGGGGATACGGCGGAATCAACCTCCAGTTTGCGCGCCAGGATCTCGTCTGGCCCACGATGATCCAGGGCATGGGCCTGGGCCTCTGCATGATCCCCCTGATGACCGTGGCGCTCGGCATGTTGAAGAAGGAGCAGATGGGCAATGCAACTGGTATCTTCGCGCTCGCGCGAAACCTCGCCGGCAGCGTCGGCATCGCCCTGCTCGTAACCTTTCAAACGCGCGCCGCGCAGAGCCATCAGGCTTCCCTGGTCACTCACCTGACGCCCTATGATGTGGCGCTGCAACAGGCTCAACAGTCGTTGCAGGCCGCGGTGGCGGCGCACACGGGGCCGATGCAGGCGGCGGGATTATCCGATGGCGCGATTTATCGGGAGCTGCTGCGGCAGTCGCACATGCTCAGCTACATCGACGACTTCCGCTGGCTGGCGGTGATCTGCTTCGTGGTCATCCCGCTGGCGATTCTGCTCAGGAAAGTGGTGGTGAAGGAGCCAACAACGGCCCATTGAACATACAGGTTATGAACTCGTCCATTTGTGTGAGAACCAATTTCTCCTCTTGCCTGGCAGCCCTGGCCCTATGCCTCGGACTGGCAGCCGGCTGCTCCGTAGGCCCCAACTACCACCCGCCCACGCTGACCGCGCCCTCGACTTGGAGCGCCCCCTTCGCCGGCAGCGAAACCAACGGTCAGATCGCCGCGCTAACCTGGTGGAAAAACTTCAACGATCCTTGCCTGAATTCACTCGTTGAGCGCGTCGTGCGGTCCAATTCCGACCTCACGATTGCCTCCGCGCGCGTACGCGAAGCTCGCGCGCAATACCGGGTCGTTTCCGCTCGGCTCGGACCCGCCGTCGGAGCCTCTGGCTCGTACGCCCGCCAAAAGCAAAGCGAGAACCAGCCCATCATCGGCTCCCTATCGATACCGGATAACGTCCCCTTCGAAAACAACATCTACCAAACCGGATTCGATGCCGCGTGGGAGATCGACGTCTTTGGCGGCACCCGCCGGGCAGTTGAAGCCGGCAAAGCCGAAGTCGCTGCCGCCGAATTCGGCTGGCAGTACGTGTGGATCACTCTCGTCAGCGAAGCGGCGCGGAACTATGTGGAATTGCGCGGGAACCAACAACAACTCGCCATCGCCAGGAAAAACACGACCGCCCAGCAAGAGTCGCTGGCCATTGCACGCGATAGGTTCAGAAACGGCCTCACGACCGAACTCGACGTCCAGCAAGCCGCCACCCTGCTGGCGACCACTCGGTCGGAGATCCCCGTCCTGGAAACCCGGATCGAATTATCGATCCACCGCCTGAGCATCCTGATCGGGCAACCGCCCGGCGCGCTACGGGAGGAATTGTCACCCCCTTCGCCGGTGCCTGTCGTCTCCTCAGGATTGCCCGTCGGACTGCCTTCGGAACTACTCCTGCGCCGACCGGATATACGACTGGCTGAACGTCGGTTGGCCGCCGCTACAGCACGCATCGGGGTTGCCACCGCGGACCTCTTCCCGAAATTCTCGCTAACTGGCGTCGCTGGGTTTCAGAGCGTGAGTGCCAGCGACTGGTTCACCCAGGGGAGCAGTCTCTGGTCCGTCGGCCCCACAGTCCAGTGGAGGATTTTCGATTCCGGCCGGATCCGCGCCAACATCCGCCTGCACGATGCCCGCCAGGAGCAGGCGCTCGCCGCGTACGAGCAAACAGCCCTGAACGCGTTCGAAGAAGTCGAGAACTCCCTGGTAGCCTACGCCAAGGAACAAGAGCGTCAGCGCGCTCTGCAAGACGCTGTCATTTCCAGCGCGGACTCCCTCCATCTCGCCCAGCAACTATACACCAACGGCTTAGCCAGCTTCCTGAACGTTCTCGACGCTGAACGTTTCCTCTATCGAGCGGAAGATGCGCTGGCTCAAAGTCAAACCGCGGTGAGTCAAAATGTCATCGCGCTCTACAAAGCCCTTGGCGGCGGATGGGACATGAACTTGGGGCGCGAACTGGCGGTCACGAAATGACCCCGGCGAAGTTCGCGCCCCTGGGCACACTGGCTGGCTGGTCGGTGACTCAAACCACTCATACTCAAAACAAATGGTCACTTGTCATATTCCATAGACCCACTTGAAGAGGAGAAGTGCGTGCTCCTAACTCGAAAGGGGGAGATGTCGCTGACCGAAGCGGCGCAGGCCAAGCAAGAAAACATAGGATTATTGGCCGCAAGGCGATGGAACCGCATTCTTGTGGATGCAATCGCGGTGCGATCACTTCCGAACGCGGCGGAAGTATTCGGTCTTGGCAAGTCGCTCTCTCGAAACCTGCCACGGAGCGCCCGAATCGGCCTGGTCGTGCGACCAGACCAAGCAAAGCACGCCAAACTGATCGAGCAGCTCGCCCCAGAGGGGGTACGTTTCCGACGTTTTTCATGGATGCCGAGAAAGCTATGGCTTGGCTGCAAGGCACTCTTCGATCAACGCGCACCCCACTTTCCTCGTTGCCCCGGCAACAAGTCACCCGGCAGCAATGTCGAGTGTGGTGGCGGGACGGTGGTTCGTCTCCATTATTCTTAGGGGCATTTTTGCGGCCACTGATTGTCATAAGACGCTGGATAAATCTCGTTGCTGACCAGTTTGCGAACTCCAAACAGCCAAACTAATACCAATACCAATCTGCGCTGCTTCTGGGCATCAAGGCAATCTAGCTGAACCTGGGTGAACTCGGTTTTGAGCCTCTTGCCACCTGACAACTCGAAATCTGGGCGCCATCTGACTCTGCATACCTCCAAACCGTGCCGCCTGCAAAACCGTCGGGCGTGGCTCACACAAACGCGGTCTAACGTGCAATGGACAATCCAAAATGTATAAAGCACCACTGGAATGGCGACCACAAATCCCACAATCAAAAGCACTCGCGACATAACCATGCAAAGCCTTCGTCGCACGCCACTTAAAGAGACCACCGCAGGGCCAGTTTGTAGTTCGCTGCCAGTTTTGCACAACTACCTGCCTCGCAATCGTTTTCCTCCTAACTGGCGCGTCACGGCTTGGGTTGATCCTTGCGTGGGAACAACGGGACCGCTGCCCCGGCTTGGTGGCCGGGAGCCAGGCCCCCCCATTGGGCGAGGGTCATTTGGCTCGGAGACTCTGAAAATCCCAACTGGGAATAGATTTTGCAGGCGGAATCCGGCAAAAACGGCCAGAGCAAAACGGCCAGAATGCGGCAGGTTTCCGCCAGGTTGTATAAAATATCATCTAAACGGCGTGACTGTGCGGGATCCTTGGCCAGTTTGAAAGGCGCGGTTTGGTCCACATACTGGTTCGCCCGGGTGATCAAAGAACTGATGGCAATCAACGCCCCCTGGGGATCCGCTTGATCCATCCGTTCCAAGGTTTCCCGGACGGCTTTTTCGGCATCCGCCGCCAGTTCATCCGAGCGGCCGGGGACTATTCCCTGCCGGTATTTTTGAAGCATGGAAACCGAGCGGTTCAACAAATTCCCCAAACCATTGGCCAATTCAGATTGGTAGCGGGATTGGAAGCCTTCATCTTTCCAATTGCCATCCGGCCCCACCGCCAGCTCCCGCAAAACGTAGAAGCGGAAAGCATCCAGTCCCCATTCCCGGATTACGGCCAATGGATCCACAACATTGCCCAGGGTTTTGCTCATTTTTTGGCCCTCTTTTTGCCACCAACCGTGAACCACCAATTGCCTGGGCAGGGGCAATTCCATGGCCCTCAGCATAATGGGCCAATATACGGCATGGAATTTCACAATATCTTTGCCCACCACCTGGATATCGGCGGGCCACAACGAAAGAGTGGGTGCTTCGGGTTTGGCTGGAAGCCGCAAGGCGTTTAAAACCAGCGGATCATTGTAAGCGGCGGTCAGGGTCACGTAGTTGGACAACGCATCGAACCACACGTAAGTAACATATGATGAATCAAAAGGAAGGGGTATGCCCCAGCTCAAGCGGGAGGCTGGCCGGCTGATGCACAGGTCTTCCAATTCGTTATTCGTAAGAAATCCCAACACCTCATTACGGCGGTAATCCGGCACAATGAAGCCCGGATTGGTTTTGATATAGTCGATCAGCCAGGATTGGTGCTCTTTTAAGCGGAAATAGTAATTTTCTTCCACCAGTTCAACGACCTGGCCCCACACGGGTGCGAAGTTGCCATCTGGCTGGCGGTCTTTTTCCGTCAGGAAGGTTTCTTCCTTGGTGGAGTAAAAACCTTTGTAGGGTGCTTTGTAAAAATGCCCGGCGGCGTGCAGTTTTGAAAGGATCGCCTGGACGACTTCCTTATGCCGTGGCTCCGTGGTCCGGATGTAGTCGTCATTGGAAATATTCAGCTGCACCACAAACGATTTCCAAAGGGCGGCCAATTGATCGCAATACGCTTGGGGGGACAGGTTTTGGGCTTGGGCGGCCTGCTGCACTTTTTGGCCATGTTCATCCGCTCCGGTCAGGAAAAAAACTTCGCGCCCCCGGCTGCGCTGCATGCGGGCCAACACATCCGTGACCACTTTCTCATATGCATGGCCCAAGTGGGGTTCCCCGTTCACATAATCGATGGCTGTTGTCAGATAAAAGCGTTTATTCATGCCGTTGGGAGTGTGGTTGAAAAGCGGCTGATTGGCAATGCCGGGAAATCGGGCACCGCGGAGAACCAGCGAATTCACAAGATCCAATCCTGCGTCAGGCGGGATTTCCCGATCCCGCGTGGAGCGCGGAACCTATGGCCGGGAGAACTCGCGGGATGGCGAGTCCAGATTTCAAATCCCCAATACCGTTGTCTGTCTACTGCTGGCGCCCGGCCCAATCCACGATGGCTCAGATCCCGGCTCGACCAAGGCTGCCAGCTTTACTGCGGCTTCGATGCCGACGCCACCGGCGACCGAATGGCAAGCGCTATGATGGCCTTGTACCCAGGCATCAAGCGCCTGCGCCCTTCACATCACGACTGGAACGATGTGCTCAGGTCGCGAGTGTAATCTCTCAGCCCTTTTTCGATCGCCGCCCACCGGTGGCACTTCCCAATACCTGGCAAAATTAACTACTCGGAAAGAAGAAGCACCACCCCCAGCTTTTACCCGGTGGACCAATTTATCTGAACAGATGTGGGTCAATTTAGGTGAACGCCAACGAACAAACCGTCGCCGCTTACGCCAAAAGCGCCCCGCAACTGGCTTCCTGGATGGAGTCGAACATCCCGCAAGGGCTCACGGTCTTTGGCTTCCCGCCGGCTCACCAGCGCCGCCGGCGCACCAGCAACTCCATCGAACGGGTGAACATGGAACTCAAACGGCGCACTCGGGTCGCCGGAATATTCCCCAATGAGGCGTCGCGCTTGCGCCTGGTATCCGCGTTGCTGATCGAAATCTCCAATCAATGGGAAATCGGAAAAATTTACCTCAATATGCAACCCAATCCCCAGCCCTCGGTTTAAACCTCGTGAAAAAAGATTTTACAGAAAAAAGTTTGCGCGGCCTGGTTTCGAAGAGTTGGTCATTTAGCTGATCTCCTGGCATTTTTTACGCCGTATAATGGGCTGAAATATCGCGCTATTGGTTTGCGTTCTGTTTACCAACATTTGTCATGGCATCTCTAGGAGTAAGCCATGCAATTCGTTGCTTCTCATGATATACTCCTATTCCCCCATTTTCGCTTTTGCACTCAGCCACCATATCTCTCGATCTGTAAACAACGATCATGGAGCGTAATTTATACTCCCCATCGTTATCATCTTCAGGGCTTTCAAAAACATAGATGTCGAATATATCACGACTTCGATAAGGATAGCTACATACAAATAACCATTTTGATTTGTTGGTATCCAATATTTGAAATGTTGTTTTATAAGTCAACTTGCTGAATCGTTCCTTAACTTTATCCATTGAACCAGCGAATATAAGGGTGTGATCGTTAATATAATACGACGCGCTTTTATAGCTAGAACACCCAACACTTAACCCGATCAGAATCGCCAATAATGATATTATGTTGGTCATTTGTAAGTATTTGGAACACATATAGTGCCACAACTTTGATCGTCTTTTTCTTGAGGTTTTTCCGGGTCGCATTTAGATACTGGTGCTGTTGCATTACCTTTTTCAGACCATTTACCAGTATCATCTTGTCGCATCATGTGAAAGCCATATCCATCAGAGGACAACCATAGCTTTACAGCATGATAACCAGCAGGGCATTTACCGCCTGTAGATGTTTTAACATTTGGATCATTTCCAAAGTCT
The DNA here is from genome assembly GCA_964409245.1 of uncultured Verrucomicrobiota bacterium. Taxonomy (GTDB): domain Bacteria; phylum Verrucomicrobiota; class Verrucomicrobiia; order Limisphaerales; family UBA1319; genus CAIMWS01. The sequence goes on from CAYPCQ010000026.1 coordinate 80,669, forward strand.
GCCTTTACTCGTTTTCTTAGTTGCGTACAATCAATCTTCGTTGTTGACGATTTCTGTCCACCAAGTTCACCAGGCTGGAGATTATATGGAACACGTCCCCCATTCGGTAACTTTGTACCTCCAGGCATATTGTAAGCATAATTACAGCAGTTATTATTCCCTGGATATTTGCCACCCGTTCTCCAGTCATTTGGATTATAAGATGGAGCAGTAGGATCTGATTCAAGACCCAAAGCATCGATAGAACCAATCGGATCGTTTTTAACAAACGTGTATAAGTTAATCCCGCCTTCCTCCCCCATCGGGTCCCTATTTAGCCAGCGCTGGAGATTGGGATCGTAAAATCGGAAACCATAATAATAGAGACTCGACGCCGAATGGAATTCCTTGGTCGAAAAGCGATAGACGTTGGCGCTGGCCAGTGTGCCTGATTGGGCGAGCGTAGTGCCAAACGGATCATACTTGTACGTGGCGGCCGCCGTCTGACTGGAATTCATGATGTAGGTGATGTTTCCACCTCCATCGGCATGGTAATAATTGTGAGTTGACCAACTTCCGCCACTGTAGCCGTGTGACCGGGCCAAAAGTCCGCCAATGCCGCCAGCACCTTCGAGGCTTCCCGCCAGATCGCTGCCCCGGGTGTAACTTACCGTCGGCGTGTTGTTCCCGTCCCGCTCCTGAATCACCCGCCGCCCATCATAGACGTAATTCACCGTCGAAGACAGATACCAACCACCGCTCCACGTGTATTCCTGCCGCTGGCGTAACCTTCCGAGACCGTC
>CAYPCQ010000027.1:0-81435 GCA_964409245.1 uncultured Verrucomicrobiota bacterium
CTGTTCCACCACGGCCTCCACGGCCTTCATGATGCCGCGCTGGAGGCTGATCGGATTGCAGCCGGCGGTCACATGCTTGAGCCCGGAACGGAAGATCGCTTCCGCGAGCACGGTGGCGGTGGTGGTGCCATCGCCAGCGGCGTCGCTGGTCTTGCTGGCCACTTCGCGCACCATCTGGGCGCCCATGTTTTCAAACGGGTCCTTCAGCTCGATTTCCTTGGCCACGGTCACGCCGTCTTTGGTCACCGTGGGGGAGCCGAACTTCTTGTCCAGCACCACGTTGCGGCCTTTGGGCCCCAGGGTGGCTTTGACCGCGCGGGCCATGACTTCCACACCCCGCAACAGGGTTTGGCGGGCGCTCTCTTCGAACAGTAATTGTTTTGCTGCCATAATAGTGTCTTGCTTCTAAGGTTATGCGTTATTCCACCACCGCGAGAATATCATCCGAATTAAGGATCTTGTATTCTTTGCCATCGATTTTGACCTCGGTGCCACCATACTTGCTGATCAACACCCGATCACCCTTCTTCACTTCAAACGGCACTTTCTTGCCATCGTCATCGGTTTTGCCCGTGCCTAATGCGACCACAATCGCTTCGGTCGGTTTTTCCTTGGCGGAATCAGGAATAATGATGCCGCCTTTCTTGACTTCCTTCTCTTCGGCCGGTTCCACTAAAACCCGGTCGCCGAGTGGTTTGAGGTTCATAGCCATATGGTTTTGTTTTTTGTTCTCTTTAGTTAACCTTCAAATCCATCCCCGGCTGCACCCGCAGCGGGAACGATTTTTCGCATGGTTAAAATTGTTCTATTGGTCTTCCAGCCTCGGTAGCGGTTACTTTTTATCGTCCACGACCTCGGCGTCGATGATCGGGCCATCGTCCTTTTTGCTCGATCCTGGCCGCGGGCCGGGATTCGCTGGTTCACCGTCACCGCCGCCGGGGGCTGCGCCCTGGGGGCCGCCTTTGGCCTTTTCCGCCGCTTTGTAAAGCTCGGTGGAGGCCGTCTGCCAGGCCGCGTTGAGCTGTTCGCTGGCTGCTTTCATGGCCGCGGAATCGGTGCCTTTCAAAGCTTCCCTGGCACTTTCCACGGCTTTCTCGATCTTGGCTTTTTCTTCGGCAGAAATCTTATCCCCGTGCTCCTTCAGCATCTTCTCCGACCGATACACGGAAGCATCCGCCTCGTTGCGGGCCTCGATCTCCTCCCGTTTCTTGCGGTCATCATCGGCATGGGATTCCGCATCTTTGCGCAGCCGGTCCACTTCTTCCTTGGAAAGCCCGCTGCTGGCGGTGATGGTGATCTTCTGCTCCTTGCCCGTGCCCAGATCCTTGGCGCTGACGTGCAGGATGCCGTTGGCGTCGATGTCGAAGGTCACCTCGATTTGCGGCACCCCCCGCGGGGCGGGCGGCAGATCGGTCAACTGGAACCGGCCGATGGTCTTGTTGTCGAAAGCCATGGAGCGCTCGCCCTGCAAAACATGGATTTCCACGCCGGGCTGGCTGTCCGAGGCGGTGGAGAAAATCTGCGACTTCCGGGTCGGGATCGTCGTGTTGCGCTCGATCAGCGGGGTGGAAACGCGGCCGAGGGTTTCAATCCCCAAGGTCAACGGCGTGACATCCAACAGGAGCACATCCTTGACTTCACCCTTGAGCACGCCCCCCTGGATGCCCGCCCCGATGGCCACCACCTCGTCAGGATTCACCCCTTGATGCGGTGGTTTGTTCACCAGCGTATGCGCCGTTTCCACCACGCGGGGCATGCGGGTCATGCCGCCCACCAGCACCAGCTCATCAATCTGCTCGGGGGAGAGTCCGGAATCCTTCAGACAGTTCCGCACCGGCTTGACGGTGCGCTCGAAAAGGTCGTCGCAGAGCTGTTCCAGTTTCGCGCGGGTCAATTTGGTGGAAATATGCTTGGGTCCGCTCGCATCGGCCGTGATGAACGGCAGGTTGATTTCGTAAACCTGTGAGCTGCTGAGGGCGATCTTGGCTTTTTCAGCCTCTTCCTTGATCCGCTGCAGGGCGTCCGGCTGCTTGCGCAGGTCAATCCCCTGCTCACGTTTGAAATCGTCCAGGATCGTATCCATGATCCGGTTGTCCCAGTCATCGCCTCCCAGGTGCGTGTCGCCATTGGTGGCCTTCACTTCAAACACCCCGTCCCCGATTTCCAGCACTGAAATGTCGAAGGTGCCGCCGCCCAGGTCATAAACCGCGATTTTCTCGTCTTTTTTCTTATCCAGGCCGTAAGCCAGGGACGCGGCGGTCGGCTCGTTGATGATGCGCAGCACTTCCAGCCCCGCGATCCGGCCGGCGTCCTTGGTGGCCTGGCGCTGGGCGTCATTAAAATAAGCGGGCACGGTGATCACCGCCTGCGTGATGGTTTCTCCCAGGCGCATCTCCGCATCCGCTTTTAACTTGGCCAGGATCATGGCCGAAATTTCCGGGGGGCTGAACGCCTTCGGTTTGCCCTCGATTTCCACTTCCACCGCCACATCGCCATTGGAGGCCCTCACCACTTTGTAGGGAACGCGCTTGACCTCTTCCCCCACCTCATCGAATTTCCGACCCATGAACCGCTTGATCGAATAAACGGTGTTGCGCGAATTCGTCACCGCCTGGCGCTTGGCAGCCTCACCAACCAACCGCTCTCCCGTCTTCGTGAAAGCTACCACGGAGGGCGTGGTGCGCTTGCCCTCGGAGTTCTCCAACACCAAGGGATCCCCACCTTCCATCACCGCCATGCAGGAATTGGTCGTGCCTAAATCGATGCCAAGTACTTTTGCCATAATAAACTCAATAACCTTTAAAAAAAGTTCATGTTCTTCAAAGCAATTGTGGTGCCACCTCATGTTCTTATTGTAAAACTCTCATTATTAGCATTTTACATATCAACCAACCGCCGTGCCAGGCGGGCCTGCTTGCGCCCAGTGCGACACTTTGTCACACTGTGTCACACTTTTCCCCATAAGTTGCTCATCGCCCAAAGGCGTTCCCGCATAAGCGGATCGAGGGTGATCGGACCGAGCCAACCGCTCACCCCCCCACCAGGCGGCCCAAGGGCACCCTGTTCAAGCCAGGCTTGACAAACCCAACGATCCTGAATACTAATATGGAAACACATTCAAACAATTTGGTCCCTTTGGAAATTGGAAAATGTGGTTGGTTGCAGTGGATTGATGAACCGGTGGCTAACACGAATGAGCTGCAACCGTGTCTATCGATAAAGTAATTATCTAATTAGCTCAGTTATGAATCCAGGAAACATTACCAATTTGGAAAGCCTGCGCTTGGCGCAACCGATCCGGGCCGATCTGGAGGATTTCCTGTCCCACATCATCTCCTTTTACCAAACCGACCTGTTATCAATCATGGCCTTCGGGAGTTGCGTAACCGGCGATTTTTGCGAGCGGTCCTCGGATATCAACCTGTTGGTGATTTATTCGGACCTGAACATCGTGAGTTTGAACAAGGTCGCTGAACTGGCCAAAAAATGGCTGGCGAAGCGCGATTTCGCCCCGCGGTTCCTTTCCCGGCGAAACCTGGTCAACTCAGCCCGCTATTTTCCGCTGGATATGCTGGAGATGAAAGACGCCCACCGGGTTTTGTATGGGGCCGATTTGCTGGTGGAGATCCCGGTGAACGCACGCGATTTGCATTGGCAGCTGGCCCATGAAATCAAGGCCATGCGGATGCGGATCAAACAGCAGTTCTGGCGCACCAGCGGCGATGAGTTCCGGATGCGCCGGGTGCTGCTGGAACGATTCACCTCGCTGGTCCATTTAGCCCGGGCCGTCCTGTTTTTGTTGAAACTGGCGCCACCAGCGGACCACCGGGGAATCATGAAACTGGCCGTCACCCATTTGAAGATCAACCCGGCCTACGTGGACAACCTGTTCCAGCTCAAGAATATGCAGATCCAGGCCAGCCGTGAAAACATGCTGCAATTCTTCGCCGACACCATGGAAACCATCCGGATTGTGGACACCCAGGTGGATGCGCTGGCGGAAGCCAACGCTGCTTGACGGACCAGGACGGCTCGGGTAACGTCTGCCCCATGAATAAATGGTTGATCCGGTTAGCCTTGGTGATGGTTTGCTGGCTGGCTTTGCCGCATCGTTGTCCGGCCCCTTTGGTTTACCGTCCCGGTGAGGGGTGGTCCTACGAACCAGTGGGCAGCGGCAAGTGGGTGCGGGAGCGGGCCAAGGACCAACTGGAAACCGCGCAGCAGGCCTTTGACAAGAAGCAATACGGCACTGCCTTGCGCGCGGCGCAGCGGGTCGTTAAAAAATGGCCGCTTTCGGATTTTGCCGCCCCGGCCCAATTCCTGATCGGCCGCAGTTACGAAGCCCGCCGCATGGATGAACGTTCCTTCAAGGCTTATCAAAAACTGGTGGAAAAATATCCCAAGTTCGACAAATTCCCGGACACCTTGCAGCACCAGTATGACATCGCCAACCGCTTCCTGGCGGGCCAGTGGTTCAAGCTGTGGGGATTCATCCCTTTCTTCCCTTCCATGGATAAAACGGTGGAGATGTATGAAAAAATCGTCAAAGGCGCGCCCTACACCCCCATTGGCCAGGAATCCCAAATGAAGATCGGCGCCGCCCGGGAGAAGCAAAAGGATTACCCCAAAGCCGCCAAGGCCTATGAACAGGCCATGTACCGCTATTTTGATCAGCCCAAGGTCGCCTCCGAGGCCTTGTTCAAAGCCGGGCTGGCTTACAACAAACAGGCCAAAAAGTCCGAATACGATCAAAGCGCCGCCGGCAAAGCCATCTCCGCCTTCACCGATTTCAAAATCCTCTACAAGGACGATCCGCGCGTGGAAGATGCCAACCGGCGGATTGTGGAGTTGAAAACGGAACAGGCGCGCGGCAGTTACCTGGTCGCGCGGTTTTACGAGCGCCGCCACAAATGGCAGGGGGCCAGCATTTACTATACGGATGTGGTGCACAAGGATCCCAATTCCAAGCTGGCCGGCCAGGCCAAGCAAAGAATTGTGGCCCTGGCGCCCCGGGTGAAGACCGCTCCCCCGCCGAAGGAACCCAAAGCGCCCAAGGAATCCAAGGAATCCAAGGACGATAAGAAAAAGGACCAGAAATAGGAGGCCAGGCGAGACCATCCTCCCTTGGGATGGCTGCGGAACTAATGCATAACCCAACTCCAAATCCCCCTGCCATCTGGAAGCGCCTGAACCAGGCCGGCGTTTGGCTGCTTTCCCTGTGGTTTTGGGCCGGCTGCGCCGGGTATAAAGTGGGATCAAACACCGGCCAGCCCGCCGGCAAACGCTCGGTGCAGGTCAACATGTTCGTGAACAAAACCCCGGAACCCCGCCTGGTGGAAACGGTGACCAGCGCGGTGCGCAAACGCCTGCAGCAGGATGGCTCCTACCGGCTGGATACCGCCGGGGATGGGGACATTGTGGTCAACGGGGTGATCACCCATTATAACCGGGGAGCCTTAAGCTTCCAGCCCACGGACATCCTGACGGTCCGCGATTACACCATCACCCTCACCGCCCACCTCACCGCACGGGAGCGATACACCAACCGGCTGCTGATGGATCGCAGTGTGGTCGGCCGGGCAACCATCCGGGTGGGTTCAGACCTGTCCAGTGCCGAGCGGCAAGCCATTCCCATGCTCGCTGAAGACCTGGCGCGCCGGGCAACCTCTTTCCTGGTGGATGGCGATTGGTAAGCTGGCTTGAATCCCCCACTACCGGCCATGGCCCGCTCGTTGCTCCGTATGATTGCCTTTCCCCAATTCTGTCTGCGGCTGGTCCTCGGGGTGGCGGTGGCCGGCGCCCTGGCGGGCTGTAAATCGAGCCGCTCCCATCCGCCAGCCAGGCAAGCGGTCCCGGCAGGCTCGCAGAGCAGCCTTGCCGAATTGCATCTCATGGCCATGCCGGTGGCGGTGGATCTGGATGGATCGCCCGGCACCGATGGCATTCTGCTGAAGGTGTTCGCGGTCAACGCCGACCATCCCAAGCCCCAGTATATCCGGTCCGGCCAGCTGGATATCCTCCTGTTTGATGGAGTGCTGGAATCGCAAACCATCCAGGACGAAAAACGCTGGCTGGCCTGGAATTTCACTCCGGTCGCGCTGGCCCCATTTGCCATTTCCTCACCGATTGGCATCGGTTATAACCTATCTTTACCCTGGGGCCAGAAACCGCCCACCAAAGACCGCGTAACCGTGGTGGCCAAATACACGCCGGCCAAAGGCCAGCCGATTTATTCCGCGCCCAGCGCCATCACGGTATCAGCCAAGTAGAAGCAACCCCTCGCGGGCGCCGGGCGCCCCCGGATGCCCTCCGCTCAAGCCAGCAACCAGGACCGCGAAAATCCTGCCGGCACGCTGCCAATGGATTTGAAATGTAACTTTTTCCGCCGTGGTGACTCCGTATCCATGGACCGTATTGCACATGAAATGCGAAGAACTGCTGAAAATCCTGAACGAATACGTGGATGGCACGGTGGATCCGTCCCTCTGCGATGAGTTCGAAAAACACATGGCGGGATGCAACCCCTGCCAGGTGGTGGTGGACAACATCCGCAAGACCATCACCCTGTACAAAGCCGGACAGCCGTATGAATTGCCAGTGGCCTTTCACGACCGCCTGCACCACGCTTTGCGGCTGAAATGGAAGGAAAAAGGCCTCGCGGCGGGAGGCCAGCCGTGAGCCAGGCTTGCGAACGGCCGCTTTACCAGGCTGGACCGGAGGAAATCCGGCAAATCCTGGCCGCCACGCGCACCATCGCTGTCGTGGGGTTGTCGGATAATCCTGATAAGGACAGCCACCGGGTGGCTGATTACCTCCAGCGGCAAGGCTACCGGATCATCCCGGTGAATCCTAATGCCACGGAAATCCTGGGTGAAAAATGCCATGCCAGCCTGCGGGAAGTGCCCGAAACCGTGGATTTGGTGAATATCTTCCGCAAACCGGAGGCAGTGCCGGCCATCGTGGCCGAGGCCATCGCCAAAGGCGGCGTCCGAGCCGTTTGGATGCAAAGCGGCATTGTCCATAACGCGGCCACCCAGGAGGCGTTAAAGACCGGCCTGCGCGTGGTCATGAACCGGTGCCTCATGGTGGAACATCGGAACCTCCAACCGGATCCCTGAACGTAAAAAACGCGGCGGCGGAATTTAGCCGACGGCTCGCAAATCCGAGAAGGCGGATCAAGGTGCAATCCCGGGCAAATTTTCCATGTTTCTTTGATTTTTCGTTGTTGAAGCCGCCTAAAAGACCCATAATCGGCTCATGGTATCTACAGCCATTCGTTTATTGGGCAGCTTGCTCACACCCCAGCCAGCCTTGGGGGCATGCGGGAGGTGCGCATGATCAATCCAGCCGACCTGGTCCCCCAACCGGAATCCATTCCGGCGCCAGCCATCTTATTTCAAGTGCTGGACAACGCCTTGTTCCTGATCCACATCGTGCTGGTTAATATTGTGGTGGGCGGGAGCTTGATCACGCTGTTCTCCAAGCCGGCCGCAGCCACGGCCTCGCCCCGGCCGGGGCCACTGGCGGCCATTCTGTCCGGCAAACTGCCTTTGTTCCTGCCTTATGCGATCACCCTGGGGGTCGCGCCCTTGCTGTTTTTGCAGGTGGTTTACGGGCATTTTTTCTACAGCAGTTCCATCCTGATGGCGGTTTACTGGATCGCTGTCATCCCGGCCCTGATCCTGGCCTATTATGGCCTCTACCTGCACCGCCGCCTGGAAGATGGCGCCCCGGCGGCGGCCCGCCTGCTCCTGGGGGCGGCCACGGTCCTGCTGCTGGGGATCGGCTTCATCTATGTCAACAACCTGACCTTGATGGTGCAGCCGGAGAAATGGGTGGCTTATTTCAAACAGCGGGGCGGCACCCTGCTGAACCTGGGCGATCCCTCCCTGGCCCCCCGCTATCTCCATTTCCTGGCCGCTTCCGTGGCGGTGGCGGGTCTGGCCATGGCCATTTTCTGGTCCCGGCGGGCCAGCCTGGATGGGGAGGTCCGCGAACTGCGGGTAAAGTCGGGCTTGCGGATCTTTGCTGTGGCCACGCTGGTCCAGATTTTTATCGGCGCCTGGTTCCTGCTGGCCCTGCCCAAGCCGGTGGCCAAAGGGTTCATGGGCGGCAATCTATTCTACACCATAGCCCTGGTTTTGGGGGCACTTTCGGGCATCGGGGCGATGGCCACCGCTTTTTCCGGCAAACTGCGCCCCACCATCAGCCAGTTGCTGATCGCGCTGGCGGCCATGGTCGTGGCGCGGGACGGTTTGCGCGCGTTTTACCTGCAGCCCTATTTTTCGCCGGACACGCTCCAGCTGACCCCGCAATATGACGTGATGGTCCTGTTCCTGGCCGTGCTCCTGGGCGGGCTGGCCGCCGTGGCATATATGATCCAGGTGGCCTTCAAACCGGCCGGAAAAGGAGGCGCACAATGAATTACCCGATTTGGGAAACCACCCGTTTTGGCGGCGGTTCGTGGATCGCGCTGATCGCGATCCTGCATGTATATATATCGCACCTGGCCGTGGGCGGCGGCTTGTTCATCTGGCTGACCGACCGCAAAGCCTGGCGCGAAAACAATCCCCAGCTGCATGATTACCTGCGGCGGCACACCTGGTTTTTCCTCTACCTCACCATGGTGTTCGGCGGAGTCTCCGGGGTGGGGATCTGGTTCATCATCGCGCTGGTCAACCCCACGGGCACCTCCCTGCTGATCCATAATTTCGTGTTCGGCTGGGCGATCGAATGGGTGTTCTTCCTGGGGGAGATAACCGCCCTGCTCCTGTATGCCTACCGGTTCCCGCACCTGGACCGCAAAGGGCGGCAGATCCTGGCCTTCTTCTACGCCTTGTTCGCCTGGCTCAGCTTGTTCATCATCAATGGCATCCTGTCATTCATGCTCACCCCGGGCCGCTGGGCTGACACCCATTATTTCTGGCATGGCTTTCTGAATCCCACCTTTTTCCCCTCGCTGATCTTCCGGACGGCCATGGCGGTCATGATCGCCGGCTTGTTCGGCTTGGTGACCGCGGTGCGGTGTGGCGAGGCCGGTTTCCGCAATCAACTGGTGCGCTATTGCTCCCGGTGGCTGCTGTTACCGGTCCCCCTGGCCATCGTGGCCGGGGCCTGGTATTGGGCCGCCATTCCGGAGGCCACGCGCCTGGCAGGCTTTGGGCAAAACCGGGACACCTGGTTTTTCATCAAAGTGTTTGCCGCCGCCAGCGGCGCGCTGTTTGTGCTGGGCGTGGCCGTGGCGCTGAGCAGCGGCCGGTTTTTCCAGCGGGTGGCGACCGTCCTGGTGGCCGCCATCGGCTTGAGCTGGATCGGCGGTTTTGAATACATCCGCGAGATCGTGCGCAAGCCGTATTTGATCACCGGCGAACTCTACGCCAACTCCCTGCCGGTTTTCGGCCAGGCCGGGATCGACCGCTTTGGTTTGCTGCCCCGGGCCCGCTGGAGCGAAATCAAATCCGTCACGGCGGACCATCAAAAAGAGGCGGGGCGCGAGCTGTTCAATCTGCAATGCCTCGGCTGCCACACCATTGGCGGCGGGCGCAACGATATCCTGCGCGCCACCCGGCCCCTCAGTTACCAGGGCATCCTTTCGCAATTGACCGGCCAGGGCCGGCTCCTGCGCTACATGCCCCCGGTGCTGGGCACGGCTGAGGAAAAAGCCGCGCTGGCGGTTTACCTGGCTGATTTGGGCGGCAAGGAAATCCGCCGGGAACCCGAGCCGGCGGCCATCAAGCCGGCGCCCACCGCCGTGCCCGCGCGCGTGGAGGCCAGGGAAAAACACCTGCTGCTGGCTTGGAACGACCTCGGCTTCCACTGGATCTCCGACAGCGATCCGTGGTTTGTGCTCTCGCCGCCCGGCAACACGCTGGAGGCGCAGTTGATCAAGTGCGGGCTCACCCCTGAAATCCTCGGCCAGGGTTATGAGCTGACCTACCGTGTGGAGCCGGGCTTTGAAAACCCCGCCGCCCAAGTGCCCTTCTGGGATCACGCCCCGGCCACTTTCAAACAAAAGCTGGAAAAGAACACGGGGCTGTCCGGCAGCCAGCTGGCCGGCAAATTCACCTTCGACGCCGCCCGCAAGAGCTTTGTGGCCAAAATGATCCCGGTCACCCCTTACCCGGAGGGCGGCGGCTACCAGCCCTACCCGCTGTTCACCGTGGAGGCCCGCGACACCAAAACCGGGATCCTGCTGGCGGCGGTGAAGACGGTAGCTCCGGTATCCACGGAGCTGGGCTGCCGCAACTGCCATGGCGGCGGCTGGCGGGTGGCCAGCGCGGCCGGGTTGGGGACCGAGACGGCCACCAACATCCTCGCCGCCCATGACCGGATCAACCACACCAAACTGTACCAGGACGCGCTCGCCGGCCAGCCGCGGCGCTGCACGGATTGCCACGCCAGCCCGGGCCAGAATGCCCCCGGCCAGCCCGGCATCCTCAACCTCTCCGCCGCCATGCACGGCTGGCATGCCAATTACCTGTCCGCCGCCGGAGCCAGCTCGTGCGCCCTCTGCCATCCCTCCGCTGAAGACAGCCGGACGCGCTGCTACCGCGGCCTCCACCGCCTCGCCGGGATGGACTGCACCGCCTGCCACGGAGCCTTGGCGGACCACGCCCTCAGCCTGCTCAAGGGCCAGGCGGACCTGCCCGCGGCCCGGGCGCTGCAAAAGCATCTCGTGCCGGTGGCCGTCTCCGCCCCCGCCGAGGTCAAGCCCCGCACCCCCTGGGTCAACGAGCCGGATTGCCTCGCCTGCCACGAAAAATTCGAGCCGCCTAAAAAAGGCGCCAGCGCCTTCAACCGCTGGACCAAAGATCCGGCGGGCCTGTACCGCAATAAAGTGGACGAGGCGGGCCTGCACTGCATCGCCTGCCACGGCTCCACCCACGCGGAATACCCGGCCCTGAATCCCTACCACCCGCTGCGGGACAACCTGCAGCCGCTGATGTATTCCGGGCAGCCTTTTGCCGTGGGCTCCGAAGCCAGCTGCGAGATCTGCCACCTGGAAAAGATGGAGTCCCCCATCCACCACGACAACATGATGCAGCCCTTCCGCCACAAGGAGGCCTGGCACAAGGCCGTATCCGGGGCCGGTTTGGGGAACAGCGCGAAATAGCTTCGGCACGGGGCCGGCGTATGAACAGCGCCGGGGATGCGGCGCCAATCGCATTCCCAGGACGGCCGTTGGTTTTCCACCAACGGCCGCCGCATTCTGTAACTTTTCCCACCTTCACGGTTCTACCCCCATGGAGATGATGAATATGACATCCTGGTTAGCGAATGTGGTGGTGGGTGGCGGCATGGGCGTGGCGATAGGCTATTTTGGCCAATGCTCCACCGGAACGTGCCCGCTCACCAGCACCTGGTGGCGCGGCGGCCTCTATGGGGCCTGCCTGGGGCTGATGATTTTCCTGCTGTCCGGCGGCGACAACCCGGCGGCCATGAACCAGTCATCAAAGAATGTGGCCAAAATTGGGGAAGCTGATTTCGAGGCCCAGGTAAGGCAGGCGCCCCAACTGGTGGTGGTGGACTTTTTCGCCACGTGGTGCGGGCCGTGCCGGGCGCAGGCACCGATTTTGGACGCCCTGGCGGCCGAATATGCCGGCCAGGTCAAATTCGTGAAAATCAACGCCGACGAAGCCTCAAACCTGGCCGGACGCTACGAAATCCGCAGCCTCCCCACCCTGCTGTTTTTCAAAAACGGGCAGGTGGCCGGCACCCACACAGGCCTGGCCACCGCGGCCAACCTGAAGCAGCGCCTCCAAACCTTGCTGGCCGCAAACCCGGCCGCCGCCGCCGCCCAGCCGGGGCCGGCTGCGGAATGATCCGCCGGTGCGGCCAGGGGCCGTGGAGGTTCTTGCGGGCGGCGGTTCGGATTATTTCGCCTCCGGCCGGGCAGCCACTTCATAGCACCACAGGGCGCCGTGGTCCCGGAGGTAAAGACGGCCGCCGGCCACCACCGGGTAGGCCCACGCTTTTTCCATCGGGTTGGCATGCACGGGCTGCTCGGGCGGGGTGAAACGCCCGTGCTCACGGTAACCCTCCGGCGCCGGCTCCACCAGGCCCACCTCCCCGTTCTCGCCATGGAGATACAACCGGCCGCCCGCCACGCACAGCGAAGCCGCCCCCAGCGCCCGCTCTTCCCACTTCACCTGGCCCGTGGCAAACTCGATGCACTGCAGGGACTGGGCGGTGGTGCCATAGAGGAAATCCCCCACTTTGACCACTCCCCCGATGGCCGTGGAAAGCTTGGCGCTGAAATACAATTCCTGCGGCTCGAGGCGGCCGTCCCGGGCCACCAGCTTTACGGCCCCGCCGCCGGTGCCGGCCGCTCCCGCATACACGCAGCCCCCATCGGCGGTCGGTGACGGTATGTTGGCATTGTAACGGCTCACCGGCCTGGCGTAGCGCCACAGGAACTTGCCGGTCCGCGCCTCCAGGCCCACCAGGCCTTTCTGCAGGAGCTGGACATACTGCCGGGCGCCCCCGATATCGACCACAATGGCGGAGGCATAAGCCGCCTCATCCGCCTCCGGCAGCGCGCATTTCCACAAGACCTCGCCCGTGCGCTTGTCCAGCGCGAGCAGGGTGGCCTGGGCGCCCCCGGGCGAGCAGATCACCGCCTCCCCATCCACCAGGGGGGACTCGGCATACGCCCAGGTGCCCGATTTGCCGCCAAAATCGGTGCGCACGTTCTTTTGCCAGCGGATTTTACCGTCCGCCCGGCTGAGGCAGGCCAGGTCGCCATCCGAACTCAGCGCATAGATCCATTCCCCATCGAGCGTCGGTGTGGAACGGGCGGCGGGGAAATTCGGCTGCTGCTTGGGATTGCCCACGTTGCCCAGGCGGGAGGCCCAGGCCTTTTGGCCGTCCCGCACCTCCAGCGCCGCCACGAATTCATTCTGGAGGCCCTCATTGGCCAGGAGATATAGGCGGCCGCCCACCACCGAAGGGGTGGAATACCCGGCGCCAATCCCGGACACCTTCCACAAAAGCTTGGGGCCTTCCTTGGGCCAGGCCTGGAGGAGACCCGTTTCCGGGGAGATTCCGTTGCGGTTTGGCCCGCGCCACTGGGGCCAATCCGCGGCGGAAAGCGGCGCGGGGCTGGTGATCGTGGCGGCCAACAGGACGAAAGCTGCAAAATGCTGGTTCATATTTGTCTCCAATTAACGAGGGACAGCATCCCACCCAGTGCGGGCAAAATCAACCTTATCCCGCAGCTCCCCTGCGCACGCGAGTCAAAGAATAACCAATCCGGCAAACCCTCCGCGCATCAGCACGGCGCTAAAAAACGGGCCGTATTCATATTGGGCCGCCCAGGTGGCGCCACTCCCTTTGCCCAGGGCCACGATGTTGCCGTGGCCGCCATAGACAAACCGAGTGTCTGAAATGACCTCCAAGCTGGAGTTCTTCACCAGTTTCCGGATGCGCCGCCCCTGCCAGTCGCAGGTGAATTCCACCCGTTTGGCCAGGCTCGTGCTGGGCAGCGACGCCAATTTGCTCTCCATCGCAAGCAACCGGTTCTCCGCATCCCACGCATTAGGCTGGCCCGATACATGGGTTATGAAAGCCAATTTGCCTACCGGGAATGCCGGGCGTTTTTGAAAGGGTTTTACGCTGATCGAATTGCTCGTGGTGATTGCCATCATTGGTATTTTAGCTGCGTTGTTGCTGCCCTCCTCAAGTAAAGCCAAGGCCAAGGCCAAAGCCAGGCAGATCACCTGCATCAGCAATTTGCGGCAGCTGGGGATAGCCAGCCGCTTGTATTTGAACGATTGGCAGCAATATCCCGGGGATTTATCCATTGTGGCTGGTTTCTATTACGTCTGGCCGGTGCGCCTCTTAAAGATGGCCGGATACAATCGCGGAATCTTTTCCTGCCCCTCGGCGATTCGCAGCAGCGCCTGGGACACCAATCTCAACCTGACCTTGGGGGCCACGGCGCCGGATGGCAGGTATGATCCGTTTGGCATCGGGCGGCAAACCCGTTTTTCATATGGCTATAACGACTGGGGATTGGATTTGAAGCACATCCCGCAGCTGGGGCTGGGCGGCGATGTCGATGGCAATGCCAGCAAGGGGCCGGTCACCGAGAGCATGGTGGCCAGCCCCACCCAAATGATTTTGATTGGCGATGTGAAAGCACCTAAAGACGCCGCGACGATCAATTGCGACGCGGACTTGGATCCAACCGATAATTCTCCGGGCCATAGCCAATGGGCCTCCAACCGCCACCGTTACCGCACCGATTTGGTTTTCGCCGATGGGCATGTCGAAGCCGCCCTCAGAAAGGACGTAATTGATCCCAAAAACACGGCTTGGCGCGCCCGGTGGAATAACGATAACAAACCCCATCCTGAAATCACCTGGACGGTGGATTGGGTTGCCGAATCCAAGCTGGATTAACCATGCCCATGACATGGGCCGAGCCATGCGGGCTGGACCTTTTGGGGCCTGACCTTCGTCATTCGCCACTGGCCGATCGGTAAAGGGATGTTCGGGGCTCACTTCCTGTTTTGCGCCATGAGCTGCTGCGCAATCCTTGCCCTCCCAAAGGACAGGCCGCGGCTTGGCTCGGGAAAAAATGATCCGGCATGATTGTTCAGGGGGAGGGGAGATAAACCTGCCGGGTCAGGGCGGTGGAATGGGGAAGGCTCGGGAAAAATAATTGTAATAAACCGCCGGGCTTTTGGCTTTATATTGATGGCAGGCGATGAAACACGAAAATCCAGATACCCCGGCGGAACTGTTCCTGGAATGGCTGAGGCCAATCCGGAGGGATCTGGAGGTTTATTGCCGCCGGCTGATGTGGGATCCGCAGGAGGCGCCGGATGCCATCCACAATGCCATGCTGCGCGCGGTGGCCGCGTTTGACCGCTGCTGGGATGCCCAGCGCTTCCGCGCCTGGATGTTCAAGATCCTGACCCATGAGGCCCTGGCCTTGAACCGCAAACATGCGCGCATCACCCGTTTTGAATTCCAGGTGGAGCCGGACGAAATGGAGGAGCTCGCCGCGCCCGGCCCCGGCCTGCCCTGGGGGCCGCCCCCCGCCATGCGGGATTGGCGGGAAAACCTGGATGACGAATTGAATGCCGCTTTGAAGACGCTCACGGAACCAGAGCGGGCGGTCCTTTTGCTGCGGGCCATGGGGGGATTCCAATACCAGGAGATTGCGGGGGAGCTCAGCCTGCCGGTGGGCAGCGTGATGGGCTACCTGGCGCGGGCCCGGAAAAAGATGCAGGCCGCCCTGGGCCGCAAAAACCTGCAAACACCTGAACCATTATGAATTGCCAGGAAACGAAAAATTTATGGGGCCCCTGCCAGGATGGGGAGCTGGATCCAGCCTTCTGCGGGGAGATCCGCCGCCATTTGGAGACCTGCCCGGATTGCCGCCAGTATTACCAGGCACAACAGGATTTTGACCAGGGATTGGCCGCTGCCCTCCAGCAAGGCGGGGAGTCGGAAAACCTGTGGCGGCGGGAGGAGGAAGCGGTCCGGCGCGCATTTCAGGAGCGGGCCCGGACGGATGCTGAAAACCACAGCCACGCAGGCGCTGATAACCCAGATGGCCGCCCCCGCCGGCCGGCCTTGTTCGAGGGGGTGGTGCAGCGCTGGTTTTTCTGGCTCTGGCCCAATCCCCGTTTTTACGCCGGGATGGCCGTGCTATGGCTGGCGCTGCTGGGAACCAACTGGTCCATCGATAATGCCACCCGGGCCACGGTGCGGGCGGTGGAAATATCGGCGGCACAGAAAAGCATGCTGGCCGCCCAGAAACGGGAATTCAAGGAGCTGCTGGCGTTGCTGGAGGTTCCCCCCGAGCCGCCCAAAACCAGCCTGCCGCCGCGCAGCCAGGGGCCGGCCGGGGTGAAGCGGTCGTGCGCCGCATAGACTTCACCCGCTAGAATAATAACTTTATTTTAATAAACAATCAACCTGCAAGGTGTCTTTATGAATAATCCTAATTCGCAATCCGGAAATCCTCCGCCCAAACCGCTGGCCGAGCGCAGCCCGATCCTCCGCTGCTGCTGGTGGCTGGCCAATCCCCGGCATTTGGGATTCCTGTTCGGTGTGGCGCTGATCCTGGCCACCCTGGTGATGCTGTTTTACGTGGAAGAAAAGCTGCGTGGCCGGTGGGCCTGGAACCGGTATGCGAAAGCCCGCCAGGCCCAGGGCGTGTTGATGGACATCAAGGCGCTCCCTCAGCCACCGGTGCCGCCCGCCAGGAATTTCGCCCGGGCGCCCGCCCTGAAGCCCTTGTTCGATTTTGCGCACGAGCAAAAAAATGTGGACACCAATGCGTTTCAAGCTTTCTCCGAACGCTTGAATGGGGCCTATGACCAGGCCAAGGCCATCGGCTTGCGGAGCTTCCCCGCCGAAGGGGCATCCTGGCGCAAAGCGGCGCCGCCTGATCCCCTGCTGATGCTGGGGGAGCGATCCACGCCCGACCTCCATGCCCTGGCCAGGATTGCCAAATCGCCCGGGGGCCAGGCGCTGTCCACGAACAACCTGCCCGCCACTTCCGCGCAGGCCGCCGCCTGGATCCTGGATCTCTACCAGCGGACTTCCGGCCCCCTGCTCGACGAGCTGCAAAAGGAAGCCCAGACCCGCACCCAAAGCAGCTTCGAGATCAATCTCGATGTTGATGAACCTTGGGGAATATTGCTCCCGCATCTGGGGCATATCAAAAACCTGGCCATGCAATCGGCGACCCGCGCCTCCGTGCGGCTTTATGTCAAGCAGGTGGACGCCGCGTTCCAGGATGCCCGGCTGGCTTTGCATTTGGCGGATATGCTCCAGGAAAGCGATTTCCTGATCTCGTGGCTGGTCCGGATCGCCATCCGGGAAATCGCCCTCAACCCGGTCTGGTATGGCCTGGCCACCCACCAGTGGCATCCCGCGCAGCTGGCGGAGCTCCAGGCCCGCTTTGAAACCGGGGATTTTTTCCAGGAGGCCTATGCGGCGCTCAACGCGGAACGGTTGCTCAATGATCGAGGCATCGAGGGATTTCTGCGGAGCAATAAAACCCGCAATTGCGATTTTTTCGGCCCCTTCGAAAATGAGCCTGCGGGGGATTGGATGGAATGCCTCATGGCCATTTATCCCAAGGGCTGGTTTTACCATGAGCGCATCAATTACGACCGCCTTTACGCCCAATACATCCTCGATCCTTTTCCGACCAATGCCACGCACGTGAACCTCAAGGCCATAGCGGCGAGGATGGACGGCTTGGATCAGGAGCTGCAGGGATCCCGCTTCCGCAAGCTGTTTGTGGAGCATAAGTATTTCGCCTCCACCTTCCTTCCCGCCGTGGCCAGGCTGGCGGAAAAACCGGCCCGGGCCATGGCCGCCAGCACGATGGCCGCCGCCGCCTGCGCCTTGGAGCGCCACCGGATCGAGCAAGGGCGCTACCCGGCCAAATGGTCCGAGCTGACCCCCAAATACCTGAAGCAAATCCCCATGGACATCATGTCCGGGGAGCCTTTGAAATACCGGCTGAACGAAGAGGGCGCCTTCCTGATGTATAGTGTGGGCCAGGACGGGATCGATAACGGGGGCCAGGTGGTGGTGAGCAAATCCGGATTTGTGCAGCTGCAGGAGGGGGATTGGGTGTGGAAATATCCCGCCGCCAAATAAACCGGCGGCAATGGCCCCGCGCGGTTTATCGACCGCCGCCGCCTCGCAGGTGATCGGAAATAGCGCCCCGGCTGGCCTGGCTGCCAGCCGGGCTTGGCGAGGAATTTCCAGGCTTGCCCGAGGCGGCGAACGGATTAAGGTGAATGGAGACTAAATGAGTTGCATATGAACAATCCGCCGCTTTCAAACCGGACCCGGAGCACGGCTTTCACGCTGATCGAATTGCTGGTGGTGATTGCCATCATCGCCATCCTGGCGAGCATGCTCCTGCCCGCCCTGGCCAAATCCAAAACCAAAGCCCAAGGCATCCTTTGCCTCGGCAACCAAAAACAGCTGACCCTGGCCTGGATCATGTATGCCGACGACCACAACGGCAGCCTGGTGCGGAACGCGGATGGAGCCAACCGGGATAGCTGGGTGGGCGGCTGGCTGGATTTCTCCGGCACCGATTCCACGAACATCCTGCTCATCCAATCCCCCATCGGCAAGCTCTGGACCTACAACAAATCGCTGGCGATATACAAATGCCCGGCGGATAAGAGCACGGCGCGCATTTCGGGCAAGAACTATTCGCGCACCCGGAGCATCTCGATGAACGGCAACATGAACGGCACGGATAATTGGTCCACCAATCCCAAGTTTTTCTACTACCGGAAGATGACCGACATCAACCGGCCATCCACCTCCAAAGCCTGGGTGCTGATCGACGAGCGCGAGGAAAGCATCGACGATGGATTTTTCCTGGTCTTCCTGGACACCTCCTTCGGCGCCGCAGTCAACCAATGGGGCAACCTGCCGGCGATTTACCACAACGGGGCGGCGGGGCTCTCCTTCGCCGATGGCCATGCCGAAATCCGAAAGTGGCTGGATGGCAGCACCCTCCTGAAAGGTCTGGCGGGGACGCGCATCGCCCCGCACGATGTCCCGTGGATCCAGCAGCGGACCAGCGCCTTGAAATGATCCTCCCGGGGCTGGGCTTCGGGATCGGCCGGCGCGTTTTCCCCTGCTGGCATTCTGTCTCAGAGGTGGGCTGCCAGGGCGGTTCGCCTGGAAGGCGGGCTGCGGCCTTGGTTACATGTCGTTCAGGTAGAGGCGCCGGTTATACCACAGGTAAAGCATGCCGGAGAGGAAAGTCAAAAACACGGCAACCCATTTGGAGGCCGGCTCCACCCATGGCACCCACCAACCCAGGATGGGATTGCCGAACGAACCCCACTGCGGATAGCTGTGGAGGGTGAGGATGGCCAGGATGGCTACGATCTGCGAAATGGTCTTGTGTTTGCCATAGCCCTCGGCGGCCAGGATGACCTGCTTGGAGGCGGCCAGCAACCGCAGGCCGGTGATCGCCAGTTCGCGGGTCACGATCACCACCGCCATCCAGGCCGGCACCCACGTGCGGCCCACAAAGGCGATGAAGGCCGAGCAAACCAGGATTTTGTCCGCCAGGGGATCCATCAGAATCCCGAAATCGGTGATGGATTTGTCCCGGCGGGCGATTTTGCCGTCGTAGTAGTCGGTGATGCTGGCGGCGCCGAATAAAACCAGGGCGATGGTCTCATTGAACGGCACGCCGGAAAAAATCACGGCCAAAAATGCCAGGGTAAGACCAAAGCGGGACACGGTTAAGCGGTTCGGCAAATTCATGAATCGCGACTGGTTTGCAATCTGGCGTGTGGTATAACGGAATCAGGCCGGCTTGGCAATCAGATCGTAATCCGTATGCCCCACAATCTGCACCCGGGCGAATTGGCCCAGGGGCGGATCGCCCTGGATATAGACACGGCCGTCGATGTCCGGGGCATCCGCCTCCGCCCGGGCCACGAGGAAATTCCCCTGCAGCCCCTGGCGGTGGCGATCCGGGCCGCGCAACAGGCCGTGTTCCCAGGAGCCGATCCGCGCTCCCTGCAGCTCCGCGGGCGAGGCGGGGTGCTCCACCAGCACTTTGAGCGTTTTGCCCACCTGCGCTCCGGCCAGCTGCCGGGAAATCTTCAATTGCGCCCCCATCAGGGCGTCGCGCCGCTTTTTCCGGACGGCCTCCGGGATCTGCTGGGCCATGGCGGCCGCGCGGGTGCCTTGCTCCGGCGAAAAAGTGAAGACGCCCAGCCGCTCAAACCGGGTTTGCTCCACGAATTGCTTCAACGACTCAAAGCCGGCCTCCGTCTCCCCGGGGAATCCGACGATGAACGTGGTCCGCAGGGCGATCCCGGGAATGCCGCGGCGGATTTTCCCGATCAGATCCTCGATGTATTCGCGGCTGGTTTCCCGCCGCATGCGCTCCAGCATCACCGGGTGGATGTGCTGCAGAGGCATATCGACATAGCGCGCCACCTTGGGGCACTCCGCGATGGCGCTGATCAGCTCGCCGGTCCAATGGGCGGGGTGGGTGTAAAGCAGGCGGATCCAGAAGTCCCCCGGCAGGGCGTTCAGCTCGCGCACCAGGGAGGCGAGGGTGGCGCTGGTTTTGGGCAGCGCCCGGGTGGCGGCGGTGAATTTTTCCGGGGAAGCCACGCTGCCCTGGCGGTCCGGGCGCAAGTCCAGGCCATAAAAAGTGGTATCCTGGGAGATCAGGTTCAGCTCCTTGACGCCCATCTCCAGCCAATGCCGGGCTTCCTGGACCACATCGCCCGGGGGGCGGCTCCGGTGCGAGCCCCGGATCTGGGGGATGATGCAAAAACTGCAGGGATGGTTGCAGCCCTCGGCGATTTTGATGTAGGTCAAATGCCTGGGGGTCAGCTTGAAGCGGGGGGTGGTATAATCCGGGATATAGGCGGATCGCTCGCTGATCTGCACCACCGGCGGGGCGGCTCCGGGCGGGGCTGGGCGGGCAGCGCTGGCTTTGCCCGGGCGGCTGGCGCCGGCGGCTTTTTTGGCCCGGCCGGGCGGGGGGGCGGCCAGCCTTTGCTGGCGATGCTCCAGGGCCTGCCGCACCACCTGGGTGACCTCCGCCACCTGGTCCAGGCCCATGAACGCGTCGATTTCCGGCATCAGCTTGGGCAGTTCGCTCCGGAAGCGCTGCGGCAGGCAGCCCGCCACCACCACGGCCTGGCCGCGGTGTTGTGCTTCGCGCACCTGGGCGCTCTCGAGGATGGTATCGACGCTTTCCTCCTGGGCCGAGTCGATGAAGGAGCAGGTGTTCACGATCACCACATCCGCCAGGGCGGTGTCGTTCGTGATTTCCACCCGGTCCCGGGCCAGGGTTCCCAGCATGATCTCCGAGTCCACCAGGTTTTTGGCGCACCCCAGGGAGATCAGGCCCACGCGGATTGGCATGGATTCATGTTCGTTCACAGGCGCTTGAAGTTACCTGGCCGCCGCGCTTCCGCAATCTTAGTTTGGCGGGCCGGCCGGCATCGCAACCGTCGTCCGGATCAGAGGAGGGAATGGTTTTTCGTGATCCAATGTCCCACGGGATCAGTGCACGGTAAGGGCCTGGCCGTTATGTTTGGCGGAGAGCCCCAGGATGAAGGGCACCGCCCGGGCGGCCCATGCGGCGGGCGAAGGATAGTTCCCCGCCGAAGCGCCGAAGCAGCTGCGCAGCATTGGGGTGTCGATGATTCCCGGATTGAGCGCCACCGCCGCCAGGCCGGCCGGCAGTTCCTGGGCCAGCGCCTGGGTCAGGCCTTCGATCGCCCACTTGGTGGCGCAGTACGGGGCCACCCCGGCCTCCGTGGAGCGTCCCCAGCCGGAACTGAAATTGACGATGATGCCCCGGCGGGCCTGGACCATCAGCGGCCCAAAATAGCGGATTGTGCAGGCGGTCCCCTTGAGGTTGACATCCACCAATTCGGAAAATTCCTCCGGCTCGATTTCCCAGAGCGGGGCCTGGCGATTGATCAGGGCGGCATTGTTGACCAGCAGGTGGGGGGGGCCGAGCGTGGCGGAGATTTTTTCCGCCCAATCCCGCACGGCCTGGCCTTGGCTGACATCCACCCTCTCGAAGCTGTGGGGCGGGCCGAACCGGTGGCGCAATTGGCTGAGGCGATCGGCCGTGCGCCCGCAGCCCGCCACCGTCCAGCCCGCTGCCGCCAGGCCTTCCGCCAAAGCCTGCCCCAGCCCGCGGGTGACCCCGGTGATGACCGCCAGTTTGCGTGGGTTTTCCTTCATGCCCCTCCATATTGGGGCTGCCCGCCGCGATCCGCAAGCCTCCGCCCCCGGCGCCTCCGGGCCACGGTTCGGGATTGACACGCCAACCGGTATGCCCAGTCTTGCGGCATGGCTGCTACAGGAAACATTCGCGCGGTGGTTTTCGACATGGATGGGGTGCTGACCGACTCCGAGCCGTTGATTTGCGCCGCCGCCATGGCGATGTTCAAGGAGCTGGGATTGGTGGTGCAGCCGGAGGATTTCACCCCTTTCGTGGGGACGGGTGAGAACAAATACCTGGGTGGGGTGGCCGAAAAATACGGATTCCCGGTGGATATCCCCGCGGCCAAGAAACGCACCTATGAAATCTACCTGGCCCTGGTGCCCGGGCGCCTCCACGCCTTCCCGGGCGCGGTGGGGCTGGTGCGCCAGTGCCGCGCGGCGGGCTTGAAGGTGGCGGTGGCTTCCAGCGCGGATGCGATCAAGATCGAGGCCAACCTGCACAAGATCGGCCTGCCGCCGGCTGAGTGGGAGGCCATTGTCGGCGCCGAAGATGTGGCCCATAAAAAGCCGGCGCCGGATATTTTCCTCGCCGCCGCCCGCAAGCTGGAGCTGCCGCCAGGCGCTTGCGTGGTGGTGGAGGACGCCATCAACGGCATCCAGGCCGCCCGGGCGGCTGGCATGCGCTGCGTGGCGGTGGCCCAGACCTTTGCGGCCGGGCGGCTGGGCGCGGCCGACCTGGTGGTGGGCCGCATCGCCGATGTCACCATCGGCCATCTCGTGGGAGCATGATGAATATGAGAAGTTGCTTGTCGCTGATCTGTTGGGGGCTGCTGCTGGCGGCCCGGGCCAGTGCCGCCCCGTCCGGGGCGGAGCTGCTGACGGTGGCCGAAAAAAGCCGGTTCGCCGCCACCGCCAATTACGAGGAAACCTCGGCCTGGGTGGATCAATTATGCACCAACTCGCCCCTGGCCCGGCGCCTGGAATTGGGCCGCAGCACGGAGGGGCGCTCCATTCCCCTGCTGATCCTGGCGGATCCGCCGGTGGCCTCGGTGGAGCAGGCCCGCAGCCAGCCGGGCAAGCTCGTGGTGCTGATGCTGGGCAACCTGCACGGCGGCGAGGTGGATGGCAAAGAGGCGCTCTGCCTGCTGGCCCGGGAAATCTGCCAGGCCACCAATCACCCGTTCCTGAAGGACTTCATCCTGGCGATCGTCCCGCTGTATAATCCGGATGGCAACGAACGGATGGCCCCGGACCACCGGCCCAACCAGGATGGCCCCCGCAACGGCATGGGCATCCGGGCCAACGGGCAGGGGCTGGATCTGAACCGCGATCTCGTCAAGCTGGAGGCTCCGGAAACCCGCGCTTTGGTGGGCTTCCTCAACGAGTGGGATCCCGCCCTGGTGCTCGACCTGCACACCACGGACGGGTCCTTCCACCGGAACCTGGTCACCTACGTGGGGCCGAATGTGCTGGCGGGCAGCAAGCCGCTTGCCAAATACGTGCGCAACGATTTCCTGCCCGCGGTCCGGCGGGAGGTGAAACGGCAGGCCGGCTTCAACTCCTTCGTCTATGGGAATTTCGATGCCAGCCATGCCCAATGGCGTTCCGTGGCCGGCCTGGGCCGGTATGCCTCCTCGTATGTGGGGCTGCGCGGGCGGATTGGCATCCTGCTGGAATCCTACTCGCATGCGTCCTACAAGAAGCGGGTGCTGGGTTTGCGGGATTTCGTCCGGGTGCTGCTCGCGCAGGCCGCCGCGCAAAAAGCCGTCCTGCAGAAGAACCTCGCGCAAGCGCGCTCGGAAGCCATGGCGGGGGTCCCCACGGAGGATGGCGGGACTGTGCCGGAGGCGCAATCCCTGGTGGCCATCCGTTCGGAGCTGGCGCCGGCTGCAAAGAAAGCAAAAATCGCCGGGTTCGTGGAGGAGCTGCGGGATAACCGGCCGGTTTCCACCGGGCGCCCGCAGACCTACGAGGTGGAGCTTTGGGATCGCGCCCGCCCGTTATTATCGGTCCGGCGTCCGTTCGCCTACGTGTTCCCCGGCAGCCAGACCAACCTGGCGGCGCATCTGCAGCGGCACGGGATTGAGGTGGATGTCTTGCGGGAGGATCTCGACCTGGACCTGGAAACCTACCGGATCGATGCGGTGGCCAGGGATCCGGGGGCCTTCCAAAAACACAACTTGCGGCGGATCGAAGCCACCGCCCGGCAAACCCACCGGCGGGTGCCCGCCGGCAGTTTCGTGGTTCGCGCGCGGCAGAAACTGGCCGACTTGATCGTCTATCTGCTGGAGCCGCAATCCGAGG
The DNA here is from genome assembly GCA_964409245.1 of uncultured Verrucomicrobiota bacterium. Classification (GTDB taxonomy): domain Bacteria; phylum Verrucomicrobiota; class Verrucomicrobiia; order Limisphaerales; family UBA1319; genus CAIMWS01. The sequence continues at coordinate 24,022 of CAYPCQ010000027.1, forward strand.
ATGGGCTGGCGGTGTGGAACTTTTTCGATGACGGCCTGCAAGCCCAGGGCGATTTCCCGGTGCAGCGCCTGCCGCAGGCGATCCCGCTGTTCACCGCCCGCACCCCCTCCTTAACCGGGCCGAAACCCCCAGCGCGCATCACTTACGAGGGGGTGTTTGAATTGGGCCAGGCCCCCAACCTGGCCGGCTCCCCCGCCGGTGGCTACCGCTGGCTGGAGGATGACCGGCACTTTTTGCTGCCGCGGGAGGGCCGTTTGCGCAAAGTGGAAGCCGCCACCGGCCAGACGGCGGTGTTTTATGAGGCCGGCCCCCTGGCCGCCGCGCTGGCCAAAATCCCCGGCTTGGACAGCCAGGCGGCCCAAGGGCTGGCGGGCAGGGCCGGGGACCAATTGTCCCCGGACCACGCGGCCACGCTGCTGCAATATGAGAACGATCTTTACTACGCGCGGCTGGATGGCTCCCAGGCCCGGCGGCTGACTGCCACCCCCGAGCCTGAGGAACTGGCCACTTTCAGCCCTGATGGGCGCTGGGTGGCCTTTGTGCGGAAGAACGATCTCCACGTAGTGGAGGTGGCCTCCGGCACGGAGCGGGCCTTGACCACCGGCGCCACGGACCTGCTGCTCAACGGCAAGGCGGACTGGATTTATTTCGAGGAAGTCTTCAACCGCAATTACCGCGCCTACTGGTGGAGCCCGGATTCCCGGCGCATCGCCTTTTTCCAGACGGACGATTCCCCCCTGCCCACCTTCACGCTGGTCAACGATTTGCCGCGCAACCAGGTCTTGGAACGGGCCCGCTATCCCCGGCCGGGGGAGCCTAATCCCCGGGTGCGCCTGGGGGTGGTGAACGTGGCGGGGGGCAGCCCGCGGTTTGCCGATCTATCCGATTACGACGTGGAGGGGCATCTCCTCACGGCGGTGGGGTGGTGGCCGGACAGCTCCAACCTCTATTGCTGTGTGCAGGATCGCGCCCAGACCTGGCTGGATTTCTGCTCCGTATCGCCCGCCGGCGGCAGCGTGGCCCGCCTGTTCCGGGACCAGACCAAAGCCTGGATCGAGGCCCCGGAAAAAGTGGTTTTTGGCGCGGATGGCTCCTTCACCCTCACGAGCGAGCGCTCCGGCTGGAAACACCTTTACCACTACTCCCGGCAGGGAACCTTGAAAAAGGCTTTGACCAGCGGCGATTGGGAAGTCCGGCACATTCTTCACCTCGACGAGCCCGGGCAATGGCTTTATTTCACGGGCACCCGGGACAACCTGATCGGTGAAAACCTTTACCGGGTGAGCCTGACCAACCAGGCCATCGAGCGTTTGACCCGGGCGCCGGGCAGCCACCGCATCCAAATCAGCCCCCGGGGCGGACTATTCATCGATCATTGGTCGGGTTTCGAGTCGCCTGCGCAAGTGGCTTTGCGGAAGACGGATGGGAGCCTGGTCCGCCGGCTCGACCTCAACCCGGTCCCCGGCCTCGCGGAATGGGTGCTGGGCAAGCGGGAGCGGGCGTCCATCCCCATGGCGGACGGTTTTCAGGTGGAGGCGGTCTGGACCTTGCCGCCGGATTTTGACGCCCGGAAAAAATACCCCGTCTGGCTGATGACTTACGCCGGCCCGCAGATGCCCAGCATTGCGGATGCCTGGAGCGGCAGCGTTTGGGATCAGGTGCTGGCCGCGGCGGGGATCATCGCATTGCACGTGGATCCGCGGCCGGCCAGCGGCAAAGGGGCCCAATCCGCCTGGACAGCCTACAAGCAACTGGGGGTCCAGGAGCTGAAGGATCTCGAGGGGGCGGTGGCTTGGTTCCAGAAAAAAGGGTGGGTGGATGGCACGCGCATCGGCCTTTCCGGCTACAGTTACGGCGGATTCATGACCGCCTTTGCCCTGACCCACAGCAAAATGTTCGCGGCTGGCATCGCCGGGGGCTCCCCCACGGATTGGCGGGATTACGATTCCATTTACACCGAGCGCTACATGCAGACCCCCCAGAATAATCCGGATGGCTACCAGGCCACCTCGGTGGTCAAAGCCGCGCGGAACCTGCACGGGCGGTTGCTGCTGGTCCACGGCCTGCTGGATGACAATGTGCACCCGGCCAACAGCCTCAAACTGATCCAGGCGCTGCAGCAGGCCGGCCAGCAATTCGACATGATGCTGTATCCCGATTACCGGCATGGCATCGGCGGCGGGCAATACCAGCGCGCCCAATACGATTTTATCCTGCGCACGCTGGGGGTCTCCCCGGGCAAAACCGGGCCGCCGGCGGCCCCCGCTGGAAAATAATCAAGCATTCACGGCCCTTTCAGGCTTGCTAATGCCACTTAAATTCGGTCTAACCACCCGATGGCTATCTGGCTGGCGGTCGTAATATTGGGGATTATTGAAGGCATCACGGAGTTCCTGCCGATCTCATCGACGGGGCACCTGCTGATCGCCCAAAAATGGCTGGCGCACCAATCCGATCTCTTCGACATCGTCATCCAATGCGGGGCGGTGCTGGCGGTGCTGCCCTTGTTCCCGGACCGTTGCCGGCAGGTGTTGTTCAAGTGGCGCGAGGCAGAAACCCGGGATTACGTGTTCAAGCTCCTCGCCGCGTTTTTCATCACCGGGGCGGCCGGGTTCGTGCTGGAGAAAAAAGGGTTCAAATTGCGCGAGGAAACCACGCCCATCGCGCTGGCGCTCCTGATCGGGGGGATCCTGTTCGTGGTGGTGGAGCGGTTGATCAAAAACCGCACGCAAACGGAAAAGGTTTCGTGGACCATGGCCGTTTTGGCGGGCGTGGGGCAGCTCATCGCCGCGATCTTCCCGGGTTCCTCGCGCTCCGGCACCACTATTCTATTGCTGCTCACCAGCGGCCTGAAACGGACGGCCGCCACGGAATTTTCCTTCCTGCTGGGCATCCCCACGATGCTGGCGGCCGGCGGGCTGAAGATTTTCAAGGCGCTGCGCCATCCCCCGGGGGGGCAGCCGGAAGATTGGGGCATGGTGGCGCTGGGTTTTGTGGTGGCCGCCCTGGTTTCCTTTGTGGTCGTCAAATGGCTGATCCGCTATGTCCAGACGCACACGTTTGAAATCTTCGGCTGGTACCGCATCGCGCTGGCGGTGATCCTCCTGGCCTTATTCCGGTAAGCAAAAGCGCGGTTTCCCAGGAAACCGCGCTGCGCGAACTGCAAAAACCGGATTTTGAGGTTACTTCTTCTTATAGGAGATGAACTTCCCATCCTTGACCGTGACCATCTCGAAGGCCTCCAGCGTCAGGCCGGTGTGATCGGTGGGTGAGAAATTGAACACGCCCGCGATCCCCACATGGTTTTTCAGGTTTTCCAGGGCTTCCCGCACCTTGGCGCGGTCGATGCTTTTGGCCTTTTGGATGGCGGCCTTGAGCACCATCACCGCATCGTAGGCATGGCCGCCGAAGGTGCTGACATCCTCCTTAAAGCGGCTCTCATACTCTTTCTTGTAGGCGGCCAGCACCTTTTTCTGGGGGTGGGAGTTGGGCAGCTCCTCCACGATCAGCAGGCGGCCGGCCGGAAAGATGATGCCTTCGGCGGCCACCCCGGCCTGCTCCACATACTTGCGGTTGCCGAATCCGTGGCTCTGATACAGCGGCACATTCAGGCCGATCTGCTTCATGTTCTTGGCCAGGATGCTCTGGGCGGGCACGATGGACCAGTTGACCACCGCCTGCACCCCCGCCGTGCCTTTGATCTTGGTCAGGATGTCCGTCAGGTCGGTGGCCTGTTTGTCATAGACTTCGTTGGCCACGATCTCGAGCCCGAACGGTTTGACCAGATCCTCGAGCTGCTTCTTGCCGGCGTTGCCGAAGCCGTCGTTGCTGCTGAGCACGGCGATTTTTTTGATGCCATTGGTCTGCATGTGCTGGTAGATCCAGGTGACCGCCTGGCTGTCCTTCTGGGGCGTCTTGAAGACATATTTGGCCAGCGGGTTGACGATCACTTCCGCCGCCGCGCAGGAAACCAGGATCATCTTGTTCTGCTCGCAGATGGGCTTGATCTGGATGGTTTCGCCGCTGGTGGACGGGCCGAGGATGGCCACCACATCGTCCTCTTCGATCAATTGTTTGGCGAAGGAGACGGCCTTCTCCGGGCTGCTCGCGGTGTCTTTGATGATCAGCTGGACCTTCCGGCCGAGCAATCCGCCCGAGGCGTTCATTTGATCCACCAGCATCTGGGCCGTTTTGGCCTCGGGCGCCCCGAGGAAGGAGGCCGGACCGGTTTGGGCGAACAAGGCGCCAATCTTGATGGGTTCTTGATTCCGAGCCGCCGCGGCCACGTTCAAACTGGAGATTCCCGTGAGGACCGCCACGCCCGCCAGCGCCGTCATTAATCGTTTCATGGTTTTTTCAGGTTATAAGTTTGTTTCGTTGCACCTGGGAAAAGACGCTGCTGAAGGAAGGCTCATTCAAACCAACGCTGTCCCCAGGCTGCATGGCCGAGCTTGGAAGGAGAGCGGCTGCTTGTCAAGCCGGGATAACCTCCCGGAATCCAGTTGATTAGATAAAATGCGGCCCCGCCGGATGGGTCAGGTCTCCACGTTGAATCCCATCTGCAGCGCCGCCCCGCGGTTGGCGATGCGGGCGCCGCCCCGGAAACGGTTGCCCAGGACAATCCCCGCTTTCACCGTGGCGGCCACTTCCAGGTGCGGCTTCGGATCCATGAAGTCGCAGGCCATGATGGTGAGCCCCTCGCAGCCGGCCCGGATGCACGGGGCGCCCTCCTGTTTGCGGTCCCACCAGGTGAAATGGCACCCGTTGAAGGTGACGTGCCCCTTGCCCTCCAGAAACGCCTGGGTGGTCATGCCGGGATTCTGGAAATCCCCCGCGCCGGGCCCCCAGAAACCGCAGTTGTTGAACTTCACCGGCCCGGCATTGCTGGCCGCCACCTCGATGGCGCCCATGAACTGGCTGTTGGTGAAAGCGATGCCGGCGTGCGGCTGCGAATGCTCCACCCGCACCGCCACGGGGGCGATGTCGTGCCCGCATTGGGTCAGGGTGGTATTGCCGGGGCCGTGCTGGAGCTGGGTGAACCGGAAGCCGGTGTGGTGGATGATGCTGAAACAGTTCACCATGTATTCCCAATCCGTTTTGGCCAGGATGAAGGCTTCCCCCTGGGTGACCATGAATTTCACCACCGCCTCGGAGGTGGACCACCACGGGTTGAAATGCACATTTTCGATCCGGCCGATGTCATACACCTGGTCCACCAGGATGCCGCGCCGCAAGGGCTGGCCATGGACGTTGCGGATCAGGTGGCGCTCGTTGTCGGTGGCGTCAATGCCCTGGTAGGGGTTGAGCAATTCCACATCCAGCACCGCCGGGTTTTTCCCGCGGAGGGCAATGGCCCAAGGGTAGGGGGCCGGCACGGCCTTGGAATCCTGCTCCGGATAGTAAATGACCAGGCCCTTGACCGTGCTGTTGGTGGTGAGCGTCAGAAAAGGCTCGCCCGTCTCCCGGCCCCGGCCGGCGGTGGGGAGCAGGGTGGTGCCGTCCTCCCCCGGCTTGGGGAGCCCGGCGTCCCGGATGCCATTATGCGCGGGCACGCTGCGGAACGTGCCCTCCAGCGCCACCGAGCCGGGCACCTTGAGATTCCCGGCGCAGAGATAGCGGCCGCTGGGGGCGAACACGATGCCGCCACCGGCCTGGCGCGCGGTGTCCATGGCTTTTTGGAAGGCGCCAGTGTCATCGGTTTTACCATCCCCCCGGGCGCCGAAATCGCGCACGTTCCATACGCTGCGGGCCTCCGCCGGGGTTCCCGGCTCCGCGCCCAAAACCGCCGGGCTGGCCAGCATGGCCGCCGCCCCGGCAGGCCCGAACCCGGCCAAAAAATGCCTCCGGCTCACCGCTTCCCTCGCTGTCTCGCTAGTCATAATCCGCATTCCTTTCTGGTTTCGATTGGTGTTTAAAGGAGCCGGAAAAAAATAACCGCAGCAACCTCGCTGGTTCTTTTGGCCAAGAGCTTCGTTACTCATTCGTTACAGATCACTGCGGATATGCGCCTCATTCGTGCCTTGCCCTTGGCCAAAATCCCGGCGCGAACTTGCCACCTTTATTTGTTTCCGGCTCCTAATGTGTCCAGCAGACTAGCGGGCGGCGGCCGTTTGACGAATCATTTTTTCGCCGCCCGCTTTCCCGTTTTGGCGGGCTTGCCGCCGCCGCCGCCGGGGGCGCCAGCCACGCGGGAAATACTTTTCCCACGCTTGACTATGCCGCGCGGCAAACTTACGGTTTTCCAATGCTCACACAAAATGGAAATACCCCCATGAAGGCGGCGCCCGCCGGCCATTCATTCCGCTGGTCCGCCCGGCTGGCCTGTGCCGTACTGAACCGGAAAAGCCTCGCCGCCGCTGCGCTTTTGCTGGCGGCAGGCTGGGTGTCCACCCGTGGGGCCACCGGCGCGATTCCTTTCCCCGCGGCCTTGCGGGACGCCAATGTGGAAGTCGCCCAAATGACTTCCGGCCAGCGCGAAAGCCTGATCGTGGGCAACGGCGATCTCTACGGCATTGTTTGGGAAAAGGAGGGCGGGCTGTTCGTGCGCATCACGAAAAACGACATTTGGGATGCCCGGGTCGATACCTCGGCCGACGGCCCCTTGCCCAAGGTGAATGTCCGGACCCGGCAGGTGACCGGTTCCACGGGCGCCCCGCCCAGCTACAACAAGCCGTATCCGCAGCCCCGTTGCGCCGTGGCGCTGCGCCTGGGGGCGGCCCAGCCCGCCGCCCCGGCCGCCGGGTTCCGGGCGGCCCTGGATTTGGAACATGCCGTGGCCACCATCTCCCGGCCCAACGCCAGCCAAACCACCGGGGTGCGGGTGCTGGCGGATCGCAATGTGCTGCTCATCGACAGCGCCGAGCCGGTCCGCATCGAGGAAATCCGCGCCGCCACCCTGCCTCCGGCGCGCACCGGGGTCACGGAAGGGGTGGCCTGGCTGCACATGATCCTGCCGGGCGACCCGGATTATCGCGGCATGGAGTATGCCGTGGCCGCCGCGGCCGCCGGCCGCACCCAGGTGGTATCGCTGGTGACTTCCTTCGACCGGCCCGGGCAGGAGGTGCTCGCGGCCGCCCTGGCCCTGGCCCGGAAGACCCTGGAGGAGGCCGTCCAGTCCCGCGCCCAGCTCCTGGCCCAACATGAGCTGGCCTGGCATGACTTCTGGGCGCGCAGCGGGGTCAGCCTGGCCGACCGCGACCTCCAGCGCTGGTGGTACCGGATGCTTTACTTTGCGCGGACCCTCTGCCAGCCGGGCACGCTGCCGGTGGCGCTCATGCCGCCGCTGGCCACCGATGACACCCCCTGGCACGGGGACTACCATTTCAACTACAACTCCTGGCAGCCGTTCTGGTCCGTGATCTCGCCCAACCATCCCGAGCTGGCCGATCCGTGGATTTCCTACGTCCACAATTTGCGGGCGCGCGCCCAGTGGGTGGCCCGGGAGACCTTTGATTGCGACGGCGTCTATTATTCCATCAGCCAGTTCCTGCACGAGCCTGATCCCGCCGCCTGCGTCTCCCGGAACAAGCGGCAATTGACCATGAGCCCCTGGGGCATGACCATCGGCATGGTGGGCATGACTGCCCAGAACCTCTGGCACAAACACCTGTGCGATCCCGACCGCGCCTACCTGGAAGCCAAAATCTACCCCACGCTCCGGGATGCGGCCCGTTTCTATCTGTCGTTCATGAAACAATGCGGCAAGGATGCGGCCGGCAAGATCCGGCTGGGGCCTTCCTACAGCCCCGAGCATGGCGACCTGGGCATCGATAACTGCCCCTTCGACCTCGCGTATGTTCATTACACCTTCGACGCCTTCGACCAGGCCTCCCGGGAGCTGGGCCAGGATCGCGAACTGGCCGCCGAGTGCCTGGCCATGAAGGCGCTGCTGGCCGATTATCCGGTGGCCCTGGATGCCGCCGGCCAGCCGGTGGTGGTGGATTGGACCGGCTGCAAGTACAAGCAGGTGGGGGTGCACAACATCACCGTGCCGGCCTCCCCGGTCTTTCCCGGGGAGCAGGTCACCTGGTTCTCTCCGGAGCCGGTCAAGGATCTCTTCCGCCGCACCATCCAGGATACCCGGTTCAACGGCAACAACTCCCACATCATTTTCAATATCGCCAAGGCCCGCCTCTCGATGCTGGAGGCGGTCACCGAATGCAAAACCTGGTTCAAGAGCCGCGAACTGCCCAACGGTCTGTTTGTCTGGCAGGGCCACGCGCATGGCACCTTCATGCCGGAAAGCATCGGGGTGGCCGCCCTGGTGACGGAGTTCCTCATGCAGAGCGTGGGCAATACCATCCGGGTGTTCCCCTGCTGGCCGGCCGGCCAGGAGGCCTCCTTCAAGGATCTGCGCGCCCAGGGCGGGTTCCTGGTCTCGGCGGATTACGCCCGGGGCGGGGTGCAGCGGGTGTCCATCCTCGCCACCGTGGGCGGATCCTTGCGCCTGCTCAGCCCCTGGAAAACGGTGCTTGTCAACGGGCGGGAAACGCTGGTAACGCTGGTGGACGCCGGCGGCGTGGTGGTGCTGCCCGCCCAGGCCCGGGCCACCTACACCTTCACCGCCGGGAAATAGCGGCCTGCGCCCCCGACCGGGGCTATTCGCCTGCCAGCACGGCGCGGATATATTGCCCGGTTTTTTCCGGGGACCAGGGGATGGCCAGCAGCGCCGGGGACTCGGTTTCGCACCGGATGGTCCGCCAGGTTTCCCAATGGGCAAGGTCCGCTGTGATTTCGATGCGGTAGGATAGCCCGGGCTGCCCCGCCAGCTGCGCCTCCAGGGTGGTGGAATCCACCCGCCGGATGGCGGTGAAGGCCGGCGGCTGGACCGGCTTCACCACGGCTTGGATCAGGCGCGTGGTGGCCTCCCGGCCATCCAGGAGGTTTTCCACATGCAGCGCATCCTGGAACTCCCCCGGGATGAACACCAGGAGCTGGTCATTGATGGCCAGGTTGAGGTTGGTTGCCTGGCCCGGTTCCAGGGTGCCTGCGGCGGGTGTCAGCTGGATCCAGGCTTGGTCCAGCCAGGCCCGCCACGGGACCGGGTGGGAGGCGGTGTTGGCCAGCGCCCAGGTGAAATTAGTCTGGAGCGGGTAATGCCCGGAATAATTGGTGAAGGTGAGGCCCTCCGCCGGGCTGAGGCTCAAGCCCGGGGCGCCGGCGGCCGGCCCCACGCTCACCCGCTGGCTGGCGGTGGCCTCAATGCCGTTGGTGGAGCGGATGGTCCGGGTGGCCAGAAAGCTGCCGCTTTGCGCATAGACGTGGCTCGCCTGGGCGTTGGTGGCCCGGATGGAGCCATCGCCGAAATCCCACCAGGCCAGGGCCACCGCCCCCGTGGAGCGGTCCTCAAATTGCACCGCCAAGGGGGCTTCGCCCGCCGCCGGCAGGGCGGTGAAACCGGCCTGGAAGGGGCTTTGCAGGGCGCGCGCCAGGCTCGCCATGCCCCCGGTGCGGCATTTGTGGCGCAAAGCCTCCAAAGGCTTCGCCGAAACCAAAACCCGGTTGATCAAATCCCGGCTGCTTTCCGCGGGATAGGCGGCTTTCAGCAAGGCCAGGATGCCCGCCACATGGGGCGCCGCCATGGACGTGCCATTGTAATAAGTGTAGGTCCAGTCAGCGCCGCCCCAGGCCGCGTAAATGTCCGAGCCGGGCGCCGCCAGGCCCACCCTTTGGGCCCCATAGTTGCTGTAGCCTGGCAGTTCTCCGGAGCGGTTCACCGCCGCCACAGCCACCAGGTTATCCAATCCGTAGGCGGCCGGGTAAGTGGGGGTGAGATCCAGATCCGTCCCCCCGTTGCCGGCGGCGGCCACCACGATAATCCCGGCCTCCCGGACGCGCACCAGGGCGCTGCGCAGGGCTTCGCTGTAATCCGTGTCCTGCCAGCTGGCGTTGATGATATGGGCGCCCTTCAGCCGCGCATAATCGAGGCATTGGATGGCGGCGGAAATGGTGCCGTCCCCGTGTTCATCCAGCATTTTGCAGGCCATCAGCCGGACTTTCCAGGCCACCCCGGTGACGCCGCGCCCGTTGTTGCCCACGGCCCCCAGGATGCTGGCGATGTGGGTCCCATGCCCGTAGTCATCCATCGGGTCGCCCGTTCCGGTCAAGGCATTGATGCCATAAAGGTCATCCACAAACCCATTTTGGTCGTCATCCAGGCCGTTGCCGGCGGTTTCCGCGGGATTGACCCACCGGTTGCCGCGCAAGTCCTCGTGCGAATAGCGGATGCCGCTGTCGAGCATGGCCACCACCACCGGGGTGGCATCATGGATGGTGTCCCAGCCTTCCGGGGCGTCGATGTCCACATCCGCCACCCCCCCATTCTGGCCCTGGTTATCCAGCCCCCAGAGCATTCCCGAGCGGTATTCGGGATCATCCGGGACGGCGGCGGCATGAACCCGGTAATCCGGCTCCGCAAAGACATACAATCCGCTCGCCTGGCAGGCGCGGGCCGCGGCCATCACGTCCGATCCCGGAGGCAGCGCCACGATCTGGAGCGGGCCCGAATCCTTCAAGGTGCGGACCACCTGCCCGTGGTGCACCGCCGCCAGGCGCGACACCTGCCCCGCCCGCCCCGGCTTGGGCTGGGCCAGCAAACGGTCCGGCCAATAAGCGCCGGCCGGGGCGGCCACCGCCTGCCCCAGGGCGGTGTGGATCAACCATGCAATGGCCAGGATTCTGCTCATCAGGGGATTACTTACGGCAATCCCCGGCAAATTTCCAGCGCGACCTTGGATTCCACCGGGTCCGCCGGGAATGGCGGCCCCCATCCGCCATCGGCCCCTCCATCCGGAAAACCGTGGTGAAGCGCGCCAGCGCAGGTTGATCCGTGCCCGGACCGGATTTGCCCGCCAGTCCCGTTTTGGGCCTCCGGGCAGCGCCCATACAAACCGATACCCCAGCCATGAAAGGGCGGGATAAACCTTCCAACCCTGTCCATTTGGTGGGCCATTCCCTTTGCCCTCCAATCCCAGCGGGATCTCGCCCCGGCCGCCTTGGATAGGACACCGCGAACGGGCGGCGGTCCCAGCCCGCCGGGTGATGGGTTTTAGCCCGCCATTTGAATGCCGGGTGGCTCCCAAATCTGGCGGAAACCGGAACGCTCCGGATGCGCGGCGGGCCATGGAGGGTGCGGCGGCTTTTGGAGTGCGTGCGCCGCTGCGCCGCTTTGGATCGATTTTCTTCCGGGTAATGCGTGTGATCCGTGGTGCATCCCCTTTTTGCGTCCCCCACCGCCCAGCGGGAATCCCAAGCCATTCGCCTGGCGTCCATATCCACGCAGGAGGAGGCAACCCCCTTGGGATCTTTTTTTCCACCCGCCAAATAATCGCGGCCGCAGCGCGGACTCTTATTTTCCATATTCAACGCCATCGGCCAATACCCGCTCCGCAGGCTTGTCTGGCTCGTCCCTTGCCGTGCCAGCCTGCTCCTGTCTGTGCTCACTGACCTGGGGGCGAGGACGGAACGGAACCCCAGGATGCTGCCCCGGAAGCCGGGGCTGAAGTTGAAACGGCGCGCCGTGCGGCCGTTCCCGCCGTCGTGGACCCAACAGCCCCCACGAATCACGCGGTCCGAACCCGTACTCGGACCTCGTGGGTCGGTTACGCTTCCGCCAGGATAGGTTCCATACCAGTCCTGGCACCATTCCCACACATTCCCATACATGTCATACAAACCCCAGGCGTTGGGCAGTTTCTTGCCCACCGGATGAGTCGTACCACCGCTGTTTGAATCATACCATGCATAATCGCCAAGGCTCGTGTAGCTGAGATCATCCCCGTAGCTGAATCTCGTCGTCGTCCCCGCCCGGCACGCATACCCCCACTCCGCCTCCATCGGCAGCCGGTACACATACCCCGCTGGCAACCGTCCTGCCAGCCGCTCCCGCTCCGTCAGCTTCGCGCAGTAATTGGTCGCGTCAGACCAAGTCACCTGTTCCACCGGCCGCTGCGGATCACCCGTGAAACTGGACGGATTGCTCCCCATCACCGATTGATACTCCGCCTGGGTGGTCTCATACTTGCTCATCCAAAAGCCCCGCGTCAAGGTCACCACCGTCTGCGGACCTTCCCAGTCATACCGGTCCTTTTCGCTCGCGGGACTCCCCATCGTAAACGTGCCCGCATTGATCCAGACCAGCAACGCCGGATTCGGGTTGGTAGGAGCGCCGCTGGTTGCCGCCACAGCACGGTAAAATCGCGGCGCCTGCCCAACGCCTGAATAGTCCAGCCAGTTGGTCGTTGCCCCAGTTAGCGTCATATCCGTCACCAGCGTCACCCAGTTGGTCTGCCCGTCTCCCAACACGCTCGCATACTGCAACACGCAATTCCCAGGATCGCCCGTTATGGTTACATTCGGCACCATCTCTACCGACAACACCGCCGGATTCGCCGCAAATATCGGGCCTTGGAAAACCACCGCTAGCGCGGCGATTAGCATTATTGGACTTCCTGTTTTTCTCACTGTGATGCCTTTCTTACGCCGAATACACCTCGCACCTTCGACGAAGCTCTCGAACCGACAAAACCAGTTGATATCTGGCTTCCATTAAACATATACTTATTCTATTTACCGAATCCAAGCAGGCCATTAATCCTCCGAAAAAAACCTGCATAGGACGCGCCTTTTCATTTTGCCAAGCGCCAGGAAACCGGTGACTTTGAGAAAATGAGCGCCAGCAGGTTTTAACCCGCCTCAAATGCCGGATGGCGGAAATCTTCCCGGAACCCCAGTAATTCCCATTCCGCAATTGTGAATATAAGGCGCTGGATATGAGATGGTTGCGAATATGGTGCTGGACTAGATCAAAGCTCCTGGCCTGCGATTGGTGAAGTCCGGGCAATAGCCATCCCTGCCATCGGCTACCCAGCCTGGCCGTCCTCTCGAACGCGGTAAAATTTGCAGTAAACGCAGTTACGAGTCATTTTGGCACACCTTTGGGATACCCCCGCTCCAGAACCCCCCGTTATTCGGCGGTTGATCTTCATCCTTCCGGGAAAGCGGTTGGAAAGTATCGGATGGAATGGTGACGCGCCGCGCACAAAGTCCTTTGGCCATGAGTTCCGCGCAATCCGGGGCCGGGCCTTGCATTTACTGGGAACTTTCAATCCTGCCGTCCACTGCCTGGCTAAAACCCGCCGCACAGGCGGGCTTCGTCAAAAAGGGGTCAGACCATGCCGAGTATTGGCAAATAGAGCGCGTAGCATACGCTTTGCACCTGGCACGCAAGTGACGCATCGAGTATCCGGGAGCGATTTATCACGTGATGAATAGGGGAGACCATCGCGAGGACATTTTCAGGGATGACCAGGCGGCGGTTTCTGGACACCTTGGGCGAAGCGTGCTTCAAGACCTATGGGCGCGTAAATGCCGATAGAATGCAGTGATAAACAACAATGCAGAGTTGTTGCAACAATGCGAAGTGTTGTGGCATTGTTAAGTCATGACGCAATCGACCATAACCGCTAAATTCCAAACGACGATTCCCCTGGAGGTGAGATTGGCGCTCAAGCTCAAGCCCCGGCAACGGGTTTCCTACGAACTCCGGCCTGACGGCTCGGCGATCCTGCGACCGGAGCCGGGCCTGGATGAACTGTTCGGCAGCCTCAAGCTTAAAAAAACCGTGGCTTCCAGCCGGGAAGAAAAGCAGGCAGCGCGGGCGGCGATAGCGCGTGACGCGGGCAGTGAAGGTCTCCCGTGAGCACGCGTTACCTGGTGGACACCAATGTCCTGTTACGTTTTCTTTGCGGCGAACCCGTGCCACAAGCGGAGGCGTCCAGAAAACTCTTTGCCGCTGCCGCTTCGGGCGAAGTCGTGCTCGACGTGTCCCCTGTCATTGTCGCGGAAGCCATGTACACGCTCATCTCGTTTTATGGGGTCGAGCGCAAGGAAGCCGCCGATAAGCTTTCGGCGCTTCTGTTACGGCGCGGGGTAAGGGTCCGCGATGCCAGTCAGGTATTCTCGGCGCTGGAGAGGCTGCACACGGTGAATGCCGGTTTTGCCGATGCATTCCTGGCCGCAGGCGGGGTGGAGGATAAAGTGGCGGTTGCCTCATTCGACCGCGATCTGGACAAATTCAAGGACGTGGAACGATATGAGCCAGGGTCTTGAAAGAATATGCGGGCGTCAGTTTACACGAATTTCACCTCGCCGAAACACGCAAAGGGGGTCACCCATACCGAGTATTGCCAAATCGGGCGTATCGCCAGCGATTTACGCCTGGCACGCAAGTTACGCATCGGTATCCGGGAGCGATTTATCACGTGATGAATAGGGGAGACCATCGCGAGGACATTTTTCAGGGATGGCCGAGACCGGCGCCGGTTTCTGGACACCTTGGGCGAGGCGTGCGTCAAGACCGATGGGCGCGTAAATGCCGATTGCCTGATGGCCAGTCACTTCCACAGGGATTCACGGAGGGAAAAGGGAATGGCCACGAAAGAGCGCAAAGGGCACAATGAGGAAAAAGGGTCAGATTTCAGATTTCAGATTTCGCATGGGAAGCGTTTTGACCCTCTGCTGCGTAGCACGTCGAAAAATTGAATTGGCGTGATTTTGACGCATACCCTTGGTGTTGGCACGCTGCCTGTCGAAAAGTTGAGGCTGTAGGACATAAGACATTGGAAAAGAGGCGGTTGTGAATATGGGACTGGGGTAAATCAAAGCTCCTGGCCTGCGATTGGTGAAATCCGGGCAATAGCCATCCCTGCCAACGACGGCCGTCATCTCAATTACTGTTTTTTCGAGTTGCTGCCTCATAAACCTGCCGGACATGGGGGTGTTTTTCCCGCATCCGGCAAAACTCTGATGCTCCGGGATTCTTAACCTGAAGGCTCCGAAATCGCCAGCCGTCTGCAACGAACGCGGTAAAATTTGCAGTCAACGCAGGTACGAGTCATTTTGGCCTCGGCTTTGGTCCACCCAATACCGGCATTTTGTCACCAAAGGGATGATTTTTGAGCAACAGCAGCAGCAGGAGACTGGCAGAATTGCCGCTAATGGCTGATACCCTGATTAAACCACCACGGCTCGTTGACCTCCCATTTCCAGCCCTGTTCCATAGTATTTCCAGAGCGTCACCCCAGTTTTTCACAATTCTCGGTGCCGGTGGAATGCATAACGCATTGTTAATGTGAGGTTTGTAAACAAGCAAAACGAAACAGATCAGCGTTCATAAAAGCCAATGCACACAGCTAACCGCCGTGTTCATCAGGAATCCAAGATGGCCATAAGACCTAATCTATTTTAGGAGCCGCATCCAAAACCATAATTACCTTTGGTATTCAAGGTGAACTCTGTAGAAGCGATTTGAGGTGCGGTCAATATCCACCACTGCGATAACACCATTGGTAATCGGCTGAACAATTGTCAGCGTGAGCCAATTAGTGCTGGAGGGAATGTCTGTGTAAAGCACACTATAATGTTCGTTCGTCACGCCTGTGAATGTCAAAACCATTGGATTGGCTTGAGCGACGCTAAGTTTTAACCTGCTTTGCGGATTAAATGGATCGGTTCCTGCCAGAATTTCCTGGTAGTTGGACATGCCGTCCTGATCTCGGTCTGCTGAGAGGTCATCGATAGCCTCTGTTATGCTTGCAAAGGCATTTATTAGCGCTGTTTTTGATTTGTCGCTCAATTCGATGGGTGAGACGTAATTTGTCCCCGCTGTCACCGAATAACCTGGAATGGCCACTGGAGGACTAGCCGAAACAATCAAACCGCCAGGCGCATAAAGAGTGTTGATGAACGTAAGCACCGCTTGTCCGGCTATCCAGAACAATCTCTGCCCCAGAATTTGGTTTTTTCCAGGAGTTAAATTGGCCAAGTCAATACCGATAGGAGACCCAACCCAGGATCGAGGAGTGTGCCGGAAGTACTTCAATAGTTCAACGTTGAGAATTGGATCTCCCATGCGAAACTGTCGGGAACCAGGGAGAGCTATCAACATCATGAACTGGTCGGGACTCATGTTGTTCCCGGCGGCATACGCGAAGGAAGACCTCGCCGTGGCCAGATCGTTGGAATACAAGCCCAAGGGTTTGGCAAACGCATAAACTGCATTCAGTTTATTCGTATCGCCATACAGGAACTGGTTTAAAATGCTGGTGGGATTGGTGGTCAAATCGGCGGCGGTAGTGCCGAAATAAGCGGCGACACCGTCAAGCGAACTCTCAGCGACTGGCTGACTGGGCTGTGCAATAGCGCATGCGCCGCCAGCTAAAATCATGGAGGCCGCGAGTTCTGCGATTTTGATTTGTTTGGTTTTCATCATTAGTCAGGGTTCAGGCTGTTGGCTTAGGAATAGAAAGAAACGGGGGGACGCCACTAAGAACGGGGAGTGTCTTCAGAATTCGCCGCCTGTGGCCGTGATCGCCATACAGGAACTGGTTTAAAATGCTAGTGGGATTGGTGGTCAAATCGGCGGCGGTAGTGCCGAAATAAGCGGCAATTTCGCTGATCGAACCCCGGGCCAACTGGAGGGGGGGCATCAAGGATGACTGTGTTCCGAAAGACATGGCCTGCTTCCCAGTCTTTTCTAAATTTACTAAATCGGAACCAAAGGTTGGGATCACGGCCATGAACAGAGAAGCTAAATACACGTAACGGAGCCTTGAAGTGGCGGACGGACGTTTCATAAATTGAATTATAACTAGTACTTTTAAAATGTCAATTTCTCTATGAACGGGATACCACCTCGGAGTTCGGAAAAGCTTCATCGGGTTTTACTGGTGGGGTTTTTCAAAAGCCAAAATCCTTTTGGGCGCAGTTGGGTTCTGTTTTCGGTGCCTTGCTTGTCGTCCTCCGTTGTACACCCAGTCGGTATTTACTGTAAGACCCGCAATAGCAGCATGTTATCCTAAACGAATGCGAGTTAATGCTGATGCGATAAACCGCCAACGAGCAGAAAAACGGCACCGATGGGGACCATTTTTCCACATTGGCATTCAATGACAGGCAAAACAGATATCGAATTGACTTTTGTTTATTGCTTGGGTAAAAATTACTCTGTGGCAACCAGCCCAGTACTATGAAAACAGCCCCAATTAAGCCCACGTTTTGTTTGGTGGCATCCGTCTTGATCGTCGGTGTGCTTCTCCTTGAGCCAGTTCACGCAGCGACAATTAATTTTAACACCCGGGCGGGAAAGAAATATACCGTTGAATCGAGTTTCGACCTTCAAACATGGGCGCAAGTTGGCAACTCCCTGGTCGCTGACGGTAATTCCGCCAAAATCTCCGTTCCTTCGGCCTCCGCTTGGTCATTCTACCGGGTGCGACTCGAGCCGGACCTCACTTTTAACCGCTTATCGTTCAACGCTCATGCTGACTTGGATGAATTAAAAACTGGCTTTTCCAACACTAGCTGGAAGGTGGCAGCCAAAGAAGTCCTGCGGCGGGCAGTGCCTGA
Source organism: uncultured Verrucomicrobiota bacterium (assembly GCA_964409245.1). Taxonomy (GTDB): domain Bacteria; phylum Verrucomicrobiota; class Verrucomicrobiia; order Limisphaerales; family UBA1319; genus CAIMWS01. The sequence goes on from CAYPCQ010000027.1 coordinate 41,428, forward strand.
CGCCGGATGGATCGTGGATAATGACACTGATCCCAATTTTTTTTACTTCTGGTTCGGCGGGGATATGGCGGATTTCACCCAGATGCTTTTCCGGCTAAGCGCCGCAGCTCACGAAACAATCCATCACGTTGGATTCGAGCGCATAACCTTTCAGAACGGCGTTTTTGTGTATTCCCTGGTGTTGGGTAACAATGAGTTTTTTTCAACCCCAGCCATGAGCTTGTTCCCACGTTCGGAGATCCTCAATTCACTTCCTGATGACATGCGAACCCTCGGATATGCAAGCACTTACCTCACCGGCCAGAGTGGAACACAGGACATTGTGAACCTCTTGGATGAGTTCAACGCCTATACGTTTACGGCGCTGATTGATACTGCTTTGCTGCCGTATCTGACGGGACTGAGCAGTTGTTCGAGCAGGGATGGCGTCCTCGCCATGATGCTGTTCACTGAGGAATACTTGAGGGTGGCACGGGAAAGATATCCGAATGATTACGGCAAAATCCTGAATTCTCCGCTCGTGGATTTCATTTTAATTTTATGGGATAGGGCGGAACAGACGCTGAAGATGTCCGAAGGGGAACCTCGGTTAGGGCAGCAAGACCAAGCGATACGCGCTTACGTTTATAATCCAGACCACCTGGGCGAGATACAGCGGTTGCGGGCAGCAGTGTTCCCGCGGATTTCAATCACCCGCTAGAATCCCTTCACCACGAGCATTTAGCTCCTTCCGGCCACCAATCTAAACATCGCTGGGGCCTTGTGTGAAAAACAAGGCGATTCGCGTCCGACCATGCGCCGCAGGGATGTCATACTAATTGTGGGTGAATAATTAGGCGATTCCAGGAGCATTTATTGCATGCAATCTTGTCTGTTATACTGTCCACCATTTCTGATCAATGGGTATAACACCCCATTGTCGGCAGTTGGTTTTAGGAGTAACTTAATTCCTAATTGTCTAAAAAAGCAATCTACAGTTATCCGGCGTAACAACTGCTGCGGTTTCGTTGCCAACGTGGGCGGTCCGTTTGGTTCTCATTCCTTAGTTTTCCGTGGCTGTGGTAAAGCTGGATAAGAAAAAACACTATGAAAAAGCCATTCACAACAGCACAGCGGGTTGGGGTATTCATCTTTTCGGGATTCTTGTTCGGACCACAGCCTGCAAAAGGGGCACAATTGAGTGCTCTCGATGTTCCAGCACCAATAACGTTGATCAGGGCTGCCTGTGATGCCCAAGGCAACACGTATATCTTGGGAACCTTTCAGACCAGCTTGACTATAGCAGGCAAAACTCTTGTGTCTAGAGGCGGAACTGCTGACTATGTTCTTGCGCGTTATGAGCCTGACGGCAGCGTTGGATGGGCGATTAGCTATGGCACAGCCCGCAGGGGCGATGGTGGTTCGTCTGTTGATTCCAGGACGTGGCTCTTCATAGGGCCAAACGGAATTTTCGTCACGGGATCGACACCGGGCAGTCTTCACATACAGGACACAGCCGGTAACGTCATAGATTCCGCATACGCTCCGAGCAACAGAGCTGGCGGCGGGGACGGTTTTTTGTTTTGCTTCAGCTTTACTGGAGTCGCAACCTGGCAGGCATCAATTAACGGCTTCTCGGCGGGTGATGCGGGCCGGGCTGTGGCTTTTGACGCAAGCGGCAATATTTATTGGGTGGGAAGTTTTAACGGCTGTTGTCCCAGCCAGGGAGGGGCCACCTTGACAGGGGGTGACGGAACAACAGTTCCTCTTTCATCGCCCAGCTACGGAACAGCTTTTCTTGCTAAAATGTCCCCGGTTGGCACTCCCATGTGGGTGGTAAAGGCATATAATCGGGACACGGAATTTGACTTGGTCACGGTTGACACTTTGGGTGGCGTTTATGTTGGCGGATTTACCAGATCGTGGTGGCCTGGCGCTTCGACGATTGTAGTGAACTCCGACGGCTCCACCAGATCGCTGAGTAATCCCGGACTGGCTTCGCACCCTTTCGTAAAGTTTAATTCTGCTGGCATCTTGCAGTGGTCCGCCTCGATCTTCGGCGCGCCGGGAGGCAACGTAGATACAGATTTCGCGGAACTATACGAACTTTGTGCCACCACAGGGGACTTTATTGCAGTGGCTGGCCGTTATGCCTCCAGCACAGTGACGTTTTCAAGCACCGATGGGGCCTATAAACAATTGATTCGAGGCAATGATTATGACGGATTTGTCGCCTTATATACGCCGGAAGGGAAGGCCGCGTGGGCGGTTGATATAGGCGGACCGCTGGACCAATCGGTTTCTGCTTTGAGCGCCGGAACCTCGGATTTGTGGGTGGGCGGCACGACCACAGGGGGCATTAATATGCCGGGAGTGGCCCTCCCCGGGCAAGGAGGGTCGGATGGTTTTGTGCTGCAAATGGATTTCGCCGGAAACGTTTTAGGCGCGGCTCTTGTTGGGGGGCCGTATCTTGACGCCCTCACAAGCTTGGAAGGGCGAGACGGCCTCACGATGATTGCAGGCAACGAAGGCGGCAGCTTCGAGGCACTGGGGGTGCAAATCCCAAACGCTGGGCCGTTCGTATTGACAAGTTTTGTGCCTGCTCTAGATACTGAGAACCCCGTCATCACCGGGTGCCCGGCGAATATCACGGTGGGCAATGATCCCAATGTGTGTGGGGCGATGGTGAGTTGGATTGAGCCAACCGCCACGGACAATGTGGGTGTGGCGAGTTTCACCTCGGATCATAAGCCGGGCGATAGTTTCCCAGTGGGCACCACCACTGTGACTTACACGGCCAAGGATGCGGCAGGAAACATGGCGGTCTGCAGCTTTACTGTGACAGTTGAGGATTTGGAAAAACCAGTCATCAGTGGCGTGGCTTTGACGCCGGATAACCTTTGGCCCGCGAACCACAAACTCGTGATGGTAGCCGTCGATTATTCTACGGGAGACAACTGCGGCGTGGCTTTCTTTTCATTGAGTGCTGTGAGCAATGAACCCGACAATGGTTTGGGCGACGGCGATCAACCGAACGATATCCAACTGATCCCGGGCGACCAGCACCACCTCTACCTGCGGGCTGAACGGTCCGGCGGCGGAAGTGGGCGAGTTTACACGATCACGATCAAATGCACAGATGTCAACGGCAACACCGCGACGCAAACGAGGACGGTTGCGGTGCCGCACGACTCAAGGAAAAAATAGGAGTGCGAACGGAGGCCACGGTTTGCGCATACTTGAGGTTTGCCCATGTTGGGGGTGGCTTACTGATTATGTGCTACGGATGGCTGAAGTATGTTTATTACATCGTGAATAGCGAACCTTAGAACCTCGCCAGCACGACGTGAATTAGGATTCGGCAAACCAACAAAAGGACTGAAGATTCAGTAGTTCAGTGTTTTGCGTTCTCTTTTCTAATGTTTCAAGTAATCGTGAGGCGGTTGTTATTGCATAATTAGCTGTCTGCGTGTTTATTTTCCACCCTCGACCTTTAGGTAAATCCTTAACACAAAGCATCCCTCGAATTTCCCCAGTTACTTCTCCACCTGTAATCAAACGTGTGACATGGCGATAGTCCACTAGTTCCCGAAAACCTTGCCTAACTGTGACATGGAGGTCGGAATTCTTCACCTCTAGCAGAACAATTCGGCGGTTTTGGTTGCGATCTCTGCAGTCAACAACTATATCGGGGCGAAGCTCACTTAATGAATCCTCATAGCTTTCCAGAATCCGGGCGTAATCCTGTATGTCAGTGCTTGGATTATCGTTACTGTAGCAGATACTCAAATCATTCGGTTTCCTTTGATAAAAAACGGTGATCTTGACACCGCTTAGATTGCCCATTTGCGCGAACCAATCTGCCCCTTGGATTCTATGTGAAATTGGTGTCACTAGGGGAGGGTTGCTAGCGCCTGTGCGTAGTAAATTCACAATGGCAAACAAAATGAACAATTCAAATAACTTGTTTTCATCAGGCCACCGAAGACCTTCACGGATCACCCTAAGGATTGCTTCCTTTGAGGATTTTTCTCCGCAGACTGAAATATAACGACCGAAGTGTGCGAATATTGCCGCCGCAAGACATGAACGGCGCTGTCGCGCCCGAGATACCAGGCGGTTTGATAGGTTTTTTACAGATGCATCCGTCGATTCGACTATCCTCCGATAGTGCGGATTATGACGGATGTGGTTAAGGTTCCTTTGGAGATCCTCCAATTGACTCCACCAGGAATCTTTATTATTGGATCGTCGGCCACCCCAGTGTTGAAAAAGCATTTTAACATCGTCGTTGTGCCTTTCGACTAGGAAAGCCAGCATTCTATTTTCGGGCAAGTCAAAACTTCGTTTGGCGTCTAAGCATACAAAAGATGTCGGACGTGTGACCTGCAGCGGAACTGTCTGAGCCCAGTTTATGGCACCTCGGATTTGACCATTTATTACATGGAACTGCCTTGTTGTGGCAGACCGCAGTGTCTGGAGATGTGTCACAATATCCTTCGCAAACAGTCTGGTATGCTCGTTGAGCAAAAAGGAAAGCCTCACCAGTTCATCCAAGTCAATAATCCGGTAGGTTCCGATTTGTAGGCCACAACTTTCCAGGGAGCCAGCGACGTCAAATTCTCTCAGTTTCCCTGATTGAACATACACACCCAAGAGTTGTTGGGCTGTATAGCGGAGGATGGTTTCACTTAGGTTAGCCATTTTCACGCTCCAAAGTCACGTCCTGGTCAGCTAGACCCTCGGCTTTCTCGACAGCGTTCATAGCCGGAAGGTATGCCCGTGCAGCTTCATCAAGGAAGGTTGTCCAGTAATCCTCCGGCTTTGCCTGTTTGTGCACTGCCGACTTGAAATCTTTCAAATCCTCTGGAGTCAGACCTTCCAACTGCGGAATCACGTACATCGCTATCGCCTCTCCCATGGCGGTTTGCCACTCAACCGGGTTATCCTCAGAAAATCGCTTTTGCAAGTAACTTGCCATGTCTATTAAAAGTGCGGGTCCTAACTGCCTAACACTGGTGATTCTTTCCCACAGCGCGCAAAGCAAACCAGCTCGTTCGCCGCTCATTTCAAGTCCTTTCACAAGTGCCTCGCTGTGAATAACTTTTAACCCATCGGATGTGGGAACTGGGATGTGGATAAATGCAAATCTCCGGAGGAATGCGAAAGACATTTCGTACAGGCTGGCTTTATCGTCGGTATTCAATGTGGCAATCATGCGCCATTCTGAAGGTACTTTATAGACATAGAAACTATCGTCATGATATTGCCCTTCGATGTTTTCTCCTTCTTTTCCTTCGCCGTGCTCAGAGTTCGGAATTACTACAATTCGGCGCCCTTCATGCAAATAGGGGAGTTCGCAAGCGTGGCCGGATAAAATCGTGAAAAACTGCCCAAAGGCCTTGTCAACATCGGCCCGATTGAGCTCATCAATCACCAACCAGCGAGAGTCTGTGTTGCCCGATTTGGGCTTGTGGAAACACTCAAGAAACTTGCCCTGCTGAAATACGAGTCCACCGTGCCCGGATGCGGGATTGGGTACGTATCCGCCAACAGTATCGAGAGCCGTCCAGTCCGTGGTAGCGGTCGTAAATAAATAGGTGGAACACCAATGTGCCTGGGCAGCGACTGCCGCCACTGTTTCAGCTATTGTCGTTTTAGCAGTACCAGGAACGCCAGTAATTATTATGTGCTTGCCAGCTTTAATAGCAGCCCAAATACATGTTAGTATTTGGACTAATGGAATGCCAAAAAGTTTTTCCCGAAGGAGATTTTCGCATGTTTTTACAGGGTCAAGTGGCGGTGGCTGTGGTGGCTGTGGTGGCTGTGGTGGCTGTGGTGGCTGTGGTGGCTGTGGAACCACATGGTATGCTTCCTGGAGTTTATTTTTTTCAGCATCTCCCATTTCGAGTGATATAAAGTTATCTACGTTTGAAATCGTTGTATTAGTCTGTTGATGAATAATAACGCGAGCGCCATCACGTTTATTACATGACAATAAATAGGTCCAAAGTCTTCTTTGAACTTGGTTTTGAACACCAGTGATCGTCGATCTCTGGTTAGGAATGGTTTTAATAAAATCTTTAGTAATAATATCTATTTCTGCGCGCAATGCTATTAATGTTGGAAGATCATTAGGAATATTATAATTATTCAGATCTTGAACTTTAAGGCGATTTATAAACCATTGCTGTAATAGTGGTATTTTACAGGCTTCAATAAGTGTGGTGCGAATGAACACGGGCAAAATGAGAACATTATTATTATTAATGCCTTTTAAAATATCTTTAGCGGGAATAACGTTAACCTCTAGTGTGCGACACCATGCGTTTGGCGGGTGCCACACACACAAGATATCGGCATCACACTTGGTCAAATCCTCCAACTGGTTGCAAGTGAAATTCGTCCAAAAATCCTTCAAATCCTCTGCGGCGGCAATACGTAAAAGGAATTGTTTGCTTTTATTGTCGATCGTGTAGGCGTATTTGTTTCCATTAATATATCTTATGTTTCCTTGGTCAAACCTGCCCAAAATAATGTGCTTGATAACTTCTGAAGGTCTTTTTGTGTTTTGCAGTAAAATGTTGTGGTTGTTGGGCTCGCTTGTTCTAAGCACTTCGATGTATTGGTGTGGCATGATTATTGACCTTTCAATTAGGCTGTGGCTGGAGGGATACGAGTTCTTTCAGCAGGAAAAACACATGGAATTGCATGCCTTGCGCATATTTTAAACCCATGGAAGGAACCAGGGACGAGTCCAGTTAATAGTTTTTCATGGCTCATTGGCTTAATTGAGGGATTCATTGGCTAAAGGTCAAATGGAAAAAGTGAAATAATTTGCGTTTCCGTGAGACGATTTGACCCGCTGCTGCGTAGCACGTCGAAAAATTGAATTGGCGTTATTTTGACGCATACCCTTGGTGTTGGTGCGTTGCCTGTCAAAAAGTTGGGGCTATAGGATATAAGGCCTTGGGAATGAATTGGTTGTGAATAATCATCAAAGGCCAAGCGAAGCTTCTGGCCTTTTTTGGAGGAAATCCAGGCAATAACCATCCCTGCCATCGGCTCCCCAGCCTGGCCGTCCTCTCGAATGCAGTATTTTCGAGTTGCTGCCTCATAAACCTGCCGGCCAGGGGGTTGTTTTTCCCGCATCCGGCAAAACTCTGATGCTCCTGGATTATTACCTGGAGGCTCCGAAATCACCAGCGGTCTGCAACGAACGCGGGAAAATTTGCAGTAAACGCAGGTACGAGTCATTTTGGCACCCCTTTCGGATGCCACCCCCCCTTCGCCATCACCCAAAAAAATGGGATAATCATTTGGAGGGCCTTTAATCGAAAGCTCAAAAACCGGAGACAATCACCATGCCTCAAAAACTGTATTATTCCCCGCAGATAAACCGATTCATCATTACCTGCCCACCAATCCGCCAAAGTAAAAGCCCACAGCGGATCACTTAAATCCAGTCGTTGTTCGCCGGGTCGCAGGAACCCAGCCTGCAGGAAAACCATCCCAAAAAACAAAAACGAAAGGACCAAAAATATGGCTATCACGTTTGAAGCCAACTACAGCAAGAAACTCGGTTTGCCGGGTTTTTCATCTCACCAGTATTCCGTGACTGTTAAGACGGAACTCACCGATATCAAGCAGGTTGAACTGGAAAGTGCGCGTCTGTATGCGCTGCTTCAATCCTGCGTGGACCGCGATATTCAAGAACAGGGGTATCTGCCCCACCTTGAACACAGCCCAGCGCCGGTTTCTGGACACCTTGGGCGAGGCGTGCGTCAAGACCGATGGGCGCGTAAATGCCGATTGCCTGATGGCCAGTCACTTCCACAGGGATTCACGGAGGGAAAAGGGAATGGCCACGAAAGAGCGCAAAGGGCACAATGAGGAAAAAGGGTCAGATTTCAGATTTCAGATTTCGCATGCGCGTTACCCTGGGCTGGATTATCGCCGCCCCTTTGGGGCTTTCTAATGACGGCAACCTGGCGAGCGATTCGCTTTGGTGTAACCGATCCCGCCCGGCGGACAAGTGTGCGTCGATAGGCACACTTTGGCGTTAACCTGGCATAAACAATGGTTGCCTGGCGGGAGCAAGGACCGGGTGCCGGAGGAGGTGTCCAGCGGGGAGGCGCCAGGCCCGGCGGGTTTTACACCAGAGCCTTGGGCAGGCAATATTACTTCGGCTGCCAGGCGATGGCGTTGGCCACGATCTGGCCATACACGGGATTGTCAAAATCCCGGGAGCTATGGCCGGATTGCAGGTAGATAAGCATTCCCTTTCCGGCGGGTTCGAGCCAGCCGGCCCGGTCCTGCAGGTAGGTTTTGCCGTTTTTGGCATGGGTGTATTTGACGCCCAGCAGGATGGTCTTCGGACGGGTGAGCACATGGTTCAGGTAAACTTCCGTGTCTTCAAGCTCCACGCCCGGCAATGCCGCCGCGCTGGAGGAGTTTTCCCGCGTATATTGGATCTTGCCCGGGTATTGGACTGCGTGGGTGGTGACGAAATGGTCCGGGGCCAGGTTCACCAGTTCCAGATCGACTTTTTCAATCCACTTATACCCGCTGGCCTCCAGGCCGCCTTCCGGCAAGCTCACCCCCAGGAAGGAGAACCATTCCCGGTTGCCGCGTTTCAAGGAGCTGATGGAGTGGTGCAGCACCACCAATTTCCCGCCCCGGCGGGTGTAGTCGATGAAGGCCAGCTCCGCTTTCTCCGCCAGCTTGAAATGGAGGTAAACCACCACCGCGGAGAATGGCTGAAGGTCCGCCGGAAGGGCGTCCTGGGCGATGATGCGGCTGTCGATTTGGGCGGCGGCCTTCAGCTTGCGGGCCAGGGTTTCCATGGCCGGGAATTCATCCGCCACGATGAGCACCTCCGCCCGGAGTGCTGCGCACGCCGCCAGCCAGAGGACGATTAAGAGACCGGTGATGTTGAGTTTACGCATGGCAGGGCAGCCTAACGGATGCGCCGATCCTGCGCAACCACGGCCTCGCGCTCAAGGCGTGGGGCGGTAGAACTCGCGGATCAATCCGTTGGTGGAAACCTGCGGGTATAAAAACAGGCCCGTGGTGTCGAGCACTTCCAAGGGGGCGCCGGTGGTCCAGGTCTTCAAATCGGCCGTTTGCTGGAGCGAAAAGCTTTTGCCGGGGTAGCCGGAAAACTGGAACAGATTGGTGCTGCCCTTCCGGGAGTAGGCCATGATTTGAACGGGCGCGGCCTGCGCCCGCAAGATCACGCCTTCGACCCCCACCAGCACCATCTGGTCGCGGCTGGTGGCCAGCCCGTAAACGGATTTCAAGGAAATGCCCGGCAGCGGCGACCACGAGGAGCCGTCCGCGCTTTCCAGCACGGTGCCCTGGTTGCCGATGGCCACAAGGTGGTTGTTGAACAGGGCGATGTCGTTCAGCCACTTGGTGGTGCCGCTGGACCGGGGTGTCCAGGCAGCGCCGTCCACACTGGATAGGATGACGCCATTCTGGCCCACCACCCATAATTGGTCCTTGAGGTAACGCACCCGATACAGCCAGTTGGTGGTGGCGGTGGCGCGCTTGGTCCAGGCCATCCCGGTGGGGCTGGTCAGGATGGTTCCCATATCCCCCACGGCCACATACCCGCCGGGGAAGGCCGCCACGCTGGAGAGGATCTCCGTGGTGGGGGTGTTGCGCACCGTCCAATTGGTGGCGTTGGCGCTGGCCAAAATGCTGCCGCTGCCGCCGGCCAGCAGCCAGAGCCCCTGGTTGTAACACACCCCTTGGAGGTCGCTGGTGGTGGGGCGGGGTTCGATCGCGGTCCAGGTGATTCCCAGCGTGCTGACCTGGTTGGTGGCCAGGACGGTTTGCCCGCCGGCCACGTTGGTCGAAACCACGTCCACGATGGAATTGGTGCTGTAAAGGATGGCGCCGCTGTTGCCCACGGCCACCAATTCGTCCCGATGGCCGCCGAGGCCGAGGAAAACCGTGTTGGAAACCGTGTTGGGCACATACTCCCAATTCCAGGTGGCGCCATCGCCGCTGGTCAGAATGGTGCCGTGATCCCCCACTGCCGCGTATAAATTGCCGGCCCGGGTCACATCCCACAGCCAATAGCGGGGTGAATCCGAGATGGTGGCCCAGGCATGATCCAGGGTCAAAATGTTGGTTTTGGCCCCTCGGACGAGCATGCCCGTGCGCCCTCCAGCCCAAAAATCCGTGCCATCATGCAGGGCGCACAGGTAAGTCCACGCGGGCGCGGGGGAAGCCGCGGCGGCGCTGGTCTGGTCACGCCAGACCAGCGTGGTGAGCACCGCGGTGGCCATCCGCAATTCGGAACTGCCGGCCACCATGTAATAGGCGCCGTTGCCAGCCGCGGCATACAAATCATTGGTGGCGCCCGAGGCCACCGCCGACCACGCAACGGCATCCTTGCTCGTTAAAACGGTGCCCGCATCCCCCACCGCCACGAAGCGGTCCACGACGTAGGCGACCTTGTTCAGGTTTTGGGCGGTATTGCCCGCCCGGATCGTCCACGTGGCGCCGTTGGGGCTGGAGGCGATGCGGCCGCTTTCCCCGACCGCCACAAACATCCCGGTTTGATTCACCTTGCCATAGCAGACACTCCGCAGCCAATCCGTGAAGGGGACGGACTGTTTTTGCCACTGGGTTCCGCTGGCGCTGGTGTAGATGGCGGCATTGTCCCCCACCGCCACCAGCAGGTTCGTGGAGGCGGCGATGCCCTCCAGCCAGTCCGTGGTTCCCAGGCGCAGCGCGGTGAAATCGTTGGTGCCCTGCAGGATCAAGCCCTCCTCGCCGGTCACAAAAAAGCGGTTCCCAAAATAGCAGGCGGACCGCAGCGCGTTGGTGACCTGGGTCTCATGCCGCCGCCAGAAGGCGAGGTCCACGCTGCTGTAGATCTGGCCCCGTTCGGCGACTTGGAAATACATGCCGTTGGTGTATAGCATATCCACGATATTGTTGCCGTGGGGCGCGGGGTTAGCCCAAATCCAGGTGAGTGGCGGCAGCGCGGCGGTGCTGGCGCAGGGCCTCATCAGACCGGCCAAACCCATCCATAAAAACATCCATTTTCGCATCATATACTCGTGTTAAACCCAGGTCCATCAGCTCCCTCCAAGCGGATTTGCAAACCACCCAGGGAGCTTAAAATACGCACTTAAGAAACAGGCGCGGAGCAACTTAGCATTCGGAACCCTTGAAAGCAAATGAGGAAAACACGGGGGACGCCGCGCAGCCCCACTCCAAAAGCTCGCGCACGCACCTTGGCCGGCGTGGCATCCGGAGGGTTCTGATCTCTGCCAGGTTTTGGGGCGTGTCGGCCGACGGAGCGAGCGTTGATGAAGTGAAAGCCCAGGGCGGAAACCAAGTGCAAGGCATCCGGAACGGGCAGGCGCCCCCGGCCCCGGTTATATGGCTTTGTCGCCCCGCTCATCCGTGCGGATGCGGATGGCGTCCTCCACCGGGAAGATGAAAATTTTCCCGTCGCCGATTTTGCCGGTGCGGGCGGCCTTGGAAATGGCGGCCACCACCGAATCCACCAGGGAATCCGGAACCACCAGGTCGATCCGGATTTTGGGCAGAAAATCCACATTGTACTCGCTGCCCCGGTAGATTTCGGTATGGCCTTTTTGGCGGCCGTAGCCCTTGACCTCGCAGACGGTCATGCCTTGCATGCCCATATCGTTGAGGGCCTGCTTCACCTCGTTCAGCCTGAACGGCTTGATTATCGCTTCAATCTTTTTCATCACGCACCCGGCGGATCCTTAATCGTTGTAGGCCTTTTCACCATGTTGTGAGAGGTCCAACCCAAGGCTTTCATCATCCTCGGAGACGCGCAAGCCAATTAAGCGGTCCACCAGCTTCAGGAGGATCCAGCTCACGGCGGCTGAAAACACCATGGTAAAGGCCACCCCCGCACACTGGCGCAGGAATTGGGCGGTTCCCCCGCCCAGGCTGACGACTTGGCTGCCGATCTTGAAAGTGGTGGCCAGCAGGGGATTGGCCTCCGGGCTGGCCAGCCAGCCCAGCAGGAGCATGCCCAGGGTGCTGCCCACCCCGTGGACGCCGAACACATCCAGCGAATCGTCGTATTTCAAGGCCGTTTTCAGCCGCGTCACCGCCGTGTAGCACACAAATCCGGCGGTCAGCCCAATGAGGCAGGCGGCCGGTATGGTGACAAAGCCGGAGGCGGGGGTGATGGTGGCCAGCCCGGCCACCATGCCGGAAGCGGCGCCGAGCACGCTGGGCCGGCCTTTCAGCCACCATTCTGCGGCCGCCCAGGAGACTGCCGCGCTGGCGGCTGAAAAATGGGTGGCGGCAAACGCGTTGGTGGCCAGCCCCCCGGCAGTCAAGGCGCTCCCGGCGTTGAAGCCGAACCAGCCGAACCAGAGCAAACCGGTCCCGGTCAAGCTCAGCACGACATTGTGGGGCGGCATCGGTTCCTGGGGATACCCGGTCCGTTTGCCCAGCATCACCGCGCAGACCAGCGCCGAAATGCCCGAACTGATATGGACCACCGTGCCGCCCGCGAAATCCAGGACCGGCAGCCGGCCGCCCAAGGCCCAATTGAACAGGCCGCCCTTGCCCCAGATCATGTGCGCCAGCGGCAGATAAACGATCGTGAACCACAGGAGGATGAAGCAGAGATAGGCGCTGAATTTGATCCGCTCCGCCACCGCCCCGCTGATCAGCGCCGGGGTGATGATGGCGAACATCAATTGGAACAGCATGAAACTGCTGTGCGGCACAGTGGCGGCGTAATCCTCGTTGGGCGCCAGGCCCACCCCTTTGAGCAGAAAATATTGGAGGGGATTGCCCACCAGCGCGTTGCCCTCCCCGAAGGCCAGGCTGTAGCCATAAACCACCCAGGCCAGGGAAATCACCCCCATCAGGACCAGGCTGTGCATCATCGTGCCCAGCACGTTCTTTTCCCGCACCAAGCCACCGTAAAACAGGATCAGCCCGGGGGCGGTCATCAGGAGCACCATGGCGGTGCTGACCAGCAGCCAGGCGTTGTCGCCGGAATTGACCGCGCTGGCGCTCTTGTGGAATTGCTCCAGCTGCAGCACCCTTTGCTCCAAGGAGACCGGCGCCGCTGCTTCAGCCCCCTGGGGGGAAACCTGGCTCAGCCCGATCAACATCAGACCCAAAACAAAAAGTAGCTTCAACATATGCCGGACACCTTGCTCTTCATGGCGGTCCACCACCCCCACCCCATGCATCGGGTCTGGTTCAAAAAATTAAACGTGGACCGGAAATTTGGCGTTTTAGCAGAATTCGTGCCGCCAGCCTTTGGCCAGGGTCCAAGCCGCCATCATTCACGTTGGTAGAATAAGAAAGGAGCCTGAAATAAGCTCGGTCCCCTGGCACTTGCCCCGACAAAAAGGTGGAAGGAAAACGAGTCCGAAACTGTCTGTTTTTGATCATGGAGTGGAGATTGGTGGCCTGAATGCGCAAAAACAAACAGCATCCAGTAGCAACTGAAGTCCCGTTTTCGGCATCGGGTTCTGTTGGTCACACTGGGGTCGCGCAGCCAGCAAACGCTGCGCGGACGGAGGGAGCAACGGAACCGGCCATTCCTTGGAAGGAGGGTGTCCGGTTGCCCCCTCAAGGGATACGCCTTGGAAGGTATTATTGTCGCGGAGGAAAAAGGCCATCTTGACTTGGTCCAGGCGGCAGATCCGCCTCGTTACCTCGGCGGCTGCCAGCGTTTGGCGTGCCTATGCAATGGGGCCTTCCGGCGACCCGCCGCGGATCACCTCGCCCCGCTGGCGGGGACCCCTGCACTCCCTGGTTCGGCCTTGCAATTTTGGGTTTATAGGATTTATTGAAAACGCCGTGCGAGGTTGCCGAATGCCCAGCCCCGCAAAAAAGCGCGCCGCTGCCTCCGGGGACATCGTCGTGCCATGAACCCTTCCCCGCTGGAATGATCGATATGAGAAATAATATCAGGCAATGTGCGGTGACCGCACTCGCGCTTTTCGCTGGCGCACTGTGGAGCCAAACCCAGGCCGCAACGCTCAAAGTCGGCGACCCGGCCCCCAAGCTGCAGGTGGGCAAATGGGTGCAGGGCGAGCCTGTCAAAGGCTTTGAGCCGGACAAGGCCTACATCGTCGAATTTTGGGCCACCTGGTGCGGCCCGTGCCGGACTTCCATCCCCCACCTCAACGAGATATACCTGCGGTTCAAAGATAAAAACCTGGTCGTGATCGGGCAGGATTGCTGGGAGCGGGATGAATCCCTGGTGGCCCCTTTTGTGGAGAAAATGGGCGAGAAAATGACCTATCGCGTCGCCTTGGATGACAAAGCGGGCAGCGAGAAAGGGAAAATGGCCGTCACCTGGATGGAGGCAGCCGGCCAGAACGGCATCCCCTCCGCCTTCCTGGTGGACAAGCAGGGGAAGATCGCCTGGATGGGGCATCCCATGGAACTCAAGGACACCGTGATCGAGCAGGTGCTCGAAGGCAAATTCGATATTAAAAAGGCCGCGGCGGAATTCGAGCAACGCAAGCAGTCCGAGCAAAAAGTCATGCAGTTTTACCGCGAGTTGACCATCAGCATGAAGAGCAAGGACTGGGAAAAAGCCGGGGCCGCCATTGCCCAGCTCGAAAAAGTGATGCCCGCGGAACAGCGCATCAGCCTGGACATGGCCCGCATCGATATCCTGCTGGGCCGCGAGGATTACAAGGGCGCCAGCAAGCTGGCCCTGGAAATCAGCGATGCCCAAAAGGATAACGCCATGCTTCAGAACGCGCTGGCCTGGCAGATCGCCACCGGTGAAGGCATCAAGGAACGGGATCTCGAGCTGGCCCACAAAATTGCCGTCCGCGCCAATGAAGCCTCCAAAGGCAAAGAGGCCGCGATGGTCGATACCCTGGCGCGGGTCAAATTCATGCTGGGCAAAAAGTCCGAGGCCATTGAACTCCAGCAACGGGCGGTTGAGCTGGCTGAAGGGGCGCTGAAAACACAACTCGAAAAGGCTCTCGACAGCTACAAGCAGGACAAACTGCCCCCTGCCGAATAAACCAGGTTTTAGGGGCCGGAGCCGATTTCCTTTCTGGGATTGCGGCTCCGCTTCGCTCATGATTTAGGGCGGCCACCCCCAGGGCCGCGCTTCAGCCGTGCCCAGGCACTTGGGAGGAAGGCAATTGCGGCGCAATCACTTCCCTCCCCCCAAGGAACGGTCCTAAAGCTTGTGGTGTTGCAGATCGGTGTCCCCCGCGTCATAGTTTGAACACTCAGGGTCGGCTCCGATGTTGTTAACGTTATAGATGGTCTTCCCGGCAGGGCAGGACGGTTTAAACTTGAGGTAGGTCGTGGACAACCGGGTAAGCCCGCAGGGATCGCCGGTTTTCAGTTTGTATTCGAAGGCATACATCTCCTTGGCGCCGCAGATCTGTTTGAGGTTGGAGATGCAGGCGTTGATCTGCGTCTTGGCGCGGGCCCGCATGAAGTTCGGGATCGCGATGGCCGCCAGCAGGCCAATGATGGCCACCACGATCATGATTTCCACCAGGGTGAAACCCGCTTGGGGGAAGCGTTTGTTTAACATGGTATGTGCCTTTTTTATCACCGGTGTGAATCCGGTTGGGCGCTATATTATGATAACATTATTTGATTCACTTTATTACCCAACCTGCCGGCATTTGCCAGCCAAGCAGCTAAAATGCCAGGATCAGATCCGGGAATCGATGAGCGAGGATCTCCGGCAAATCCACCGGGTGCCATGGATAAAAAAAAACCGGACTCCGCAGCCAGAGGGTGGCTTGGGAGTCCGGGGAATTTCGAACTCAGTACAATCAGCGGGATTTTGTGGGTCCCTAAGATCCGGTGTAGTACGGCACCAAATCTTCTACTAACGACAGCGTGAACAGCAATTTCAATGCCAACATCCCTCAAACTCAATTTTGAGATGCTTTTCAATAAAATATAGGGTTTTCCCGTCCTGGGCTGGACAAAGTGTGTCTCAAAATCATCCATAGTGGGCAAAAATGACACACCACGGGCAAAAATGACTCACTTGGCCGTGTCCCTGCCATTAGCTCAGCCATGCTGGCGGGGTCTTTTTGGACAAGACCTTCATCACTCGCCACGGATCCCGATCAGATTGGTACTCGGGAAGCACTTTCCCACCCTGCGCAAAAATCTGCGGCGCAATCACTTCCATTTCAAAGGCTGGAATCCGGCGGGGGGTCCCAGCTGGGCCACGAATTAGATTTGCAATTCCGGCGCGAGCTGTTGAACTGAAAGTGCAAAAGCACAAACCGGATAAAATCGGAAATGAAAGCTGATCGATTGCCCACCTTTCGCCTGGCCGGCCGGCTGGCCATGGCTTGGTTCGTTTTGATCCTCGGCGCTGCCGTCCAGGCCGGGGAAGCCACCGCCCAAGACCTCCCACCCGCTGGCGGGGAAGGTTTCCGCGCGGCCACCCGGGTGCGGAGCCTCGACGACCGCCACCGCAGCCTCAACTATTCCGGCAAGGGATGGACCCATTTTGACAACCTGGGACCGGGCTGGCGCCACGGCACCGCCAAATCCAGCACGGCCGCCGGGGATTTCATCGAATACGCCCACACCAACTGCACCCGCCTGAAGTGGTTCAGCACCCGGAGCAACAGCCGCGGCCAAGCCGGGGTTTACCTGGACGGCCTGCTCAAGGCCACGGTGGACACCTATAGCCCCACGAATCAGCCCACCTCCGCGGTGTTCGATTCCGGCGAACTGCCTCCCGGCAGGCACACCCTGAAGATCGTGGTGCTCCACCAGAAAAGCGATCCCGCCACCGATTTCTGGGTGGAATGCGACCAACTCGAGGTGGCCGCCACGGAGGTGGTGGCGGTGGCCACCGCGCTGCCCGCGCCCGCGCGCCTCCCGGGGGCGGCCATCAAAAACGACAACGATGGCTCGGTCCTCTGTTTTGGCGGTTGGGAGGCGGAGACGGATCAGGAAGGCTTCCACGCCCGCGATTACCGCACCTCGAACATCCAATACAACACCTGCGAGTTCAGGTTCAGGGGATCGGCCGTGCGATGGTTTGGGGCCAAGGGCCCGAAGCAAGGCTTGGCGGAGGTTTACCTGGATGGCGTGCGGCGGGCTACGGTGGATTCCTACAGCCCCGCCTGGCTCTGCAACGTGGTGCTTTTCGAGCAGACGGGCCTCCCCCCCGGCCCGCTCCACACTTTGCGGATCGTGGTGCGCAAGGACCGGAACCCCAACGCCACCGATTGCTACCAGGTGATCGACTATTTTGAGGCCCTCCAGCCAGTGGATTATGTCCAGGAAATCACCCAGGCCATGCAGGCCGAATACGCCCGGATCGGGGCCGGCGCCAAGCCCTATGCCCCGCCCGGCGCCTGGCAGCCGGTGGCCTATGCCGCCAAATCCCCGGCCGGCGGGGTCACGCTGCAGGCCGGCGTGCTCGACGATGCCTTCCGGCGGAACATCAATTATCTCCACCACTGTTTTGCCAGCAAAACCTATTGCGACGGCCCGGGATGGTTCGGCTGGCTGCCGGCTTCCAACGAGGGCCGCATCCTGCAGGGGGCCGCCAATTCGCTGCGCTGGGGCGAAAGGGCCGATCTGCGCCACATGGTGGACACCGTGGTGGCCAGGATCCAGGCCCGCCAGCGCGCCGATGGCTACCACGGCTACTATCCTGAGGAGGCCTCCTTCGCCTGCGAGACGGACGCCAACAGCGAACGGAAGAATTACGACCGCGTGTTCTGGACCCGGGGCTTGCTCGACGCTGGGGCGGCGGGAAACGCGACGGCCTATGCCATCGTGCGCAAATTCCATGATTGGTTCAATGCCTGTCCCTATCTGCCCCGGATGATCCACGGGAACAATTCCCCCAATGGCTTCCCCGGCGGCCCGCTGGTGCATCTCTCGCCGGTGGGGAACCGCCAGGATCTGCTCGTGAGCGAACGTTACTTCGACCAGGAGTATTGGCTGCGGGAGCTGCAGCGCGGGGAGCCGCTCTGCTTCACGTTCTACCCCGGAGAACGGCCCCATTGCTACGATCTGCTGGGGCTGGAAGCCTATCTGGACGAATACCGCGCCACGGGCGCCCCCCAATACCGGGAAGCGGTCCAGGGGGGCTGGGCCATGTACCGCGAAAACTTTAAACATGTGGGCGGGAGCACCGCCATCTGCGAAAGCCGCGGGCCGTACCCGCCGAAATCCCAAAAATTGACCACCGGCTGCACCGGGGAAACCTGCGGCAGCGTGTTCTGGGTGAACATCAACAGCCGGCTCCTGCAGCTCTACCCCACGGAGGAGCAGTATGCGGCCGAAATCGAGGAGGCCATCTACAATGTCCTGCTGGCCTGCCAGGATGCCAGCGGCAACATCCGCTATCACAACCCCCTCCATGGCGTCAAGGAAGCGCCCCAATGCCAGGGCACCTGCTGCGAGTGCTCGGCCGTGGGCCTGCTGGCCAAACTGCCCGAGTATGTATATTCAACCGATAAGGATGGCCTGTTCATCAACCTGTTCGCCGCTTCCCAAATCACCTGGGGCCAGCGTGGCCACCGGGTGGTTTTGACCCAGGCCACCACCTTCCCTTACGACGCCGCGGTGGCCTTGACGCTGGGCACCCCATCCCCCCTGGAGATGGATATCCGGATCCGGGTGCCGTCGTGGGCCGCCGGCCCGATGGAAATCAAGGTCAATGGCGAACGGGCCGCGCTGGGCGCCCCGGGCCGCTACGCCTCCCTCCGCCGGAAATGGGCGAGCCAGGACGTGATCCGTTTCACCCTGCCGATGAGTTTCACCACCGTCAAATATACCGGGCTGGACCAGGCCCCGGACAATGTGGACCGCTGCGCGCTGCTGTATGGGCCGATCCTGATGGCGCTCAACGACGCCCAGGGGAGGATCCGCACGGCCCCGGCAAACCTGCCGGGCCTCCTGGCGGCCGTGGCCAGCCGCCCGCTCCATTACGAGGTTACAGGAACCGCTTACCGTTATCTGCCCTATTGGCAGGTGAGCGGCGGCTTCACCTGCTTCCCCATGGTCCAACCCTGAACCACCCCCCTTTTATGCAACTTAAACGCTTCCATCATGTGGCCGTAATCTGCTCCGACTACCCCAAGTCGAAGGCCTTCTACACCGGGATCCTGGGCCTGCGGATCATCGCCGAGACCTACCGCGAAGGCCGGCAATCCTACAAGCTCGACCTCGCCCTGCCCGATGGCTCCCAGATCGAATTGTTCTCTTTTCCCGGCGCCCCACCCCGCCCTTCCCGCCCCGAGGCGCTCGGGCTGCGCCACCTGGCCTTTGAGGTCGATGACGTCCCCGCCACCGCCGCCCAACTCCAGGCAAAAGGCATCCCCGTGGAACCGATCCGCATCGACCCGCTCACCAGCCGGCAATTCACCTTCTTCGCCGACCCGGACGGCTTGCCCCTGGAGCTTTACGAAGCGGCGAAGCCCTGAACAATTGGAACCGGCCAACGTTTAAACTAACGAGCGTTATTTTCGTTTTGTGTTTTCGCTGGGCCTTCAATCAGTTCTTTCGCTTCACGGAGTAAAAGGTCAGCAATCACGAGCTCTGGCCAATCAGCCGCTGAAGGATTGGGATTGCCAAACCATTCCCGCTTTCCTGCCTCTATTTTAGCTTCTTTGCCTTCACCCAACGCCGTTCGAGCTTCATCAGACTTTTTCAATTGGAACTGAGCCATTGCCAATACTGGGTAAATCAGTGCCTCACTAACGACCCTATATCCCCCTTCCCGCTCTAGTGAGCGTTGAAGCCAATCGCACGCTTTTGCATATCTGCCATGCCGATACTCAGCGAGTCCCAAAGTAAATTGGAAGAGGCCTTCCCTTTGGTGCCCCTTGCCAAGCGTAATGGCTCGTTCAGCTAATTGGCTGGCTATTTTCATATTTTCTTCTCCGCCAGGAGCTAGCAGGCAAACTCTGGCAATGCGTTCCGCAATTATTGGATTTTTGGTGTCCTTAAAGCGCTGCAGCATGAGTTCCACCCGGTTTGAGTAACCAGCCAAATCTCCCCGTTGCGCTAACAACGGCGCGAGGCAAACCCAGTTCCAGAATTCCCCTGGATTGGATTCCAGCAGTTGATTTAAGCTCTCAGCCGATTCCGTCCACCGTCCTTTCCTTGCACTGAGCTTGGCTCGCTCCTTCAATATATCGCTTTTTGACATCCGTTCTGCTTCGTTTAGCTCACTGGGTTCGGGGGTTATTACCACTTTGAGGTCTTGAATTACATTACCAGAGGCATCGGCGAACCAGATCGATGGTTTTCCCCAACCATATGTTTCGTTCATAGCCTTGATTACCATTACATTGATACCTGAGTGCAGATTAACTACTATGGGATTGAATATCTCAGTACGAGTGTTAAATATTTTATCTGACTGGTAGATCCTTTTACCATTGAGATAAATCAGCGCTGCCTGAAGATGATTATTCAGGAGATGAAGGTTTGGCCGTTCAGTTTCCGACCGCAAAAAACACACAGCGTAAGCCAAACTCTGCGTTGCCTCATGCCCCAAGAAAACATTGCCCCCACTTATATCGTTTTTAAATTCCACTTTGCGCCATTTTAGCTCACGCCCCCTGAGGTTCATAGCTTCTCCCACCTTGGGGTGTATCCAGTTTTCACCCTCAATTTGCTCACTATCCAAGGCTTCCGATCGGCTTGCATTAGGCTCAAGGGGAATTGGTTCTAGAACCAACCATTGCTTAATTGATTGGCGCTCACGGGCCATTATTTGCCCCTCCTGTTCGGTTTTGAAATCACGCTCCAATGTGGCGATGTTTTCGGCGGTCACGCGATCTTCGGCCAGCCAGTTTTGTATTTGTTCATCTTTTGCGGCTTCCATCATAATGAGCATTCCAGTTTTGCTGTAGTCTAGAATTCTGCGCCCATCATTGGAAAAAGATGCACCTCCGGTGCGTCCACTTTGCAGCTTATTGAATGTAATCAAATCCTGGCCAGTGACAGCCTCCCACAGCCTGAATTGATCATAATTAGATGATAATATGCGTCGGCCATCCGGGGCAAAGACAACGGAGTATATGCATCCCCTATGCCCCTTATAGGTAAGTAGAGTGTTGCCAGTAGCCGCATCCCACACTTTAATAATCCCATCCATATCTCCCGTAACAATCCGTTGACTGTCAGGAGAGAAAGCAATATCAAGTACCAATTGACTGATATGCCCTGTATAAGTGAATAATTCTTGTCCATTATTTGCATTCCACACCTTGGGCATTACGTCACCACCAACGGTGGCAATGCGTTGGCCATCGGGCGAATAGACCACATTGTACACCCTGGCATTATGCCCACCGAGCACCATGATTTCAAGCCCGGTGAATGCATTCCACACCCTGGCAGTGCAATCATCGCTGCCCGTGACTAGGCGTTTGCCATCTGGGGAAAATGCCACAGAACTTATTCGGTCCCTATGGCCTCTTAAGGTTAGCAGCTCCTTTCCACTAACCGATTCCAAAATCCTAACTGTTTTATCGGTTTGGATGGTTGCTATCCGCTGACCGTCTGGGGAGAAAGCACTCCCTCCCCCTCCAAAAATCCCATCAATGTTCCCTTTTATCGTATTTATTTCACGACCATCCCCTGCATCATACACCTTGAAGACTAGCCGATGACCAGACCTAAGCCGAAAAGAGACCTGACTACCGACCGCTCTCTCTGAGCTGCCAAGAATCCGCAGCCCATCAGGCGAAATTGCCTCCACTGAAACCAAGTCGGATTGCCCGCCGAGTGAAACCACTTCACGACTATTGGTTGCATCCCATTCCTTGATTGAATTGTCTGCACTGCAAGTCAGAATTCGCCGTCCATCAGGGGAGAAAGCAACTGATCCAATCACAGTTCGCCGTCCATCTGGATAGTGAGTCACTGAACCGATGGAAGCATTGTGGCCTTTAAGCGTAAATAAATCCTGTCCGTTTGTCGCATTAACCACCTTGGCTGTTCCATCTTCATTGCCAATCACGATCCGCTGGTTATCCGGAGAGTAAGCCATAGCACCACCACCAAGTGCAACTTTATTAGTGAACGATTCCTGGCCAGTGTCCACGTTCCATACCTTCGCGGTATCCCAGCCACGGGTAATAATCCACCGGCTGTTTGGAGAAAACACGGCATCAAAGGCACTGTCAGTTTCATCCCCGAGGGTAAGCAAATGCTGACCGCTCTTTGCATCCCATACTCTGGGAGCCAAACCTCCAGCCGTCACTATTCGCTGATCGTCCGGCGAAAACCTAACTCTAACTGAAGTGCCTTGCTCGGGAAATGAAAGCAGTTCTTTGCAGTTTGCAGCATCCCACACTGCGGCCTGGCCGTTATCATAACCTACTATTATTCGCCGACTATCTGCGGAAACGTCAAAAGAGGAAATCCGGCCTGGTCGCAATTTGAATTGGAACAACTCTCGGATGGTGTCGGCCTCCCATACCTTGGCGGTATTATCCGCCTTTTCGATAGTGATAATCCGCTGGCCCTCGGGGGAATAGGCAGCAAAAAGCACTCCGCCTCGCCCCTTTATCGCATAAAGTTCCCTGCCGTCAGCCACATCCAAAACCTTGGCCACGTTATCCCCAACCGTGAGAATCCGTTGCCCATTGGGGGAATAGGAGGCACTTGCTATTTCAAAGTGTGGCCGGAAGGTTCTCAAAGCCAGGTGGCTTCGCTGTTGCCAATAATACCATTCAAACCCGCGATGGGGAGAGTCTTTGGTATCCTCCAACAACTGCCTCAGTCGTTGGATATTGTTTTCCTCCCAAGCCTGCTGGGCCAGGTTCATATTGGCCACATAGAGATTGTGGTTGGCGGAGGCCTTTTCGGCATCCGCACGCACGCGAGCCTGCTTCTCCGCTTCCTGTGCCCGTTCCGCTTTCTTTTGCTGAGCTACTGCTTTGGTTTCGGATTGTATTGCTTCCTTCTTTGCCTGCATCGCCACCACTGCCTGCCAGGAACTGATCCCTATGCCTATGATCAGCGCAGCCGCGATGGCAATGCCCGCGATGAAGGCCAGCTTGTTGCGTCGAAACGCTTTGCCAAGCCTGTAAGCCGCTGAAGGCGGACGGGCTGTGACTGGCTCATTCTCCAGGTGCCGCTTCAGATCGGCCGCCAGATCCAGGGCCGTTTCGTAGCGGCGGCGGCGATCCTTCTCCAGGCATTTCATGGCGATCCAGTCAAGATCCCCCTTGAGCAGTTTGCTGAGCACCGCCAATTCCTCCCCGCGGTTCCTGGCCACCGTGGATTTCTGCTCCAGGGTCAGCGTGCCCAGGCGGGTGGAGGGCCGGTCAGGCTCTTCCTCCATGATGACCCGCCGCATCTCGCCGTAGCCCAGGCTGCGGAGCCGATGTTCCGGAAATGGCAGCGAGCCGGCGAGGAGTTCGTAGAGCATCACGCCCAGGGCATAGATATCGGTGCGGGTGTCCACATCCAGGCTGCTCATCTCGGCCTGCTCCGGGCTCATATAGGCCGGGGTGCCGATCATTGCGGCATGATTGGTGAACAAGGTTTTCTCAGTCAGCTTCTGGTTGGTGGCCTTGGCCACCCCGAAATCGATGACTTTAACCATCGGTTCGCCGTGGTGCAGCGTGACCAGCACATTGGAGGGCTTGAGATCGCGGTGGATGATGGCCTTCTGATGCGCGCTCTGGATGGCCTGGCAAACCTGGATAAAGAGCTTCAGCCGTTCCCGGGCGGGCAGCTTGTTTTTATCGCAAAAGGTGGTGATGGGAACGCCTTGGACCAGCTCCATGACAAAATAGGGCCGGCCGGCCTCGGTGGCGCCGCCATCGAACACCCGCGCGATATTCGGATGATCCATCAAGGCGAGCGCCTGGCGCTCCGCCTCGAAGCGGGCCACGACTTGCCGGGTATCCATGCCCAGCTTGATGATTTTAAGCGCCACCCGGCGCCGCACCGGCTCCTCTTGCTCGGCCATGTAAACGACCCCCATGCCGCCCTCGCCGATCTTCTGCAGCAGCTTGTAGCGGCCAATGACCTGCCCCGGGTTTTCCTCAGTCGGGAAATTCAACCGCAAACCTTCCTGATTGGGCAACAGCACTGAAACATCCACCAAGGAGGTATTTCGCTCATGGGCCTCAAGCAGGGCTTCCAGCCGCTTCCGGAGCGCGTCGTCACCGGCGCACGCCTGGTCGAGAAAGGCGGTGCGGACTTGGCCCGCCGGCAAATTTATGGCGGCCTGAAACAGGGCATCTTCGCTGCGATTGTCGTTTTTCATAATCGATCGGCATGTGCCGTCATCCATATATGCGTATTTGGCCGGGAAAAAGTATGGGCCAAGTTGAAGAAATTTTTTCCAGGCCGGAATCGGTGGCGCCGGTCAGCAGCCTGCTTCCCCGATTTCCACGTGCAGCCACGCGCGCGCATAGGCCCACCAAGCTTTGGCCGTGGCCGCCGAAATACCCAGGATCTCGGCCGCCTCCTCGAAGGTCATGCCCATGAAATAGCGCATCTTCACCAATTCCGCTTTCCGGGGAGCGAGGGCGGCGAATTTCTCCAGGGCTTCATTGACCGCCAGCAGCTTGTCATCCTCGGCGGCGGCGATGGGCAGCTCAGCCTCATCCAGATCGACGCGTTCCAGGCAACCTCCGCGTTTCATGGCCGCCCGCCGGCGGGCGCGATCCACCAGGATGCGGCGCATGGATTCGGCGGCGGCCGCGAAGAAATGGACCCGGTTCTGCCACCGCGGCTGCACCCCGGCCCCCAGCCGCAGCCAGGCTTCATGGACCAGCTCGGTTGGCTGGAGGGTGTGGCCGGGAGCTTCCTGGGCCATTTTGCTCATGGCGAGCCGGCGCAGCTGCTGGTAAACCAGCGGCAGCAACTCCTCAGCCGCTTGCGCATCGCCGGTCTCCAGGCGCTCCAGAATGCGGGTTACTTCATTCATTTCATCGGCCGTTCATGGTGCGCGAGCATACCATGAAGAGCGGGAATCGCAATTTGAACCTTTCATCCGCGGCGGAATCCAGGCGCCGCTTTCACGGCCAGATGGATGGCATCTGCCAGGCATCCAGCCGGGTGAGGATCGCCTCCTGGCCCTGGGCGCGCAGGGATACCCCGGTGCTGTCCGGCCGGCTGGGATAGACGCGCATGGCCAGGTAGAGCCTCCGGTTGGCGAAGACCTCGACCACGCTGCGGTCGATGAACACCCGCAGGTTCAGAAGCTCCTTCCCCCGCTCCAGCACGGCCCGCTCCGGCGGCCGGAGCCAGACCTCGGGGCTGGTGCTGGATCGGGAGCCATCCAGGCAGAGGACACCCGGCGTGGCGTACCAGATGCTCAGCTGGCGGTCGAAGTTGTAAAAGGTGATCGTGGTTTGTTCTTCGGCGCCGGCGGAGCGCAGCACATTGAGCTGCACCCACCGGGCCTGCCGGGGATCAAGCTCCAGGTCCAGTTCCATGGCGCCGCCCTCGATGCCCGGCAGGACCAGCTCCTGGTTGGCCGGCAGGACGGTGGGGCCGGCGTGCTGGTGGGCGCCCCGCAGGGAAGTGGCGGCCGGGACCGGCTCGATCCGGAGCGAGGCGTCCGCCCCGAGCGACAACCGCTGCGCGAGGGACATGATCTGGTCCCAGTGGTCATCCGGCTTGCCGTCGTTGATATTGAGGATGTTGGCCACCCCGCCCTGCCCGTCCGCCGCGGCGCAGGGGGCATGGACGCCGCCCGGGGAAACGGTTCCGTGGTTGAAACGGCCGCGGGCATAGGGCCGGAAACGGCGGCCCGGCCGGTCGTAATCCCCGAGCAGATACTGGCCGCCGGCGGTGTGGCTGAAAGAAACCAGCAGATGCTTGCCCCCGATGGGCACGAAACCGGGGCAGGCGCCGGCGTCGCCGAGCGGGAACGGATTGCCCTCCAGGAAGGCGCCGTGCACCGTCCAATCCACCAGGTTTTGGGAGGAGACCAGGCAGTCGGCCCCCACCAAGCCCAGGTAGGTGTCCCCCTCCTTCCAGATGCACGAATCCCCGGCGGGAGCGCGGACGGGATTGCCCGGGATTTTTTCCCAGTTCAGCAGCAGGGGATCCCGCGCCACGGCCACCATCTGCCCCGCGCCGATGCCCGGGTAAAAGGCGGTGACCTGGCGCTCCTCCACCACCGTGCCGCCGGAAAAACACATCCGCTCCCGGCCGGGATGGATCGCGTAGGGGAGATCCCGCCAGCGGACCAGGTCATCGCTGACGGCGTGGCCCCAATGCTGGCGGCGCTTGGGGATATCCACCGGGTTTGGGAATTCATCCGGCGGATAAGCCTGATAAAACAGGTGCCAGCGCCCCTGCCAGGAGCAAAGGCCATTCGGATCGTTCAGCTGGCTCTCGGGGCTCACGAAATGGTAGGCAGGCCGGTGGCGGTCCGCCGCCAGCTGCCTCCGGGAGGAGGCGAAACGCAGCATCAGCTCATTGGTCTTCAGCTCGGCCTCCTGCTCCGCCAAGGTCCGGGAAAAAACCCACCGCGGCGTGGGCGAGGGATGGCTTTCCGGCGGCTGGCTGGCCGGAACAACCTCCAGCCGGGCGGCGCCCCCCGTTCCGGAACCCGTGGTGACGGAGTAGCGGCCCGCCTCGTCCGGGCGCAAACCCCGCAGGTGGAGGCTGGCATTCGTCGCGCCCGGAATAGGCTCCCCGTTCCGGAGCCATTGGCAGCGCCCGGCGCCGCCACCCGGGGCGGTGAAAGCGATGTCCCCTCCCGCCACGATGACGCCCCCGGCGGGCTGCACCCCGGGCGTGGGCGCCTGCCGGAACGGCATGCCAATGATCCGGATGCCCACCCGGCTGATATCCCCCACGGCCTCCCCGCAGCAATCGAACCGGAAAAACAGCTGGTCGCCCGGGGCGGCCACCAACCCCCGGAGCTCGTTCGTGATCCCGCCGCCGATGTTCCCCACCGCGGCCACCTCCCGATCCCCGCCGCGGCCGCGCTGCAGCAGGCGGCAGCCAATCCCATTGCCCTGCGCCGAGGCGCGGCCCACCGTGTAATGGACGTCGATCACCATGCCCCCGGGAGCGGTCCAGCCCACCACCAACCGCCCGGGCGCAGCCCCCTCCCTGGGGTGCAGGAGCACCTCACCCGGCGCCCAGCGCGTGCCATTGCGGGACGAATATTGTTCCCGGCCGGCGCCGTTTTTGCCGATGCCCCAGTAGCCGGCCGCCTCGCTCCACATGCGCGGCGGCGCCGGGAAATCCGAGCCCCACAACGCGTTGGCATCCCGGGTGGCCAGGGGCAGCAGCGGAAATCGGGGTGGGCTATTGGTGAAGTCGTCCAACCGGCAGGACCAGGCGCCGCTGGCGCCATTGTCTTGCAGGGGAAATTCCTCCGCCAGCGAGAAAACCACGGCCTGGCCGGCGGCCACCGGCCCCGGGGCGGATTGCCCGGCGCCGGGGCCTGCCAAAGCCAGCAGGGCCAGATAAGCGAGCCTCCGCAGGCGGGGGCCGCGGCGCGGGGAATCAAGGCTTCCGATCATCAGCTCAGGTTAGCCGCCCTGCCCGCTTCATCAACCAGTTTCCCACGGCTCGCCAGCCGAAGAATCAGTTCGCCACCGCCCGGAAAAAGCGGAAGGGCTTCGATTCGGTGGAATAAAGCCGGCTGACCCGGTTGCCCGCGCCCGCGATGGCGGGTTCGACCGTGGTCCAGCTCTTGAGGTCGGCCGATCCCTCGATCCGGTAGCTGACGCCCGGAGCGGCATAAAACTGGAACTCCACCGCGGTGCGGATGGTGGAGACACCGGCGGGGGTGCTGTCGGCCTTGGTGGGGTTGAAGCCCGCCTCCACCTCCAGCCCGTCGTTGAAACCATCCCCGTCCGTATCGGCCACGCAGGGATTGGTCCCGGTATTGGTTTTGCCGGCATAGAGGCCCGTGTTGGTCTCCACGTTGTCCGCCAGCCCGTCGTTGTCGGTGTCGGCCTTCAAGGGGCTGGTGCCGGTATCCGTGGCGCTCACATAGGTGCCGGTGCCGGTTTCCACGCCGTCGCGAAGGCCGTCGCCATCGGTGTCCGGGTTGTTCGCCTTGGTGCCCAGCTGGAACTCCTTGAGGTTGCTCAGCCCATCCCCGTCCAGATCCAGGCTGGCGTCGTTCACGTTGGGATTGAGCCCGTTGGCAATTTCGTAAACGTTCGGAATGCCATCCTTGTCCGTATCGTCCGAGTCGGTGACCGTCTCGACCACCACGCTGTCGATATCCCCAAAGGTGTTTTCGGGGGCATTGCTGGAGTCGGAGCGCTGCTGGTAGAGCGCCACGGTGAAGCTGTTGCCGAAAGCCGCCAGCGTCAGGTTGGGATTCTGCACATTGAAGGGGGTGACCGCCAGCGGTTCGCCCGTGGACGAAAGGGTGGTCAAGGCGGCGCCGTCGGGGCCGATCTCCAGCACGAAACTGCGGAAAGACTCAGCGCCCCCGGCCGGATCATTCGGCGGGAAGTGCACAAAGGCGGCGTTGGCATTGGCGCTGCCTTCGCTGTCGGAATAGAAATCGCCCCAATCGGGCGCGGTGGGCCGGTTCGCGCCGGCCGAAGCCCTGGCGAATGCGCCTGAGGCCCCGATGATGGCCACGCCGGCCGAGGCATCCGAAGCCCCTCCATCGCCCGCTCCGGTCTGGTTCAGCGGGCGAAGCCGCACGGTAACCCGCACCAATCGAACCCCCGCCATCGGAATCGGAGTGGCCGTTTCGATGCCGACCTCTTCGCCGGCCGTGCCCGGGGTGGCTCCCAGGCGCAAGGAAGCGCCATCCGTTCCCACGCCCACAATGCCGAGCGCGAGATCCGGCACGCCGGCCCCGTGGCTCTGCCAGCGGGCGCCCAGCGCGAAACTGGTGAACGAATCCTCGAGCACCACCGCGGCCTGCGCGGCAGCAGCGCAGCCCCATAAAAGTCCCAGGGCGGCGGCGGCAATCAATTTGGATGGTTTTTTGGTCATATATTTCCTGTTGGTGTCGGGCCTGTCGGTTATCCGGCAAATCCGCCAGCGGCGCTGGCGCCTCCCGGATCATAACCGTTCCGGAAGTCATTGGCGCCGCCCGGCTTATGAACCCTTCAGGATCAACCAGCGGCGGCCCAAACGCACGGAATTGTGGCCAGTGTATTCCGCGCGGAGCGCCGGGGCAATCATTAAACCAGTTTTGGCTCGCGGCAGCACCCAGCCAAACGCCCTGCGCGGCCAAGGTTGGCCGATTATTTCGAATTTAGGTTTGCCTCCGGCCGTCTTTTTTGATGGAAATGGATTTTATGTTTAAACAAACGACCGTGAAGAACCGATTTATGAAGCAAACGTTATCAAAATGGGCGGTTTTGATGGCTTTGAGCGCCGTCATATCCACCTCCACCTCAATCTTTTGCGTCCAAACGCAAGCCGCCGACAAAGACCTGGCCCCCCTGGATCTCAAGCTGCCCATCCCGGCTTTCATGGGCACCCCCACCGACATCCCCCTGACCGATGACATCGAGAAGCCGTCCGACAAGCCCCGCCCCGCGTTCATGGCCCCCAAGGGCGTGGCCAACGTGGGTTTGAAAAAGAAAGTCACCAGCAGCGACAAGTCCCCCATTGCCGGATCCCTGGACTTGGTGACGGACGGCGACAAGGAATCGAGTGACACGAGCTTCGTGGAATTGCACCGCAAAACGCAGTGGGTGCAGATCGATCTGGAAGCCGCTTGTGAAATCTATGCCGTGTTGATCTGGCACGCGCACAACACGCCGCAGATCTACCATGACATCATCGTCCAGGTGGCTGACGACGCGGATTTCACCAAGAACGTCCGCACGGTGTTCAACAACGACCGGGATAACTCCTCCGGCCTGGGCATCGGCAAGGACAAGGAATATTTCGAGAACTATGAAGGCCGCCTGGTGGATGCCAAGGGCGAAAAGGCCCAGTTTGTGCGGCTCTACAGCAAAGGCAGCACCTTCAGCGCGTTGAACCGCTACACCGAAATTGAAGTTTACGGCCTCCCGGCCAAGTAAGCCCGCCCGGTGAATTCCGCGGGCCGCGCGCCTCCCCGGCGCCGGCCCCGCACTCCAGGGTTTGATGATGGCTTCACCACACATGGCACAAGGGTCTGCGAGTGGCGAAGCCATTCGTGTTTTTAAGCATCGTCCGCTATGAAATCCTGGCTCACCTGGAGTTTGCTGATCGTTTTCGCCGCGGGCCTGGCGCTCCGGCTCACGGACCTCTCCGAGCGCCCGATGCACACCGACGAGTCCGTCCATGCCTACAAGTTCCTGGGCTTGTGGGAAACTGGAAAATACCAATACGACCCCAAGGAATACCACGGCCCTTCCCTCTATTACCTGGCCCTGCCCGCCGCCTGGCTCTCCGGAGCTCAAACCCGGGACCAGCTCACCGAGGCGCGCTTGCGGGTTACCCCCGCCATCCACGGCGCGGCGCTTATTCTGGTGCTCTTGCTGCTGGCCAAAACCATCGGCGCGGGACCGGTCCTGGCGGCCGGCTTGCTGACCGCCGTTTCCCCCGCCCTGGTCTTTTACAGCCGGTATTTCATCCACGAAATCCCGCTGGTCCTTTTCACTTTCCTGGCCCTGGCCGCCGGCTGGCGCCACCTTCAAAAACCAGCCTGGCAGTGGGCGGTGCTCCTGGGGGTGGGGCTGGGCCTGATGCAGGCCACCAAGGAAACCTTTGTGTTCAACCTGGCCGCGGCGGCGGGAGCCATCCTGGGTTGCCTGGCCTGGCAGCGTTTCGCCCTCCGGCAACCGCTGGATCTCCGGCCCTGCCTGAAGCCCGGCCATTGGGCACTGGTTGTGTTCTCAGCGCTGGCGGTCTCCCTGATCCTGTTCTCCTCCTTTTTCACCAATGCCCGGGGCCCGCTGGATTCCCTGCTGACCTACGAACCGTGGTTCAAGCGGGCCGGGGGCCAGACCCAGCATCTGCATCCCTGGCATTATTACCTCAGCCTCCTGTTTTATACGCACCGGGCCAAAGGCATGGTTTTCAGCGAAGCGGGCATCCTGCTCCTGGCGGCGGTGGGCACTGTCTTCGCCTTTTGGCCAAGGACAACCGGGTCCGCCCAGCCCTGGTTCCGGTTTGTGGCCCTTTATTCCGTGCTCTTGACCGCCGTTTATTCGGTCATCCCCTACAAGACCCCCTGGTGCCTGGCCGGCTTCCTGCACGGTTTCATCCTCCTGGCTGGTTACGGCGCCAGCCGCCTGTATGAAATCCTGCCCTCCCGGATCCCCCGCCTGGCTGGCCTGCTGGCCTTCGGCGCCCTATGCGGCCACCTGGGCTGGCAGGCCTGGCAGGCCGGCTCGGCCACTTATTGCACAGACCGCCGCAATCCCTACGTCTATGCCCATACCACCCCCGACCTCCTGAACCTGGTGCAGCGGGTCAAAAACCTCGCCGCGGTCCACCCGCGCGGAAAGGATATGGTGGTGAAAGTGATCGCCCAGGCCGGTGATTACTGGCCGCTGCCCTGGTATTTGCGCTCCTTGAACCAGGCCGGCTTCTTTTACGAAATCCCGGAGGATTGCCAGGCGGACGCCATCATCGCCTCCCCCAAATTCGGCAGCCAGCTCGAATCCAAGCTCGGCGGCGGTTATATCATGGCCCAATTCTACGGCCACCGCCCGGCGGTGTTTTTGTGCCTGTATGTGCGGAAGGATCTCTGGGAG
Source organism: uncultured Verrucomicrobiota bacterium (assembly GCA_964409245.1). Classification (GTDB taxonomy): domain Bacteria; phylum Verrucomicrobiota; class Verrucomicrobiia; order Limisphaerales; family UBA1319; genus CAIMWS01. Next base: position 73,020 of record CAYPCQ010000027.1, read on the forward strand.
GACTACCTGAAAAAGCGGCCTCCGGAAGAAGATTAGCCGGGGGCCGGCCAGTGGGGAGGATTGGCGGATTCACGCCCCAACCACCCCTGCTCGCCAGGCGCCCAAACTTTTGCCTTGTGGGAAGGAGGCGGCCTAGCCAGCATACCGCGCCGTATGCATCACGATAATAAACAGGGCGCTGGGATTTCCGCAGGAGCACGATCTGCATTCCCCCCCGTTTTCTGGGTGGCCAACATCATCGAAGTGCTGGAGCGGTTCGCTTATTACGGCATTTATTTCGGTTTCGGCATTTACCTGACCCATTTGGGGTATTCCCGGGATCAGCTGGGCATCATCCAAAGCTTGTTCCTCCTCCTGTCTTATGCCATCCCCCTGATTTCAGGAACGTTTGCCGACCGCTACGGGTTCAAAAAAGTGCTGATCATTTCCTATCTCGCCTACTTGCCATCCATCCTGCTCCTGATGCTCACCAAATCGTTCTCCGGCATTGCCCTGACGATGCTGAGCATCGGTTTTGCCGCGGGGGTTTTCAAGCCGCTCATTGCCGGCACCGTCCGTGTCACCACGGATCGCACCAACAAAACCCTGGGCTTCGGCATCTTTTACGCCATGGTCAATATTGGGGGATCGTTTGGCCCGATCGTGGCCGGAAAACTGCGCGCCATTTCCTGGAATCACGCCTTCCTCGCCTCAGCCATCGCCATCGGCATCATGCTGTTGATCACAATCTTATTTTACAAAGAACCCCCGCGGCAGCTGGAAGGTGAAAGCCTGGCCAAAAAATTCCGCGATATCGCCACCGTCCTTTCGGATGTCAAGTTCGCCACGTTCCTCGTGCTGCTCGGGTTGTTTTTCTGGCTGCCGTTCTGGGCTTTTTTCAACCTGTGCGCCATCTATGTGGACAGCAACATCGATACGGCCCGCCTTTACCTGGATATCCGCTCCATTTTTGGCGCGGGCTTCGCCGACTTTTTCTCCCAGGCTGACAAGGACGGCGTGCGCCGGATGCTGGGGGAAACCATTTCCCACACCGGCTATATCATTATGATCCTGCAATTGGTGATCTCCCGCCTGTTCGAGAAAATCAAACCGATGCGCTCGTTCATGATCGGATTGATCATCGCCGCGGCCGGAGTGGCCATCCTGGGGCTGGCCCACCACGGAGGGGCCTCGCTGATTTTCCTCGGCATCTTCCTTTTTGCCATTGGTGAAATGATCACCTCCCCCCGGATCCAGGAATACATCACCTGGATCGCCCCCAAGGAGAAAGCCGGGTTATACATGGGCTCCAACTTCCTGGCCACCATGATCGGCGGCTTCACCAGTGGTTTCCTCTATACCTCCCTGTCTGGACGCTGCGATAAAGCCGGCCATCCTGAATGGATTTGGTACCTCATGGCCGTTCATTTGGTGCTGGCGGCCGTCGTGTTTTGGGGCTTTGTGAAAGTGGCCGGGGACTTTCGCGAGCAGGAAGCATAAAGTAAACCACGAGCACCTCATTTACAGTTCTGTTAGTGGCGCATGACGATTGTCCCGCACAATAAGATCCAGCCAGCACGACTGAGCCAATGGCATAGGCGCGGCCCAGATACCACTCCTCAAACCGGCGGAAACTTTGGTGGGTGCCAGCCACTGGGTTTGTTGGGTGACAGCGGCCGGGACGAGCCTGGCCTTTGAACCAATACCCATACCCCATACCTGTCAGGAGTCGGAAACAAATAAAGGTGGCAAGTTCGCGCCGGAATTTTGGCCAAGGGCAAGGCATGAATGAGGCGCATATCCAGGCGATCTGTAACGAATGAGTAACGAAGTCCTTGGCCAAAAGAACCAGCGAGATTGCTACGGTTATTTTTTCCCGGCTCCTTAATGCCCGGACCAGGCTGGGTCCGCCGGAACTAATCCCGGCCCCGGATCAGCACCCCCAGGATCACTCCGCCCAGCAGGGCGATGCCCATCGTGGGATAGGGATTGCGCCGGATGACCCGGTCCACTGCTTTTGCGCCCGCCACGGTTTCCTCTTCGATACGCTGGCTGGCGATCTTCAGTTTCTCCAAAAGCACCATCAACTCGGCCTTGGACTGATCTGCAATATTGCCTGCCGAGGCCTTGAGGAGCACCTCCAGGTCGGTGGCCAGCGACCGCAGATCCTGGATCAGTTTCTGCCGTGTGCCGTCTTCCGGGGACATTTTATGGAAATAGGTTTCCATTAATCTTTTACGTCCAAATTGAGCGCGCTTGCAAACTTCAGAACAACCTATGGCGCAACGCCTCCCCCGGCAACCAAAAACCCATGGGGGCAGTCACTTTCTCAAGTGCTCGAGCAGGAGGCCGGCCAGCTCTTTTTCCACCTGGTAAAAGCCATGCTCATCCCGCCCCGGCCGGCAGCCGTTCATGATGAAAACCATTCCATACGGACCCTCTTCCTGGAAATACATTCCGCTCAACAGCCCGTAAGCCTCCCCGTTGTGCCCGATCCAGGTCTGGCCGGGCACCAGGTTGTGGGTCAGGTGCAACCCCAGGCCCCGGTGGTCGTTGGTGGGGTCCGCGCCCGGCCCGGCTGCCGCCCACATCAGCCGGGCGGTCTCCGCCTTCAGAATGCCCGGGTGGCTGGCCGGATCACGGAACCAAATCAAAAACCGGGCCAGATCCCTGGCTGTCGTGCGCAAGCCACCTTGCGGCCCCGAATAGATGGCGTTATCGCCCGGCCGGTAGCCGGCCTGGATCCGGCTGGGAGGCCGCTGGCCGCGCCAGTTTTCGGCCTGCGGCTGCCAGCGCCCCTGGTCCCAGCGGTAGAGCACCGCCAGGCGGTTCCAATCCTCGGGTCCCAGGCGGTCGGTGTTGAAGGTGGCTTTCATGCCCAGCGGATCAAAGATTCCCGCCTGGCAGCGGGCCTCGAAGCGCTCGCCGGTGATCTTTTCCACCACGGTCCCCAGCACCACAAATCCCAGGTTGGAATACTCGTATGTGGTCCCCGGCGGATTCGTGGTGAAAAGCGAGGCCCCGTAAAACCGGCCCCGGGGTGATAAAACCTCCGCCAGGGAAACCGCCGGATTGGTATAGGTGCAGGCCAGGAACCGGCCGTAATCGGCTCCGTCCCGCAAGCTGCTGGTGTGCGCCAGGATCTGCCGCACCGTAATGGGCCGGGCTGGACCAGCCGGATGGCGCACCGCAAATCCCAGCCAATGGCCCACTGGCTGGTCCAGATCCAGGAGCCCCCTTTCCCATAGCTGCATGGCAGCCACACTGGTGAACACCTTGGAGATGGAAGCCACCCGGAACAGGGTTTCATCCGTCACCGGCAGTTTGCGGTCCAGATCGGCCCAGCCATGGTGGAGGGTGAAGGCCAGATTGGTCCCCCGGATCCCGGCCGCCGCGAGGCCCGCCACGTCATATTTCTGGCGCCACCGGGCCACCGCCGTTTCCAGGCCGGCCTGGCCCCAGGCTGGCGGCCCCAGGCCCAGGCCCAGCCAGGCGGCGCAGCAGGCCAGCCAGCGGACCCCCTTTGCGGTTTCCCATGCTTCAGTCTTCCACATTGCCGTCTTTTTCCATCTTGGATAATGGTTGACGCGCCCGTTGTCTAATGAATAATCCCTCAAAATAACGCGTATCCTCCGGCCCGGCTGAACCGCCCGCCGGAACGGAAACCAAATGAACCGTAACACGGAATACATGCGGCAGACTTTCTCCAGGTTGAACCGGAAGGATCGAATGCTTGTGGGGGGAATCTTCCTGGCTGGTTTCCTGGTTTCGCTGGCGGCTTTCCATCTCACCCTGCGGTTGTGGATTTTGGCGGCCGGCCCCGCCCTGACGGCCGGCCTGGGGAGCGCCGCGCTGCTGCTGCGCGCTCGCGCCTCGCGCAAAGAATGGGAGGCCAATGAAAAAACACGCCAAATCCAGCAGCTAAGCTCCAGCCTGGAGGCCCTCCTGGAGCACAGCCCCAACCTGGTGGCTTTGTTCGACCGCCAGGGGCGGATCATCACAGTCAACCCATCCCTGGCCACCTTCTGCCAAAAGCAGCGCGAGGAAATGGCGGGGCGCAACCTGGCCGATTTTCTGCCGCCGGAAATAGTCCAGAGCCGCTTGCAGCTGATCCACCGGGCGGAAACCTCCGGCGCTCACGCCACCACGGAAGACCATTTCCAGCTGCCTTCTGGAGAGCGTTTTTTTACCACCACCTTGTTCCCCGCCGGTTTTGCATCCGGTGGCAGCCGGCTTTATTGTTCCTTATCCATGGATGTCACCGAGGCGCGGACCATGGCGCGCCGGGTCATGATCCAGCGGGATCTGGCCTTCGAGCTGGCCGGCTGTTCAACCACCGAAACGACGCTGGAAAAATGCCTCCATGCGGCCATCCACATCACCGATGCGGATTGCGGCGCCATCTTCCTGTTTGATCCGGAGGCGAAACAATTCACGCTGGCGGATGCCTCCGGTTTGCCGGAAACCTTCCTTCAACGAAGCCAGCCGTTCGGCCTGGAGAATCCCGCGGCCCAGGTGATGCTCGACCCCCAGCCCCGGTGCTGGCCGGTCTCCGCCCTGCCGGCCGATAGCCTGCGGTCCGCCCTGACCGCCGAGGGCTTGCTCTGCGCCTGCCTCCTGCCCGTCTGGCGGCGGGAGAAAAGCCTGGGCTGCATCCTGGTGGCTTCCCATGCCCTGGCCCATTTGCCGGCCGATGGCCTGGATTTTCTGCACGCCATCGCGGTGTCCATGGGCGATATCTTGAACCACCTGCAGGCGGCGGCCGTCCTGCGCGAGAGCGAGGAAAAATTCCGGGCCATCACCGCCTCCGCGCTGGACGGCATCGCCATGGTCTCCGCCGAAGGCCGCCTGTGCCTGTGGAACCAGGCGGCCGAAGGCATCCTGGGCTATGGCGAGGCCGAGGCCTTGGAACTTGATTTCCGGCGGCTTTTCGATCCCTCCCGTTCCCGTGCCGCCGTGGAGCAGCTGGCCGGCTTCCTCACCTTGGACGGCGAAGGCAGCTCCCGCCTCGCCAAGCCGCTGGAGATGGCTGGCTTGCGCCAGGATGGCGCCCCCGTGCCCCTGGAGCTTTCCGCCACCGCCATCCAGCTTGGCCGCCGCCGTTTTTCGGTCTGGATTTTCCGCGACATCACCCAGCGCAAGCGGGCCGAGCAACTGCTGGTGCGGGCGAAAGACGAGCATGAAGCCGCCAACCGGGCCCTGGAAGCAGCCATGCTGCAGGCCAACCAGATGGCCACCAAGGCCCAGATGGCCAACATCGCCAAAAGCCATTTCCTGGCGATCATGAGCCACGAAATCCGCACCCCCATGAATGGGGTCATCGGCATGACCAGCCTCCTGCTGGACACCCCCCTGAATCCCCAGCAAATGGGCTGGGTCGAAACCATCCGGCACAGCGGCGATGCCCTCCTGACCATCATCAACGACATCCTCGATTTTTCAAAAATCGAAGCCGGCAAGCTCGACCTCGAAGTGATTGAATTCGACCTGCGCTCGATCCTGGAGGATCTCAGCGAGGTGGTTTCCGTGAAAGCCCAGCAAAAGGGCCTGGAGCTGGATTGCCTGGTGGCGCCCGGGGTGCCGCAGCGCTTGCGGGGCGATCCCGGCCGCCTGCGCCAGGCCATCATGAATCTCGCCGGCAATGCCGTCAAATTCACCCACCAGGGCGGGATCCAGATCACGGTGGACCTCCTGAGTGGCAATAGCCGCGAGGTCCTCCTCAAATTCACCATCACCGATACCGGCGCCGGCATCCCGGAAAACCGCCTGCGCTTCCTTTTTGAGCCTTTCACCCAGGCCGATGCCTCGACCGCCCGCCGGTTCGGCGGCACCGGCCTGGGCCTCTCCATCAGCAAGCGCCTGGCGGAAATGATGGGCGGCGAACTGGGGGTGCAAAGCCAGGCTGGCCGGGGATCGTCCTTCTGGCTTACCGCCTGTTTTGCCGTGGCGGAAACCGCGCCGCCCACCGCTGCCAGGGCTGCCGCCCTGGCGGGCATGCGTGTGCTGGTGGCCACTCCGCGGCCGGCCACCCGCCAGATCCTGGAAGCGAACCTGGCCGCTTGGCAATGCCAGGCCACCACCGCCCCGGAGGCCGGCGAAATGGTCAGCTTGCTCCTGCGCGCCCAGGAGGAGGGCCATCCCTTCCAAGCGGTGATCCTGGAAAACCCGGTGGGCAGCCATGAAGGCGAGGAGTATGGCGGGAAAATCATGGCCCAGACCACCCTCCAGGACACTTCCCTGATCCTCGTCAACGCCCTGGCCTCGATGGGCGATATGGAATATCTCTCGGAAATCGGGTTTTCCGCCTGCCTTAGCAAACCGCTTCGCACTCCGCTCTTGCTCGAATGCCTCCTGGGCCTCATGGGGATTCTGCCGCCGGAGCCATCCGCTGGGGCCAAGGTGGGCTCCAGCGCGGATTTCCTGCACCAGGAAGGGCGCCGGTTCCGCATCCTCCTGGTGGAGGATAACCAGGTGAATCAAAAGGTCGCCACCGCCATGCTGGAAAAGCTCGGTTTCCGCACGGATGCCGTCTCCAATGGCCTGGAAGCCATCAAAGTGCTCGAAACGATCGGCTACGACCTCGTGCTCATGGATTGCCAGATGCCGGAAATGGACGGTTACGAAGCCACCCGCGCCATCCGCAAAAAACAAACCCCGGTGTTGAACCCCTCCGTGCCGATTTTGGCCATGACCGCCAGCGCCTTGCCAGGCGACCGGGAACGCTGCCTCGCCGCCGGCATGAATGACTATATTTCCAAGCCGATCGATCCCGAGGCCATGTACCGGACCATCGCCCTTTGGCTGCCCCGCAGCCAGCGGCCCCCCTCGCCGGAAGGGATCGATCCCGCCTTCCTTTCCCAAGCCGTCAGGGAGGCCATTTCCGCCACGGATGTGGTGTTCGACCGCCAGGAAATGCTCGCCAAATTGATGGGGGACGAAAAAGCCATGTTCCGGATCCTCCGCACCTTCATCAAACATGTCGGCGGCCGGATCACGCTCCTCAAACAGGCCGTTGATAGAGGAGATGCCACCGGCGCCGCTTTCCATGCCCATACCTTGAAAGGATCCTGCACCCAAATGGCCGCCAAAATCCTCTCCAAGATCGCCACCATGGCCGACTTGGCGGGCAAAAGATCCGACCTCAAAGCCTTGGGGGATCTGTTGCCCGACTTGGAAAACCAATTTGCCTGTTTCCAGCGGGAAGCCGCATTGCCAGAGCCATGATCCCCATAATCCCCTGCGGTGGAGTCAGTTGCCAATGAACTTCGGTTTCATTATCAGCCCCATCCCCGCCGCAGCGCACGCCGCTGGATAATTTTGTTAAAGTTCCGGTGCCAGCCTGACGATAATCCAATGAACTGCGGTGGAAGTTGTTCCTTTTATTATGATACCGTTGATTGAAGAACTTATTGGTCCGGCTGTCTCCCATGTATTTGGGACCATGCTGAATATGAAGGCGGATATGGTGCAGCTGGATGGGGGAATCCCCGGCCAAATCCAGGTTTCCGGCTCAATCGGTTTCACGGGCACGGTCAATTTTGTGATTTACCTGACCTTCACTGAGCAATTTGCCCGCGCCATTACCTGCCGCCTGCTGGGCCTGCAGGATTACGAAATTGAGGGCCAGGAAATGGTCCACGATGCCATCGGGGAAATGACCAACATGGTGGCGGGCTACGTCAAGACCCGCCTGTGCGACAAGGGCCAGCCATGCGCCATGACCGTCCCCACGGTGGTCCGCGGCAAGGAAATGACCGTGTCTGGCGGCTCCAACTCGGAGTGCCGGTTCATCCATTTCAAATGCAAGGAAAACGATATCACCATCCAGGTGATCCTCGCCTCCAAAGGCAAATCCTGACCCGAAGAAATTGCCCCAATTTCCAGGTTCAAACCAGGTTCACTTTTTGACACCGTCACCGGCCGCGCGGTTGAGGAACACCGAGGGCTATAGGACACCCCCGCTCCCCGGCCAGCGGGGCGAGGGGCATAAGCGTGGGTTCAAGAGGAAAAGCGCGGCCAGGAAGAGCAAGCCCCAACGGGGCGGCAATAATACAGTTGCTGCGTATCGCCCAGGGTAACGCCCCTGCGAACCCACACTCCAGCCTTGAAAGGGCGGGATAATCGAACGGAATGAAACACCAGCGCGCCAGATCCGCCTGCGCAGGGCCATTCGGGGCGGATGGCATTACGAATGCCCCACGTTATGCCGCCCTTTCAGGGCTTGGGTCGGGTTCTTCTGCGCGTTTCCCAGGGCGATGCCCTGGGCTGGATTAAAGCCGCGCCGTTGGCGCTAAAACAATCCCGATTTTGGACGTGCGGCGGCAACCCAGGCGCAACCTTTTCTGGCGCCATGAAACCTGAATTCAGCCCCGAAGGGGCGGTCCTAATCCAGCCCAGGGCATCGCCCCATAAGCGCTAACTTGTTTTAGTCTGCCTC
>CAYPCQ010000028.1:0-80486 GCA_964409245.1 uncultured Verrucomicrobiota bacterium
CGACCAGCGAACCGCTGATCACGAAGCAGATCCCCGGCACAAACATTTCGCTGGACAACCTGTTCGGGGTCACTTCGCTGCTGAATATTGGCTACTACATCAAGGGCTACCTCCATCCGTGGCTTAACGGCGCGGCGGCGTTTGACACGGCCATCGAAAAGGAATTGGGGCTGGCCACCGGCACGCACCTGGCCTTGGGCAACTATGCGGCCACGGGCGGGGTGCCGTCGTTGAGCGGGCTGATGACCTACCTGAAGGCGCAGTGGGCGGCCAAGCTCAGCGGTTTGGGCCATGGGCTGACGTGGGAATCGCTGGCCAATGGGCTGACGATCAACCTGGCGGGAACGGTGACGGCGCAGGTGGCGGCCAAGCTTGACTTGACGGACATCGTCAAAGATCTGGGGTTGAACATCAAGGGGGATGTGAGCCTGGTGGCTACCGCGGCGCTGGACTATTCCTTGAGCTTCGGGGTGGACTTCACGACCGGGGCGGTGACCTTCAAGCTGAACCAATTCCATGCCAGGGCGGTGGCGGGGAGCGACCGGATCAACCTGCAGGCGGCGCTGGGGCCGCTGGCGGTGTCGGTCGGCAACGGGACGACGGTGTTCGGGCGGGCGCTGCTGAGCCTGGAGGGGGATGCCACCTACACGGGTGGCAAGCTCGGGTTTACGGCCTCGGCGAGCAACCTGGATGTGAACCTGCCGATCTTTGCGGCGCTGGCGGGGGTGGACCTGTCGAAGCTGGCGCAGCCGGCGGTGAAGCTGCAGGGGCAGTTGTTTGGGGCGGCCGGGGCGGGGATCAAGGTGCTGACGGAGAATTTCAATCAGTTATCTTCCTTCAAGAACCTGACCGTGGGCCAGATGGTGTCCTCCTTCCAGAGCTTGCTCTACTGGGCGGACGACTACCGGCAGACGGCTCCGTTCCAATATGAGATCCCCTTCCTGGGCCTGCAGCTGAGCGACGTGCTCGACGCGGCGCAGGCGATCGACAAGGCGTTCCTGTCCAAGGTGGACTGGACCAAGGTCAACACGATGCAGGATCTGGTGGGGGCTTTGGCCACCGCCGGCCTGACCAGCGCCGGGATCGAGTGCCATTATGACATGGCGACCAAGCAGTTCCGGGTGCCGGTGCGGTTCCAGTGGGAGGTGCTGAACGACAGCTACAAGAACCTGGCCTTGGATTTTGGCCTGGACTTGGGCGCGCTGACGTTGAGCACTTCGGCCAAGGCGGACTTGGCGGTCAAGGTAGCGGGCGGCCTGGATTTGGTGATCGACCTGGATGGGCTGGACGGCAACGGGCTGCAGCTGCTGGTGGACAATGCCTATCTCGAGGGCCAGGCCGGATTCCTGGTGCGGGATCTGCAGGTGGCCGCCAGCCTGGGGATCATTGCGATCACCGCCGGGGGGGTGGGTTCGGGATCCACGGCGCAGGCGTCGATGACGGCCCGGGCCACGCTGGACAAGGACAAGAACCTGGCCACCACCAACGACCGGCTCTTCCCGCTGACCAGCCTGATGGATGGGACGCTGAGCCAGAGCCTGACGCTGACCTTCGCCGGAACAGCCGGGGTGTTGCTCAAGCAATTGAGTGTGGGCGGTTTCGGCGGGCTGAGTGTGCCGGCCGGCGCGCAGATCAGCCTCAGCTTCCCGGACCTCAAGAACCTGTCGAATTACCAGCTGACGCTGCCGGATTGGGGTTCCATGTTCGACGTGAGCAAGCTGTCGGTGGTGGATATCCTGAATGCGGTGAAGTCAGGCCTCGGCACGGTGGACCAGGTGCTGGGCGCCCAGCCGTTCTACAACCAACCGCTGCCGGTGGTCGGATTTTCGATTCAGGATGTATTTTCGGCGGTCAGTGACATGAGCCAGAAGGTGGAGGCGGCGGCGCGCAACCCGAAGGGCGCCCTGCAGCAGCTGGAGACGATCCTGGAGGCGGCCCTGGGGATTGTGGACGACAATACGCTGGCCCAAAGCCAGCAGAAGTTCGCCTTGTGGCTCAATGCCGACCAATCGATCAACCTCCAGCTCAAATGGGGCGTGTCCTACAGCGGCAGCTATTCGTTCGCCTTGGACATGAGCCTGTTCAAGTCGATCTTTGGGGACTCGGTGGCCAAAGCCTTGGGCACGATCGCCCAGTTTGTCGATGCGTCGGCGGAGCTGGACGCTTCGTTTTTCGCGGATGTGACCCTGGTGGTGGGGATCGACTACAGCAAGGTGGCCACCCAGGGTTTGGGGGCCATGCGGGTGTTCCTGCGGGACTACGATCCGCTGCAGAATACCGGGACGCGCGTGCAGGTGGGGGTGAAGGTGCTGGGCCGGGATCTGCAGCTGGGCTTCCACGCGGGGCCGGTATATATCGGGGTGACCGGTGGGGTGGCCACGATCGACAAGGATGGCAATGCCAGCACCAACCCGGCCGGTTACAGCGATTACGCGACCCTCACGCTGGCGGTGGACCAGACCGGCGGCTCGATGCTGGACGACGGGAAGTTCTACCTGGGGAGGGAGAGCTTCGGGGATAATCTTTCCGCGACCGTGGCGGGGGCCTACGATGTGCGGCTGCCGATGGCGATCGACCTGGACGGGCTGCCATTGGATCTGGGCGACCTGGTGCTCCACGCCCCCACGAAAGCGTTCGGGGCGGTATTTGACTATATGGCGACGGGGGCCGCCGCCGCCAAAGCGCTCCTGGTGGATAAAACCGCGGGCCTGTCGGTGCAAGTGCCGGATGTGATGGGCGTGGTCAGCCAATACGGCTCGAACTTTGGGATGCTGGCGGTGCTGAACAACCCGGGGCTGATCCTGGACGGGGTGGATAGCGGGCTGGGGGCGGTGCAGGATGTGCTGGGTTCAGCCTTCTCCAGCACCCTGCCGCTGGTGGGCACCCAGCTGGGCAACGCGGCGACCTTCATCCGGGATCTGCGGCAGGGCTTCCTGGCGGACCTGCGGTCCAAGCTCAGCGGCAACGGCAAGGCGATCAGCGTGCTGCGGGACTCGATGTATAAGATTTTCGGGTCTGAGGGCTTGAACCTGCTCCTGGACGGCAACAACGACCACGCGGTCAACCTTGAGGACATCGTGATCGCCTGGTGCGACCAGGCGGGGGTCAAGATCGCGGGCTGGGCGGTGGGGCAGGAGGTGCCCGGGGAGGCGGACGCCATCCAGTTCAATATGAAGCTGGGGGGCAGCATCTACAGCACCGGGTTCAACATCCCCATCGACTTTGACATCCCGGGCTTCGGCCTGAAGCTCGATGGCGGGATGCAGCTATACATGAACTGGAGCTACGACTTCGGGTTTGGCCTGAGCGTGTCCGATGGGTTTTACCTGGCGGCCAACAAGGATCCGCTGGACAAGGAGTTGGAGCTGAACCTGAGCGCCTATTTCGACGGCGAACCTTTGAACCCCTACCGGGACACCCAGTTGAAGGCCGAGGGGACGTTTCTGTTCTTCAACGTGACGGCCGTTGACAACGGCTTCACGCTCAACGGCAGGAAGGTGGCCAGCGGGGTGTACGGGAGCCTGTCGGTCGATTTCGCCGGGGGCGCCCAGAGCCGGGTGACGATGGACACGCTGGGCGGAGCGAGCCTGAGCGACATCTTCAAGCTCAACTTCGGGGTGACGGCCCAGGCGAACCTGGCCCTGGTGCTGGAAGTGGAGGGGGTGGGCGTGCTGCCGAAGGTGGGGGCGGATCTGGTGATGAGCTGGGGCTGGGATTATGAGAAGGGCGCCCAGGATCCGGTGGTGGATCTGCGGAATTTCAAGCTGAACATCGGCAGTCTCATCACCAGTTATCTGAAGCCGATTGCCGACACCATCGCCAAGACGCTGTCGCCGTTCAAGGATGTCATCAACGCCGTCACCACCGAAATCCCCGGGCTGGGCGAATTCATGGACGATCCGACGGTCCTGGGCTGCATCGACCTGGCGATGAAGCTGCAGGGGCGCAAGGCGCCGGATTGGACATTCATCTATGTGGCGAAGGATTTGCTGAACATCGTGGACGATGTCAACCAGATGATCCAGACCGCCAACAAGGATGGCTGGATGGTGCTGGGCAGCATCCTCGGGCTGACCTCGAGCGAACCCACCGCTGTGGAACCATGGAATCAGCCCCAATTGGACTCGGCGACCCAGGCGCAGATGCAGGCGTTGTCGGCCAAGGCCTCCGGCAGCAAGAGTTCCACCACCACCAGTTCCTCCTCGGCCCGCGGATTCCGCTGGGACTACGTCAAGAACATCAGCAACTGGATGAAGATCCTGACGGGCGGGGATGCGATCCTGTTCACCTACACCATGCCGCTGCTCAAGGTGAACGCCCAGTTCAAGGTGCCCATCCTCTCCTACGATGTCGGGATCGCCTCGCTGGACGTCTCGCTGTTCGGGAAATTTGAGGGGACGGCGGATTTAGGGTTTGGGATGGATACCTACGGCATCAAGAGGGCGATTTCCACCGGCAATTGGACCGACGCCTTCGACAGCCTGTTCATCATGGATTGGGGTGGCGACCCGCTCCAGTGGGAAACCCAGCCCAAGCACAATCTTAATTACACTTTCGAGAAACCGGAACTGAAAATCTTTGCCCAATTGGGCCTGTCCGCTGAAGTGGACCTGACGCTGGCTTCGGGCGGTTTGGAAGGCTCGATCATTTTTAACGCCAGCCTCGACCTGATGGATGTGATCCACGACGGCAAGATCCGGCCCTCCGAAATTGCCGCGATGTGGGATTACAAGGAGGACGGGGCCAAGGGCGGCTTTGCCAACCTGGTGAACATTGAAGCCAAATTGACCGCCGAGATTAGTATTTATGTCGAGGCGCTGGGCCAAAGCTACGACAAGACCCTGGTCGATGAGGAGCTTTGGAAATGGTCCTACACCGCGCCCCAGGTCACGCCCATCCTGGCCACGCTGAAGAGTGGGGTGCTTACGCTGAACACGGGCCCGAAAGCCGGCGAACGCAAATACATCGATACCACCGATGGCGCCGAGAAGTATTCGCTCTATGGCTGGAGTGATGGTGTGCATGTGGTTTATGGGGACTACGAGCAGGTCTATTCCGGCGTGCAAAAAGTCGTGGCCGATGGCGGTGCGGGCAACAATATCTTCGATTGCCGCGGGTTGATCGCAGTTCCGGTGGAAATCCACGGGGGCGCGGGTAACGATACGATCCTTTTAGGCCAGGCGGGCGGCAGCGCCTATGGGGAAGCTGGGGACGATACCTTGGATGCGAGCGCTTCCGAGGGAGCGGTTACGCTGGATGGCGGCGAAGGCAAAGACAAGCTCATCGGTGGTTCCGGGGTGGACTCGCTGATCGGCGGCGCGGGCAATGACCGCCTGGAGGGCGGCGCGGGGGATGACTGGGTGGACGGCGGCAGCGGCGCTGATTACCTGGATGGGGGCGAGGGCAACGACACCTATGCGTTTGCTGACGATTTCGGCTCCGACACGTTCCGGGACACCAAAGGATATTTGAATATTGACCTCTCGTATTGTGTCGCGGCGGTGACGGTGAGCATATCGGATCGGGATCTGACCGTCAGCGGCAAGGGCGGGGAATTCCGGCCGGCACGCACCCAGGTGCAATCGGTTACTCTGGGCAAAGGCAATGACTTCGTATACATCACCGGATTCCAGGCCGACTGGACCATCAACACCCTGGATAGCAGCGGCAATGACACTTACGTGGTGACCCTCAATCGCGCCACGGGCAAAGGGCCGGGCACGATCAATATTTTGGATACGGCAGGCACGTTTGATGAGATCATCGCCGAGCAGACCCAATCCGGCAGCCCGGTGGCGCTGAATCAAAGCCAGCTGAAGAATGGGCGGGAGATCCTGAACTTCGACGGCGGGGTGGAGCGCCTGACGATGCGGGGCAAGGCCACCAAGCTCAATGACGACGGATCCATCGCTGATTTTGCCGCGGGCAAGGTCTATTTGACGACCGCTTCCACGGCCAGCCTGGGCCGCACCGGCCTGCGCCTGGTGGCCAGCGAATTCACCTATACCTGTGATATCACCGCGGCCTACTTCATACTGGAAATTTACAAGTCGGTGATCCTCAACCACCGGCTCAATGCGGCCAGCGATGGGTATGTGGATGTGCGGGTTTATGGCCCAGCCGCCGTGATTGACCTCGCGGCCGATCTGCTGGTTTCGAAAGGAACGAGCTACACTGGGGACGGCGCGGGCTGGGTGCGGCTGAACGCCCCGGATGGCTCGGTTTACAACAAGTATGGCACCGCCAAGATCCTCGCCACGGACGGTGAGCTGCTGCTGCGGGCGCTCAATGGGCTGGGCACGCTTGCCTCCCCGCTGTTGACCAAGGTCAAGCAGCTGAACGCCGCGACCGCCCTGGCTGGCGCCGGCAATATCGTGGTGGTGGAGACCGATGACTTGATCCTCACCAATGCCGATCAGGGCTACAGCCAGGAAAACGGCGGCTTTCAGCGGGGCGGCTTTGAAAGTGGCAAGGAACCGGTGTGGATGTCCGGGGCGCCGGTGGACTGGCTGCAGCAATTCCCGGATAACACTTACTATTATGCCCTGGCGGCCGGCCACGGGGATATCGACCTCACCTTGCTGGGGCTCAACGCGGTGCTCAAGCTCCAGAGCGGCACGGTGGAGGCGCGCTACGCCTCCGGCAATATCACCTTCCGGGCCGACGAGATGGATTTCTTATCCGGATCGGTGAAAATCCTGGGCAAGGGCAACTTGACGCTGGAGGCGCACCAGGCAGTGTGGAGTTACCACCTGGGCACGGCCGCCGAGGATAAGACGGGTCTGGACAGGGATTATAATGCCACCAATCCGATCCTGAACACGCAGGTGGCGCCGAATGTCACTTTGTATGCCGGTTACCGGGGTTCCCTGGAGCTGACCCCCACGGACATCAACGCCCTGGGTCATGATTGGTCGTTGGTGACGATCGGCCGGCGGGATGCTGGCAACGTGATGATCCTGGGCGACCTCTACAGCCTTGGAACGGTGAAATTCGGTGGCGCGGCGCGGCCGATGACCGAGGACGCCACACTCTACAACCCAACGCTGTTCGTGAGCGACCAGCTCTATGTCCAGGGCGATGTGCGCGCCCCTTATGACACCGTCCAGGTGGCGGCGGATTACCTGTATGTGAGCAAGCAGAACTGGCACGATCCGTTCGGCCTGCCGGATTCAGGCATCACCGCCAAAGCCATGCGGTTTGATCTGACCGAAAAAATGCTCGTGGCAGGCTGGCTCCGGGGCACCGATTCGATCGAAGTGGCCCTCACGGTCGCTGTGGATGCCTCCCAAACCTACCTGTTCGGCGGGGCCTACGGCGGCATCAACTTCCGGCAGGACACCTCTGCCCAGTTCCAAACCTCCGCGGCGGGCAGCCATATCACCGTCGATGCCGGCAGCCAGGGGATTTTGGGCCGGATGGAGCTGGCGGGCCTCATGCAGGCCCTGGGCGCCGGATCCAAAATCACGCTGAAGACGGGAACCGTTTTTGAGCTGAAACAGCTCAACGGCGCAATTTCGACGCCCGGGGCCAACTCTGCCATCGCCGTGACCGTTCTGGGAACCGCGATCGTGGATGGCGCCATCATGGCCGGGGTCCACTACACGAAGGTGGGCAACACCCAGGTGGTGATCAAGGATAACGACGGGTCCACGGCCTCGGTGGTGGCGGCCAATGAATTGCGGATCGCCGGTTCCGTGAGCACGAGCGGTTCCATGACCCTGGGCTCAGGCTCCGAGGTGGTGTGGCACCAGGATGTTCTGAAAACGCTGGCTTACGAGATTGCCGGCAACCAGGGGATCATCCTCACCGGAAGCCTGACTTCGCTGCAGCCCCAGGCCACCCTGGCCCTGTCCAGCGCCCAGGACATCGCGATCCGTGGCGATATCAACGCCATGGGTGAAGGCTCGGCGGTTTCGATCACGGCCGGGGGCCGGGCTTACGTGGAAAGCTTCATCAAGGCGCGCAAGGCGATCACGGTCAAGGGCGGCCCGGCCATCGAGAACACCAGCTACCTCTATGGGAAGGCGGCGGGCACCAGTGTGGTCGTGGCGCCGTCCACGCTGCTCAATACTTACGATGCGGGCGGCTCGATCACCATTGAAGGCGCGCAGGACGTGGAGCTTTACGGCATCCTGATCTCCGGCGGAGTCAGCGGTGAGAATGGGGTGGTCTATCAGAACCTGTCGGGCGCAGACACCGCCACCTTCCGGCCGTTTGGCGCCAATTACAGTTACCTTTTCACGGATGGCAGTGATTCGGCCATCTCGGTCCAGGCGGGCGAGCAGATCCTGGTGGACACCGGCCTGCAGGCGGCGCGGTCGGTGACCTTTACGACCACCGGCGTGGTCAGCGCCGACGACAAGGGGTTGGGCATCCTGGTGACTTCGGCCGGCGGGCTCACGGCGGCGGGATACTCGGCCACCGCCGGCGCGGGCGGGGATGTCACCATCAATACCCGGGGGGATATCGAGATGATGGGGAATATCTACGCCGGCACCGTCCGCTACGTAACCCTGAATTTGACGACAGGCCTGCCCACTTCGGAATCATACGACTGGAGCAACGCCGCAGGGTCGGTGGTCTCCATCACCTCCACCGGTAGGGTGAACCTGGGCGGGCACACCGTCAACCAGGCCGGCGCAGCGATTGAGACCAGCGGCTACATCAAAGCCGGGGAGCGGGTGGGCCTGGTGGGCGGGAACAGCGCCACGGGCATCAGCGTCTGGCTGCACGGGGCGTCGGAGATCACGACCCACCTGACCACGGCCGCCAGCGTGATCCGGCTGGCCGGATCCCTGGATATCGAGCTTTTGGGATCGGTGGTGGCGGGCGGGGACTTCCAGCGGGTGCGGGATCCGAAGACCGGCTTCAGCCTGGGGCGGATTCTGAACGGGTATGCCGATGACGGCGCGGGGCACGCCTCCCAATCCTCGGTGCTGGTGGAGGCGGGGCAGCAGGCGCGGGTTTCGATGGAGGTGCAGGCGGGGGCGCTGATCCACATCACGGGCGGGATCGACCCGGTGGTGGCCGGGGAGACGCACAGCGGCAAGAGTGTGGTGTTCTACGGGTCGGCGAAGGTGGCCGCATTGTCTCCGGGTGGGAAAATCCAGGTGGATGGGAGCGGGCGCGTGGATGTGCTGGCGCCGGCGCACATGCGGGAATTGGTGGCTGACAATTTTGCCACCAGCAGCAGCGGGATATTGACCCAGGACGCCACCTTGAAGATCGACCTGAACCTGGTGAGCAAGCACCAGGTGGCGCTGGTGACACTGAAGGCCTCGGCCACGGCGGACAACCGGGATACCGCCGCCCTGATGCTCGACCTGCAGAAGGCCCTCGAGAGCGCCGGGTTTGCGGATCTCAAGGTGAAGCTGCTCAACGGGAGCAAGCTGGCCCTCACCAGCGCCTTTGATTTTTCCGTGACGGAGAGCACTGCCGCGAGCCAATTGGGCTTTGAGCCGGGGACGCTGGTGGCGGTGCAGCCGGCGCCGGCGCTGAAGGCGGTGGCCCTGGGGGCCTCCGTGGTGATCAACAGCACGGGCAAGATCTACGTGGGCGGGTTCATCGACGCCGACGCGGCGATCACGCTGGCCAGCGGCCAATCCGCCGACCAGCGGGACATCGAGGTCGATTACAGCGCCAGCTTGCGGACTTTCCGCGGCTCGATGGACTTCTATGCCGGCCAGAACGGGTGGATCGTGGGCAATGTCACCGCCCTGGGAGCCGGTTCGGACATCCGGATCGCCGGGGGCCAGACGTTGACGGTGGGCGGCACGCTGACGGCCCAGGACGTGATCGAACTGGGGGCCGGCTCCGACGTGGTGGCGGGCAAGGTGAGCCTCACGGCCATCGGGACGGCGAAGCTGGCTTCGGTGGGCGGCGGCGGCCAGATCATTCTCTGGGGCGTGAACAACGTGGTGCTGAACAGCCGGATCGGGTATGGCAGCACGACACTGAAACTGATCGATATCCGCAGCACGGCGGGCGATGTGAGCCTGCTCAAGGAGGCCGGGCGGATTGAGACCAGCGATGCCTTGGTGCGCATCCAAGGCCGGAATGTGGATCTGGCCGGGGTGCTTGAGGCCAAGTCGCTGTGGACGGCCGGGCAGACCGTGGCGGTGGCTGCCAGCCGCCCGGGCATCGCTTTCGGCAGTGTGGCTTCCGAATATGAGCTGCGGGCGGCGGCGGCCGGCACTTTGACGCTGGCCGGAACCTATACGCTCAGCGGGTCGGCTTTCCTCTCGGCCCAGGCAGAAATGGATTTGGTGAACACCCTGGGGACCAGCGGGGCCGGGGAAAAGGTGCGGGTGGAATCAGCCGGGCGGGTGGTGTTGGGCGGCGTGGGGGTGGATTCCGCAGGCAAGCCGACCCAGTTGGGCGGATTGCTCTTTGCGCGCGACTTGGTGCAGGTGGTGACAACCGGGCCGCTGGTGGTGGGGGCCGGCTCCGAGATCATGACAACGGGCGACAACAGCCTCCTGGAAGTCCAGGCTCAAACCCTCGACCTGGCGGGCGCCATCTATGCGGGCGCCTCCAAGTCCGGCAGCGCCGATACCTGGAAATCGGGCACTTCAGTGACCTGGACCGGGAAATCGGCATCTTTGAAGGTCAGGGCTGTGGAACGGGTGAAGCTGGGTGGAACCGGTTTTGATCAGTCGGGTAAATTAGTGGATCGCGGTGGCGTGCTGCAGGCCACCGGTTTGGTGGATGTGGCTGTGGCCGGAGGCAGCACCGAGGTGGGGATGGAGGTCAGCGTCTTAAGCCTGGTGCGGTCGCTGGCCTTGAGCGGCCAGGCGGCGCCGAGCGCCATCATGGTGAGCACCGATCACGCACTGGAGATTTACGGGCTCATTTCGGCGGAGGATGCGGGTTCGGACATTACGATCACGGCCGGCGGGCAGGTGCTGGTGGACGGCTACGTGGAGGCTTATGACGCGCTGACGGTGACCGGCGGAACCCACCCCACCAACATTTCGGTGCTGCTGTCACAGATTGTTTGGGACACCTCCGGCACGGTGCCGGTGCGCAAGTCCGGCGGCACGCTGACGGTGAAGGCCAACGGCACGGTGGTGGTCAATGGGGCGCAGGATGTGTGGATCAACGGGATGGTGGGCAACGTCTATTCCAGCGGCGGCGCGGCGGTGGTGGATGCGGCCAGCGTGGCCTTCAACACGCCGGGGATCACGTATGTCACCGGCCTGGTCAACGCGCGGAACCTGGTGCGGTTCACGGGCGGCGGGGTGCAGGTGCTGGGGGATGGGGCCGTGGTGGGGCGTCTGGCCGGTTCCGATGTGGAGATGGTGCTGAGCGGTGATTTTGTGCTGGATCAGCTGGCGGACAAATCCGGGGCGCGGGTGGTGGTGATGGACGATATCACTGTGACGGCCGCCCAGGTGCTGGTGACCAGCGGCATCCTGCAGGCGCAGGAGAGCGGGTCGGTGATCTCGCTGACGGCCAGCGGCCTGGTGGTGGTGACGGCGACGCTGCAGTCCAGCCACAACGTGGTGCTGACCTCCACCGGATTGGATGTGCTGGTCACCTCCTCGGGCATGCTTACAGCCACGGCGGACATCACTTTATCGGCCGCCCAGGGCGACGTGCGGCTGCTGTCCTACGCCGGGCAGGGGACCGGGACCAAGCTGGCTCCGGGAGCCTACCTGGCCCAGACTGCGCGCACCGTGCAGGTGGTTACGGGCCAGCGCCAGGTGAACAACGGGACGGTTTCGGTGCCGGTGGTCAATTGGGTGCCCACCACGGTGACGGAGCAGACGGGTTGGGACTCGGTGAAAGTGGGCGCCTGGTTCACCGCCTTCGACGTGGCGCTCACCCAGGATGGGTACTGGCACCCGGGTTATGGCAAACAGCGGGAGTATTTCATCCGCTATTCGGATTACAGCCCCACGGCGCTTGGCGTGAGCGACAAGGAGTGGGGCGACCTGTCCGACTCGGAAAAGGACACCGTGCTCAACAATCTGGGCTATAAGCGCCTGTTTGATTTCAGCAGCAGCAATTGGACCAAATATACCACCATTGACGGCACCACGGTCACCACCCCTTACAATCCTTATACGGAAAATCCGTCCGGCCCCATTTGGAGTTCCTCCAAGACAGTGCTGGACTTCTATTATATGCCGGGTTGGACGGACAAATGCATCAGGATCCCGGTCGGAGCGGAAAGAGATATCCTGCGGGTGACTTACACCGGGGCGGGGACTTCATTCAACGAAAACGTCGGATCCTATCAAGATGGATTTGTCACCCAATTTACGCAGATCAAAGCTACTGAGGATCTCAGTGCGTCGCTGAAAGACCATGGTTCAGGAATCACTATTGATGTGTTCGGTATTCCGATAACGATTCCGGACGTGCCAAATCCCTTGGATACGAAGGTCAGCCACACCACCACGGAAATTGCAGGGTGGTATCCGGGCGGAACCTGGCAGGTGGATTTCAACTCCGGCACCTGGGGTGGATCGCCTAATGGCGCCCGCAATTTCACCATCAAGGATGGCACGACCGCGAGCCGGTCAATAACCCCGGAATGGGCCAATTCCAGCAATTATGAAAGCACCGATATTGTGGATTCTGTCACCCACCAGACAGTCCATATTTGGAGCCCGGTCGGATTCACCACCAACATGGTGAGTGTTTACGCCAATGGGGGTGATAGTAATTATTCCAAAGACGTCGCCTACAGCGATTGGGCCTATACCCATCACGATTACACCATTTACAAAGTCAAACAGTATATTGGTGATATTTTGATAAGTGAAGCTTTGCTCAAATCTACTTTCAAGACGGCCTTTGACGCTGTCCAAGCCTTGGATGATGGATCCTATCTGGCGACGGTCAATTCGCTGGCCGAAAACGACTATATCAAGTCCGTTGTAAATTCGTCCGGGCTGGGGCCGGTTTGGATTGGCAATATCTACCCCGGCTCAACCGCGATTTACCAAGTTATCGATGGCAACAACGTGGGTGTGAACGCGGACCTATCCGATCCATCCTCTTATCCGGACGTTGCCTTCCCCAATGCTACAACACTTACTCCTGGGAATTGGAATCCATTAGACATTATTACCGGAGGCACTGGCGAGGGCTACATGGACGCCTTGGGCACCTGGCAAAAAAGCGGCGACAGCACGAATACCCATTTTGTCCTCTCTGAAAAAGAGACGCTCGTAGAGGGCAAGGATATTGTGAGTGAACAATGGCACGACTACAAAACGGTTTCCTTTTACGACAGCGTGCCTATTGCCGATGGCCGCTCGCGGATGAACTACCGGGTTTACAGCTATGGCAATGGCACTTCGCCTTATGGCGTGAACCACAATATCTACGACCTGCGGCCGCGGATGGAAACCCGGCAGGTGATGGTCAAGGTGGTTCAATCCATGTCGGTGACGCAATGGAAGACGGAGCTGATCGTGGCGGACCAGACGGTGTATGACCTGGCGCGGGTGACGGACAACGTGGCGATGCCTTTTGCGGAGTTCTCCCAAAACACCTTGGTGGCCGGGGGGGCGATCACGCTGCTGTCGGGCAACGACACTGCGGTGAGCGGCAAGCTGACGGCCGCCGCGCTGGTGATCACGGCCGGGCGGGACGTGGACCTGCGGGGCCGGCTGCCGGACTTCATGGTGGCGGGGAGCCTGCCGCCCACGACGGAGCTGACCGTGGCCAATGCGCTGACGGTGACGGCGGCGCGGGATCTGACGCTGGCGGTTTCGAGCAAGGCCACCCAGAATCCGCTGGCCACGGGGGACATCACCTTGGAGGCGACCACGGGGAACCTGACCCTGGACGGGATTGGCTCGGCCAAGGACACGCTGGTGGGCCGGGCGGGCCAAGCGATCGAGATCAGCGGGCAGTATACGGCGGGCAGCCTGATTGACCTGACGGCGGGGACCGCTGGCAGCGGGAGCGTGACCGGTTCGGTGCTGGCGGAACTGACCGTGACGGGCGCGTCCGGGAACATCAAACTGCAGGCCGGGAATACCAGCGGGGATGTCGTGCTCCACGGATCGCTGCTGACCGCGGCGCTGGGCACGGTATCGCTGAAGGCGGCGGCGGGTTCGGTGGCACACACGGGCGGGCGGATAACGGCGACGGCGCTGGATGGCGATGCGAAAAACGGCTTTGAGGCACAGACGGCGGTGGCCACGCTGGATGTGCTGGTGACCAGCGCCGGGGACATCACCATCACCGAGCTGGACGGGGTGGCGCTGCAACAGGCGGTGACGGCACAGGGGACGTTCACCCTGGTGGCCGGTGGTGCGGTGTCCTACAAGCTGGTCAGCGCGGGGGCGGCAGGCACGGTGGCGATCCGGAGCCAGGGGGGGATTTCCGGGATCACGGGGCACAGCGCGGTGACGGCCTCGCTCCTGCAGGTGACAGCCTACGGGGCGGTGGATATGGACACGGCGGTGGACATCGTGGACTTGGTGACGTTGAGCGCGGGTCCGGTGGGCTTGCGGGACACTGGCTCGGTGCGGTTGCGGAGCGTGGCGGTGGCCGATGGCGGGGTGACGGCCACGGCGGCGGGGACCTTGACGGCGCAGCTGGTGCAGCTCTACACCAACCAGGCGGGCAACAACGTATCGCTGGCCACCACGGCGGGCGGGAACCTGGTGCTGGGGCGGGTGATCGCCGGGGTTCACGCGGTGGAGGCGGCGGAGGCGGCAGTGCTGTACCCGACGATTGTGACGGCGGGACAGAAGCTCGAATCCTTCGGCGATCTGACGCTGACGGCGGCGGGGCAGGTGCTGGCGCTGGATGCCACCCAGGCGCTGCCGATGCTGGTGGGTGACCAATTGACGATCTCAGCGCAGACGG
Source organism: uncultured Verrucomicrobiota bacterium (assembly GCA_964409245.1). Classification (GTDB taxonomy): domain Bacteria; phylum Verrucomicrobiota; class Verrucomicrobiia; order Limisphaerales; family UBA1319; genus CAIMWS01. Next base: position 14,839 of record CAYPCQ010000028.1, read on the forward strand.
GGATCCTGAACCTGAAGGTGAGCGCCAACTGGCTGGCGAGCGTGACGAGCGGGAGCGGAGCCATCCAGATTGCTGACGCCGATGGCTGGAACCGGCAATCCAACGGGCTGACCTTGATGACCGTGACAGCCTCCAGCGGGAGCGTGACGGTAAGTTCCAATGGCGGGCTGACGGTGGGCTACAAGGACAATTCGAGCGTGGTGCATGAAGGGAAGGTGACGGCGGGCGGGACGGGTTCAGTGAGCCTGGTGACGACGGGGGCGGACATCAACATCCTGCCGCATAGCAGCGGTTACACCGTGGCGGCGGGCTCCGGGGTGTCGCTGACGGCGGTGAACGACATCCGGCTGGAAGGCGGCTTGCTGGGGCCGGACCTGGTGGAACTGGACGCGGGCCGCAGCCTGGTGGGGCGGGATCCCGTGCTGGTGTATGGGGCCAACCAGAACGATCCTACCGTGACGGCACAGATCGGGAGTGGGGAGCAACTGGCGACGAGCGTCAGCAACATCATTGCCTATCCGATCAACCTGACCGCCGGCGGGGCCTTGGGGGTGATCCGGGTGCACACGGGCAGGTCGCTGGCCGTGGACGGGGTTTACACGGCCAACAAACGGATCGAGGTGTCATCGGACGGGGATGTGAGCGTGACCGGCACGCTCCAGGGGGTGAGCGGTGGGTCAGTGTCGGAAGTCGTGATCAAGGCCTACGGCTTATACACCCAGACCTTCGCCCCCTATCGCGGCTACGGGACTCCGACGACGGTGCCGACAGGCTACATTGATTACCAGAAGGGGACGATCCGGGTGGCTGACCTTTACAGCCTGCAGGCGGCGCGGTCGGTGAAGGCGGCGAACTTGCAGATCACCCTGCCGGGCGCCAATGGCCAGATCGAGATCATCGTGGGCGACACGCTCGACCTGTCCGGGACCAGCACGGCTTTGAATGCCGGTGGGCGGGTCCATGTGGAATCGACGGGCGGCAATGTGGTGGTCAGCGGCACGTTTGCCGGGATCTCGGGCAACAGTCTGGACACTTTCGAGGCGGTGGCGTATGGGTCGCTGACGATGAACAGCTCGGTGACGGTGGACCAGGTGACGCTGGAAGCGGGGGGGACGCTCACCATCAACGGGAGCTTCAGCGCGCAGAACCTGATCCAGCTGCATGCGGGGAGCTTCAATGCGTCGGCGCTGAATCTGACGGCGTCGGGCAGCGCGGGGACGATTGACATTGCGGTGGGGGATAGCCTGACCTTCACCGGTTCTTTGCATGCCACGCAGCGGATCGCGCTGGCGTCCACCACCGGGAGCCTGAGCGTCAGCGGGACGCTGGGCGGGATTTCGGGCGGCACGGTGAAGGAGGTTTCGCTGTCGGCGTTGGGGAACCTGACGCTCAACGCGGCGGTGAGCGCGCAGGATCTGATCGAGTTTGTGGCGGGGGGCAGCCTCAGCAGCGGCGGCGGGGGCAGCCTGGCCCTGACAGCCAGCGGCGCCACCAGCGAGATCCGGCTGGTGACCGGAGGGGATCTGGCGGTCAACACGGCGCTGAAGGCGAACCGGCGGATTGAGCTGGAATCCACCACGGGCAGCCTGACGGTGAGCGGGACCATCGGGGGCGTGGGTGGGACGCTGCGGGAGGTTTCGCTCATATCGGCGCGGGCGCTGACCCTGGCGACAACGGTGAGCGTGTCGGACCTGATCCTGATCCACGCGGGGACAACCCTTACGGCGTCCACCCTGAACCTGACCGCCACGGGGGCCACGGGGATCATCGACCTGGCGGCGGGCCAGGATCTGGGCATCAGCGGGACTTTGCAGGCGAACCTGCTGATCTCGGTGGCCTCGAGCGCGGGCAACCTTTCGGTGTCAGGGTCGCTCGCGGGGACGGCGGGCAGCACGGGCAAGATCCTGCTCTCGGCGGCGGGGACGCTGACGCTGAACTCGGATTTGAGCGCGACGCAGCTGATCAACCTGTTCGCCGGCGGCGATCTGACCCTGGGCAAGGTGCTGCGGGCGGCGGACCGGATCGTTTTGGATGCGGGCGGCCAGGTAACCCTGGGTTCGGCCTCGGCGGTGGAAGGCGTGGGGGGTGGGTTGGTGGCGCAGGCGGTGGTCAAGGCGGGCACGGGCCTGACCGTGGCGGGGCGGATCCGGACGGTGAACGACCTGGTGCTGGCGACCAAGGCGGGCAACCTGCTGGTGGATGGCGGCCTCGTGCATACCAATGCGAACCTGGAGCTGTCGGCGGCGTTGGGGACGGCTGGCTCGATCAACAGCGGCCGGGTGGAGGCCTACGGGCTGGCGGTGGTGAGCCAGGGTGGGGTTTCGCTGCTGAATATCGCGGTGGCGAACGTCGCGGCCCAGGTGTCCGCGGCGGGGGATCTGACGCTGGTGGAAGAGGACGACCTCATCCTGACCGCGCTGGCCACGGCCAACGGGAATATCAGCGTGACGGCCGGCGGCACGATCTACTATCAGACGGTGACGGCCGGGAGCAACCGGAACATCACGCTCAACGCGACAGGCGGCGGGGTGGTGCGCAATGGGAGCCTGCTGACCGCCGCGCTGCTGACCGTGTCGGCCAAAGGTTCGGCAAATCTGAACACGACGGTGGCGCAGCTGTCGGTGACGCTGACCGGGACGGGCAGCCTGACGGTGACGGAAGCGGACGGGCTGGTGCTGGCTGGTTTATCGCTGGCGGCGGGTTCGGTGAATCTGGCGGCGGGCGGGGCGGTGAGCGCCACGGGGGCGGTGACCGTCGCGCAGAACACCGCTGGCTATGGGGTGTCGATCACGGCGGGCGGGAGCCTGGCGCTGGGCCAGGTGACCGTGGGCGCGCTGGCGCCGGTGACGCTGGTGGGCGGCGGGGCGGTGAGCGGGACGGTGGCGGGCGGAACCTTGAGCGCGACGGCGGGCGGGGCGCTGACCCTGGCGACGGCGGTGGTGGAGGTGGTTTTAGCGAGGACGCTGGCGGCGGGAGCCATCTCCCTGACCGAAGCGGACGGGGTGACGCTGACGCGGGTGGAGTCCTACAACGGCAGCGTGACGGTGGCGGCCGGGGGCGCGGTGACCGCGGGGCAGATTGCCAGCGGGACAGATGGCGAGGCCAACGATATTTCAGTGACTGCGGGCGGAGCCTTGACGGTGGCGGGGATAGCGGCGGGGCTGAAAGGCGATGTGACGCTGGCCGCGAATGGCGGGGCGTTGACGGCCACGGTGGCGGCGGACCAGCTGACCGCGACGGCAGCCGGGGGAGCCACGCTGAAAACGACGGTCCACGAGCTGGTCAAGGTGCAGTCAACGGCGGCGGGGGCGGTCACGGTGACCGAGACGGACGAACTGCTGATCACCAGCGCCCAGACGCTGGCAGGGGCGATCACGGTGAATTCGGGCGGAAGCCTGCGGGTCAGCTCGGCGGTGACGGGCGGGCAGGCGGTGGGGCTGACGGCCAGCGTGGGCTATGTGCAGGCCACGGTGGACGCCGGGGTGGGCAATGTGGCGCTGACGGCGGCGGGGGGCATCACGGCGGCGGTGACGGGCGGCCTGCTGACCGTGCGTTCGGCCGGGGTGACGACCTTGAGCACCTCGGTGGCGGCGCTGGATGCGGTGGTGTCGGCCAGGGGCGGATTGACAGTGACTGAGACCACCGGGCTGACGGTGACGCGGGCGCAGACAGCGGATGGCGCAATTGCGGTCACCAGCGGCGGGGCGCTGGATGCGCAGTGGGTGGAATCGGTGAAGGACGGGGCCTTGAACGGGATCACGCTGGCGACGACGGCGGGGGATATCACCGTGGGCCGGGTGCTGGCGGGCGAGGTTTCGGGGTCGGTGGCGGTGCAGGCGGCGGGTTCGATGGTGGCGGGCGCCAGCGCGGCAATCACCGCGGCTTCGGCCCGGCTGGCCGCCGGGGCGGGCATCGGCGCGGCGGGCGCGGTGGTGCCGCTGACGGTGGGGACGCTGAGCCAGGTGGCGGCGGCGGGGGCGGCTTATTTGAGCGACAGCCGGACCCTGTTGCTGGGCGCCTTGTCAGCGGGCGGGGCGGTGAGCCTGGCGGTGACGGGCGACCTGGCGGTGACCGGGATGCTGACGGCGGGTGGCGCGTTGGGGATCACGGCGGGGCTGGTGACGGCGGCGGCGGCGTGGACGGCTACCGGTGGGGTGACGGTGACGGCCGGTGGCAATCTGACTTTGAACGGCTTGGTGACGGCCGGTGGGGTGGTGGCCCTGGCTTCAACCGGCGGAGTTCAGCTAACCGGCGGGGTGGCCGGGGTGGGCACGGTGGCGGTGTCGGCGGCGAAAGGCCTGCTGGCCGGTTCGGTTTCCGTCTCCGGAACCCCGGGGCAGGCCACCTTGACGTCGGGCGAGGATATGACGGCGGACGGGGCGATCAAAGCCGATGGCCAGGTGAGCCTGGTTTCCGGCGGGGCGCTGACCTTGACCGGCACGAGTTCGGTGGGGGGCCAGAGCGGGGTGAACGCTGGGGCCATCACCTTGCGGGGGCAGGGGACACTGCTGGCCAGCGGGCCGCTGCGGGCCACGGGAACCCTGGCGGCAACTGCGGGCCTCAGCGGCCAGGGCGGGATTGTGGGCGGGGCAGGGACCGTGCTGGCGGGGGGGCGGATTGAGCTGACGGCGGGGATCGGCGGCGGGGATGTGGCGCTGACCGGTTCCCCGGTGACGGCTGCCACGGCAGTGGCGATCACGGCGGCGGCGGGTACGGTGAGCCAGTCGGGGGCGGTGATGTCGGCCCCGGCGGTGGCGGTGAACGCACGCAGCGGGATTGGGTTGCAGCTGGGGAATGGCACGAGCCTGACGGCGGCGGTAACCGGAGTGGGGGCGGTGGCGGTGGAATCGACCGGGGCGCTGACCCTGGCGCAGGTGGCGGCGGCCGGGGGTGGCATCAGCGTGACCGCGGCGGGGAACCTGACGGCCACGAACGTGGGTTTCTCCGTGGCCGGGCTGGCCAGCACCATCACGCTGGCTTCCACGGGCGGGTCGGTGGCGGCGGGCCAGGTGAACGCGGGGCTGGCGGGGGCGCTGGCGCTGACGGCGGCCGGGGAGATCACCGACCTGGCGGGCCAGTTGGTGGCGGACACCCTGGTGGCGCGGTCAGCCGGCAACATGACTTTGGACACCCGGGTGGCAGTGCTGGACGCCCAGGTGAGCGGGGCCGGCCGATTGGTGGTCACGGAAGCGGATGACCTGGCGCTGACCCACGCGGTGACCGCGGGAGGCTCCGTGGCCGTGGCCACGGGTGGGATCACCACGGCGGCGGACGTCCAGTCGGGCGGCGGGGCGATCCAGCTGGGGGCGGGCGGGGCCTTGACGCTGGGCCCCATATTGGCCGGGGCGGGGAATGTGGTGATCACGGCGGGGGGCGACATCCGGCAGCCGGCGGGCAGCGTGGTGGCGAACCAGCTGGCGGTGACGGCGGCGGGCGGGGTGCGGCTGTGGACCGAGGTGAACATTTTGGCAGTGACGACGACGGCGGAGGGCAGCGTGGAGGTCACGCAGGACAAAGCGGTGACCTTGAGTTCGGTGCGGGTGGGCAACGGGTCGTTTGCCCTGACGGCGCCAGGCAACATTGTGGCCACCTCGCTGGTGCTGGGGACGAGCCTGGCTGGCAACAGCGTGACCCTGACGGCCACCGGGGCACACGGGATCACGGTGGACGCCATTGACGCCCAGGCGCTGGGGGCGGTGACCTTGACGGCGGGCGCCACGGTGGCGACAGCCACGACGACGGGCGGGCGGATCGCCGCCGGCGTTCTGGCGGTGAGCGCGGGCACGGGCATCGACATCGCCACGGCGGCGGGCACGATCCAGGCGGCGGTGAGTGGCGCCGGGAATCTCAAGATCGCCGAGCTGGACGCGGTGGAGGTGGTTTCCGCGGTGGCGGGCAACGGGCCGGTGGAGGTCATCGCGGGCGGCACGCTGACGGCGCGGCTGGTGCAGAGCACGACGGATAGCGTGGCCAACAGCATCCACCTCCAGACCACGGCGGGGGATCTGGTCATCGGCCAGGTGCTGGCGGGCGCGACGGCCGGCCAGGTGGTGCTGGAATCGGCGGCGGACCTCACGGAGATTACGCCCGGTGGCGCCGGGGTGGCGGTGGTGGCGGCCAAGGGCACGATGCTGGCCGGGCAGGATATTCTGGGCATCCGGACCCAGGTGGGCGAGCTGCTGGCCAAATCGCTGACGGACGGGGCGGTGGCGGTGAGCCAGGATGGGCAGCTGACGCTCAATGCGCAAAGCGCCACGACGCCGATCGAGATCGTCTCGACGGGCAAGATCACGATCAAAGGGACGCTGGAGACCACGGATAACATCCGGCTGGAGGCGCCGGAGATCGAGGTGCAGGCGGGGGTGGGGCTGAAGGGCAAGGACGTGGTTTTGGCAGCCACCGGCAAGGTGACCATCCTGGGGACCATCCAGGCCACCGGGAAACTGACGATCCAAAATGCCGGGTCGGGAACGATCCCGGCCACGGGCGAGATGGCCGGGACGGTTTACCTGAATGGCGCGGTGACGGCCGGCAGTGTGGATATCAGCGCCGACGAACTTTATATCCAGGCCCAGCTGCTTGACTCCGCGGCGGCGGGGACGATGGACTATACGGCGCGGCGCGACATTTACGTGACCGGCACGGCTTCGGTGACGGGCGGGGCAGTGATCCACCTGCACGGCGGGCGGGATGTGAATGTGACCGGGAATGTGGGCAGCGCCGGGGTGATCCTGGTGGAGGCAGTGGGCCGGAACTTGACGGTGAGCCGGGCGCTGACGGCGCCGGGTGGCTTGAGCCTGTGGGCCAGGCAGGGGGTGCTGGCGCTGTCCGGGGCGCTCACTTCGACGGGGACGGCGGGCACGGTGGATCTGAATGCGGCCTCAATCACGGGGCTGCCGGCGGTGACGGCGCCGGGGGCCATCACAATCACCAGCGGGACGAATGTGGCGACCACGGCGGCTTTGACGGCCAAGGGAGCCTTGGGGCTGGTGACCGTGAAGGCGCCGAACGTGACGGTGGGCACGCTGATCGAGGCCGGCGACGCCCTCCGCCTGGAGGCGGTGAACACCGGTGTGGGCACGGGCACGGTGATCACCAACGCCGAGCTGAAGTCCGGCGGCCAGGTGGAACTGGTGGGGGCGACCGTGGTGATCAACAACCCCATCACCGCGGGGCGGCGGGTGTATATCCAGGCGAGCGTGGTGGCGCGGATCTTCGGGAAGATCACGCAGGGGGTGGCGTCCGGGCCAATGCCTGTCCTGGGCGGGGTTGGCGGGGTTGGCGGGGTTGGGTTTAGCGCCGGGTCCGGTGGGAGCTTCGCGCAGGGGGTGGCGTGGATGAGCCGCGGCGGCGGCCCGGCGCTCGATATCGAGGCGGGGACGAGGGATCGCCACAATGTTACTTTGATGTCGCTATCTTCTTCCTGACGGTGATCCCGCCACTATCGGGAGCCTGCCCACCACCGGGAAAGTGGCCTGACAGCGGTGGGCCGGTTTTCGTTGGATGCGCTGAGGGTGAACAGCGGGGCTGCCCAGTTAAGGAGCCGGAAAAAAATAACCGTAGCAACCTCGCTGGCTCTTTTGACCAAGGACTTCGTTACTCATTCGTGCCTTGCCCCTGGCCAAAATCCCGGCGCGAACTGGCCACCTTTATTTGTTTCCGACTCCTAAGGCACGCCGATCCTCCCGGTTTCTTTCAGCAGTTGGGTTCTGTTTGCGCAGCCCAAGCAATTCGCGGCTCTGGACATGCTGTGACGCGATGGGTGCCCGGCCCGTTTCCCAGGACTGGCGCCGGAGGCAGCCCGCAATAACTGCGTTTCTGGTTGAATTCCTGAACTGGCGGACGATATTACTCTCCATTATGAACAGAAACCAGAATTCCCTTTCCCGGCGCGAATTCGTGCAACAAGCCAGCCTGGTGGCCGGCGCGGCAGCCCTGGCTCCCGTCTTGAATCCCGTATCCGTTTCGGCTGCCACCGGCGGTTTGGCCAAACGCACCTTGGGGCAGACCGGGTTGGAAGTCACCTGCATGACCTTGGGCGCGGCTCCGTGCGGGATCGCGGAGGACGTCACGGTGGAGGAAGTATCCCAGATCGTCAATGAGGCGATCGATTTGGGGATTAACTTTATCGATACCGCCCCCAAATACGGCAAATCCGAAACCGGAATTGGCCGCGCTTTGGGGACGCGGCGCAAGGAAATCCACCTGGCCACCAAGGTCTGGGCCGACACCATCGAGGAGGCGGAAAAATCGTTCAGCAACTCGCTGAAGACCCTCAAGACCGATTATGTGGATGTGCTGTATTTCCACCACCTGGGGGATCGGGAGGTCAACAAAGCCCGCAACCCCGATGGTGTTTTCACCTGGTTGCTCAAACAAAAGAGCGCTGGCAAGTGCCGCTTTGCCGGGCTTTCCGGCCACAACCTTTCCGGGCGTTTTCTCCCTTTCCTCAAGGCTGGGGAGGTGGATGTGATCCTGATCAACCTGAATTACGTGGATCGCTACACCTATGGTTTTGAAAATGAGGTTTTGCCTTACGCGCGCGAGCGCAACGTGGGGGTGGTGGCCATGAAAGTGTTTGGCGGGCCTGATCCCGCCTCGGGCAGCTGGAACACCCGCAAAGCCAAACCGATGGTGGGGGTGCAGCAGGTTGAAACCGCCATCCGCTATGCGCTGGGCATTCCCGGAGTGGCCACAGTCAACCTGGGTGTGCATACCGTTGAGCAACTGCGCCAGAACGTTGAGTATGTCAAGCAATACCGTCCGCTAACGGTCGAAGAACACGAGCAATTGCGGCAACAGGGACAAAAACTGGCGGTCCAGTGGGGACCCCATTTCGGCCCCGCCAAGGAAAATAGCTAAGCCCGGTGGCGCCTGGTTGCCAAGCCATCCGGCTTCGTGCTTATGAAAGCGATCCGTGCCGCGGCTGCCGTTTTGAATCAGACCCCGCTGGATTGGCGGGGAAACCTGGCGCACATCCTGGGCGCCATCCAGGCGGCGCGCGATAGCCAGGCCAGCCTGGTTTGCCTGCCTGAGCTTTGCCTGACCGGGTATGGCTGCGAAGATGCCTTTGACTCGGCCAATACCGTGAAGCGCGCCTGGAGCCTTTTGCTGGAATTGGCGCCTGCCACTCGGGGTTTGGTGGCTTGCGTGGGGTTGCCGGTTTTGCACCAGAATGGAGTCTTCAATTGCTCCTGCCTGCTGGTGGATGGCCAGCTGGCCGGTTTCGTGGCCAAGCGGTTTCTCGCCGGGGATGGGATTCATTACGAGCCGCGTTGGTTCAAACCGTGGCCGCCCGGCGTGCGGTCCCAGTTGGTGGTGGATGATCAATCCTACCCCATCGGAGATTTGTATTTTGACTGTGGGGGCATCCGGATCGGGTTTGAAATCTGCGAGGACGCCTGGGTGGCCAACCGGCCGGGAGCTGCGCTGGCGTTAAAAGGCATTGATGTCATCCTGAATCCAAGCGCCAGCCATTTCGCCTTTGGCAAATTGGAAATCCGCAAGCGGTTTGTCCTGGAGGGCTCGCGCGCTTTTGGGGCCAGCTACGTTTACGCCAACCTGCTGGGCAATGAGTCCGGCCGGGCCATTTATGATGGCGGGGCTTTGATTGCGACGGGTGGCCGGATGGCCGCGGCCGGGCCGCGTTTCGGGTATCGGGATTGGTATCTGACCACCGCCGTGGTGGATGTGGAGGCCACGCGCTACAGCCAGGCGCGCACGGCGAGCTTCGCTCCGCGGCTGGAACCCGGGGATCCCTGCCTGGTTTCGCTGCCTTTTCAGTGGCCGGCGGCCGCCCTGGAAAACGCCGCTGTGGAAACTGAACCGTGGGAATCCAGCCCCCATCTGAAAGAGGAAGAGTTTTCACGCGCGGAGGCTTTGGCCTTGTTTGATTATCTGCGCAAAAGCCGTTCCCATGGTTTTGTGGTATCGCTAAGCGGAGGGGCGGATTCGTCGGCCGTTTGCTGCCTCATATTATTGATGGCGGCCTTTGGCCTGCGGAGCATCGGCCCGGAGGAATTCCAGCGCAAGCTGCGGCACATTGGCGGCTTGACGGTGAATCAAACCGATCCGCGAGTCCTCCTCCGCCAATTGCTCGTCACGGTTTACCAGGCCACGGAAAACAGCAGTGCGGCCACCCGCTCGGCTGCCCGGCACATAGCTGATGCCATCGGCGCCCGGCATCTCGAATTCGAGGTCGATGCAATCGTCAGGCAATACACTGAAACCGTGAGCGCCGCCTTGGGCCTTGAACTCAATTGGCGGCAGCACGATGTTCCGCTGCAGAACATCCAGGCGCGGGTCCGGGCGCCGGGGGCCTGGCTGCTGGCCAACCTGGGCAATTCACTGCTCCTGGCCACCAGCAACCGGTCCGAGGCTGCAGTTGGATATGCCACGATGGACGGTGACACCTGCGGCGGCCTGAGCCCGCTGGCGGGCATTGATAAAGCGTGGCTCCGCCGGTGGCTGGTGTGGCTGGAAAAATCCGGCCCCGAGGGATTGTTTCCCATTCCCGCCCTGAGCGTTATCAACCAGCAAGTTCCCACCGCTGAGCTGCGGCCGCTGGACCAAAACCAGTCGGATGAGGATGACCTGATGCCTTATCCCTTGCTGGATGCCATTGAACGGGCGGCCATCCGGGACAAGCGTTCACCGGTTGATGTTTGCCAGCTGATGCAGCACCAATTCCCCCATTTCCCTGCCCGGCAATTGGGCATTTGGGTGGAGCGGTTTTTCCGGCTCTGGTGCCGCAACCAATGGAAACGGGAGCGCTATGCCCCCTCTTTCCATCTGGACGATGAGAACCTGGACCCGAAAACCTGGTGCCGCTGGCCGATCCTGTCCGGCGGCTTCGACGCCGAACTCGAGGAATTGCGCGAGTATTTGCGGACGGCCGGCGTGGGGCCTGGTCCGTGATGGTTTGCCGGATGGTTTTTGCGTAGGAACCGCCTTTTTATAACTATAAGACCGGTGCTGAACAATTTATCATTCAAGGAGTGGTCCGATGCCTTTGCCGGTTTGCTGCTGGGGACGGCGGTGGGGGACGCTTTGGGATTGCCGGTGGAAGGCCTGTCCCGGCGCCGGATCCACCGCTGGCATGGCGGTGAGTGGCGGCATCGTTTTGCTTTGGGACGGGGAATGACCAGTGATGATACCGATCACGCGTTTTTAGTGGCGCAAGCCTTGTTGCGGCATCCGGACGATGCGGAACAATTCCAACGCTGCCTGGCTTGGAAGTTAAAGTTCTGGCTGGCGAGCCTGCCCGCCGGAGTGGGACTGGCCACCCTCAAGTCCATCCTCAAGCTTTGGCTGGGCTTTCCACCCCATAAAAGTGGCGTTTTTTCAGCCGGCAATGGACCCGCCATGCGCAGTGCCATCCTGGGCGCTTTTTTCGCCGGCCAGCCCGATCGGCTCGGAAAATATGTGCACGTTTGCACTCGTTTGACCCACACCGATCCGCGGGCCGAGCATGCGGCTTTGGCTATTGCCCAGGCGGCGGCCTGGATCATTACCCACCAAAGGAGCATCGCTGGATTATTGGATTGCCTGCGCCAGCAGGCGGTGGATCCTGAATGGAGGGTGTTCCTTGACAAATTGGCAGCCGCGCTCCAAGCCGGGCGGACAACCCCGGATTTTGCTGCTGAACTCGGCTTGGAAAAAGGGGTGACCGGGTATTGTTACCACACCGTCGCGGTGGCTTTATTTGCCTGCCTCCGCCACCCGGACGACTTTCGGCGGAGCCTGGAGGGGGCGCTCGATTGCGGCGGGGACACGGACACCGTCGGGGCGATTTTGGGCGCCTTGGCCGGTTTGATCCATGGCCCGCAGGGGATTCCTCAAGAATGGATTGGTGGTTTGATCGAATGGCCGAGATCGCCGGTTTTGCTGGAGCGGGTGGCCGGCCGGCTGGCAGCACACAAGGCGGGTGGAGAAAAGTCACGTCCGGTGTCCTACTTTTGGCCGGGTTTGATCCCCCGCAATCTGGTTTTCCTGGTTTTGGTATTGGGGCACGGTTTCCGGCGGCTTGCTCCGCCCTATTGATTCACGGTTCATGCCTGTTTTCCTGGACTCAGGGCGCAAATCATTGGGAGGTTTTTTCCCGGAGGCAGGGGGCCGAATTCAGAATTCTTTGCCAGAATTCTTTTCCAGGCTTGTGCAAAATCCAGCAAATGCGACGATCCAGCCGTTCGGCCATGGCATCCACCCAATGAAAATGAATTGGGGGTGATGCAAAAAAAACGAATTTTCAAACTTGGATTACGTCGATTAGTCAGGGTCAGTTTATAGACATGAAAAAATGGATCATTATTGCCTTGATAGCCGTCGCAGGGGGGTATTGGGGATGGACGAAGTTGCCGGGTTTGAAGCTGGGAAGCTTGGGCAACGCGGACGAAAAAAAGGTGCCGACGGCTACCGCCACGGTCACCAATGTGCAATTTGTCATCAGTGCGGCCGGAGAGATTGTGCCTGCGGAGCAAGTGTCGGTGCGGCCCGAGATCAACGGCCGGATTCAAGAATTGCCAGTGGACATTGGGGATGCCGTAAAAAAGGCGGACATGCTTTTTACCCTGGAAGACAAGGAGTTGCAGACGGAAAAAGCGTCCCGGCTGACCGAAATCGAAGGGGCCAAGCTCCAAGTGGACCGCTCGCTGCGCAACTTCCAGCGCAGCGAACAACTGTTCAACAGCAAACTGATTTCGCAGGAGTTGTTTGAGGATACCAAGACGGAGTATGAGCTGGCGCGCAACAGCCTGGAACGGGCACAGAAAGCCTTGAGCATCGTGGATGAGAAACTGACCAAAACACGCATCATGGCACCCTTCGATTGCACCGTGCTGACCCGGCCCATTTCGGTGGGGCAAGCGGTTTCAGGCAGCGGCGGCTTCAATAGCGGAACGGAGGTGATGACCATCGCCAACCTGCACGACATGATCATCAATGCCCATATCAACCAGGCGGATGTGACCCGGCTCAAAGCCGGCAAGGAGGTGGAGATCGAGGTGGAGGCGGTGGCGGGGCTGAAGCTGAAAGGGATTATCGAGCGCGTGGCGCCCCAGGCGACCATCAAGAACGGCATCAAAGGATTCGCGGTGCGCATCCAGTTGGAATTGGGCGATTCAAAGGTCAAACCGGGCATGACCGCCAATATCAGCATCCCGCTGGATTCGGCGAACAATGTCGTCACCGTTCCGCTGGCAGCGGTGTTCACCGAGCAGAACGAGCGTTACGTGCTGGTCAAGAAAGAGGAGCTGTTCGAGAAACGGCCGGTGCAGATTGGGGTGGCGGATTTCTTCGTGGTGGAGATTCAGAACGGGCTGGCGGCCGGAGATGTGGTGGCCCTGGAACAGCCGCCGGGCATGGCCCCTCAAAATAAAGAAAAAGGGGGTAATTCCCTGATGGCCAGCGCTTTGCCGGGCGGCTCGCCGCGCAAAACCAACAGCGTGGCGGGTGCCACCAACCGGACCGCGGCCGCCCTCACCAGCCCCGCCACCACCAACGCGGCCAAAGGCAAGTAGGCCACTGGTTCGTCATCCAGCAGCAAAGGACTAGAGCATGGCGTTGATTGAGTTGCGGGGAGTATCCAAGATTTATCGCGTGGGCGAGGAGGAAATCCGCGCGCTGGACAATGTGGATCTGGACATCCAGGAAGGGGAGTTCATCTCGATCATCGGTCCATCGGGCAGCGGAAAGTCCACGCTGATGCATATTTTGGGATGCCTGGACAGCCCGACCCATGGGACGATCCAGCTGGATGGGACGATGATCCAGAACGCCACGGCGGTCCAGCTGGCGGGCATCCGGAACCGCAAGATCGGCTTTGTCTTCCAGTTTTTCAATCTGCTGCCCAAGCTCAATGTGCTGCAGAATGTGGAGTTGCCGATGGTTTACGCCGGAGTGGCGACCCGCGAGCGGCGGGACTACGCCATGAAAGCTTTGAAGCTGGTGGAATTGGAAAACCGCAGCCGGCACCGGCCGCTCCAGCTCTCCGGGGGGCAGCAGCAGCGGGTGGCCATTGCCCGGGCGCTGGTGAACAACCCCAAGATCATCTTCGCGGACGAACCCACCGGGAACCTGGATTCGCATACCGGGGAAGCCATTTTGGAGCTTTTTCACAGGCTCAGCAAAGAGGGGCGCACCATCGCCCTGGTCACCCACGATCCCGAAATAGCGGCGGTCACTCCGCGCCGCATTGAGATCCGCGACGGTAAAATAGCCCGGCAAGTGGACGCCAAGCTGGCCGGCCTGGATCGCATCCGGCCCGCGGCGCCCCCGGCCCAGTGATGAATCTCTGGCTGACCATAGAGATCGGGTTCAAGGAAATTTGGGCGCACAAGTTCCGGTCGCTGCTGACGATGCTGGGGATCATCCTGGGGGTGTCGAGCCTGGTGGCCATGTCGGCCCTGGTGAAGGGGATGGAGAACGGCATGCGCGAGGCGTTGATCGCCATTGGCGGCCTGGAGCGGGTGATGGTGGAGGCGCAGCCGGTGCCGATGGAGCAGAAACACCTGGCGGACCAGGCGGTGGGCGTCACCATGAACGACGTTTACGCTTTGAACAGCAGCGCGCCTTCCGTGCGGCTGATCACACCCGGCATGGGTTTGTCCCGGGTGACGGTGGCGAGGCATGGCAAGACCTTCAATCCGTTCATCTGCCTGGGCACCTGGCGGAGCGCCTTGGAAATGAGCCAGCACGTGATCGCCCACGGGCGCATGTTCAACGAAATCGACGAGGAGCAGGCCCGCAACGTGTGTGTGATTGGCACCGCCACCCGCGACGCCCTGTTCGGCGAGCCGGAGGAAGCCGGCCGGGAGGTCATTCCGTTGGGCGAGCATATCACCATCAACGGCCAGGTATTCACCATCATCGGCATGTTCCAGCATTACGAAAGCGAGCAATCGCGCAAGGAGCGGGAATTCCTGAAAACCCAGCCCAAGCAGGTAAAGACCGGCCCGGCCCGCAGCCGGGGCTGGGGCGGCCGCGGCCGCGGGGGCGGTTTTGTGTTCTGGCTGAAAAATGCGACGATTTACATGCCGCTGAATACCATGTGGATCAAGTTCCGGTCCGCTTCCGGCACCAACAATGTGCCCGATGTCCGGCTCTCCACACTCTCCTTCAAAATCAAGGATATCGAGCAGATGGAACCAACCTTGCAGCAGGCCCGCAACGTGCTTATGAACACCCACAAGGGCATCGAGGACTTCTTTTTCCGGACCCAGGAGGAATGGGCCCAAAACATCACCACGTCCATCCGCAATGCCCGCCTGAGCGGCGGCATCATCGCCGCCATCAGCCTCATCGTGGGCGGCATCGGCATCATGAACATCATGTTCGCCAGCATCACCGAACGCATCCGGGAGATCGGCCTGCGCAAAGCCATTGGGGCCACCACGTTCGCCATTTTTGTCCAGATCCTGGTGGAGAGCGTGGTCATCGCCATATTGGGCGGCCTGGCGGGCCTGCTGACTTCCTACGGGCTGGTGCGGATATTGGTCCTGGTTTCGCCCACGGAAAACTCGCCGCAGATCACCTTATCCGCCATGGGATTGGCGTTCATATTCAGCGTGGCGGTGGGCATGCTGGCGGGATTGCTGCCGGCTGTGAAAGCGGCGAAGCTGGACCCCATCGAGGCCTTGCGTTATGAGTAAGGCGGGAACCGCATGAATATATTCAGTGCCATCCTGGTGGGATTGAAGGAAGTTTGGTCGCACAAGTTCCGGTCCTTTCTGACCATGCTCGGCATCGTGCTGGGGGTCTCCAGCCTGGTGGCCCTGGCGTCCATTCTCAACGGCATGGAAAACGGGATGAAGGAAGCCTTGATCGCCATGGGCGGCCTGGACAAGGTTCTGCTGCGGGAGCAGCCGGTGCCGGATTACCAGGAACACCTGGCGGACCAGGCCCCCGGGCGCACCCTGCGGGATGTTTATGCGCTGATGAGGAACGCGCCGCTCATCCGGGTGATTTCCCCGGAGATGGGGATCCAGGATGCGTGGGTCAACCGCCGGGGCAAATGGGTGGAAGCGTCCGAACTCGTGGGCGCCTGGCCGGCGGTGCTGGATATGAACCTGCACGAGATCGAACACGGCCGGTTTTTCACCCCGCTGGATGAGGAGCGAGCCCATGCGGTCTGCGTGATCGGCACCGGCATCCGCGACGAGCTGTTCGGTTCCCCGGATGAAGTGGGCCACGAAATCATCCCGATCGGCGAAAAGATCACCATTCGCGGGCAGTTGTTCACGGTGGTGGGCATGTTCAAGCAATATGAGAGCGAGCGGGACCACAAACAGCGCGAACTGGCCAAAACCCAGCCCAAGCCAACGCAGACCGGACCAGCGCGCCGGCGGGGCCATGGGCACCAGAACTGGGCTTTCCGCCGGAAGAATTACACCATGTATATCCCGCTTTCCACCATGTGGCTCCGGTTCCGGGCGGCCTCCGGATATAACGATACCCCCGATCCCAAGCTCACCGACATCGACCTCAAGGTCGCGAGCCTGGAAAAGATGGAAACCGCCATGCAGCAGGCCCGCAATGTCCTGATGGTCACCCACAACGGCATCGAGGATTTCACCTTCGGCACCCAGGAAAACTCGGTCGATAACATCAACCAGGCCATGCGCAACGCGCGCCTGAGCGGCGGCATCATCGCCATCATCAGCCTGATCGTGGGCGGCATCGGCATCATGAACATCATGCTGGCCAGCATCACGGAGCGCATCCGGGAAATCGGCATCCGCAAGGCCATCGGCGCCACCAACGCCGCCATTTTCGTCCAGATCCTGGTGGAAAGCGTGGTCATCGCGGTTTTGGGAGGGTTTTGCGGACTGGGGGCATCCTATGGTTTGGTGCATCTTCTGGAAGTCCTGACTCCCGCCCAGAACTCGCCGGTGATTTCCGTCCATGCGATGGCCCTGGCCTTTGCGTTCAGCGCCTGCGTGGGGGTGGTGGCGGGCCTCTACCCCGCCCTGAAGGCTTCCCGCCTGGATCCCATCCAGGCTTTGCGCTACGATTGATCCCGGGTTTACCCGGCCCCCATTTTAACCGCCGCCCAGCAGTTGGGCCACGCGCAGCATTTCGCTGGGAACCCGCCGGAGGGCGTTGATGATGTGCTGGGCAAGGAGGTTGATGGTAAGCCCCAGCAGCATCATGCCCGCCAGGGTGCGGAACGCAAAGCTTTCACCAAATACGTTCATTTGCGGGATGGCCCGGCCAAGGATGGAAAAGGTGAGGGTGATGATCAGGGAGATGGCGATGATGGGGGCGGCCATCTGGACGCCCACGACAAAAATGCGGCTGGTGCGGAAGATCACCTCCACCAGCAAGGGTTCGCTCAGGTGAACGCCGTTGAAAGGGGCGTAATCGTAGCTTTTGCGGAAGGCTTCCAGCAGCCAATGATGTAGATCCAGGCTGAAAAACAGCATGGTGGCCAGCAGGTAAAGGATCAGGCCGGGAGCCTGGGTGCGGCTTTCGCCAAAGGGATCCATATCCGCGCTGAAGGATAAACCCATTTCCGAGGCGATCACGCTGGCGGCGAATTCCAGCGCGAAAAAGACCACGCGCGCCACGAAGCCCAGGAGCAGGCCAATGCCCAGCTCCAGCGCCAGGAGCCTGAAAATGGCCCATAAGGTGCTGACCTCCGGCAAGGTTTGGTTGAGGGTGGGGGTGATCAACAGAGCGGTCACGGCGCCGAGGGCGATCCGGACCCGCCGGGGGAAACTCGCGGCGGAAAAGATCGGCAGCACCGTCAGCAGGCCGCTGATCCGGACGAACACCAGCATCCAGATGATGAATTCGGTGCGCATGGGGGGGCGATCCAGGTCCGGTTACTGGGCCATTTGCGGGATTTTCTCGATGATGGCCGTGGTGAAACTGACCAGCACCCGCAGCATCCAGGGCAGCAGCACGACCAGCAGGGCGACAATCGCCAGCGCCTTGGGGACGAAGCTGAGGGTTTGCTCATGGATGGAGGTGACCGCTTGGAACAAGCTGATGGCCAGTCCGATGATCATGCCCACCAGCAGGATCGGTGCGGCCAGAAGCACCGCCTGATACATCAGGTTTTTCAGCACTTCGGCGGCAAATTCGGGAGTCATACGCTACTGGACAAAACTCCGGACCACGGACCGGATGACCAGTTCCCAGCCATCCACCAGGACAAACAAAAGGATCTTCAACGGCAGGGCAATCGTCATGGGGGGCATCATCATCATCCCCAGGCTCATCAGCACGGTGGCCACCACCAGATCGATCAAAATGAACGGCACGAACAAAAGGAAACCCATTTGGAAGGAGGTGCGCAGCTCGCTGATGATGAAGCCGGGCACCACTACTTTCAGCGGGAGCTGGTCCACCCGGGAGGGACCCAGCTTGGCCATGGCCACGAACAATTCCAGATCCTTGGGCCGAGTTTGTTTCAGCATGAAGGTGCGGATATGGCCCGCCGCGCGGTCGTAGGCTTCCGGGCCGGCGATCTGTTTGTTGATGTAGGGCTGCAGGGCGTCGCGGTCGATTCGTTCCCAGACTGGCGCCATGACAAACAACGTGATGAACAGCGACAAGCCAATGATGATCTGGTTGGCGGGCGTGCCCTGCAAAGACAAGGCGGATCGGACAAAGGACAGCACGATCGCCACGCGCGTAAAGCTGGTCATCAGCAGGATGATGGAGGGGGCCAGGCTCAGCAAGGTGATCGCGAACACGATCTTGATCGCCATATCCACGTCCGCCGGCTGCTGGGCGGAATCGAGGCCCACGCTCAAGCGGAAGGGCATCAGCCCGCCTGGATTGGCCACGTTGGTTTGGGCCGCCAAAGTGGGCGCCAACATCAGTCCCAATGCGGCCAATCCGAGGCATAGCAAAGCTTTCATGCCGCGGCGCCACGCGGTGAAAGGCCGCCCGCTGGCCGGGAGGCAAAGCCGCTGGTGAAGGAAGCTGGATGACGGGCGGCTGGTTTTCATGAGGGGCGTCCCAACAGCCGCTGAAAAACATCACGGAAAGCGACCGGCGGCACGGTTTCCTGATTGGCCAGTTCGCTGGCCTCGGGCAGTTGGGTGAGCAGGGTGACCCCGGCGGGGGAGGAGGAGAGGAGGAAGCGCTGTTTTTCGTAACCCGCCACATAGATGCAATGGCGGGCTCCCAAGGCGCGGCATTCCAGGATCTGGAATTTGCCCAGCCGGCTTCCGCGCCCCGCCGGAAAAGGACGGTTGCGGAACAGCCACACCCCCGTCAAAAAGAGAGCGAGCACGAATACCAAGGCCCCCACCACCCGCAGGATAGCGGAAGCGGCATCCGCCCCCGGCGGCAGCAAGGCCGGTTCCAGGTTCGTTTGGGTGGCGGCCAAACCGGTGGCAGCCGCCAGGGAACCCATCACGGTCGAAAGGCATCCCATCGCGGTTTTCACGACTGGGTGCCGATGATTTCCGTGATTTTGACCCCGAAACGATCTTCCACCACCACCACTTCCCCGCGGGCCACCACTTTCTGGTTCACGAACAGGTCCACCGGGGCGTCGGCCACTTTGTCCAATTGGACCACTGATCCGACCGTCAGTTGCAGGACATCGCGCATGGGTAAAAAACAGGAGCCCAGTTCCACGGTCAGTTTCACTGGAACATCCAGAATGATGTCGAGGTTGGTATGTGCGTCGGCGGTTGGGTTCATAAGGCTGCAATCAAGATTTCAATACCTTGGTCAATTCCACCGCCCATTTGTTTTCCTGGGTGCCAAGGTTGGCGAGGAATTTGGGCATTTGGGCCAGGTTGATCTGGATGTTTTTGGCGAAATCGGCATCCAAAGGTATGACATCGCCCACGCGGATCCGGGCCAGCTGGCGGGCGGATAATTCGATGCTGGGCGAATGGGCCGAAACCGGAATCCGGACATCATCCAGGCGGCTGTTCCATTTGACAGCGGCTGCCCGGGGCGGACTGTTGCTTTGGATGTTTTCGAGGTTGGAGTTGAGCTTGCGCATCAGCGGTTCCAAGGTGTAGCACGGAAACGCCATCTGAAGGGCATCCTGACATTCACCCAGGCGTGCCTCCATGGCCAGAACCAGCATCACGGTGTCATGCGAGGCGGTCTGGAGGAAACGGCCGCTGCTCTCGTGGCCGACCGTCACCGGCCGCAGCTCCAGGAGGTTGGCCCATTGGTTGCACCATTCGGTCAGGATGATCTGCACGGCCTGATCCAGCAGGGCGGCCTCGATTTCGCTCAAGTCCCGTTCCAGGTTCACGGCGTGGGCTGGCCCCCCCAGCAGGCGATCCACGATCGTGATGCCCAGCTGGGTGGATATTTCGACAATGCACAGCCCTTGCAGCGGCTCGGCTTTGAACAGCGTCAGGTGGGTGGGATTCTGCAGGCTGTCCAAAAATTTCTGGTAGGTCAGGGTCTGGAGGCGGGCCATCTGCAGCCCGAACTCCAGCCGCAGGTAGATCGACATGCGGGCCGCCAGCGAGCGGGTGAACTCCTCCTGCCGCAGGCGCAATTTGCGTAATTCCCCGGCCGCCAGGAACACCGGCTGGCGGAAATCATAGGGCTGGACATCATCGGCGACGTATTTGGAACGCTGGCCCTCCGGCTTGATGATTTCGGTGGTGGTTTCCTGCTCCGCCACCTGCGCCAGCAAGCGCTCGACATCCTCCTGGCTTAGGACTTCAGAATTGGCATTAAAGGCGTCGTTAGCATCCATGGCGATTGGCAGGGTTCACAAAAGGTAAAATTCGTCAAAACGGATGCCTTCCACCAGGATTCCACCCAGCCAGCGGTTGAAACAGGATATCAGTTCAGCCCGGATGCGCTGGCGGGAGCCAGCCATTTCCAATTCACAGGGAGTTTTGCCGGAAAAAATATTACGGGCCAGATCCTCGAGGCACGCCAGATCGCCGGCGATGGAGGCCTGGAAATTTTCGCTGTTCCCCAGCGGGGTGAAATTCACCACCAACCAGCGCCGGGAATCGCTTCCGGGCAGTTGGATGGCGAGCCGGATCTGGGCGCAGGGATCGGGCGCATCCGCCACCTGCGCCAGCAACCGCTCGACATCCTGCGGGCTGAGGACTTCGGAATCGGCATTGAATTCGTAGTTAACGTCCATGTTAAGCGCTGCGCATTATTGCACGGCGAACTCGGTGAAGTAAATCTCCTCCACCAGGTTTTCGCCGAGGCAATTATTGAAGCCGGAGATCAGCTCGGTACGGATCAGGTTGCGCGCGCCGGGTTTCTCCAGGTCGCTCAACGTCTTGCCGGCAAGGATGGAGCTGGCCACATCCACCAGCTTGTCCTGCTGTTCAGCCATCACTTTGTTGAACTCCTCGCCAGCGCCCACCAGGCTGAGGTTGGCCAGCAGGTAGCGGGTAGCCTGGGTGCCGGCCACGTTGACCAATACTTTCTTCAAGGGCACACTGACCTTCTTCTCCTTGGCTTTGGATTCGGTCTTGCCTTTGGCCGGGCTCTCCCCATGGCCGCCGGAGGGTTTCGAGGCCTTGGCTTTGGCTTCGCTGGCGCCACCGGTGCCCATGGCTTGTTCCATCTTTGGCAGCAAGACAAAGGTGGTGGTGACATAGGCCATGACCGGCATGGCGACCAAAGCCAGGAGCAGCGGGAGAAAGCCTTTAATGCCCCCGCGCCCGGCGGCGGCTTCCATAGCTTTGGCGGGAGCGGCGGCGGCCTCCGACTTGGGCGGTTCTCCTCCGGGCTTGGGTGGTTCCATGCGATTGGCCATAACAATGCGATTATGCTGGTTTTGGATTGGTGATCAAGTTGGATTCATCAGGCCGCTGGCGGTTCAGGCCGGGCCGATGCAAAAGGTTCGGCGGCGATCCGGGCTTCCGTTCGGCGGATGGTTGTCCGAGGTTGGTCGCGCGGATCGAATTCATAAAAGGATGGGGAAATTACTGGATGGCGAACTCGGTGAAGAACACTTCCTCCACCAGGTTCTGGCCCAGGCAGTGGTTGAAGCCGGCGGAGAGTTCGGAGCGGAGCTGATTGCGAGCCCCTGGTTTTTCCAGGTCACTGAGGGTTTTTGCGGCCAGCGTCGAACTGGCCAGATCAATCAACCGGCTGCGTTGCGTGTCGATGGCTTTACGCAACTCCTCCCCGGTTCCCGAGACGACAATTTCCGCCAGTAAAAACCTTTGGGAGGCCCCGGCCACGTTGACCAGAACCTTTTTTAAAACTACTTCCACCTTTTTGGCCGGCACTCCTGGCGATGGCATATTCGGCGTTGCCACTTGGGACATGGGCCCCGCTTTGGGGAGAATGAACCAGGTGGTAGTGAAGTAGGCGATGGGCGGCATGGCCACCAAGGCAAGGATCAACGGCAGCCAGGCTCTCAAACGCCCGCCGGGAGCTGATTCCAGCCTGGCCGGCCCCGCGGAGCCGGGTGGTTTCCCGGCGGCGTCCGCTGGCTTGGTTGATTCCATGCGATTGGTGGCCATGACTACAAGGCCGGCTCCGCCGGCAAATTACCGTTTCAGGTTGATCAGTTCCTGCAGGATTTCGTCGGTGGTGGTGACGACGCGCGCGGCGGCCTGAAAGGCTCGCTGGGTGGTGATCATGCTGGAAAACTCGTTGGTCAGATCCACGTTGGCCAATTCCAGCTGGCCCCCCTTGACCCCCCCCAACCCATACGTTCCCGGGGCAGCCAAGGTATTGATGCTGCCAGTCACGGGACCCGCCGCATCGAGATTGGAATAAAGGTTGTTGCCATCCTTGGCCAAGGCCTGTGGATTGCGGAAGTTCTGCAGCAGCACCTGCCCGCGCACAAAATTCGTGCCATCGGAAAGGAAAATGTTGATTTTGCCGGCATTATCGACGTTCCAGCGCTCAACGCCGGCATCCTTGGCAGCCGCCGCTTTGGCGGTGGCCACGGTAAAGGCGGTTTCGGTGGCGGTCTTGGTTGCGGTGGCTCCATCCAGAGCGGTCTGAGCGGTGGCGAGCGCCGTTTTGGCTTCCAGGGCGGCGGCTTTGGCGGCATCGTCGGTGGGCGCATCGTCGGCGGCCTTCTGCTTGGTGGCATAATCGGTTTTGGCCGCCTCGCAAGCGGTGCTGGCGGTGGTGTAGGCGGTGGCAGCCGTGGATTTGGCCGAGGTGGCATCGGTCAGCGCCTGGTTGGCGGTGGCCAGATTGGCCGCAATGCGGTCTTTGGCATCGACTTTAAGGTCGCCCACGGTTTTCAAGGCCTCGTCCATGTAGCCCTGGAGCCGCATGCCCCCCATGATCAGATAGCCTTCGTTGCTCATTTCAAATTCGCCGGCGCGGGTCGCAAAAGAAGCCGCCGATTGGGGGTCTTTGACCATGAAGAAGCCGTCACCACTGACGGCCAGGTCCGTGTTTTTGCCGGTGTAGGCCAGCGAGCCTTGGGTGAACAAGTTCTGGATGGAGTTGGTGGCCACGCCGGTGCCCACCTGCACTCCGGAGCTGCCGGTGGCGCTTTGCAGCGTGTTGCTGAACGAATCGGTCATGACCGTCCGCCCCGCTTTAAAACCGGTGGTGTTGACGTTGGCGATGTTATTGCCAATGACATCCATGCGCTCCTGGAAATTTTGGAGGCCGGAAATGCCTGACATTAGTGATTGTGTCATAATATTGGATCAGTTTAATGATTGCTGTTTTGTTGATTGGCGATCCATGCCTAAGATCGGGAAATGCTGCTGCTGCTGGCGGTGACCGACATCACCTGGCTTAAATCGTAGGAGTTGCCGTTCACCATCAGCTTCGGGGTGGTGCCGTCCATTTTAATGGCGCTGACCATCCCCGTGACTACCGCGCCGGTGCTTGATTTCAGCTCCACGTTGCGTCCCAGGAATGAATTGGCCCGCAGTTGGGCAATCGCCGAGGTGGATTGCGAGGATTGATCCAGGGAGCTGAACTGCGCCAGCTGGCCGATGAAATCCGTGTCGGTCTGGGGATTCATCGGATCCTGCGTGGTCAGCTTGGCAACCAGGAGCTTCAGGAAATCCGCCTGGTTCAGCGTGGAATTGTTGGTTTTGGCAGTGGATGAACTGGCGGTGCTCGTGGTGCTGGAATTGGCGCCCGCACTGGACATCATTGATATGGCAGACATGATAGGTATTACGCCCATGATTCAAAATGGCGGTCCGCGGGCACATGGGTCCGGGTTCCGCCGGGTTTGGTTGTTGGAATTGACGAGATTTGACTTGGCCCGTTGGCCGCCAGCCGGCGGGCGGGCCGCTGCTCAGAGGAATCCGTTCCAGCCTGAGATGGAGATTTGTGCCGCTGGTCCCAGCCGGACGTAGTGGCCATCATCTCCGGAGCCGGGGTCCGTTCCAACGGAGCCAGCTGTATGCCTTGTGGAGACAAGGCATTCTTGATGGATTCCCAATGAGTGCTGAGTTGTTGCCAATCTCCTCCTTCGCAACGCGCCTGCACCACCACGGTATTCCCCTCCTGCCGCAGTTTCAAATGAAGCTCGGTTTGGCGATCGGTTTTGACGACCAAATCCATGGCCGACGCGCCGGTTTGTTTCAGATCGACAACCTGGTTGGCGATCAAATCCGAAACCTTGGCCGCCATGGCGGCGCCACTGGAACCGCCCGGCTGGCTGGTTTCTGGCGCCGGGTTCGGGTTCTGCGCGCCGATCTCCATCGGGGTTTGCCTCAGGAATAATCCAGCTGAATCCGCTATGGTATTAGCGGTGGTCTTCAGCGGCGACTTTTCCGAGGGAGTGGGAGCCGCTGAACCTGCCGGCGGCGCAAGCTCTGCCGCTTCGCGCGGCAGGTTTTGCCCGGCTTCCTGGTTCATTTGGCTCAATTTAGCCCCGTTATTCATATCCACTGCCTGTTGAGCAGGGGATGTGCCATGTTTGGTGGATTCTTCATTCCGGGCGGATGGCGCAGCTAAAGGTGAGGAATCCGGACTGGCCACCGGGTTCAGTTCCTGACCCTCGCTATTGGCAGGATTAGGAATTCCGGTGGCTTCGGGCGTCACCAAAACCGGGGACGCCGCGGAGGGGATGGCCGGATTAATAGCTGGCTGGCTGGCCGAAAAAGGCGCCGCCTGGGCTGAGCCGGTTTTTTTCTGGTCATTCTCGTTGTTCTGGCCTGGTGTGATGACGACGGCAGCCTCTGTATTGTAAGCTGGCTGGTCTTTACCTGGTGAGATGGATTGCCCCGTTAATAAATTGGACTGGACCGCAGGCGGGACATGCGGGCTGGTGGCCAGGTCGCTTGCCAAGGGTGCCGCCAGCGGCTGCGCCGAGCGGTGCGCAGCGGGAGCTGTTTTTGGGGTCACCTTCGCTCCCGCCGCTGCCGCCATCGCATTGATATCCTGGGATGGTACAGAACCTGAAATTGAACCAGCATTCCCTGCGGCTTGCGGCGGGGAATTTGTTTCGCTGGGCTGTTCAGTGGCCTTGGTTCCCGCCGGAAAAGTGCTGAGTTGAGCGGTCTTGGCAGAGGTTGGCAAAGACTCTGCGGCGGAGTTGGCATCAGACCCATCTGGAGCGTCCGTGGCCTGAACCGCAATAGTCGGCGGATAGGGGGCAAAGCTGGTGGGGACCAGGTTGCCGGCCGCGGGAGAGGCTGAGGCAGCCGGAAAACCCGGGTCAAGGGATGGCGCTGCGAAAGTGGCGTTTGCCCCAGGCATGCTCCCGGATGGGAGCGGCGCCAGCTCGGACGGCAACCCACTTTCAGCACTAAAGGTTGGGCGGCTGGCGAGTGGCGCCCCCTGCCGGGGCGCTTGGGTGCCAGCCTGGATCGAATCAGTGTTTGGGGGCTGGGAGTTGGCGGCGGCGGCGGTTGGCTGATCGGCAAAGCTGACCGTATAACCGGGAGGTGTCAGAATTGAAGCAGCCGTGGTTTGGGCTGTTTCCTGGATTGCTTTGGAACCGGTCGCGGCGGCCAGCGCCTCGGTATCCTGGGACGCTGCCGATCCTTGGTTTGGACCGCTGGATGGTCTCGGGGCTGGGGCGGCAGCTGGAAAAGTGCTGAATTGGGCGGCCTTGGCAATGCCTGGCGCCGATCCGAGGGCGGAGTCGGGGGCGAAGCCATGGGTGGTGTTCGCAACGTGAGCCGCCGCGGCCGCTGGATCGCCGGCTGCGCCAGCGGGAATCAGCGTGCTGGCCCCCGGAAATCCTGATGCCGCCGGAAAAACCAGATCCCCGGCTGGCGCCGAAGCGGTGTCGATGGCGCCCGAGATGCGCGCCGTCGGAATCTGCGCTGGCTGGGACGGAATCGCCTTATCAACATTGAAGGTTTGGCCATTCGCCGGGGATCCGGTGCTGGACATTGCCGGAGTGGATAGTGCTGAAGCCGGTGAACTGGCAACCACCAGTGGCGCAGCATCCGCAGCGCGGTTTGCCAGGCGCACGGGGGCAGTGGCTTTGCCGCTGGGCATGGTTTTAGCCGAACTGGCTGAAATATCCGGGGTTTGCGGGCAGAGACTGGAAACTGTTGGCGATTCCGCGTTCCCGCCGTTGCTTGCGGTGGGGGCGCCGGTGTCCTGGAGTTTCGCCTGGAGCCAGGTTTCGGCACCGATGCCGGTGGCTGCGGGTGGCGCCTCCGCTGGCAGGCAATAGAAAAAAGTGGATAGCGGATTGGCGGCCGCATCCAGACTGGGCGGACCATCCTTCCGCCACGAAAATTCCTGGCTATCGGTGGGGTTCAGCGGCGCCTCGCCTTCGCCCTCTGCTGACCGTTCAACCGGGACGCTGGCGAGCGCATTCCCGCCCGCAGCGGGCCGGCCAAGGATCAATGGGGAGCTGTGCTCCAACTGAGTGGTGGCGCCGGTGCGGGCGGCACGTTTGGGAGCGGCTTTGGCCTGGCTTTCCTGCGGATGGCCGCGATTGGCGGGAGCGGGTGCCGCTTCCGGTTCGCCGGCGGCCGCCAGGAGATCGGTGAACGAGGTGGCCTGGCAGCCCATCGATTTGGTGGCCGCGGCCGGCGCATTCTTGGGTGGGTTGAGCGCACCGGCGCCCGGCAAAGCGGGCAGGGGAGCCGCGTCCGAGCCGGTGGGCTGGCCGGCGGATTTCAGATTGATGCAAGGGTTTTCCATTTCAGGTGGATTTCTTTTTAGTGGCGGCGCGGGTCATGGATAGCCGGATCCGCTCGGAAACCTTGGCGGCACGCTTGGCCTCGTTTTCTCCGCCTTTCGCCAGGCTTTCCAAAATGGGGGCGCTTTCGACCTCCTTCATGAATACGAATATCCGCACAATCTGCTCATCATCCAAAGCCTTCAGGATGCCGCTGGCGCCATCGGGAGTCATGGCGGCGTAAACTTTGGCCAATTTCTTGAGGTTGGCAGTTTCCTCCTCTTTGAGCATGAGGACGTTGGCGTCGAATTCGCGTTGCTTCGCTTCAACTTTTTTCATGAGCTGCTCAATTTCTGCGCGCTCGGCGGCCAGGTGGCTGGCCAGTTCATCCAATTCCATTCGCCGGAGGGAGGTCATTTCCCGCTCTTTTTTAAGCTCGGCGACGAGCTGGTCGATTTCTGGATTGCGGAATTCCCAGGAGGGACCCGATTCGAGGCGCCGCGAGCCTCCGCCTCCTTCGCCGGAGGTTTCCGTATTATGGGGGACTTTCCAGCAAAGCACCGTGGTCACCAGGTAACTTATGGCTCCCACCAGGATCGCCATCCAGGGAGATTGTAATTTTTTTAACATATCAATTCCACAAGCTGTTGCCTGGTTCAGACGGTGTTTCGGGGCCGCGTGCGGCCCGTGTGCAGGCCAGGTCATCCAACATTTTCTGCTCCATTTTTTGGAGGTCCAGGCCGTGCTGCCGCTTCAATTTATCCCGGTGTTTTTCGACGATTTCGCGTTCTTTTTTGGCCTCCAGAAAGGCTTGGTGGTGTTGCCGTAACACTTGCTGGGCCTGGTGCCAGTCGCGCTGCCGGTCATTCACCGTTTCCTGGAGGTTCACACAATGCAGCCGGAGGCGGTCGATGTTCTCGGCGGCCGTGCCTTGCTTCAGGATTTCCTGCCAATGGCCCCAATTGCGGCTAAGTTCCCGCTCGGCGGCTTCCGCTTGTTCGCGGGCCTGGCGTTCCGCCTGGACGGAGCGGGCGTAGGTTTCCAAGGCGGCCTGTTCCTTTTGCTCCCGCAGGGTCAGCAAAGCGTGCAGAGGGAAATGAAAAGCTTTCATATCAGCAGTTGGGGCTGGGTTGAGGATTGGGTTGGCCAAGCGCCTGGGCCAGGGCGGCCCAACTTTGATCGAAGGCATATCCTTCGCGGATTCCCTGGCGGAGGAACTGCGTCAGCGGAGCATTGATCTTTATGGCGTGGTCTATCAATGGGTTGCTGCCGGCCGCGTACGCGCCGATGTTGATCAAATCCTGGTTTTTGCGATAGACCGCCAGGTTTTCACGGCCCAAGGCCACCAGCTCCAGCTGGGATGGGGATAACAGATCCCGCACCAGCCGGCTGACGCTATCCAGCACATCGATGGCTGGGTAGTGGTTCAGGGCGGCCAGCTCCCGGCTCAGCACGATGTGGCCGTCCAGGATGGAGCGGACCGAATCGGCGATGGGATCGTTCATGTCATCCGCTTCGACGAGCACCGTGAAGAGGCCCGTGATGGAGCCTTGCTCGCCCATGCCGGCCCGCTCCAGCAATTGTGGCAGCAGGGAAAACACTGAAGGGGTGTAGCCCCGGGTGGCGGGCGGTTCGCCCACCGCCAGGCCGATTTCCCGCTGCGCCATGGCGAAACGGGTGACCGAGTCCATCATCAGCAGGACGCTCTGGCCCTGGTCCCGGAAATATTCGGCGATGGCGGTGGCCAGAAAGGCGCCTTTCAAACGGGCCAAGGCCGGCTGGTTGGAGGTGGCCACCACCACCACCGACTTCTGCCGGCCGCGTTCATCCAGATCTTTTTCCAGGAATTCGCGCACTTCCCGGCCGCGCTCGCCGATGAGCGCGATGACGTTGACGTCCGCCTCCGCCTGGCTGGCCATCATGCCCAGCAGCGTGGATTTGCCCACCCCGCTGCCGGCGAATATCCCCAGGCGCTGGCCGCGTCCACAGGGGATGAAGGTGTCGATGCACTTCACGCCGGTGCGGAAGGTTTTCCGGATGCGCTGGCGCTTCAGCGGATGGGGAGGCGTGAGGGTCAGGCTGGCCTTATGCTCGGCCTGGATGGGGCCCAAGCCGTCGATGGGGCTGCCCAGCCCGTCGATGATCCGCCCTTTCAGACCTTTGCCCACGGTGGCCGTGAGCGGCGCATTGAGGGCCACCACGGAGCTGCCCGGGTGGATGCCGTGGATTTCGCCCAAGGGCATGAGCAGCAGGTTGCGCCCGCGGAACCCGACCACCTCCGCCAGGGTGTGCTCGTCCCGCCCGTTGGATTCGATGCGGCATAATTCGCCCACCGCGGCCAGCGGGCCTTCCGATTCGATCACGAGGCCCACCAACTGGACAACCTGGCCGCGGTTTTCCAAAACGCGCGCTCCCCGAGCCCGGTCCAGCAGGTGGCTGAAACGGCCCCGGGGGGCGCCTGGGTCCGGCATGGTGGTCATAATTGCAGGGCCTCCTTGAGCAGCTTGACCTTAGTTTCCCGGCGGGCATCAAAGCAGCCGAACCGGGTCTGCACGAGGCATCCGCCGCGGGTGACCTCCGGCGAACTGGCGAAGCGGATGGGCTGCTGGGGATTTTCCTGGAGCAGCGGGGATTGGGATTGCTGCAGCAGCTTTAAGTCGTCGGCTTGCAGGAACACCTTCAATTCCGCCGAATCTTCAACCTGGCCCAGCGCATCCCGGATCACATGTTCCACCATGGCGGCGGTGACCGGCAGCTCCCCCACTAATTTGCGGGCTGCTTCCAAGGCCAGCTCCACCAGGATCGGTTCCATTTCGCGGGCGACTTTGGGGATGGCCGCACCCAGGGAGTGCATGATCCCCAGCTGCAATTCCTGCAGCTCGGCGCGCTGCTGGACCAGCTGTTCGCTGAGCCGGCGCTCCCCCTCTTCGCGGCCCCGCTCGAAGGCGGCCTGTTCCCGTTCCCGCACCCGGCGTTCCTGCAGCTCGGCCGCGGACCCCGAGGCGGCGATGCGCGCGCCCCGCAGATCCCGGCTGAATTTAACCTGTTCACGCCATAACTTCATAATTTGCTGATTGGCGGGCCTCGGACAGGTCGATCTCACCTTCGCTTTCCAGGCGGCGCACCACGTCGATGATCTTCAGCTGGGCGGCCTCGATCTCCTTCAGGCGCAGCGGCCCGAGGAAGCTCATTTCTTCCACCAGCGTTTCGGCGGCACGCTTGGACAGGCAGGCCAGCAAGGCGCCCTTGAGACCTTCGCTGGCGGTTTTGAGCGCCACCGCCAGGTCGCGCATGTCGATTTCGCGCAGGATCTTTTGCAGGGCGGCCGGCTCGAGCACCGAGAGATCTTCGAAGGTGAACATCTTCTGGCGGATCGATTGGCTCAGTTCCGGATTGTGTTCGTCCATGGACAGCAGGATGTTCTTGCTGACGTTCTTGTCCAGGGCGTTGAGCAAATTCGCGGCCGCCTTGAGCCCGCCGGTCTGGTGCAGGGCGCTGGGGTGTTTGCCCCCCATCTTGGAGGTCAATACCTGCACCACTTTTTCCACCACATCCACCGGTGTGGGCGCCAGCGTGGCCAGCCGCTCGATGATCTGCTCCCGCAGGTCGGCGCGCAGCAAGCTGAGCACTTGCCCGGCCTTTTCCGGGCCGAGATAGCTGATGATGAGCGCGATGGTCTGGCCCTGTTCGCCCTTGATCAGGTTGAACACCTGGCGGGCATCCATGTCCGTGATTTGCTGCATTACCGTCACCGAAGCCCGGTTCGGCATCACCCGGCTCAGCACGTCGGAGGCGCGGAACAATCCCACCGCCTTTTCCAGGGCGGCCCGGGTGAAATCCAGCCCGCCGCGCACGGAGGTACCCGCCTGGACCGCGATGTCGGTGAACTCCTTCAGCACCTCCATCTGCATCTCCTGGCTGATCAGGCCGAGCTTGGACATGTCCGTGGTCAAGGTGTCCAGCTCATGTTCGTCCATGCCCTTCATGATTTGGGCGGCGCTATCGGGACCCAGGATGACCAGCAAGATGGCCAGCTTCTGGATTTTGGTCATCTTCGCGAATTCAGTGGGGGGGTTTGCTGTTTCAGTTTGGGCTGCCATAAATTCCTCTTTAATTGTTCTTTTGGCCAGGTTTGCCGCCACGGGTCAGCCAGGAACGGATCGCCTGGCTTACGTTTTCCGGATTTTCCCGGATCAGCCGGTTGAGCACGTCCACGGTCACCAGCGCGGGTTCCTGTTGTTTGCGCCAGTCGCCGTTGCCGGAGCGATGCCCGTTGCCGTTCCCATTGCCATGGCCATTGCCGAACAGGCCCAGCGGCACCCCGATGGGGATGTTTTCGGTGGGCGTGCTTTTCAAGGTCCGGTAGAAGAACAGCATCATTCCCAGCGCCAGGGCCGGGTAGATTACGCTCTTTCCCAGATCCCACCAGAATTGCTGGTTTTGTTGTTTATCGATGGTTTGGGTGAGCTCGGTGGCCATCTCCTCGTTGAAGGGAACCTCTTCCAGTGCCAGTTCATCCAGACGGGTGCCATTGGCTGTGTTATTGGTCAACTGAAGCCCGATCGCCTTGGCTACGATTTCCTTCAGTTTAAGCAGTTCTTGGGGTGTTCGGGGCAGTGGTTTTCGGTCGGCGCCTGTGCCTTCAAACTTGGAGGCGATGAATACGGCGGCCGATAGTTTTTTAATCACCCCGGTGGCGAAGGTTGTTTTGCTTAAGGTTTCCGGAACAATGTTAGTGAGCTTGCTGTTTTTTCGTTTGGTTTCGGAAATGTTTGAGGAAGCGGTGGCGGTGGCGTTGGTGTCAGTATTTAGGTTGGGGCCGATCCCCGCTGTGCCGCCATTGGCTCCATTGGAAGTTTTCGTGGTTTCCTCATCCAAACTGGTTTCGCCAGGAATTACCGCCTCCGCATCGATGGTCCGCTCCTGGCGGCTGATGGCATCGAAATTCACCTCGGCGGCGACTCTGACCAAGGCTTTGCCCACACCGATGACAGGGAACAGCATGTATTCGGCTTTCTTGGCGGCATTTTCTTCAATCAACGTGCGGATTTTGATCTGGTGATCGCTGATGGCGCCCAGCGAATCCGGTTCGGAAGTATTGGATACCATGCCCAGGCGGCTATCGATCACCACCACGTTGGCGGACGTCAAACCTTCCACTGCATTGGCCACCAAGGATTGGATGGAACTGACCGCGTGGGGGGAGAGCGCCGCCTGGCGTTTGGTTTTGACATGGACCGATGCGGTGGGACGTTTCTGGTTGTCGGGCAACAGCCGGTTTTCCGGCATGACCAACAGGACGCTGGCCCAATCGATCTCCTCCATTTTGCTGATGGTGCGGCTTAGCTCACCCTGCACCGCCCGGTTGTAATTCACCCTTTGGACGAAGTCCGATATGCCAAAGGCCGGTTTGTCGAACAAATCCAGCCCCACCACTTCGCCGCCTTTGATATTCCGGGAGTTCAATTGTATGCGGGTGGCATCGACTTGGTCTGCCGGCACGAGGATGGAGCGTCCGCCTTGGGCGAGCCGGTAGGGCACTTTGGTTTCCTGCAGGGCACTGACGATCTTGGATGCTTCGCCGTCTTCAAGCCCGCCGTACAGCAATTTATAATCGGCCCTGGCGAGCCACCAGACCAGGCTGGCCAATCCAGCCAGCACCATGATGCTGGCGGTGACCACGCTTATCCGTTGGTTCAGGCCCAGTTGACGCCATATGCCGGCCAACTGGGAGGCGAGTTGTGTGAGGTTTTTCATCGGTGTATCAGTTATTTATGGAGGTCAGACCTGCATGCGCATCAGTTCCTGGTAGGATTCCAACAGTTTGTTGCGGACTTCCACCATCAGTTGAAAGGAAATGCTGGCCTCCTCGGCGGCGATCATGGCCTGGTGGAGGGAAACATCCTGGCCGCTCATCATGCCCGCCACCGTATTGTCCGCCGTGGCTTTCTTGGAACTTACTTCTTCCACCATGCGCCCTAAAAGGTTGCTGAAATTATTATCCCCCCCCACTTTTTGCGCGGCGGAGGTGGTCGAGGTCAATTCCTCCAAGCCTGGCAAGTCCGCGCTGCCTATTTTGCCGGCGGGCGCCAGATCCGCAGGCCGGATATCCGCCGCGTTTATAGTGGGTGTGATGTATTGGCGGATGGCTGATAATGCATTCATGGCGTGGCGTCCTAGCTTTTGCCGATGCTCAAGGCTTGTTGGGCCATGCTCCGCGCGGTTTTGACCACCGCCAGGTTGGCCTCATACGTGCGGGACGCGGTAATCATATCGGCCATTTCAATCTGGATCTGCACATTCGGCATTTGCACCCAGCCCGTGGGATCTGCGTCCGGATGCGTGGGGTTGTGGATGCGTTGGAAGGGGGACTGATCCTTTTGGATGCGGGCCACTTTGACGGATTCAGGCGCCGAACCGCCCAAACCGCTCGCGCCACGCTTTTGTTGCAAAAGGGTCTCAAAAACCACTTCCTGCCGCTGGTAGGGGCGGCCATCCACGCCGCGCGTCACGTTGGCGTTGGCGATGTTTTGGGCGATCACCTCCATGCGCACGCGTTCAGCGTTCAAGGCCGAACTGGTTGAGTTGATGCCGGTTAATATGTCAAACATGGCGGGATTCCTTTATGCAGAGCGTCCGGTGATGGCCAGGCGGAGGCGTTTCAGGCTCGCCGTGACCAAATGTGTTTCCACGCAATAGGCGGTATAGTTCTTGGTGTTTTGCAGCAATTCGTGCTCCAATTGCACCGTGTTGCCATCTCTCGCTTGGGCCACCGCAGTGGAGTCCACCGCCAACTGAGGCCGCAAATGGCTGATTTGATCCACCGATTTATTGCCAATGGCTTTTTGCAGCTCATCGCTGAAGGAGGGAGTGACGTCGATGCGCTTGTAGCCAGGCTTTTCCGCATTGGCGATATTGGCGGCAATCGCCTCACTGCGCAACGCGGTTACGTCCAGCAATTTCTTGCTGGCCACATAATTTGGCTGGTTGAACAGGGCGGTAATCATAACGACTCTATTTCCGAGCAGGTTTAAGCAAGCCCCGTGCCAGTGTGCAAATATTGCCTATATGAAGGGTTTGGCTATGCTCAGTGCCTTCGGGTGGGCAAATGTTTCCTGCCTGCTCCCGATCGGTAGGCAAGGATGGGCTTAAGCTTTAAAATGGCGTTCTGCCCGGCAGTTTTGGCTGAAGGTTGCCCGGTGGCTGGATTACCGGTGGGGCTCGCTGGCCGCGGCTTTCACTTGGAGATGGGTTTCCAGCAGTTTAAAGAGTTCGTTGGTCCGGCGCATGGATCCGGATTGAACCGCTTTGCCAAAAACCAATTGCGGCAGGCTCGTCATTCTGGCTTTGGCCCGGTTGGCCTTAAAAATCGATACCCCGGTCTGAATCAAGTTGGACACCTTGGGATCGGCCATGGCTTCCTTCAGTTTGGCGCCGCCCACCAGCTTGACGGCTTGTTCCGTGGCCAGGTTCAGGGGGGGCGTATTCGTTTGCTTGAAAAACCAGGTGTCGAATTCGGGGTATGCCTTGGGGTTTGCAATAAAAACCCCCATCCCTAATTTGGCGTAATCGCAGGCCTGGGCGTGCATGGGTATGAATCGCACCACCTCCGCATTGCAATTGGTGCTTAATGGAACCGGCAGCGCAATGATGCAAAATTGGTTGGAGTAGCAGGCCTGCGCCTGCTCCAGCAAATGATGCAGATCCCGGCAGTGAGGACAGGTGTAATCGAAGAGATCGATCACCACGTTGGTGCCTGGCTTGCCTAAAACCGGCACTTTGCTGAGGTCAAAATTGAACTTCCCTTCGTGGAATTGGACCAGGTAAAGCTGCTTGGGAAAAATTAATTGCCCCCCCACCAGAAGGCCCAACCCGGCTAAACCCGCTGCCATGGAGGCCGCCATACCACCCCAGCCGGGCTTGGTGTGTTTTTCAGCAAGTTCCTTGATGGCAATTGTTTGCGTGTGTTTCCAGCTGGCTAACAAGCAACCGACGCTGAGCGCTCCCAAAGCGTGCGTGGTGCAGCATAGCCGGCAAAATGCTTTCAGCTCGAGCCATTGGATCCCTACGAACCAAATGATTGAACCCAAAACCATGGTTGAACCAGCCACAATCAGCCACCCAACCCATGGGCGCGGTGGTTGCGTCCATTTTTTGGACAGCCCGATGCTGGTGAGCATAAGCCCCAGGTAAATTCCCACCGCCAGGCCACTGACCGGGATTCCCAGCCACCAGGCATAGGGACTGGCGAGGATGCGGTCGCAAGCGGCTCCAGCTCCGCAACCGCTGATCGCTTCCGACGTCAAGGCGTGGTAAAGGAGGTAGGAGGACAAGCCAATAGCCGCCGCCTGCAGCAAACGGGCCAGCCAGGGCAAAACCATCCACCAATCCCGCACCTTTGTTTCACGGGTTTTTACGGACGATGGCGGAACCTGCGTGTTTTTCTTATGATTGTGTTTCTGGCCCATTCATCAGCCTTTACCGAACCAAACAGGTTCGGAATTCAAGCGCTTAGCTGGGTAATGCCTGCCGTAATGTGCTGCCGCAGTCAATCGGAATCCCCTGCGTTGCGGCTCTTTTCAGGTTTTTCGCCAAATTCGCCGGGTATTGTCAGGCGGCCGGCCAGGAACTGCCAAGCCATGGGCACTGTGGAAAGCGATTTTAGAGTCCTTTTGGGTGCCAATCATCGAGAGGACACCATTCAGGCTTTGTTGGAGGGTGGTTTTGTTTGGGTTTGTTGGCGATCAGGTGGCTGCCTTAACGAAATTCTGTCATTTGCTGTTTTCAGCTCTGGATTCAGATGGGCAGTCAAACGACTGTCTGGTTTGGATGGCAGACTATTCACGCATGTTTCCCGATTCAATTGGGCCAAGCCCATTTCCTCCAAACCCGGCATCGATGGCCTGGCTTTTTTGCGGGCCAGGCAGAGGGCGATAATGAAAAGAAAGCAGGCTGCGCAATAAACTGTTAACCCGATAACGATATAGTTATTCATCTTTGCCTATTCCTGTTCGCCGATCTCAGCCAACAACCGTAAGCCTCTCCTTTTGAGGAGCCTTGGGTCGGGCATTTGAATCGCCTTGTTCATGCTGGGGTGCATCCTAGGGCGAAGGAGGAAGGAACGCCATTGAACTGCAACGAACGCGCATAAATTTGCAGTAAACGCGGGTTCTGCCCGAATCTTTATTGGCGGCCATCAACCACCGGTCCCCATGGGCCTGCCAATGCTGGCTTGATCATTCGGCACCATTCCGGGTAGTCTGGCATTAAATCATGAAAACGATGAATGGAGTGAACCTCATCATAGGATGCGTGGCGGCTTTTTGCCTGCTGGCCACGGTGGCTCAAGGAGGCGAAGCTGCTCCCCAAAGCGACAAAGGTGGATATTGGGTTTTTGCGGGGACTTACACGGGGGGGCGCAGCAAAGGAGTTTACATCAGCCGGCTCGATGTCGTTTCCGGGAAGCTGGCGCCCTTTGAATTAGCAGCCGAAACTGCGAATCCGACCTTCCTGGCGATTGATTCCGGCCGGAATCTCCTCTTTGCCGCCAATGAAATCGGCGATTTTGAGGGTAAATCCGCCGGGGCGATCAGCTCCTTCAAAATCAATCAACGCACCGGGCAATTGGCTTTCTTAAACCAAAAATCTTCGGTGGGATCAGGGCCGTGCCATTTAACTCTGGATCAGGCCGGGAATTTCATCCTGCTGGCCAATTATGGCGGAGGCAGCGTGGCGGTTTTGCCGGTCCAAAAAGACGGCCAATTAGGCGAATCCGTTGCTTTCATTCAGCACGCCGGATCCAGCGTCAATTCGCAGCGGCAAGGCGCGGCCCATGCCCATTCCATCAATGTCACACCGGACAACCGATTCGCCCTGGCGGCCGATTTGGGCTTGGACAAAGTGTTGATTTACCGGTTCCAGGCGAAAACCGGCGCCTTGGCGGATAACGATACCCCTTACGCTTCTTTGAAGGCTGGCGCCGGGCCACGGCACCTGGCCATTCATCCGAAGCGGGATGTCGCCTATGTCATCAATGAGTTGAATTCCACTCTGACGGTTTTCAGTTTGGACGCAAAGCAAGGCAGCCTGCGGGAACTGCAAACGGTGTCCACGCTGCCGATGGCCTTCCAAGGCGTCAATTACCCGGCCGAAGTGCAGGTGCATCCCTCCGGCAAGTTTGTCTACGGATCCAACCGCGGCCACGACAGCCTGGCGGTTTTTGCCGTCTCCCCCCAGGACGGAACCTTGGAGTTTGTGGAACATCAATCCACCCGGGGGAAGTTCCCGCGCAATTTTGCCATTGATCCCGCCGGTAAATTCCTGCTGGCCGCCAACCAGAACACACACAACATCACCGTTTTCCGCATTGATCCGGAAAGCGGCCGTTTGACCTTCACCGGCCAGGATTTGCCCGTGGGTGCGCCCGTGTGCATCCGGTTCCTCAAGGCTCCCTAACCAGCCATGGTCATCCACGCGGGCGACGATTCCTTGGCGAACCCGGTTGGTCCGCCGGCAGTTCGCACCTGGCCCTTGGAGTTGGTGAGCAGCCTCGGGATGGGGGTTTTCGCCGGGCTTTTTTTTGGCGCCTTATTGGGGGGGATCGCGGAATCCCTGTTCCGCCACTGGCGCAAAGAGAATGTTGAATTGCTGCAATTCACCATTTTCACCTTGAGTTTTCAAGGCTGGGGCCTCCTCCTCGTGAGCAAATTCCTGCGGGAGCAAAAATTGACGTGGAGCGCTACTTTCGGGTTGGAATCACCCGGCTTGGGAAAATGTCTTTTCAAGGCGGTTTGGGGAGGGGTGGTCATTTCCGTTGCCGCCCTGGAGCTGGGCTGGATTTGTGAACAATTGATTCGGGCGGGGGGGTGGACTCCGCAGGTTCAGGCGCCGGTCCAGATGCTGCAGTCAGCCGGATCGCCCGGCCGGCGGTTTTAC
This sequence comes from uncultured Verrucomicrobiota bacterium, assembly GCA_964409245.1. Classification (GTDB taxonomy): domain Bacteria; phylum Verrucomicrobiota; class Verrucomicrobiia; order Limisphaerales; family UBA1319; genus CAIMWS01. Next base: position 52,757 of record CAYPCQ010000028.1, read on the forward strand.
TATGGCTTGGTGGCCATCCTGCTGGTGCCAGTGGCGGAGGAAGTCTTGTTCCGGGGCATCATCTTTTCTTTCCTTAAGCAAATTACCCGCCCCCAGGTGGCCTTGTGGGCCAGTTCCCTTCTGTTTGCGCTCATCCATTTCAACCTGATGGCCTTTGTTCCCCTGGTATTTGTGGCGGTAATGCTCGCGCTGCTCTACGAGGACACCGGCAACCTGCTGGCCCCCATCATGACCCATGCCGTATTTAACTTCACCAATTTCACCTTGATGATGCAGGAGGAGCGGGTTTTTAATTGGTTCCGCTGGATCTATGAACGAGTTTGACCTGATTGGCAAATTAACCGCCTCGCTGCCTCAAAACCCCGCCACCGTCCTGGGCCCGGGGGATGACTGTGCCGTCCTGGACCTCGGGCTCGCCGATCACTGGGTGCTGTTCAAAACCGATGCCGTAGTGGACGGGGTTCATTTTACCAGGCAAAGCCCGCCTGAAAAGGTCGGCCACAAGGCGCTGGCCCGCTGCCTGAGCGATGTGGCTGCCATGGGGGGGCAGCCGGTTTCGGCGCTGGTCACCCTGGGGCTGCCGGCTGGCTACGATCCAGATTGGGTGTTCCGGGCCTACTCGGGGATGAAGTTGCTGGCGGAACGCTACCAGGTTTCCCTGGTGGGGGGGGAAACCACCACCAATCCGGGCGGGATTCTGATCAGCATTGCCCTGCTGGGGCTGGTTGCCAAGACCCGCTGCATCCGCCGCGCTGGCGCCCGGGTGGGTGATGCCGTATTTGTCACCGGAGAGCTGGGGGGCTCGCTGCATGGCAAACACCTGGATTTTGAGCCCCGGCTCACGGAGGCGGCGTGGCTGGTGGAACATTTTGACCTGCATGCCATGATTGACATCAGCGACGGCCTGGCGGGTGATTTGCGCCACATTTTGAAAGCCAGCGGCTGCGGCGCGGAGATGCTGGCCTCCGCGGTCCCCATCAGCCACGCGGCCCGCCTGCCGCTCCCGGATCCGGCCCGGCCAGCCTCCCCGCTCATGGCGGCTTTGAGCGATGGCGAGGATTTTGAGCTGTTATTCACCATCGCCAGCCGCGATGCAGTGCCCCTGTTGGATGCGTGGAAGGCCCGGTTCCCGGATTTGCGCCTGGGGTGTATCGGGCGGATCATGGCGCAGCCGGGCCTGCACCTGCGGACCGGGCATGGGCTGGAACCCGTCACCGAACATGGCTACACTCACCACGCATAGCGCCGGCCAGACCCGGGCCTTGGGCGAAAGTTGGGGCGCCACCGCCCAATCCGGGTGGGTGCTCGGTCTTCTGGGTGGCTTGGGGGCTGGAAAAACCTGCCTGGTGCAAGGTCTGGCCAAAGGCTTGGGGATTACGGAGCGCGTGCATTCTCCCACCTTCGCGCTGCTCAACGAATACGCCACGGGCCGGCTGCCGCTCTGCCATTTGGATCTCTACCGCCTCTCCACTCCGGCGGCGATTGTGGGGGCCGGTTTGGATGAATATTTGCGGCCCGCTTCTGGGATTGCCGTCGTGGAATGGATCGGGCATTGGCTCGGTTTCCCTGATCCGGAAGAATCCGCGGCGGGAGATATCCTTCCCAAGCTGATGAGTGCGGCCCGGAGCCTCCTCCCGCCATCCTGCCGGCTGGTCTGGCTTGAAACTGTTTCCGAAAACGAACGGAACATACATTATGCGGATTCTGGCGCTTGAATTTTCATCCTTTTCGCGCAGTGTTGCCGTGGTGGCAGGGAATCCCGGCGGTGGCGGTCTGGCCATCCTGGCCGAGGTTTCCGACGATGCGGCCGGCCGCATGGATCCGCTGGGCCTGGTTCAGGAAGCGATGCGCCGGGTCCAACTCCAAGCCCGGGATATGGATGCTTTGGCGGTTGGCCTTGGACCTGGCTCCCATGCGGGCATCCGCAACGCCATCGCGCTGGCCCAAGGCTGGCAATTGGCCCTTCCCGTTCCCGTTATGGGGGTGGGCAGCCACGAAGTCCTGGCCTGCCAGGCCATCCAGGCTGGATTGCGGGGCAAGGCCGGGTTGGTGTTCGATGCCCAGCGCGGTGAATTCTACCTGTTTTACGGAGAAATCCACGGCCCCAGCGAGGCGGCGTGGGAACCTTTGCGCATTGTCCCGGCGGAAACGATTCAAACCCTGTCTGCCTCCGGGGTGGTTATCCTGGGTCCGGGCTGCCCCAAATGGTTCAGCGGCAGCCAGGATCTGAGGCCGGCCGCCACGGTGCTGGGCCGGCTGGCCCTGGGCCGGCCTGGCACCGCATCCGCCTCCCGGTTGGAGCCGATCCATCTGCGCGCCACCCAGTTTGTGAAAGCCCCGCCACCTCGCCGATATTCTTAAATTTTAACCACGGATCACACCGATCACACAGAAATGAATCTGAAATTTGAAATCCTGGACCGCCTTTTAACTCCAAGCTCTGCGCTCCAAGCTCCTTTCCGTGGTTAAATCCAATTTTTGCCCCTTTTGAAGTGCGCTCAACTCCCACGGGATTCCGGGCGATCCAGGGTCAGGGTATGGGGGGCCACCATTCGGGTGGCTATGGTCTGAGAAAACCAACTGCCAGTGGGTCTTGGGCACGAGGGGTGAACCTCTCAAGCGCCTGGCCGCCGGATTGCACCCCGGCTCCACTGAAAGGTACGGTTTTGGATTACCCAGGCTAATTATGGAGTTAGTAGTTCTGTTATGTTGATTTTATTTATCGTTGAGGCTTGACATGGCAATACTTCTCTGAAATTGTGACGACAATATCCCGGCGATAATTTATGGTGAATGAACATCCAACCCATAATGTTTTGGCATCAATGGCGGAATGCCTGGCCAAAAACCAGGCCCAGGCTGGGGTGACAGCGGAGGCCTTTGTAAACCATGCTGGGCATGCCGTATGCCATATCCTTTTAGATCCATTTGACAGCTGAGAACCATGGGCCTTGGCGCCTGAGCTGGCTCACTGATGGAGCCGGCAAAGCCAGCTATTCTTACCTTGATCATTCGGACCTGGTGCGCCAGATTGAGTTGAAACAGTATTTGGCCTCCCGGATGACGACGACCGCCGTGCATGACAACCTGAACCGGCTGAGTTCGGTGACGAGCCTGGCCAGCGGCGGGGCCTTGGCCAGTTCCGGCTACCAGTACAATGATGCCAGCCAGCGGACGCGCCAGACGCTGGCCGATGGCGCTTACTGGCTTTATCAATACGACCCCCTGGGCCAGGTTCAGTCGGGCAAAAAGTATTGGGCGGACGGCGGCCTGGCGCCAGGCGGGCAATTCGAGTACACCCAGGATGATATCGGCAACCGGACCCAGACCCAGGTGGGCGGGGATGCCAGCGGCACAGGCCTCCGGCCTGCTTCTTACTCCGTCAACAACTTGAACCAGTATAGCCAGCGGACGAATCCAACCAGCGTGGATGTGGTGGGCGTGGCCAGCACGGCGGCCAGTGTGAGCGTATGGATCAATGGCGCGAGCGCGAGTGTCTATCGGCGGGGCGAGTATTTCCAGGCGGTGGGAGGGGCGGGCAACGGGAGCGGGCCGGCCTGGACGCCGGTGAGCGTGGCCGCCAGCCGGGGCGGGGAGTTGGTGCAGCAGCCGGCCAGCGCGCCGGGGCATCTGATTGTGCCGCCCGCCACGCAGGGGTTCACGTTTGACGCGGACGGCAACCTGCTGAGCGACGGGGTCTGGAACTACACGTGGGACGCGGAGAACCGGCTGATCGCGCAGGAGATGAGCACCAGCCTGCCCGTGGCGGCGCGGCAAAGGCTGGAATTCACCTATGACTGGCAGGGGCGGCGCATCCGGAAACTGGTGAAGAACTCCAGCCTGCAGATCCTTTCGGACACGCGGTTTGTCTATGACGGGTAAAACCTGGTGGCCGAGTTGAATTCCGACCTCAGCCTCAAGACCTCCTACGCCTGGGGCTTGGACCTGAGCGGGAGCCTCCAGGGTGCTGGCGGCGTGGGCGGCCTATTGTTCATCACGGTGGCTGGCGATTCTTATTTCCCGGCTTATGACGGCAACGGCAACGTCATGGCGCTTTGCAAAGGAAGTGACGCCACCTGGGCAGCCCAATATGAATACGGCCCCTTTGGTGAGTTGATCCGCATGACGGGTCCGATGGCCAAGACCAATCCCTTCCGATTCTCCACCAAATACCAGGATGAGGAGACGGGACTGGTTTATTATGGTTTTCGGTTTTACAGCCCGAGCTTGGCGAGGTGGCTATCCAGAGATCCGATTGAAGAAAAGGGGGGGATAAGAACGGAGCCTGACTTTCGGCCAGCGCTTGGCGCGTTTAGGTTTGCCATATGGTTGTGTTTTTTGGCTGAAGGGTTTGGCTCGGCCAAATTTTTCACGCTCCAAACCCTAACAATAACGCCACGTAAAACGTCACGTAAACGTCGCGCGGAAAAAACGACAAATCGAGAAAACCTCTGTAAACTGTTGTAGATGAGGGGTTTAAATGGAGCCAGTGACCGGGATTGAACCGGTGACCGACGGTTTACGAAACCGTTGCTCTACCGCTGAGCTACACTGGCCCTAACGATTGGTGCTGAATGATTTACGCCGATTTTTCCGCTCTCACCAGACTTGACTGCGTGACACCCGAGTGACGCCTTTAGACTGGTTATGAGCAAAGCGAACAACAAGTCCAGTCCGCAAAAATCGCCCAAACGGCCCCAATGGCCCAATATCTATAAACGGACCTAAAGAAGTGGTCAAGCCAGCTTTGTTGTCGATTTAGGAAAAATTCACGGATTCACGGCAGCCAGCGGGATCGCCATAGTTTTTTAACCAAAGCCGAAGCTCAAACCTGCGCCGAACAAGCCAGGATTTCCCGCCAGAACCAAGGGGCTGCCGCCTTCGCCATGTCAGATTCCTTGCGGGTTGAGGCCACGAAAGCCCTGCCATTCTGGCTCCTTACAAAGCGAATCTTGCTGATGCTGCGGAGTATTACGAACAGTATTTCCTGGCTTATCGTAATGCCCCCCTCATCAAGGAGATTGCAGAGCGGCATATTGCTGACGCCACAGCCAAGGATTGTCGAGACCGACCCCTTGGGGAATTAATAACTCGGTTTAAAGCCGGAGGACATCGCCGACTGGATTGATGAGGAAGATTGGTTCAGGCGCACCAAGGTCAATTACCTGACCAAAATTTCCCAGCTTTTCAACCGGCCCGCTCTTTTGTGATTCACGCAGCCAATTTCCTCAGTTTGGATTCCATCGGCCGGGTGGCGATGGCCAGGTCAGTGGATTCATTCTCGTCTTCGTCGAAGGCTTGGCAGAGGGCTTCAACGACGCCTGACTCAATTTCGCTGCCGGTATATCCAACGACTTGAACGAATAGGTGGCGATAACTGCTCCCCTCGGGCAAACAAAGCAGGCTAATGGCGGGCGTGTCTGGCCTGGTCCAGGTGGAAGGGGTCCGTAAAACCGCGAAATATTATGGATTGGCAATCCCCATCCGCAGAGCAAACAGCGTCAGTTCGGTGGCATTGGCACACCCCAATTTTTTCATCAGCCGGGAGCGGGCTACTTGCACAGAGCCGGGCTTCAGCTGCATTTGAATGCCGATCTCTTTCGAGCGTTTGCCTTCCGCCACAAATTTCAGGAGCTGCTGCTCCCGCTGATTGATGTTCTTGCGATTGTTGTGCCGGGTGGCGGGCAAGGTTAGCATGCGCAGATAATCACACACCACAAAGGAGGCCACCTCGGGGCAAAGATAAATGCGCTGATCCAAAACGGCCTTGATAGCCCGGATTAATTCGGCCGGGGGATTCTCTTTGATCAGGTAAGCGGCAGCGCCTGCCGCGAGCGCTTTCTGCGCCGACTCCAGGCTGGAATCAGAGGAAAGCACGATGACTTTACCATTCGGCAAGGACCGTAATAGGCTGGCGGTAGTGTCCAGGCCATGGCGATCAGGCATGGGAATATCCACGATAACGATATCCGGGCAAAGCGATTCGGCTGCCTTTAAGGCGTCCCCGCCATCGGAAGTTTCGGCGACAATGGAAACGCCATCCATTTCCTGAAGCAATTTGCGCAAGCCATCGCGCAGCATGGCGTGGCTATCCACCAGGAGGATCTTGACTCCATGGTGTGCGGTCCGGTTTGCCAAATGGTTTTTGACACCGGGAATTTCAAGCAGGTTATTCATAATATTCGGATTGGTTGGGGGGATTGGGCAGGTTCTTAAACTTTGGAATTGATCCAGGGGTGTTTCCCCGATTCATCAAATCTGTTTATTCCGGGTTTTACATTCATTATCCGGTATAATTCAATTAAACTTCATTTGCGGATATTCACGATGGCTTGGTTCAGAATCGGCGGGTTTTCCCTGCACTTCGGATTTTGAAGTTTGAATTAATCGTTTCATTCCACTGCTGTTTTAAAAGGAGCCGCGGACGCCCAACAAGGAATTTAATTTTATAAAAGTGCAGGTTCCGTGAAACGATTTGCACCTCTGCTGCGTAGCAGGCCCTTTTTTTAGCTTGGCGCCCAGGGTGGATCTCGAAAAACCCGGCAAAAATTGCCGATCAGGGTGTTTTGCACGCTTTTTTGGCCGCGAGCGGGCAACCTTCTGTTCCGCAAAAAGTTCTCAAAAGGTGGGTTTCGGGGGCAGTTTTGGTGAGGAAATTTGTAAAAAAGCACCCACCACCGGCTCCAAAGAACCGGAATTTCAAGCGCAAATTGCTGTTGATTAGCAACTTACATTCGGACCTTCAGCGGCGCATCACAACCCGCTGGCCGGAGGGTGGGGAAAAATTGAAAAATCCGGCCTGGCGCGGGCGTGGCGGGCGCCGTTTAAGGTTGATCCAATTGGCCCCGAACAGCGTTGCACAAGGTGTTTATCTGGAATGGTTTGGGCAGGAAAAACAGGCCATCATCCGCCAGCTTGCTCAAAATGGAAGCCTCGGCACTGTAACCACTGGAGATGATGATTTTCAATTGCGGCCGCTCCGCTTTGAATTGCCTGGCCAGTTGCAGGCCAGTGATGCCCCCGGGCATAACCATGTCCACAAAGAGGAGATCGATCGGGTTGGTGACACTCCGCCACAAGGCAATGGCACGTTGGCCGTTGGCAGCCTCCAGCACTTGGTAACCAAACTTGCGGAGCCCAATGGCTACCATGTTCCGGAGGTCTTCATCGTCTTCCACGAGGAGGATGGTTTCATGCCCGCAACCCAAACTTACCGGGTTTTGCTCCGGGGAGGTGGCCGTTGGGCTGGCACTGGAAACCGGGAAAAAAATGCGGAAACTGGTTCCTTGAGCCACCTGGCTTTGCACATCCACCCAACCGCGGTGTTGGGCCACAATGCCATAGACGGTGGATAAGCCCAAACCGGTGCCTTTGCCAGGCTCCTTGGTGGTGAAAAAGGGTTCAAAAATCCGCTTTAGGGTGGCTTCATCCATTCCGCAACCGTTATCGGATACAGTCAGGCAGAGGAATCGGCCCGCTCTGGCCTCGGCAGAGTGTCCGCTTGCTTCCTGGGCAATCTCCACCAAATCGGTGCCGATCGTCAACTGGCCGCCATTGGGCATGGCATCGCGCGCATTCACCGCCAGGTTCGTCAGGACTTGTTCCAGCATTCCGGCGTCGGCATCGATGGCCGGCAAGCCTGCGGTTTGGCGGAATCGCAGACGGATATGTTCGCCGATCAGGCGGCCCAGGAATTTCAACAAATTATCCACCACTTCGTTCAGATTGATCGGCTTCACCTCCAAAACGGAACGCCGGCTGAACATGAGCAATTGGCGGGTCAGGCCGAAGGCGCGTGCCACGGTGGCCTCCAGATCATGAAGCGCGTCCTGCGTTTCCGCATCCATGGCGGGATTGTGCTGCAATAGCCCGAGGTTCAGCGAAATGGCCGCCAGGAGGTTGTTGAAATCGTGGGCCACGCCGCCGGCGAGCTGGCCGACCGCCTCCATTTTTTGGGATTGGCGCAGCATGATCTCCAACTGCTTGCGTTCCGTAAGGTCCATGGCCACCCCCAGGATGCGATCCGGAAGCCCTTGTGGGGTGCGAACCATCCGGCCCAGCACCCAGAACCACCGCTCCTGGCCATCGCGCAACCGGCAATGCAATTCCGCCTGGAAAACGCCATCGCCTTCCCGGGCGCGTTTTTGCGCGGCGGCATTGGCGGCGTGGCAATCCGGGTGCAGCACCTGCAGCAATGCTTCTTCAGTGCCGGGGAAGGTTCCCGGCTCAAAACCAATCATCCGTTCCAAGGTGGGGGAGCAGAGCAGCCGGCCGGTTTTCAAATCCCGTTCCCAGGAGCCCATTTGGGCCGCCTCCAAGGCCAGGCGCAATCTTTCCTCGGAGGTGCGCAAGGCTTCCTCGGATTTCTTTTGGAGGTGGATATCCCGCACGGTCCCCAATAAAAAGGGCTGGCCGCCCATTTCAATGCGGGTCAGGAGCACCGAGGCGGCAAATTCCTCGCCATCGAGACGCTGGTGCAGCCATTCAAAGTGATGGGAACCCGTTTCCATGGCGAGGTCGATCATTGTCCGCGCCTTGGCAGAGGAAAGCTCGCCATCGGGTTGGTGGGCAGGAGATACATCCCAAGGCCCCAAAGTGATCAGGCGCTCCTCATCGCCGGACCTGAATAAGCGAACCGCCGCCGGGTTGCCGGATAAAAAAATCCAGGTGGGTGGCGCCAGGGTGATCATCGCATCCCAGGATCCCTCGAAAAGGGATCGGAAGCGCCTTTCAGATTCCCGCAAAAACACCTCGGCGTGCTTGCGCTCCGTGACATCCAAACCGATGGAAAGCAGGCAGATCTGGCCGTTGATGGTCACCAACTCGCCGCTGTAAATGCATTCCACGGCCCGGCCATCCCGGGCGTGCAGGGTCAATTCCATTCCCTCCACCCGCCCGCGTTCGCGGATGAGGTCGGCTTGCATCTGCAGATCCGAGGAAATCCGGTCCAACTCGGCGGAGGCCGCGCCCACAATCTCCTCGCGGGTGACACCCAAAACCTGCAAAAAGGCGTTATTCACATTGAGGTAGGTGCCGTCCGCCAGGTTGGAGAGGGTCATCATCACGGGCGCATTATTGAAAACGGTGGCGAACTTGGCTTCGCTGAGGCGCAAATTCTCACGGGCCGCTTTGTCCTGGGTGACATCGGTGATGATCGCCACCGAGCCGGCCGGCTCGCCCTGCGCATTGTAGCGGTAATCGTAATCCAAAACCAGATCGATTTCCTGGCCGGCTGCATCCCGCATTTTGATATTCAACGGCGTGTGGAGCTGGCGGTTGGATGCCACTCCTTTATGCCATATTTTGGTGGCGGATTGCCCTTCCGGAGCGGCTGGCAAATCCCAGAGTTTTCGGCCAGCCATGGCGCCTGGCTTTACCTTCGCCATCGCCTCAAAAGCGGTATTGGCAAAAGTAATGGTGCCATCAGCATCCATTTCCAACACCCCATGGGGAATAGCTTGAACCAGGGTGCGATAGCGGGCTTCCTTCTCCCGCAGAGTGTCTGCCAATCGCTGCCGTTCGTCCAACTGGCGTGCCAGGGGTTTAAGCACCCAGTGATAGAGCAGGGGAGCGATTAAGGCGGTAACCACCACGGCATCCGTCACCGCATTCAGCCAGTTGGACTTCAATCGCAGCCACGGCAGCATGCTCATGGCCAGTATTTCGACCACCATGATGGTGCCCGCGATTAGCAGGACCATCTGGCGGGGAGCTTTATGATTCATGAATCCTGGGTTGGGGATAACAAATTTCGCCGGCGGTGGCCGGCTGCCGTAATCCCATTCAAGCTCCCATCCGGCCCGTCAGGAAAGACGGCAGGTGGCGGCAGGTTTCCCCCAATCCTTTTCCCTTGTTTGCTTCCTTTGTATCGCATTACATCATCCGAGCCTGGCTGCATTCATTGCCGATTCTGACCTTGGGCCCTGTTTAATTTAATGGGGCTATGCACTTGACGCTTGTAAACAGAAACCACCACAATCTATTGTGTTGCAACTCACAGTGAACTACTACGGATTGTGTCAACAAGATTAAACTGCATAGCCCTATAATTTAATTTAATTAAATCGTGGTCCAGCGGCGAGTTTCAAAACTGCGTATTTATTGCGCAGGACTGATTGCGCATACCGCCCCGTTGCCAATCAGCTGCTTTTATACCCATTCGCCCCGAAGCCCGCATCCAGCACCTGACAACACCCATGGGAGGCCGTCTCTCCCAAATTCCATGATCGGAATTGCCGCTTCTTATAACAATGCAATTTACTGATGAAACGTGCAATCTCCAGCAAAAATTTGCCGCCTTGGGATTGGCCCATGGCTGGTTATTGGGAAAAACAAGGCCAGTAAAACCCCACTCAAAATGTGGGCTTAGGAGCCGCCAGGAAATAACCTTTGCAAGCCGGCTGTTTTTTTGGCGGCTGGCGGCGTTGCGCGCTCGTTACAGATCGCAATGGATAATCGCCCTTAAGGTGGACGTTCGCATCAGGAGCATCCCCTTCATGGGGCCGTAAGTGGTGAACAACAAAGGCTTTGCGCTAAAAGATCCAGCCAGCACGACCGAGCCAATTGCCTGGCCTGGCCAAGGTGATTTTACTCTCCCAGCCAGGTTGGCGGGCTACCTGGTGGCCACGCCATCGACGATGACGGTTTCACCTTCCTTCAAAAGGATCACCGTGCCATCGCGCTTGACGACTTTGCCCGTGCCAAAGACGCGCGAGCCTTCCGACATGCCCATGATGTGCAGCGGTTGCAGCGGGATCAGGCTGCCATCGCGCTGCACGATTACCCGGCCGTTTTTCAGGGTGATCGTATCCTTGGTGGGCAGGGAGGTGCCATCCATGGAGAAAAGCTGGCCGTCCACCAACCGTGTGCGGTAGCCATCGGCGCGGATCACGATACCATCGGGCGTGATGGTGGCGCCATTGGCCAGGCGCAGCGGTTCCGGAATGGGTGCGGATTCGCCGTCCTTCACCAGCACCACCCGGGCGTTTTTCATGGCCAGGTGGTCTTGGATGGGCTGGATCGACCCATCCGGATTCAACAGGGTGCCATCCATGCGGATCACCTGGCCCTCCTGCAAGGTGCGCTCCTTGCCTTTGGCCACGCTGAAGGTGCCATTGGTGTTCACGACGATCTCCGGAGGCATTTTGAATTCGCCGGTGATCGCCACCAGGTTGGTCCCCCGGATTTGAAAAGCTTTTTCTCCTTTCCTGGTCACCCCGTTCAGCGCTCCCTCCTCCCCGGCCTGGCCCAGGCAGGCCGCGCAACCGAGCAGAAGCAGGCTGAACCACGCGAGCCGCAGGCGGCTTCCCGGCGGATTTTTCGGATGCTGCGTTTTCATGGGTTTAGCATATTATATAACCTGCCAGCTGGCAATAGCTGGCAGCGGCCGCGCAGGGATCTGGCGGAACCTTCGCTTGCCAACCGGGAAGCGCCCCGGGTATGCTGCCCGCATCAGAATAGAATGGGAAAAGAAACCATGAGCATCAGAGTTCGATTTGCGCCCAGCCCAACCGGCTATCTCCACATTGGCGGCGCCCGCACCGCGCTTTTTAACTGGCTGTATGCGCGCCATGCCGGCGGTGTGTTTGTGCTGCGCATCGAGGATACCGACACGGCCCGCAATACCGCCGAAGCCGTGGAAGTCATCCTCAAGGGCTTGCGCTGGCTGGGCTTGGAGTGGGACGAAGGCCCGGTCTCGGGCGATCCCGCCGGACCCAGCAAGGGCGGGTTTGGCCCCTATTTCCAATCCCAGCGCTCGGCGGTTTATGCCCGGCGGATCGCGGAACTGAAGGCCAAAGGGCTGGCCTACGAGGCCGAGGGCACGGTGAAGTTTCGCATGCCCCGCGAACCCATCGTGATCCAGGATCTCGTGGTGGGGGAGGTCAAACGCGAATTGACCGACCGCGAAGCCGGGGATCCGGATTTTGTGATCGTGCGGTCCGATGGCCAGCCGGTGTTCCACCTGGTGAACGTGGTGGACGACATCGAGATGCAAATCACGCATGTCATCCGCGGTGAGGACCACCTGGCCAACACGGCCAAACATCTGGCGTTGTTCCGCGCCTTTGGCGTCACGCCCCCCAAGTATGCCCACATTCCGCTGATCCTCAATCCGGATGGCAGCAAAATGAGCAAGCGGGACCAAGGCGCCTCCCTGATGACTTACGTGGACGAGGGCTACCTGCCGGAGGCGGTGGTCAATTACCTGTTGCTGCTGGGCTGGTCGCCCAAGGATAACCGCCAGGTTCTGCCCCTGGAGGAAGTGGTCCGGAAATTCGATCTGCCGCAGATTTTGCGGCACAATGCCCGGTTTGACATGACCAAGCTCAACTGGATGAACGGCAAATACTTGCGCACGATCAATCGGCCCCGGTTCAAGGCCATGGGGGCGGCCGCCCTGGCCCGGGCGGGGGTGGGGCTGGCGGAGCAGCCACCGGCTTATGTGGACGCCGCGCTCGAAACTTGCCATCAAAAAGTGGAGCTGATCTCCGAGCTGCCGGCTTACGCCGGGTTTTATTTCCAGCCGGAGGTGGAGGTGGCCGAAGCTGACCGGTTGCGCGAATTCACCCCGGAAAATCTGCCCCGGATGGCCCAACTGCGCGCCGACCTGGCGGCGCTGGCTGAATTCACCGCGGAAAAGATCGAGGCCACCATGAAAGCCACCGCCGCCAGTTTGGGGGTGGGGGTGGGGGTGTTGGTGCATCCCACGCGCTTGGCCTGCACCGCCAATGCCAAAGGCCCCAGCCTTTACCACCTGATGGCCATCCTGGGCCAGCCACGGGTCATCAAAAGCCTGGACCGCATGCTGGCTGGCCCGGCCGGTGCTTGATGGCGAGCCGGGCTCCTTTTTCAGCATAAGGGGCTCCGGCGTGTCCCGGCCATTGGATTGGCCTATTTTGCTGCCTCTTTTGGCGCCAAGTTCTGGCTATTCGGCTGGCACAAAAATCTCCCGCGCAATCGTTTCCTCCCGAAGGCAGGGAATGGCCCAGCGGCCCCCGCGCCAAACGCCCTGGAACCGCGCCAAAAAAACCCACAAAGAGATTGCGCCGGACCCCGGGATTGGTTAGGATTGCCGCTCTTTTGGTGCTTTGGCTTGCTGGCCGGAGTTCCGGGAGAGATTGAACGGCTTTAAATAAACAACCGCGGCTCGAGGGAGCCACGGCAGCCGCAAATGCATCTAACAAGAATCCCGTTTTCCGCGGGATGGCTTGAGCGTCCCCCAGGGATGGCCAGGCCGGAACTATTGGAAAATTGTGTTGAATATCGGAATCAAAGAATTGCTGGAAGCCGGTGTCCATTTTGGGCATCAGACCAAACGTTGGAACCCGAAGATGAAGCAGTTCATCTTCGATGCCCGGAATGGCATTTACATCATTGATCTGGCTAAAACGGTCGATCAGCTTGAGGCTGCCTGCACCAAGCTCCATGAAGTCATCGGCAAGGGTGGCCGGGCGCTGATGGTGGGCACCAAGAAACAAGCCCAGGAAGCGGTGAAAGAAGCCGCCACTGCGTGCAATCAATACTACGTCACCGAGCGCTGGCTGGGTGGCACGCTGACCAATTTGAAGACCATCCGCCGTTCCATCGAGCGCCTGAAGCAGATCGAGAAAATGGAGCAGGATGGCAGCATCAACAATTACGTCAAACAAGAGCAGTCCGCGATCCGCCGCGAAGCCGCCCGCCTGCACAAGAATCTGGACGGCATCCGCAACATGGACCAAAAGCCGGACGCCATGTTTGTGATCGACATCAAGCGCGAGCACAACGCCGTGGCCGAGGCGCGCCGCCTGAAGATCCCGCTGATCGCCATCGTGGATACCAACTGCGACCCGGATTTGGTGGATTTCCCGATCGCCGGCAACGACGATGCCATCCGCTCGATCCGTTTGATTTTGGGCTTGGTGGTGCAGACCATCACCCAGGCCAAGTCTGAATACGATGCCAAGTATGGCCGCCGCCGCACTGAAGAGACGCCGGCTCCCGCGCCGGAAGCGCCGGCGGCTGCACCCGCACCGGAGCCTTTAGTGCCCGCCACGGCGCAGGATCTGGCTTCGCTGGTCAATCCCGCACCTGCGCCCGCCGCTCCGGCTGCTCCCGCTGCGTCGGCGGCACCGGCCGCCTGACGGCCGGCGTTGACGTAGAACCAAATAGAAAGCGAATTTTTTATTTATGGCTGAAATTACTGCTGCCTTAGTGGGCAAACTGCGTGAAATGTCCAACGCGGGCCTGATGGACTGCAAGAGCGCCCTGGTTGAAGCCAAGGGCGATCTCGATCTGGCCTGGGAACTCCTGCGCAAAAAGGGCATCGCCTCGGCCGCCAAGAAAGCCTTGCGCGATGCCAAGGATGGCGTCATCGCCCAATGTGTCCAGGCTGGCGCCCGCACGGGCGTGATCGCCGAAATCAATTGCGAGACGGATTTCGTCGCCAAGAACGAGGACTTCCGCAGCTTCTGCGAACAGGTGGTCAAGACCCTGGCCAGCGATCCCAAAGCCGACCTGGAGCCTATGCGGACGGCCCAGGTGGCCAAGATTGGTGAAAACATCAAGGTGTCCCGCTTCCAGCGTTTTGAAGTCAGCGGCAACGGCGCCGTGGCGGCTTACATCCATACCGGCTCGAAAATTGGCGTGCTGGTGGAAGTGAATGCCGGCCTGGAAGCCACCGCTCAAAACGACGAGTTCAAACAGCTCGTGCGCGACATCACCCTGCAGATCGCCGCCGCCAATCCCACGGCGGTGTCCTCCGACCAGGTGGATTCTGTGCTGGTGGAGAAAGAGCGCGAAATCGCCCGCGAGCAGGTCAAAGGCAAACCGGCCCAGGTGGTGGAAAAAATTGTTGCCGGCAAACTGGAGAAGTTCTTCCAGAACATCTGCCTGGTGGAACAGGGCTTCGTGAAGACCAATGGCGAAACCACGGTCAAGGATTACATGGCCGCCGTTGGCAAGCAGATTGGCGACACCATCACCATCAAACGCTTTGTGCGGTTCCAGGTGGGTGAAGTGGCCAGCGCTTGATCAAAAACTGATTTTAACATCAAATACGAAAGGCCCTCCGAAAGGAGGGCTTTTTCATTTCGTTGGCCGATTGCGCGGCCAGGCGGAAGTAACCCCCCTCATTGGCCGGCGTTCCGCCTCACAAGCGTAAACCTGCCCGCACCGCCCGCCGCGAATCCCCTCGCCCCGCGGGCGGGGAGAGGAGCATCAAGGCGATTTTCCACAGGCCAGGCCGGCTCTATTTGCCGTCCAGGATTTTTTCCAAATCGGGGTTCTTGGGATACCCCTGCTTGGTGGACTTGTCGTAATGGTAGCGGGCCAGAGCCAGGAAGGGTGGGTTTTGGAAAGCGTAAACCACGGCCAGGTTGTAATGGGCGGTGGCGTATTCAGGGGATAGCTGGATGGCCCGCCGCAAGGCGCGCTCGGCGGGTTCGCGCTGGCCCTTCTGGCTCAGGGCCATGCCCAGGTAGTTTTGGATGGAGGCGTTATTGGCATCCAGCTTGGCCGCCTGGCTCAACGATTCCAGGGCTTCGTCATATTTTTCCTGGCGGAATTTGAGCAGGCCCCACAGGGAAAGGTTGTGGCCGTCATTGGGATCCAGGGCGATGGCTTTCTTCAAGGAATCCTCGGCATCCGCCAGCCGGTTGGCCTCCATTTGCACCGTGGCGAGATTCCCCAGCGTGATGACGCTCTTTTCATTGATGCGCAACACCTGTTTGTATTTCTTTTCCGCCTCCTCCATCTTGCCATCCGCGAAGGCGCGTTGAGCTTCGGCCACCAGGGCATTGGCTTCGGCGGGCAATTCACCCGGCGGTTTTTTATCCGTGGCGCCGGCGGCCGCGGATTCGGGGCGGGCGGGGGGTTCGACTTTGGCCATCAAGGCCAGTTCCTGCTCCGTGTAGGGGATTTTTTGGGTTTCGTAAGCATCCAGGCGGGCCTGGAGGGCTTTGACCTGGTTCTGCAATTCATTCTGAACCGGTGTTTTGGCGTTTTTGGGCGCTTTGGCAGGTTTTTCCGTGGCGGCTGGCTTGGGCTTCTGTTTCGCCGTCTCACTCTTCAAAGCGGCGATTTGCTTTTTCAGGTCGTCGCGTTCGCTCTCCAATTTCTGGATTTGCTGCGCATTGGCGCGGGCGGCTTTGGCCTCCGCCTTGGAGGCGGGCTTGGCCGGGGCCGGCTGGGCGGCAGGGGAGGAGGTGGTGGCGCTGGCGCCGGCCGTTTGCAGCCGGGCCTGCAAATCGGCGATCTGTTGCTTCAGCGTGTCGTTCTCGTTCCGCAGGCTCTTGAATTGGGCGCCTTCGCCGGTGGCCTGCAGCCGGGTTTCCAGGATTTGTTTCTCCTGCCGCAAAATTTCGATGGACTTGGATTGTTCGGCAACCTGCCTGGTCGCTTCGCTCAAGGCATTTTGGGCGCCTTCCGGCGTCATGCTTTTCAGGCGGTCCTGCTCTTGCTTGAGCGTTACCTTGAGCAGGTCGTTTTCTTTCTGGAGGCCGCGCACCTTCTCCTCGGATTTGGCCACTTCCCGGGCATCCACGGTGGCCGGCTGGGCGGCCAGGGCTTCGCGCAATTTGGCCTCCAAAATCGTCCGGTCGTATTTGAGCGCCCGGTTTTCCTCCATCAGCGCGCCTACCTGCCGTTCCATGCTGCCCACGGCGGCGGTCAGTTCGGCTTTCACCGGGCTGGCGGCGGCCGGGGAAGCTGGGGAGGAGGGGGGCGGCACGGTGGTGGCCGGGGCGGGCGTGACGGGCGCGGCGGGGGGATTCACCCCAAAGGCCTTCAGCCGGTCGTTCACATAGCTGATCCGGAATTCCAGCAGCTTGGGATTCCACTCCGGGTAGGTTTCCCGGATGGACTGCAAGGATTTTTGGGCCTGCTGGTAGCGCTCGAAGGCCGACCGGTTCTGTTCCGCGCGGCTGAAATCATCGCCCTGTTGGATCAGGTTGTACACCTTCACATAAAGATCATCGGGTCCTTCGGCACGCGCCAAAGCGACCGTCAGGAACGTGGCCAGCACCATCAGCGAGAAATATCTCATAACAAAGCCATATATAACGAATAGCCGGGACGTTTGCCAAGGTCATTTACCGGCGGCCCTCCGGCTCCAGGCCATGGGCGGGGAGCGCAGCCTTTCAGGCCAGCCCCTTCCGCAGGCAATAGGCCGCGATTTGCGCGTATTTTTCGGCGGGCGCTTTCAGCCGGTGGCGCTCCTCCGCCGTCAGCGGGCGGGCGACTTTGGCCGGCGCACCCAGGATCAGGCTGCCATCGGGGAAACTGGCCCCCTGGGTGATCAAGGCCCCGGCGCCCACCATGCATTGCCTGCCCACCGCCGCGCCATCCAGGATGGTCGAGCCCATGCCGATCAGCGTTTCCTCCCCGATGGCGCAAGCATGGACATGGGCGCCATGGCCGATGGTGACGTAGTCGCCGATCTCGCAGGCGAACTGGTTGGCGACATGCACCACCACGCAATCCTGCACGTTGCTGTGGCGCCCCACGCTGATCCGGTTCAGGTCGCCCCGCAAAACCGCGTTATACCATACGCTGGCATGGTCGCCCAAGGTCACGTCGCCAATCACTGCCGCTCCGCGGGCCAGGAAAACCTCTTTCCCGATCGTCGGGGCCTTGAGCAGGAACCGATCCAGCTGTGCTTCCAATTCATTCACAAGGCCAATGAGTAGCAGGCAGCCGGGGCGGGATGCCAATCAAAAATGCGGCCAAAAATCGGGGCCGGGAGGCGATCCGGTATGGTTTTGACGGCGGCCCGCCTTTCTGGGATGGTTGGCCGCATGAATGCCATGATGGAATTGCGCCATCCCGCGCGCTTCGGGCAGCGCCAGCCAGGCTTGGCCACGCTGGCCGCCCTGTGCCTGCTCCACCTGTGCGCCCAGGCTGCCAGCCCCCCGAACCTGGTCTATATCCTTGCCGACGATCTGGGCTATGGCGACCTGGGATCCTATAATCCCCAGTCCAAAATCCCCACCCCGCACCTGGACCGGCTGGCCGCGGAGGGGATGCGCTTTACCGATGCGCACGCCTCCGACGCCGTCTGCACGCCCACCCGTTACAGCCTGCTGACCGGCCGTTACGCTTTCCGGTCGCGGCTCAAATCAGGCGTGCTCGGGCCTTGGGGAGCGCCGCTCATCGAGCGGGGCCGGCTCACGGTTCCCGCGCTGCTGCGGCAGCATGGCTACGCCACCCTGGCCGTCGGCAAATGGCACCTGGGCTGGAACTGGCCCACCACCGATGGCCGGGCGCCGCGCAGCGGGGATGGATTGGGCAATGTGGACTTCACCCGGCCCATCGGCGGCGGCCCCCTGGCCGCGGGCTTCGAGCGTTTTTTCGGCGTGGATGTGCCGAACTTTCCGCCCTATGTGTTCATTGAGAACGACCGCACGCTGGGGCTGCCATCCGTGCCCGCGCCGCTGCGGAAGGGGACTTTCAACCGGCCCGGCCCGATGCTTCCCGGCTGGAACCTGACCAACATCCTGCCGCAATTGGCCGCGCGCGCAGTCCTCAATATTGAGGAGGCCGCCCGGTCGCCCAGGCCGTTTTTCCTGTACTTTCCGCTCACGGCGCCGCATTACCCCATCGTGCCCGCCGCCGAATTCAAGGGCCGCAGCCGGGCGGGGGACTACGGCGACTTCGTCGCGCAGGTGGATGGGGTGGTGGGCGGGGTGCTGGCGGCCCTTGCCCGCACGGGCCTGGCCACGAACACCCTCGTCATTTTCACCAGCGATAACGGGCCGGAGGTCGTGGAGATCGATCCGGGCGCTTACGCGCGCATCCGGGCGTATGATCACCGCAGCATGGCGGGCTGGCGGGGGGTGAAGCGCGATACCTGGGAGGGCGGGCACCGGGTGCCGTTCATCGCCCGCTGGCCGGGGCGCATCCCGGCCGGGGTGGTCAGCGGGGAAACCATCTGCCATGTGGACCTGCTGGCGACTTGCGCGGGCCTGGTGGGGGCGCAGTTGCCGCCCGGGGCCGGGGAAGACAGCTATGACCTCCGGCCGGCCCTGCTCGGCGAAAAAACTTCCCAGCCCATCCGCCCGGCCACCATCCTGCACGGGGCTGATGGCAGGCTGGCCATCCGCCAGGGGGACTGGGTGTTGATCAACGCCCCCACGGGCGAGGGCAACGGCCCGCGGGGCGAGCCGGCCTGGCTCAAACAGGAGCGAGGCTATGCCACCACGAACCAGTTCGCCGGGGAACTGTACAACCTGCGCGAGGATCCCGCGCAGCGCCGCAATTTATACGGAGAGCATCCCGGGCGGGTCCAGCGGCTCAAGGCCTTGCTGGCCCGCTGCCAGGCCGATGGGCGGACCACGCCCGGCCCGGCCCAGCCGGCCGGCGGCCGGTCCGCCACGGGCATTCCGGATGAGGCCCAAGCCAGGTAGTGAATCCCGCCACGGCGCCGCTATGGAAAAGCCTGGCCCTCATTGGGCTGCCCGCTCTGCATACCCTCTAATATATTACGGAACAGGGCTGGAAATGGAAGGGCAACGATTCGTGGCGGTTTAATCAGGGTATCAGCCATTAGCGGCAACTCTGCCAGTCTCCTGCTGCTGCTCAAGAATCCTGCCAATTCATGCATTGGGTATCCCAAAGGTGTGCCAAAATGACCCCAACCTGCGTTTGCTGCAAATTTTACCGCGTTCGTTGCAGACGGCTGGCGATTTCGGAGCCTTCAGGTTAAGAATCCAGGAGCATCAGAGTTTTGCCGGATGCGGGAAAAACAGCCCCCTGTCCGGCAGGTTTATGAGGCAGCAACTCGAAAAACTGCGTTCGAGAGGCCGGCCAGGTTGGGGAACCGGTGGAAGAGCCGACGATTGTCCGGATTTCCCCCAACGCAGGTCAGGGACATCGCATTGCCCTGGCTGCATATTCACAAATGGTTTATAACCAGCATTTTACATAAACATACCCTCAACTTTTCGAGGTGCAGGGCATCAACATCAAAGAGATGCGTTAAAATCACGCCACCCCCAATTTTTGCCCTGCTACGCAGCAGAGGGTCAAAACGTTTCACGAAGGGTGAAGATTTTTGAACTTTTATTCCTTGCTGACCACTTATGCCGCTTACTAAAAAAGGCAAAGCATATGAAACCAATCCACAGACACTAAAGTGATTTGGAGATTAAAACTACTTACGATTCATAACAACTAAATGATATTATGGCATAACATATTCCCATCCAGGGTGTTGAGAAAATGCGCTTTGGCTCGAAATCAGGCAGTCCTGCCGAGTATTGCGAATCCCGGCTTTGTGCTGGCGCAGTTACTTAAAAGAGATTGATCCGGTGGAAATATCTTCCTATGGAAGGATTTAAACCATTGATATGGTGCGATTTGGCGGGATGGAAATGCAATTTCGTGATTTTGGCAGCCCCGAGTTTCAGCTCGCCGTTAACCAGGTCCGATTTTTTCGTGAAGCACCAGGCAGCGATGAAAGGGTTTTAGCATGGTCGTGAGAATCATTCATGCCAACATCGCCGCTTTGAGCGGCAGACACCACCGAGCGGATCGAGTGGACCAGCGGTTTGGCGCAACGGAAACCATGCCAAAAGAAACTGAAAACGGCCAAAACCTTTCCCAGTTTTGTGGATTGGGGGTTTTTCCGCGGCCAACAACCTTCATGGCCCTTGTTTGCCGCTATGGTGGTGTTATTCCAACATCCATAATGCCAACGATTTATTTCTCAAAACAAACACGGCTGCAAACTTTTTGAACATTTTTCGAATTTTTCTGAAAGGTGGCGGTTTTTTCCCGTTTTAGTGGGTAGAGAGATGGAGCTATGCATATGAATATTATTAAAAATTCAAATGGTAGGCCCATGGATGCAGGCTGGACGGTTTGGGCAATCCTGCTGGCCGGTCTGCTGGCCACTGGCCTGGCAATCCGCCGTACAAGATCGGAGGTGGAAAGTGAGGAAAAAGCGGATTTCCATTTTGCCTGCTCGGAAATCCGCAGCAAAATTGTGGAACGTTTTCGGGCTCACGAACAAATCCTGCGCAGCGGGGCCGCGTTTTTCGACCACTCCCCGGGAGTCAGCCGCCAGGAATGGCGCCGCTTCACCGAACGTCAACAGCTGGAGCATCAGCTGCCCGGGCTTCAGGGCATCGGCTTCGGCCTTCTGATCCCCCGCACCAACCTGGCGCAACACATACAAACAATTCGGGCTGAGGGTTTTCCGGATTATGATGTGTTTCCCAAAGGTGACCGGGAGCTGTATTCACCAGTCATCTTCCTCGAGCCTTTTACCAACCGCAATCTCCGTGCGTTCGGTTATGACCTGTTCAGCGAACCTGTGCGGAGGGCAGCCATGGAACGGGCCCGGGACCAGGATGCTGCCGCCCTCTCAGGAAGAGTGACCTTGCTGCAGGAGAACAGCCAGGATGCACAGGCGGGCACTTTGATGTTTGTGCCGGTCTACCGCACCGGCCTGCCTTGCGATACGGTTGCCCAACGGCGCGCAGCCATTCTGGGCTGGGCCTACAGCCCCTATCGGATGAACGACCTCCTGGGCGGCATCCTGGGCAACTGGGACCAAGCGAGCCACAAACGCATTCGTTTGGAAATATTTGATGGCGATCAGCTTGCCTCCGAAACCCGGTTTTATGACAGCCACGCCGCGCGTAGTGAACCATCAGGCGTGGCCGCAGACGCGTTTCCAAGTGAGCAAAGCCAGGTGGTCCTGGCTGGCCGGCCATGGGCTTTGCGCTTCACGAGGATTGGCAGCCAGGTGGGCACAGTGGATTACGGCAAAGTCTGGCTTGTGGGCTTCGGCGGATTAATCACGACCCTGTTTTTGACCGGGTTGATTTTCTCCCTGGTCCACGCGCGCCACAACGCCAGGCGGTTGGCTGCGGAACTGCGGCAAAGCGAGGAGCGCTACCGCTCGGTGATCGACAATTCCCCTCATGCGGTGTTCCTGGCCGATGAGAAAGGCCTGATCATAATGGCCAACCAGGCGGCGGCCAGGCTGAATGGTTATCCGCTGCCCCAAGACCTGGTGGGCGGTTTGCTGACGGACTTGCTGGAGCCAAGGCACCGGCTCAAAGCCAAATCCGTATTTGAGGCTGCCCTGAGGGACGGTTTGGCAATGCCGTTCGAGTGTTCCCTGCAGCGCCGCGATGGCACGGTTGTTCACGCTGAGATATCCAGCGCCTTGGTCCAGGGTTTTCAGGGCTTGCCCAAGGCGCTGCTGGCCATGGTGGAGGATAAGCGGATGGAGGCCGCCCTGCGCGACATGGCGGGGCGTCATCGGCTGTTGATCAACAACATGTTGGACGGTTACGCTCATTGCCGGATGGTCATCGATGAGCAGAACCAGCCGGTGGATTTCATCCTCCTCCACGTGAATCCTGCGTTTGAAGAGTTGTCAGGGTTACCCGAGATCCAGGGGAAAAGAATTACCGAGGCGGTTCCTCATATTAAAGAAACCAATCCGGAGTTGATTGAAATTTGTGGCCGGGTAGCAGCAACCGGAAAATCCGAGAAATTCGAATTTTTCTTCGGTGGATCCAACCGCTGGCTTTCGGCTTCGCTCACTCAGGCTGGGCCGGGATGCTTTGCCGCAATCTTCGTGGACATCCATGCCCGGAAATTGGCGGAGGAGGCGCGGCGGGAAAGCGAGGAGCGGCTGGCCGAGGCCCAGCGGGTGGCACGTATCGGGAATTGGTCATGGGAACTGAAGACAAACCAAGTTGCCTGGTCCAAAGAGCACCACCGGATTTTGGGTTTGCCATTCACAATCCAGCCGAGTGCGGAGACGTTTTTTAAGGCCGTCCATCCGGCTGACGCTGAGCGTGTGAGCAAAGCTGTGGAGGGCACTCTGAAGCACCCTCAACCTTATGATCTGAAATTCCGCATCATAACGGCGGCGGGCGAGGAGCGGATCGTTCATACGCTTGGGCAGGTGCAAAACGATGCGCACGGCCAGCCGATCCGCTTTTACGGAACCATTCAGGACATTACCGGCCACGAACGTGCTGCGGCCGCACTGCGGGAGAGTGAAGTGCGTTTCTCGATGGTTTTCCGGGCCAATCTCGCTGGAACTGCCATTATTCGCGCCCATGGCGGCGTGTTCATAGAAGTGAATGATGCTTTCTTAACTCTGTTCGGTTATGCCCGCCCGGAGGTTTTGGGCCACAGCTCAGATGAGTTGGAACTCTGGCCCTTCCCGGAACAATGGCGGCATTTGAATAAATTGTTGCAGGATCAAGGGCGGGCGCACCAACTGGAAGTCAAGTTCCGCCAAAAATCAGGAGCCATCGGGGACGCGCTTATTTCGGCTGAACAAATCGATCTGCATGGCGAGCGCCACCTGGTGGCCATGCTTCTGGACATCACCGAACGCAAGCGGATGGAAGAACTGCTTTTCCAAAGCGAAGCCAAACTGAAATGCATCCTGGACACCGCCCCGGTGCCGTTCGCACTGCTGAATGAAGCGGGTGGAATCACCTATTTGAACTACGCGTTTACCGATGCCTTTGGCTACGGCAAGGATCACATTCCCACGGTGGCTGATTGGTGGCTTCAGGCTTATCCTGATCCCGATTATCGGGCCTTAATCCAGGCGGAATGGCAACAGCGCCTGGATCGCGCCAAGCTCCAGGGGAGCGGCTTTGAGCCTGTGGAGGCCAATATTTGCTGCCGGGACGGAACGCGCCGCACCGTAATTACCGAAGCGAAAGCCTTATCCGGAACGCTGGAGGGAGAACAACTCCTCCTGGTCTACGACATCACGGAGCGGAAGCATGCCGAGGAAAAAATGCGCGGTGCTTACTCGCGTTTGGAATGCATCATCGAAGGAGCCAGCCTCGGCACTTGGGAATGGAACGTCCAGACCGGGGAAACCGTTTTTAACGGAATATGGGCGCAAATCATTGGCTATAAACCAGAGGAATTGGCGCCCTTCAGCATCAAGACGTGGGAAACCCTGGCGCACCCCGATGATTTGAGGAAATCCTCGGAATTGTTGCAGCGGCACTTAATTGTTGCAGCGGCACTTTGCGGGTGAATTGCCATTTTACAATCTCGAATGCCGGATGAAGCACAAGGATGGCCACTGGGTATGGATTCAGGATCGCGGCCGGCTCCTGAGCCGGACCACGGACGGCCAGCCCCTATTGATGTTTGGCACGCACCTGGACATCACCGAGCAGAAGCAGGCGGCGGCGGAAAGAGAAAAACTGCAGATCCAGAGCCAACAGCTCCAGAAGGCCGAAAGCTTGAGCCGCATGGCGGGGGCGGTAGCCCATCACTTCAACAACCAGCTGGCGGCGGTGATGCTGGGCTTGGACTTGGCGAAGAACGATCTGTTTAGCGGCCGGGATTTCCCCGGCCCCCTGAAGGATGCCATGCTATCCGCCCGCCAGGCGGCGGAAGTCAGCTCGCTGATGCTTACCTGCCTCGGGCAAACTCCATGCCAACGGGAGCCGCTGGATCTCTCCCTGGCCTGCCAGTTGAGCCTGACCCAGCTGGAAAAGGCGATGCCATCCGGCGTGCAATTGCAGGCGAATCTCCCCAGCCCCGGCCCGGTGATCGATTCCAGTGGAAGCCAGATTCAACGGGTTTTGACCAACCTCCTCACCAATGCCTGGGAGGCCTGTGGCGGTGGGGGCGGCATAATTCAACTAAACGTGAAAACCATACCGCAAAAGGAAATCCCAGCCCACAAACGGTTTCCTGTCGATAGCCAGCCGAAAGCCGGTGCTTACGCCTGCCTGGAAGTAACTGACAATGGCTGCGGCATTCCCGCTCCAGACATCGATAAAATCTTCGATCCCTTTTTCTCCACCAAGTTCACCGGCCGCGGGCTGGGCCTGCCGGTGGTCCTGGGGATTGTGCGGTCGCACGATGGGTTTATCGCCGTGGAGAGCCAGCCGGAGGGATGGAGTGTCTTCCGGGTGTTTTTTCCTTTATCAGGGAAAGCCATTCCGCGGAAACCAGCCGCCACCGACACGCCTTCAGTCAAGCCCCATGATGGGGCCACGGTGCTGCTGGTCGAAGACGAATCGCGTTTGCGCGCAGTCGTGGCCCGGGGGCTAAAAATGCTCGGTTTCACCGTGTATGAGGCCGTTGATGGCATCGACGCGGTGGAGTTGTTCCGGCTGCACCAGGACGAAATTCAATGTGTGTTGACTGACCTGACGATGCCCCGCATGAATGGCTGGAAGACGATAGCCGCTTTGCGCCAAATGGCTCCGGACGTGCGGGTAATCCTGGCCAGCGGCTACAGTGAATGCCAAGTGCTGGAAGGCGCTCAATCGGAAATGCCTCAAGCCTTCCTGAGCAAGCCTTTTGATTTTGAGCAATTGCGCGATACAGTGGCACGTGTCATGGAAATGAAAAAAGCCTGAAACTTGTCCCAAAAACTTGCTTCCGGGATATGCATACAGGGGGTAATCCCCACGGTTCAGGCTTCCCTCAATACCGGGCATCCGATCCATTTTCCGGGGGGGGGGATTTCAGCCTGCCTTTTAAAGATCGCCATAATAAATTGCTGGTTGACTTGGGATTGTAAATCGCTATAATCTAAGCAGTGTACATTATTTAAAAACCGATGCCCTCTGGTCGTGTGAGTGTCGAAGGCAAATTCATGCCAGTGACAGAGTTTACCAACTGATCGCAGGCTTGGGGTAAAAAAGTTCAACAACAAAAGATTCAAGCAATTGCGTTACCTTTTCCGGAGATTGCTTAAGTCCTTACATGAGAGCCAATGTGTCGAACAATCAATAGCCTCCTGAGCGAGCGGCCACCAGGCCAGCGGCCAGAACTCGGCCGGATTGGGTGATCCAGACTGGTTTAGTCAAATTCCTTGCGAAGGCTCTCGTTGGAAGCGCCAAGGCGCTCGGTTCAGGAGCGAAATCCAATAAAGGAAATAACGTTATGTTAGGCGAAGGAAACAAAATCGGATTGGCCATTGCTGCCGCCCCGGCGGCGCCTGGAAAATATCCCACCACAGCCTCAAGTCCGGTTATGATCTGGACGGGACGTTATAGTAGATGGCTGGCATGGGTGGCGGTTTGCCTGGGCACTGTTTTGAACGGTGCTGCCCTTGCGGCGAGTGGCGGCCAGCCACTAGAATTGAATATCCAATTGATTCCGGGGATTTGGATCAATGGGTCCACTGGGGCAGTGAATATCGAATACACGACCAACCTGGACCAAACCACTGGGTGGGCAATGCTGGCCACGGTGCAGGCCACGAACAGCCCGTATTTCTACATTGATGCGAGCGCCACGAATGCCGCCAAGCGCTTTTACCGCGCAGTAGTTGAGGGAGTGAATCCCGATCCAGAGCGCTTGGTATGGCTCAATTCGGGCACGTTTCTGATGGGGAGTCCAACGAACGAAGTGGATAGAGTTTTCGACGAAGGCCCCCGGACGCAGGTAACGATCAGCAAAGGATTCTGGATGAGCAAGTATGAGACGACGCAGGCGGAGTATCTGGCGGTGATGGGGAGCAATCCCTCCTTTTTCACCACCAAAGACTTTGTTGGCAACCCGATCAGCCCGGACCTGAACCGGCCGGTGGAAATGGTCAGTTGGTTTGACGCGACCAATTATTGCGGCAAATTGACAGCCCGTGAGCGGAATGCGGGGCGGCTGCCGGCGGGGTATGTTTACCGGTTGCCGACGGAGGCGGAGTGGGAATATGCCTGCCGGGCGGGGACGACGACCCGGTTCAGTTACGGGGATGATCTCAATTACACCAGCTTAAAGGATTATGCGTGGTATGGCGGCCGCGGCAATTCGACACATCCAGTGGGAGGGAAGCTGCCCAACGCCTGGGGCTTGTATGACATGTATGGGAATGTGTATGAGTGGTGCCAGGACTGGTATGGCACTTATCCTGGCGGGAGTGTGGTTGACCCTCGGGGTCCGAATACGGGTTCGTTCCGCGGGTTCCGCGGGGGCAGTTGGATCAACAGCGGGGCGGAAAGCCGAACGGCGGGGCGGAACAACGACTCGCCCGGCAACGGGTACGCCGGCCTTGGTTTCCGCCCGGTCCTGGCCCCAAGTCTGTGAGCACAGACCGGAGCAGAAGGGAGCGCAGCTGGCCGGAGCAGGCTGGCGCGGCGAGGGATGAGCCAGACGGGCCTGCGCGAGGCAACCACGAGTTGAAGGCAGCTGCGGGAATCGCGAGGCCCTGTGGGGAGGAAGCTGGAAACGTACTGGATTCCTGAGCCCAAGCGAAGCCTCGCAGGGCAGGATGAACCGGGTTTGTGTGCCTGGAAACACAACGCCCAATATTTGAGGGCCGGTTCCGTCAGAAACCGATCCAGCTTTGGTTTGCTGGCCAGGGTGGGCGGCATGTTTTGCAGCGCCCCGATGTAGCGCCGAAGCCAATGCACATTGCTCTCTCCTCGGTGGCCAGGGCCTCGTGCTGCCGGCGAATAACCACCGGCTGCATACACCATCTGACCTCAAAGGCACAAAATCGGTGTATTTCGATTCAATTTCGACAAAACGATCTAATTTGGTCA
The DNA here is from genome assembly GCA_964409245.1 of uncultured Verrucomicrobiota bacterium. Classification (GTDB taxonomy): domain Bacteria; phylum Verrucomicrobiota; class Verrucomicrobiia; order Limisphaerales; family UBA1319; genus CAIMWS01. The sequence goes on from CAYPCQ010000028.1 coordinate 80,236, forward strand.
TAATCTCACCCGCAGGTTTTAAAGCTTGATCAGCAGCTTTCTGAGCTTCATCGGGAGGAGTTTTGTCCTCTTCAGGGTAATACCTGGCCCGAACCCCTGTAGAGGCGAATTCCCAAAGCAAGGCATATTTTCCTTTGTTCTCTCCACGATCGGCCTTCATGATGGAAAATCGCACTCCGCCAAAGTCATTCTTGCAGGGGTGTGAGAAAAATAAATTAACGAACCGGGGAAAAACGCAAAAAGGCCTGCAA
>CAYPCQ010000029.1:0-1380 GCA_964409245.1 uncultured Verrucomicrobiota bacterium
CGGCATAGGTCTTGGCCGGATCCCAATAAAGCGCCTCCACCGGCCCCTGCAGCCGCTCAAAGGCTTGCAGGGCGGTGGCGGATAGGAATGCCAGCAAACCGGCGCGGACCATCGTTGATATTGATTTCATCGATTCAAGCCTTCGCGCCGGCCGGCTGGTGGTTTTTTCTGGATATTTCATTTAATCTTATTTGAAACGCTCTTTCATGCCTTGCTGCGGTCATGTCAGGGCAGCAGCGTCACCCAATAAAAGCCTTGGGGCAGGCCCAGGCGGGTGGTGTCGGTGTCGATGAAAGTGGTCACCTCGCCGGCGCTGGCGCTGATGGCGATATTCGTCCACGCCGGCGCATCGAGGGTGGCTTTGTGGAACACCGCATAGTTGCGGTTGGGCAGGCTGGCCCAGCTCAATTGCATCCCCGCCGGAGTCATCCGGAGCGCCATTAAAACCGGCGCCGGCACACCGGCGGACGCGGTGAAAGAATTGACGCTGCCGGGCGCGCTGCCCGGATCGGTGCTGAACATCCCCTGGCTGTCCGCGGCGGTAATGTAGTAGCTGACTGTGGCGCCCGCGGGGAAAGCGGGGATTTCGGCTCCGTAAATGCCGTCGCCCGCCGCGCCGTCGTGGTGGGCGCCATCGTCGAGCATGGCCACCTGGGTGCCACTGCCGCCACCGGTGATCGTCTTCACCGAAACCTGGTCCAGGTCGATGCGGCCTTCCTCCAGGCCGCCGCGGAACTGCCAGCGCAGTTTCAGGCCGGCCACGAGTTCATCCGCTTGCAGGTTATAGCGATAAAGCTGCCAATTGTGGTTGGCGCCGGCCAGTTCGCTCAGGCGGGTGGCATAGCCGCTGCCGGCATCGATTTGGAAGGTCCAGCCCGCATTGCCCGCCAGGCCATCGGCCCAAAGCCAGAACTCCACGTAGCCGGAAGTGCCCCGGGCATCGATCGCCTGCGTGGGGGCGAGCATGGAATCCGCCAGGTTGGTGGTGCCACCCTTGAATTCCGCGCCATTGGTGTTGCCCTGGCCGTAGCTGGCCCCATCCCGCTGCTCGAAGGGATTGGCCCCGGCAAAAGTGACCGTCCAGGCATTGTTGCATCCTTCGCCGGTCCACGGTTTGGCCAGGTTCGTGCCCATGGTTTCCAGGAATAGCAGGTTGGTCTGGCCGGCGCTGATGGTCCCGGTGCTGTAAGTCAGTGTTACCTGCGATACCGAAGTGTCGTCGGTGACCTGGGCGGTGACCCAGACGGTGTCGTTGGTGGTGGGGGCCGCGGGCGTGATGCTGGTGCTGGCGATAACGGGCGCCTGGTTCGGGACGCTGGCCAGGCCCACGCCCTGGACGCGCATCGGGATGGAATACAGGGAACCGGCGTCGGTGGTGAT
>CAYPCQ010000029.1:1480-79525 GCA_964409245.1 uncultured Verrucomicrobiota bacterium
TCCCCTGGGCCTGGTCCGATAGCGTCTGCACCATGTCCATCTGCGGCTGGGCGGCATCCGTTTGCAGTCCCGCCAGCCACAGCCCCATCACGGCCATTGGGATGAGTTTCGATTTTAACTTATGCAGCATTTTCATATTCAATCCTTTATCAGCGGTTGTGTGGGTGGGATTCTTGGGTTTTAAATCCGGGTTTGCAGGGAGCTGGCCAGGGTCATGGACAGGCTGAAGCCCGTCAATGGCCGGGGCCAGCCTGGCGGATGGGGCCTCGTCCTGGGCTGTGGGTCCGCGCCCGGGATGCCCAGCAGTTGGTGCACGGCGGCGAGCAGTTCCTCCGGCCCAAAGGGTTTGGCCAGGAAGGCATTGCAACCTGCCCTCAGCGCATCGTCAATTTTATACGCGCCTCCGGAGATAACCAGGACCGGGAGCCGGGGGGATCGCTCATGAAGGTGGCGGGCGAGTTCGAAGCCATTAAGGTCCGGCATTTCGACGTCGGTCACCAGCAAGGCGAACGAATCCGGGTCGGAGAGGAAGATTTCAAGCGCCAGCCTGGGATGGTTGCACGCCACCACCTGGTTGCCGGAGAGGAGGCGCAAAATTTTGGCGGTCACCGCCAGCAATGAGGGATCGTCGTCAACGAGCAGCCAGGGCAGGGATTGTTTGGTGTCGTTCATAATCATCAGGTGGCTCAATTGTTTGTTTGGTCCTTGGCTCCGGATCGGTTGGTGCGGTTCAACGGCTCGGGCGGAGCGTCAAGCCGCCGTTGCCCGGGCGCGTTCCCGCAGGTTGCGGCAGATACTCGTCAGCGGCTAGCTGGCCGTCGCCATTTTTATCGAGGGTTTTCAAGGATTGGCCGGCTTTGGCGATTTCCTCCGCGCTGAGCATGCCGTCCCGGTTCAGATCCATTGCCTGGAGCAGAACATTGCCGGGCCGGGGAGCGGCCTGGCCGCCGGGTGCGCCGCGCATTTCGGCGCGGGGTTGGGCCTCGCGACTGGCCAGCCCGGATTTCGGCTCGTTTTCCGGTTCGGCGCCGGTCCCTGGCCGCGCGTAAACCACCGGCAGCTCCGCGGTGGCGAGCACCTTATCCTTCATGGCGGCCAGCAGGATCTCGCGGGTGACCTGGGAGGCCGGAGTGGCGATCTGAAGCGGGGCGGACAAGGCATAGGCGGTGAGGATGTAGGTCTTGTCCCCGGGCCCCTTGGAATGCGGCGGCGCATAAGCCACTTCCTGGTTCACACTGTTGTTCCCCAAAACCCCCATCCCGCGGGCATTCCGGGGGAGGCTCCGCACGGTGGCGGGGATGTTGTAGAGCGTCCAATACCACTTGGCCTGGCCCTCGGGATCGAGGTGGTGCATGATCACCGCAAAACTCCTGGTTCCCGCCGGGGGGGCATCCCATTCCAGCGGCAGCGTGGCGCCCGCGCCGTCGCCGGTGTATTCCTGGGGCAGCCGGCCGTCCTGGCCGATGGCGGCACTGCGGAGGATGAACGAGGCGCTGGAGGCGGGGGTGGCCGGGGCGGCGGCCGCTGCGGGGAGCGGGGCTGGCTGCGCCGCCGCGCCGAACAGGAAATCCGTGTTCGGGATTTCCGGCATGGGGATGGCCTTGGAATAGAGGTAGGCTCCCTCGCAGGTGTATCTGGCATCCAGGTTGCGCAGTTTCAGGAGCGTCTGCTTCTGCTGGGCGGTGAGGGTTTTGGCCACCTCCGCGAACCGCGTTGCATACCAGTAGGAGATCTCGCCGTCCAATTCGCCATACCGCCTGGCCAGGGACATCACCTGGCCTTGATCGATGGCTTCCTCTTTCATGAAACGCCGCAGTTCCACGGAGATGGCGCGCCGGACGGCGACGATTTCCCGCAAGTCCGCGCGCTGCGCGTCCACGAGGCCGGTGACGAGCTGCCGCTGCGGACCGTCCAGGGCGGCGAGGAATGCTTCCCCGCTATCGCCGGTGAGGGAGGTGCTGATGGAGAAATTGGCGTTGCCCATGGCGGGGATGTCCTTCATGTAGAAGGATCCAAAATAGGTCGCATGGCGCTCCGGGCAGAAATAGACGTCGGCCTCCACGTTGCCCGCATACCAGCTGAACATCTCGCTGGCATAGGTCATGACCGCCACGTGGGCGGCAGGGGAGAGGCTCCGTTTATCCACCTGGTCCGCCAGCTCCGGCCAGGTGGCCGAGTTGTTGAAAACCAGCTTGCTGAGGCGGGCTTTCTGCTCCGTGGTCAGCGACCGGATGATGCCTCCCAAAACCTGGGCCCGGCGGTAGCTGAGGCGGCCGTCGATCTCGAAGATCTGGGCGGTGTATTTCATGACCGCCGCCCGGTCCAGGCCCGTGGCGCCGGCGGGCACTTCGCCGGCGAGCTGCCGGCAGAAGGCTTTGATGAGGGGGAAGCGCTTGAAGGCCAGCTCGGCCAGCAGCGGCTCCTGTTCTTTGGCCAGGGCGATCAGCTGGGCCTTTTGCGCGGCGGTGAGCGCCAGCAGCAGGTTGTTGGCCGCCCGCGGGACAAAGGAGGTGTTGTGGCCCAGCTCGTTGCGGTCCACATCACGCATATACTGGAAGCCGAAGAAGTCGGCGGCTTTGCCGGGCGGCAGGAAGGTGCAGCTGCCCAGGTCGCCCGTGAGGAAGGCCAGGCCGTCAAAGGCGATGGTGTTCAGCTGCGCCCGGTCCGAGATGGCCTGCTCGATCGAGTATTGCCCCTGGCCCCGGGGCTGCGGTCCGCCATTGCGGCCCTGGGCCTGGTCTTCCCCGCCGCGCGGCGGGCGTTGATCCATCCCGTCCGCCTGGCCGGGCGGCGGCGCCAGGTCGCGCAGGCGGTCGGGATCGAATCCGGCGGCCCGGATGATGTCGGCCATGGCGGGGCCGCCGCGCAATCCCGCCTGGCGGAAAGCCTCATGGATGGCCTGCGCCGTTTCGGCGGTGAGCGTTTTCGCGTCGAATTTCGCGAGGATGATCTTCACCTGGTCCTTCTGCGCCGTCGTGAGCACCTCCATGCCCCCGGCATCGCGCTGGCCGCCCGGCCCGCCCGGGCCGCCCGCCCGCGGGGGTGGCTGCTGCCCGCCGGGGCGGGGGTTGCTGTCTTGCGCGTTCATCTGGCACGCGGTCGTGCCCAGCGCCAGTGCGAGGAGAATGATTTTTGTTTTCATAACGTAGGTTTGGTTGATTGTGTGGTTATGGCTGTTTTCCGGTGAGCTTGTCTGCTGTCAGCCAGGTTCGACTGCTTCCCATACCCGTGCCCAAGAGGTTGAACGGATTGCGAAGCCGGCTTTCTACACCCAAAATGCGAAATGATGCGTGAATGTTTCCAGGAGGCGTTCGTCCAGCGTTTGCCGCCGCCTTGGACTCAGTCTCCCAGCCGTTTCCTGGAGGCCAACTGATTTGGTGTCCAGGATTTGCTGGCTGCTGAAACCCAGCCACTGTTCGCTCAACTCGATGGTTTTACCCGTCAGCACCTCAAGGTTGCGCAGAGGTTTGCCTGCTTCTGAATCCTGGTTCACCGTATGCATTTGGCCCAACTTTAAAGAGCTGTGGGGAGGATATCGTTAAAGTTGCAGCCCAGTCCTCTCCACAGCAGGACCGAACTCTCCGTTTTTGCCAGACGGGAAGTGAGCTGCGAGTTCTGACCAGATCAGGATAAGTGGCGAAAGACGCAGGTCTTGCGCAAAAAGATCCCGCATGCACGACTGAACCAATTTCATGGACCCGGCTGATAGATGTTTGCCAAGGTTCTTGGGAGGCGCCAGGCGCCGCCCTCCGGCTTGCGAAAAGAAGGCCCGCAGAGGCATGGATCGGTTGCCAGGTGGGCGCCTTGATTACCCGCAGCCGGGGTTCAACCTCAAAAAATTGGCTGCGCTTTTCCAACACATTCAAGCGGTTGGGCCGGAACACGTTCCCGGTCTTCCGGATGAATGGATTCAACCCCTGATTGGGGCGATGTCGGAAATCCACCGGGGCTCAGGCTATAATGAAAGCAGGTGATACCCGGTAAAGAGGGTGGTCACCATGCGAATGAAATAGGGTTGGTCCGGCCACTTCTCAGGTCTTCGCTCCGTGCTTCTTCGCCTTTTTCCACGGCCAGGCTGCCTTCCTGGATGGTGTGGCGGATGACTTCGGCGTTGGATTTGCAGGCGAATTTGCTTCTGAGCCGGGTCCGGTAGGTCTCCACCGTGCGGGGACTGATCCCGAGTTTGATGGCGATTTCCTTGGATTTAAGGCCGGAGATCATGAAGTCCAAGACTTGGCGCTCGCGTGCGGATAACCTGCCCGGCTTGGGGGTCGGCTTTACGGCAGCCCGGTTGAAAAATGCCTCGATGATGCCGGCGGACACTTCTTTGCTGAGGAAAAGCTTGCCCGCTGCGGCGGATCGGACGGCTTGGATAAGCTCCTCCGGAGAGTTGGTTTTGACGACATAACCCAAGGCGCCCGCCTGAAGGGCCTGCTCGACGAACGCCTGCTTGGAAAAGGAGGAAACGATGATGACTTTAAGTCCGGGGAATTGCTGGCGGAGCTGCCGGGTCATCTCCAGGCCGTCCTGGTCGGGCAACTCGATATCCATGAGGACGACATCAGGCCGCAAACCGGAGATTTGCTCCATAGCTGAGGCGGAGCAATCCGCAGCGCCCACCGCTGCAATGTCTGGCGCATTATCCAGGATCATGCGGAAGCCTTCCTGCACGATCTGGTGGTCATCCACGATAAAGACCCTCGTTTTCATGGTTCCGATGCTTTGTTCCGTTAATTTTGTGACGGCATGTTTTCGCCACCCGGAGATGGACAGGATTCCGCCAGCATGAACCATAAATGAGGGCCGCCGTTGGGGAGCTGGCCTTCGCGAATGACGCGGAAACCGTGCTTTTGGTAAAAGGCGAGATTCCGCTCGTTGGTGGTCTCCAAAAGGCAGGGGAGAGCCTGGCTGCTTGCGCGGGCTAATCCTTGCCGCAAAAGCGCGGAGCCAAGCCCCTGGGACTGGCGTGTGGGATGCACCGCAATGCTGAACAGGTACCAGTGGGGACTTGACGTGGCGTGCAGATGCTCCTGCTCGATGAACCGCAGGAAATTGAAAAGGCGGGTGGCGCTCCAGCCCATCGCAAATGCGGCCGTCAGCATGCCGCTGTGGAGCATCCGCAGGAGGCTGGCGGTCGCGCGCTCGGAGCGCAGCCAGACCGCCACGGCATCCCCTTCGTCGATCGTGTCCACGGTGCCGTAGCCAAGGCCGTCGCGAAGACAGGCCCGGAACATCCGCCGGAGTCCGGAGTCCCGCCCGGCAGGGCGCGGAAAGAAGAAATTGGCGATGGGGTCAGCGGTGAAGGCATGGGCCAGTGTTTCCTCAGCGCGATGGAAATTGGCATCTGCCAATGGTTGAATCATGGAAGGCGTCCCGTTCATAAAATAACCTCAACCGCAAACCTGCGCCCCAACTCCAGCCCGCCGCGTGGGTGTGGACCGCGCAACCCATTTCCTTGCCTCCGGGTTCCCGCTGGAGCGGGGGGGCTGTCTGGTGCGCTCATCGGGCAGGCTTCCGTGCCCAGCGCCAGCGCGGCGAGGAGAGTGGCTTTTGTTTTCATTAAATACGTTTGGCTGATTATGATCATGGTTGTTTTCCGGCGGGCATTTCTGCTGCCAGCCGTGTCCGGCCGCTTCCCCTGCCCGAGTCCGAATGGTTGAACGGGGCGCCCGGCCGGTTTTCTACACAAAAACGCGAAATATGTGGCAGCGCCACCCTGGAGGGCCTCTTCATTCCCAGCCCCTGTTCCAAAGCCGGAAACAGGCAGCCTGTGCGGGAGCCGATCCCGCGTGGAGCACTTCGCCGGAAAGCACAGCGGCAGGATTGCACCCGGAGCGGGAAGGGGCTTCAGACCTCCGGTTCGCCATCCGCTGCTGGGAGGTGGATCCGGAAAGTGCTGCCTTCCCCCACGCGGCTCTCCACTTCAATCCATCCCTGGAGCTGCTGGACGACGCCATGGGCCATGGCCAGGCCCATCCCTCCGCTGCCTTTGGTGGTGAAAAATGGCTCGAAGATTCTCTTCAGGATGGAATCGTCCATGCCAGTTCCGGTATCACCGATGGAAAGGCATACGAACTGGCCTGAGCGCGCTCCAGGCCGGGCCTTGGCCATTGGCGCGCTGACGGATCCGGCCCGGAGTTCAAGGCGCAGCTTCCCGCCATCGGGCATGGCGTCACGGGCGTTTTTGCATAGTTGAAGGAACACTTTCTCCAGCACCGTGCCATCGGCCAGAACCTTGGGCAGGCGGTCCGGATGAGTGATGGTTACCGTGATGCTTTCGCCCAGCATTTGCCCCAGTTCAGAACCAAGTTTCCCAACCGTTTCCCGGAGATCAACTGGCCCGGTGTGCAGGGCCAGCTGGCCGCTGAAACCCTGCAAATGTTCAATCAATTCGGCGGCTTTTCGCGTCAACGCCTCCAGGGTGCGCCAAGGATCGCCAGTTTCAGGAGCCAGGCCAGTCCTTTGCATCTGGCTCAAGTTCAACAGGATCGCCGAGAAGATATCGTTGAAGTTGTCAGCCAAGCCTTTTACCAGCTCTACGGATCTCGCCATCCTTTCCGGTGCCGGGTTGGGCTCCTCCGGGCGCTTCCGTTGCGAGATGTCCATCATGATTCCAGCGAGGCGCACCGCACGGCCATCCCGGCTGCGCCAGGAAGCCTCGCCCTGGATTTGAACCCATTTCCAGGCGCCGTTTTTTGCCCGCCGCCGGCACTCAACCTCAAAGTTCTGGCTGCGATTCTCGATGCATTCAAGCTCGCGGGCCAGGACCCGCTCCCGGTCTTCCCGATGAATGGATTCAATCCACCATGGGCGCGATGACGGAAACCCCCGGGGCTCATAACCGAGTATGCGGTAGTATTGGTCGTTGAAAAACCCCTGGCCGCTGCCCAGATTCCAATCCCAAAAGCCGTCACTGATGGCATCCATGATTCACCTCCGGTTTAATGGTTCATTGCTTGGCGGGGATGGCGCCTGTCTGCGAGCTTTCAAGGAGCCGGTTTGAAGGGCTGGCGCCGGGCTGAATTACTGCGGGCCATGGAAGACAGGCCATAACGAAAACACCCGGTATCCGATTGCGATGGCGATCACAATAAGGATGAACCATGCGCACTGCAGCATGGCCATTCTTGAAAAGTTGCGTTTCGACCAATAGCGCCACCTCCAAAAGCGGCGATGCAGGCGCCCCCGGCATTGCGGGCATACGGGTATGGTCCGCAGGTTCTGTTGGCCGCATTGGCTGAGGAGATCGGATCGGCAATACCCGCATGAGCACCGTCCCGCCTGGTTGAAATTGCCGCACTCGATGCATTGGATATCCCCGCAGGGAATCGCGCTGGCGGCTGATTCACTCGTGTTCATTTTCTCTCATTCATCCGGAGGCCCCCCACTGGGCGGATCCTGGCGCAAGAAAGGATTGAGCCACTGATCCCGATCTGAGCGGGATCAGTGGCGGCTGAGGAATTTCCTGTATCTGAATCCAAGATGCCAAAGGGCTCTTTGCGCCAGGATTAGTAAGCCGGGTAAATGGCGCGGTAGAAGCCCATGCTTGTGCCAGGGACTGGCTCCGAATACTCGAACACGCCCAACCCCCAAACACCGGCCGTGGAGGGAGCAGTCAGCGTGGCCCGTTTTTGCCAGGTTCCGTTCAGCGAGCCCCGGTATTCGATGGTGTAGGCAACCCCCGGCGATCCGGCCCAGCGCAGGACAATCTTGCCGCCCACTTTCACGGGGCCGTAAACCAGCGGGACCGGCAGCGAATCCTTCACGGTCACGTTGACTGTGCCAGTGGCATGGTTGCCGTGCCCATCGGTAACCGTATAGGTGAAGCTGTCCATCCCCACGTAATCCTTGGGCGGGGAGTAGGCCGCCAGGCCATTGGCCAGCGTCACGCCGCCGCCTTTGGCGCTCGCCGCGCTCACCCCGGCCACCGTCAGCGTGTCCCCGTCCGGATCCGTGTCGTTGGCTTTGAGCTGCACGGCCGCGAGGCTGGCCGGCTGGTTGCGGTAAACCGCCCATGCATCGCTGTTCGCCACGGGCGGCAAGCCCTGCGGGAGAACCGTCAGCGTGCTGTTGGCCAGGGCGATCGTATAGTTGGCGTCCACGCCTCCCTTGAGTGTGATCGGGTAAATCCCCGGCACGCTGGTGGCAGTGGCGGTGGTGCTCGCCGTAGGCGCCGAGGAGAGTCTGGCCACCGTGTCCCCGTTCAGGAAGCCGGAGTAAGTGATGGTCAGCGCCGGGTTGGCCGCCCCGTAAACCCGGCTTTTGGCATCCGCCCGCGCCGTCAAGGCCGCCTTGTAAACCGTCAGCACGCCCGGCACGTATTTGAAGGAATAATTGTTGTCCAGGCCGCCGCCCGGGGTGATGGGGTAGGTTCCCACCGCGCTGGAGACGGTGGCCGCGGTGGTGGCCGATGGTTTCACATCCAGGACCGATTCGGTTTCCCCATTGAGGAATCCGCTGTAGTTGATGGTAAAGGTGGGATTGGCCGCCCCGTAAGCCCGGCTCCTGGCGCCGGACGTGGCCGTCACCACCGCTTTGGACACGGTCAACGTTCCATTCACCAGGGTCAGCGCGTAATTATCGCTGCTGCCGCCGCTGAGCAGAATGACGTAAGTCCCCGCCGGACTCAGCTTGGTGGCGGTAGTGCTTATGGATGGCGGATTGGTGATCGCCGCGGAGGAATCCCCATTGACGAGGCCGCCGTAGCTGCGGTCCAGCGCCGGATTATCCGCTCCATAGGCCCGGCTCTTGGGGTTTGCCGTCACGGTCAGGGGCGCCTTCTGGATCGTGAAGGTGAAGCCCGCCTCCGCCGTGAGCGCCGGTGCCCCTTGCAGATAGGCCACCACGGCCGCCGCATAGGTTCCAGCCCGCGCCGGCGTGCCGGTGATGGCTCCGTTGGTTGGATTCACCGACAATCCGGGCGGCAGGTTTTTGCTGCTGTAAACCAGCGGCTGGAGGTTCGTGCTGGTGAACGTCCCTGCCGCGAGGGTGAAAGCCAGGGTTTTGCCGTAGGTGCCGGCCTGCGCCGGGATCGGCTTCGCCACCGCCGGGGCGCTATTGCCCGCTGCCGGCGTAGGCGTTGCCGCAGCCACGCCCTGGACGCGCATCGGGATGGAATACAGGGAACCGGCGTCGGTGGTGATGAACAGGGTCTGGCGGTCCCGGCCCCCGAATTCCAGGTTGGTGGGCCGTTCCGGGACGCTGATTTGCTCGAGCGCCCGGCCGGCCGCGTCATAAACCAGCACCGCCGTCTCGCACAGGTAAACATGGCCCAGGGCGTCCAGCGTCAGGCCGTCGCATTTCACGCTGGCAAAGAGCGTCTGGTTCCCCAGGGTGCCATCGGCGTTGATGGTGTAGCGGAACACCTTCGTGGCGCCCCAATCAGCCACATACAGCGTCTTCCCATCGGCCGTGCCCGCCAATCCATTGGGCCGCACCAGGTCCGCCGCCACCCGCACCAGCCGCGCGCGGTCCGGCGAGAGGTAATAGACATGCTCCCCGCCTTGCACCGCCGCGTGGCCAAAATAGACCGGGTCGGTGAAATACACCCCGCCCGCCGGGTCCACCCACAGGTCGTTGGGCTCGTTGAACCGCACCCCGGCGTAGGCGCTGGCGAGGCTGGCCACGCCGCCCTGCGGCGTGATGGACACCACGCGGCCGTTGCTGCCCTCGCAGGCCAGCAGGTTGCCGGCCCGGTCGAAGCCCAGGCCGTTGGCCCCGCCCGAATTGGTGCGGAAGACCGAAAGCTGGTTCGCCAGGGACCACTCATAAATGGTGTTGCCCGGGATGTCCGCGAAGAACAGGTTGCCCGCCGCGTCGGCCGCCGGGCCCTCGGTGAAATGGAGGCCGGAGGCCAGTTTGGTGAGGCTGGCGCCCGTGGCCACCACGCTGAGGGCATTGGTGGTGATCGAGTTGGTCCCGAAGAGGAAATCGGTGTTGGTGATCGCCGGCATGGCGATGGGGGCGGAATAGAGATAGGCCCCGGAGGGGTAAAGGAGCTCCTGGCCGAGCAGCTGCAGCCGCAGCGCCTGGAGCGCGGCCTGCTGGTTGGCGCCCAGGCTCTGGCCCACCTGCGCGAAATGGGTGGCGTAGGAGTAGACGATCTGGCCGTCCAGTTCGCCATAATGATAGCACAGGTCCAGCACGGCGTTGGTGTCGATGGCGCTGGCCACCAGGAGCTGGCGCAGGCGCACGGCGATGTTGCTGCGGGTGTTGACCAGCTCATAGAGATATGGTTTCTGGACCGTGACCAGGTTGGTGATCAAGGTCTGCTGGGCGGGGGCCAGCGCCGCCAGCAGCGCGTTGCCGGAGTCGGCGGTCAGGTTGGTGCCGATGGAGTAGTTGGGGTTGCCCATGGCCGGGGCGTCCTTGAGGTAAAAGGAGCCGAAATAAGTGCCCTGGCGCTCGGGGCAGAAATAGGTGTCGGCGGCCACCGAGCCGGCATACCAGCTATACATTTCGCTGGCATAAGTCATCACCCCCACGCCGATCTCCGGGGCGAGGTTCAGGCCCCGCAGGGGATCGGCCAGGTTTTGGGGCCAGTGGCCGACGCCGCCCAGGGTGGCCAGGTGGTTGAGGGCGCTGAGCTGGCTGCTGTCGAAGCTGCGCAGGAGGCTGCCGAAGAGCAGGGCGCGGTCGAGGCTGATGCGTCCGTCGAGGCGGTAGAGCTCGCCCGAATAGCTTTTGACGGCGGCCAGGTCGAGGCCGGAGGTTCCGGCGGGCAGGGCGCCGGCGAGCTGGCGGCGGAAGGCGTCCATGAGGGGGAAGCGCTGATAGCCGTATTGATTGATGAGATCGGCCTGGATTTGGGCGCGCTCGACCAGCTGGGCGACCTGGGCGGAGGAGAGGAGATTGAGGATGTTGTTGGCGATGATGGTGACGAAGTCGGTGTTGTGGCCCAGCTCCGTGGGGTCGTTGTCGCGGAGGTATTGGAAGCCGGAGAAGTCGGCCACTTTGCCCGGGGGCAGGAAGGAGTCGGCCCCCAGGGAGCCGGTGAGGAAGGCCAGCGCGTCGAAGGCGATGGTCATCCCCTGGGCCTGGTCCGATAGCGTCTGCACCATGTCCATCTGCGGCTGGGCGGCCACCAGCATGCCGGTGGCCAGCCACAGCCCGGTCAAAGTTGTTTTTGTCCTATTCAGCAATTTCATCGTCGTTCCTTGTTTCCCAATTGATGCGTTGGCTAAGGCAGGTTGAGGGGGCTGTTCCGGCGCTTTCCGCCGCCACCGCCCGTTCCGTTCCGTTGTTTTTCCCTGCCCTGTCCAAGGGGATGAACGGAAAGCGCCACCGGCTTTCTACACCCAAAATGCGAAATGATGCGTGAATGTTTCCACGAGGCGTTCGCCCAATTGGACTCAGCCTCCCAGCCATTTTCCGAAGGATACCCGGTTTGGTGTGCCGGATTTGTGTGTTTTTCGCGTTTTCAATAATTTTGATTTCCCGTAGTAGAGCGGTCTTAAATCATTGAAGTGGAGTGTTTTGGAAGCCATGACATGCCAATCCAGATGCCTTGTGTTCGCCTCCCGCCGGCGGCTACCCGCACCGGGATGATGAAAAGCACCGTTGCATAGGTGAGCCAAACGCTGGTAGCCGCCGAGGTAACGAGGCGGACCGGCCGCGGGCGAATTTCCAACCAAGCTCCAACCGCCCCAGACCCGGCACTCGGAAATTGCGGATCGCGGCGACATACGCCTGGTCCGGGGTCCGCCTCCCGTCGGCGGCTACCCGCACCGGGATGATGAAAAGCACCGCTGCATAGGTGAGCCAAACGCTGGTAGCCGCCGAGGTAACGAGGCGGATCTAGCGCTGGCGTAAGCTCATCCGGCTAATACTGAAGCAGAAATCCGCGGCGCCTTTCCGGATGCGTTGCATCTGCCTCCTCACATCGGCGGCCACTTTTCCCGCCAGTCCGCCGACGGCTACTTCACAATCTGGCGCAGCAAGCCTTTCAAGATATTCCCGGGGCCGATTTCCTCGAAGGCTGGATCGGGCTGTTTCATCAGGAACTGGATTGATTCGACCCAGCGCACAGGAGAGGTGATCTGCCGTGCCAGCAAATCCGCGATTTGGCCGGGCGGATAAGGAGCGGCTTCAGCGTTGGAGATGACGGGGATTTTCGGGGCGCTGAACTGGAACTGTTTGAGGTAACTTTCAAATTCCTGGCGGGCCGGCTGCATGAATGGCGAGTGGAAGGCGCCGCTGACGTTCAGCGGTTTGTAGAGTTTCGCTCCCGCAGCTTCAAACATGGGGCCGATGTGCAGGATTTCCTCCTTTGGCCCGCTGACGACCGCCTGTTGCGGGGCGTTCAGATTGGCAACGCTCACATTGGCCAGGTTGGAACGCTGGATGACATTCCGGATCTGATCCAGGGATAGCCCAACCACCGCTCCCATGCCTCCCCCCAAAGCCTGGCTCATAAGCTGGCCACGCTTTTTAACCAATTTCAGACCCGTTCGGAAGTCGAAGGCGCCCGCGGCCAGGAGCGCGTTGTATTCCCCCAAGCTATGCCCGGCGACGAAGTGCGGCGTTCGGTTTGAATCTTCGAGTGTTTTGTAATAAGTTAGCGCGTTAACGGTAAAGAGGGCTGGCTGCGTGTAATCGGTTCGGCCCAATTGGTCGAGCGGATCCCGCAAGCACAGTTCCCGGATGGAGTAGCCGAGTTCCGCATCAGCGGCAGCGGTCAGCTCGGGAAATCGATCAAACAGTCCCTCACCCATGCCCGTTTTCTGAGCCCCCTGGCCGGGAAAGAGGAAAATCAGTGTGGAAGGTGTCATCGTAAAATTTGATTAGAGTTTACCGAAATTCATCGGTGGAAGATTACAGCCCGGGAGGCGGCTTTGACAAGGTCGAGTTCACCCCTGTCAGCAGGTGGTCTGCGTTCAGCCATGTGGCCATAACCAGCACCTGGCATTGGCCCATCCCCAAGGGCGGCAAGCGGCCGGGTGCGGGTGGCAGAACTTTAGCCGTGCCTCTGCATTTTGGATGGAAGTGACTGTGCCGCAGGATTTTGCGAAAGCCGCAAAGCGAATCGCAAGTCCCGATCTGATCGGGATGAATGGCGAACGACAAAGGCTCTTCGCCAAAGGATCCAGCAAAAACAACCGAACCAATTGCCTGGACACGGCTTGGCTGGCGCTATCGGCCAGCGAGTTTGGCCTCCACGCTTTGCACCTTTTCATCCATGGTCTGGGAGCGGTCGGTGCGGGTTCCCAGCTTGATGATCGTCGAAATCCTAGGGGCCCCCATTTCATGGACCAGCTGGTGGCACCGCTTGACCGCGGCGAATACTTTTTCCCATTCGCCTTCGACGTTCGTCCCATAAGCATGCAGCACGGTCTTCAATCCCGCTTCCGTCAATATCCGCTCACACGCGGCCACGTAGGGGGATAACGAAACACCCACGCCAATCGGGACCATGCAAAGGTCAATAATGACATTCATAAGGTTTATTCCTTTATCAAAATCCAGCGGCTGTCCAGCCGGTATTTTGCCCCCTGGTTTGAGAAACTGCGCTCCAGAGCAAAGGAGGGCATGGTGGACCGTGCTCTTCCTGGGCGGCACCCGTTTTGGAGGCCGGTTTCCAAGAGGCAACGCGCGGGGGCATTATAAACCTGGCTGGTTTTTGTAATCACCCCATGACCGTAAATGTCCCACCCTCTGGGCCAGGATTTCTCGCGTGGAACATGGAAAACCAAATGCAAACTCGAAAATTTCGGCGGCCCGGCAGCGGTGGCCGGGAAATGCGGCACGGGCTGCATCGCAAAACCCAATATTTTATGTCCCGCGCCCATCCGCTGGATTCATCGCGGAGTGGCGGGGAAAGGGCGTCCGGAAGTCCGGGTGTTCCAGGGATTAACCGAGGCAGCAGCATTTTATGAGCAACCTGGCGATTCAAATCCATCCTGAAATACGGAAGCTGGCCGGAGAAAACAATCTGCTTCGGGAGGAGCTGGCGCGGCTGCTGGCGGAGGTGGATCACCTTTGGCATACGGTAAAACTGAACCTGCTCGCGCTCTATCAGGCCAGGATCGGCCTCTGGGAACTCCGCGTGTTCAAGGCAAAATTCGTGGTGGCGCGGTTGAAACGCAAGATTGAGCTGGTCCAAGCCAGCTTGAACCGCTGCCATGCCCCCGATCTCAGAGTTATCGAAGGCGGGCTGGAGTTGGATTTCCAGGCCTGGCAGGCGCGGATCAAGGAAGCCCAGGAACGCATCCAGGCCGCCGAAGCCCACTTGAAACATTTGATGCCAGCGGCGGAGAGCAGTGAACTGAAAACCCTGTATCACTGCCTGGTCAAAATGCTTCACCCAGACCTGAATCCAAACCTCACCGGCATCCAAAAGCTTTTGTGGCACCGGGTGCAGTCAGCCTGGCTGGCCGGTGATTTGCTTGAGATGCGGGTGCTGGCCTTGCTGGCCAGGAAGAATGGCCCGGTCTTGTCTGCGGCAACCACGATCGAGGAATTGCGGGCGGAGCAGAAAACGCTCCAAACGCAAATCGAGGAATTGCTGGAACGGATCGAATCCATTGGCAGCCAGCCCCCTTTCACCTGGCGCGAACAATTGGAGGACGAGGCCTGGGTGGCGATGCGGCGCATGGAACTGGAGCTCAAGATCAGCGAGTTGGAGGCCCGGCGCATGGCCCTGGAATCACACTTGCGGAAACTATTATCAGGCTCTGATTATGGAAAATGCTTTGGCCCCAATTGACCCCGCGCTGCTGGCGTTGATGCACGGCTCCTCCGGCCGGGACCTCGCGCTCCAGCCCTTTGCCCGCGAAATCCTGCTGGTGCAGTGCCATATCGCCGGCACTTCCCATCACGACGTCAAACCGGTCGAACCCCGATTGCGGCCCGGCGCAACCTTGCTGCTCCAACGCGAACCGCAAAATCCCCACGATCCGCTCGCCATCCTGATTCTGGCCGAATCCGGGCAACGGCTGGGTTATGTCCCGCGCGACAAAAACGAGGCGCTCGCGCGCCTGATGGACGCAGGCAAACTGCTCTTCGGCAAACTTGAATCCAAGGCGTGGCAGGGCGATTGGCTGGTCGTCAGCGTCCAAATTCTTATGCGCGATTTTTGAGCAATCTCGTGAGAATGGAGTGCGGTGACCGCCCGGTTGGCTGGCATATTTTGTTTTGGCGCCACGGCAGCGGACCTGATTCCAGTATTTGGCGCAGCGCCCAATGCCAGCCATTGCGCCTTGGGTGTTATTGACGTTAATATAATCTGGTGGAAACGAATCTGAGTATAAGGGTATGAACGTGTCCCTTGGTGAGAAGTGGGGAAATTTCATTGAACAAAAACTGAAATCGGGCGCTTCCCAATCTGCCAGAGAAATGGTGCGGGACGGATTGCGCATGCTCGAGCAGCGCGATTTGCTGGCGCAGCGGGGAACAGTATCAAACTTTGAAGAACTCCAGGACGCCTTGCTGGCGGGGATTCATAGCGGTTCAGCTTCTCCAATGACCAAGGGCGACTGGAAACAGCTGCAAGCCGAGGTAATGGCGCTGGAAACAAAGTGCCGTAAATGAGCGCCCCGCGTATTGAAAAACGCTTTCCTGCTTACGAGGATCTCCGTCGTCACGCGCTATATCCTGCCTCCGAAGTTAATGCAGCCCTTGGGCTCCTTTTTTCTGGAGTTGGCCAAAAAAACTTTTCAGGCACTGGCCTGAATGCCGGAAATGGGCCGCAGGCGGCGTTTTCCGCTTAGCGACTTGGGCGAACTTTGGTCGTGGCCCATCAAAGGATTTGAGCGGTTCCTCATCTTCTACCGCGCGCTCCCCGATGGTATCGAGGTGATTCTTGTCATTTACGGCATGCGCGATTTGATCGGATTTTTGGGGATTCGCCGGATGAGGCGAACCCCCAGCAATAAATCTGGGATTTACGGTTCTTTCCTGGCGATCATTTCCGGGGCGCTGATGGTTTTGACAATGAACCGGATCTTCAGCTCCTCACCCTCGGGGAATTCGCAATCGAATTTGATGGCCTGTTTTCCGGATGGCGCCACCGGGATGGCCTTGGCCAAAGGCAGCTCCTTGTTGAAATTCCCCTTTTCGTTATACACTTTGAGCTTTTCGCCATCACAGACGACCGAATAACCGGCGGCGAAATCGCCAGGCAGCTCCAGCTTGTAGTATCCGCCCAGCTCCAGCCACGGATTTTTCACCACGCCATTTTTCCCCAGGACGGTCAGCGCGAAAGCCAGCGGCTGGGGAGCATCGCTGTGGTTGAATTCCCATTCCGAGAAGGTGGGCTGGCCGGGTTGCAGCACCTGCTTGACGTGCTGGAATTGGTGTTTTTTGAAGGGAAAGAGCTTCCAGCCTTGGCCGCCTTTTTCGAGATGGAAGTCGTTCTCCGGATTCTTGAGGCGTGCCAGTTGCTGGACGCTGAAGACCCGGTTGCTGTTGGCCTCCTGCCAGAGCTTGATGAGGCCCAGCAGCTGGGAGGTTTTGGGGTTGTCCCGCAGGCTTTTTTGCGCGGCGACCAAGGCAAACCCTGCGCGGAATCCGGCGGCTCTCGCCATCATCCATTCAATGTCTTCGGGCGTGGTTGCCGCAGTGAGCTGGAACCAGCCCAGCATGTTGGGCATGTAATTACGTTCCAGGAGGGGTTGGTTTTCCAACCGCGAATCAGCCTGCGATTCGCGGAATCCCCCGTACCAAGGCTCGCCCCAATT
Organism: uncultured Verrucomicrobiota bacterium; assembly: GCA_964409245.1. Lineage (GTDB taxonomy): Bacteria > Verrucomicrobiota > Verrucomicrobiia > Limisphaerales > UBA1319 > CAIMWS01. The sequence continues at coordinate 18,157 of CAYPCQ010000029.1, forward strand.
CCAGTAATGGCAAATGTGCCAGTAATAATGGCTGGAGGTGCTGGTGCCGTTGACCAGGGTATGCTGGGTGTCCCGGAAGACTTTTTCGGCGAACGCCTGCATCCCATAATCCCCCTGGCCCGCTGAATAACAGCATTCATGGCCGTCAAAATCCAATTGGGAAACCCCCGTTTCATTGAAAAAACGGGCCAGGTTCCCCGCAATTTCCTGCTGCAGCTCAAAGTTCGGGAAAAGCGTTTGGTAGGGATAATCCATCAGCATGGCGGCGGTTTCCCCCTGGGGATGGTCCGCCGCCTGGGTGCCAAAAGCCCCCCGCTGGCATTCCAGCAGGGTATAAGGTGCTTCCGTGGACGCCGCGCGATAGCGGATGATCTCATCCCCGATCTTGACGGCGTGCAAAGTGCTGTAGGTCAGATTTGTAAAGTAAAACTTGGACTCCACCTGGATTTCCTTCGCGGTGGCATTGATATCTTGCGCCAGCCTGGAGGCTCCGGTGATGGCCAGCCGTTTATCTGGAAGGGGAGTGACATAGGGATCGTCGGTGTTGATGAAGGACGTCAGCGTGTGCACCCCGAGGCGCAGGCCCAATTTTGCCGCTTTTTCCACACAGGCTTTCATGCCGGCGGTTCCGTTGGGGAATTTGTTGCGGTTCAACCCGAAATGGCCCCACGATTTAAACGGGCTCATGGAGTACAGCGACATCAGCCCCGCTTCCCGGGTATAGGCGAGCATTTCATCGATGTTCTTTTCGGTGAAATCAGCGATGAGGTAGGCGCGGCCCGTTTCCGGAGATTGCTTGTGCCAGACGCCATTGATCAATGGATGGGGAAGCCCCTCCGCAACTTCAATCTCCCCAATGCGGCTTAAGGCATCTTTTTCGGGGCACCCAAACAGGGCGATCTTTGACCCCACAGTGGTTTCGTTGGGCAGCGCGGCCACCGGCGCCTCGGAGTATTGGTTGTGATGAATGGATATTTTCCGGTCTTTGGACCGATCCAGGCTATAGGCCTGCAAACTGCTGCCATACTCCGTCTTGATGGCCACGGTGCCCCGGCTTTCGTCGGATCCTGCCGCATTCCGCAGGGCGCCGCCCAGTGTCTTGATATTCAACGCTTGCAGGCCTATCGCGTAAGCCCCATCCCGCACCACGCCGACCACTTCCCCGATGGTCTTATCGATGACCGTGGGATACGGCCCCCAACAAACAGCGTTCACTGGATCGGGCGAGCCAAGGGAGGTTAATTCGAAGACCAAATGGGTTTTTTTGGAGGTCACTTTGATCTCCGCGGTGGCTTTGGAAACCGGATAATCCAGGGCGATTACCTGGCGCGCTGCGTCATAACCCGCCTTGGCTGGCTCTTCCCACTCGTTGCCGGTGCGGATTTTCAGCAGGCCCGCTTTTTGGCCCACGGCCAGGAAGTTCTTGCCGGCCGCCGGGTCGCGCAGGGTGGTAATTTGCCCGGATCCGGAGATGCCGAGAACGAAATCGCCGGTCTTGAATTCCCAGGGCTGGGCAGGGGCGGAAAAAGCCAGCGCAGATGCCAGGCCAGTGAGGAACAGCAGGTTTTTCATGATGGTGAATAAGGATTTGAACGGGCCGTGAACTTGAAAATCCGGGTGCAGCGTCCGCTCGCTACTGGGAATGGACTGTTTGATGGATGGCCTGCACCAGCGAAAACTCCCCCGGTGCATCGGCATCCAGAACCCAGAACATGATGCCGCCCGCGGATTCCATGGCTGCCCGTGTTTTCAGTTTGATCATCGGGATACTGTTATACCGGTGCGACAGCCCGGCAAGTTCAAAAATGTTGGTCTGGGCGGCGGCGGGATTGGCTGCCACCAGCCTGGCGAAGGTGGCGGTTTCCCCGGCCGGGCCTTGGGCGCGCGAGTAAAAGGGCACCCCCAACACGGTCTTCGGTTTGGGGAGTCCGCGCCCGCTCCAATAGCTCAAACCCCGGTTGAATTGCTCGAGGGAGCCGTGGTCAGGCCCGTCATAGGTCATCACATTCACAAAATCGAGCAACGCAAACGACTCGACCGGAATTCCCAGCCCGTTGCCATCGCCATAGGCCACCACGGCGGCGGTCAGTATTTTTCCGGCGAGGGCGGTCCGGAGTTCCCGAACCAAGGCGAGGAAGTTTTTGGATGATTGGCCGGGATCGGGGTATTCCCAGTCGATGTCCGCCCCATCGAGATTGAAATCTTGGATGAAGCGCTGCAGGTTCGTGACGAAGGCGGTCCGGGTTGCGGCCTGGGCGGCCATTTCCTCGAACTGCGAATCCCATCCCCAACCGCCCACGGCAATGTTCACGCGCACCGGGTGGCGGTGGGCCGCCGCCACGATGTTTTTCAACTTCGCCGGGTTGCTGATCGGCTTGAACGTCCCATCCGCGTTGGGGATCAGGAAGGAATAATTGATATGCGTCAATTGACCGTAGGGGATCGTGCTTTCAGTGATGCCCTCGGTGGCATAGGCCACGATGCGAAAGGGCTCCGGCGAGGCCGCGAGGCGCGGGTTGGCATCGGGTGCGGCCTGGGTGGCTGAGGCAGCCAAGGTCGGGAGCGTGCCAGAAATCAGCAGCGCTGCCACCAAGGCCAAAACGGATTCGGAACGGCAAACCGCCTGGAGACCCAAAATCCACTGGCTGAACAACGAAGAAATCCGCCTGGGAGATGCCGCCATTTTGTTTTTGGCGGAGTTCCGGCCGGACGGCCCATTCCGCCCCTGAAAGTTTTTCTTGAGGAGTTTCATAAGAACAAGTCCGGCTGGGGAAGGGGAGGGGCGTCCGGCGGCCCCGCCTGAGTTTCCAGGCGGGGCGTTCATCCGCCCCCGGCGCGCAGCGCGTCTTACTTCAGTTCCTTGAGCCGGAGGTTCTTGAACTGGACTTTCATCGGCGGCCCGGGATGCATCTGGAGGGCGATGATGCCGCGGGCGGCCGCTTGCGTGGCGTGATGGTCCGTGATCTGGCACATCAGGACGCCGTTGACGTAAAGTCCGATGCCGGAGCCGCGGCAGACTACGCGGTAGGTGTTCCAATCGCCGGCTTTGAAGTGCTTCAGCAAGTCCGCCGGATCCCCGATCCGCTCGACGGTTTTCTTGCCTTCGGTGTCAAAAACCGCTTTTTCACCGCGCCCGGCGATCAGGCCACGGCTGTGGTGATAGACAAAGCCGACCAGGGAGCCGTCGCCGGTCATGTCGGCCTGGTAGCCGTAAGTGTCCCAGTTGGGGCGCTCCTCGGACCGGATCTGGATGCCGGAGTTGGCGGCTGTGCTGAGCTTGAAATCGGCCAGCAACTCGAAATTTGCCGGCTGGCCGCCCCGCCACATGAGGTAATTGCATTCCTTGCACGGCTTATCCGGCGTGCTCTCAGCGGTCAACGCGCCATCTTCGACGGTCCACCAGCCGGACTTGCCCTCCCAGCCAGCCAGGTCCTTGCCATTAAAGATGGGGGTGAAGCCGTCCTCCAGGGCGTCCGCGGGTATCCGCGCCAGCAATTGCCGGACGCGTCCCGCGAGCTGATTGTTGCCGGTTTTGACCTGCTTCAGCGCCCGGGCGGCGGCGGCCGGGTGGGTGGCCAGGATTTTTTCGGCAATCTCCACGGTCGCGCCGCTGGCTTCCTCTTTCAATCCCTCGTCCGCCAGGAACGGGGTGAGGAGCGCCAGTGATTCCGGGCTGGGGAGCTCGCCCAGGGTGGAGAGCACGAGGCGCTGTTCCTCCTTGCGCTCAATCAACGGCAGCAGATCCTGGATCTGCGCCGCTTTCCGGTCCTCGGCCAAGGTCTGCAGCGGGATCAACCGCAGCTGGCCGCGCAGCGCCAGGATCTTGAATTTCGGGTCCGTGGCCATCCGGGCGAGTTGCGCCAGTTCCGGCAACGCCTCGACGGTCGGCCAGTCGCACATCGCCCGCAGCGCCGTTTCTTTGATCGCCGGATTGGTTTCGGTGGCGGCCGTGCGCACGGCGGCCAGCGCCTGCGGACCGCCCACGGTGCGCAGCACCCGCAGCAGCGCCAGTTTCGGCTCGCCCTGGGCCTTCGCCAGGCCGGGCAGCAGCTTGTCCGTGCAAACCGTCATGTCCGGCTGCCGGCCGCAGATCATCGACAGCGCCGTCTCCGCCGCCGCCACGGCCTTGGTCTGCAACAAGGCCTCCACCACGCCGGGGATCTCCGGCACGTCGGCGATTTCGCCGAGCGCCTTGAAACTGGCGCCCGCCAGCCCGGCCTCCTCGCCCACCGCCGCTTTCAGCAAGACCGGCACCGCCGCCCCAATCCGGCGTTGGGCCGCCGTGTCGATGGCCGCGGTCCGGATTTTGGTGTCCGCCTCACTCAACAGCGCCACCACCGCCGCGTCGGCATCCTGGCCGGGGAAACCGGCCAGCCCGGTCAGGGCCGCGCCGGCCACGGCGGCTTCGGGATCTTTCACCAGCGCGGCCAGCACCGGGAGCGACGCCGGGCTGGCGAGCTGCACCAGGCTGCGGATCGCCGCGGCGCGCAGGCTGGCGGGACCATTCCGGGCCAGGGGCGCCAGGGAGGGCGCCGCGGCCGCGTCACCCCGGTTGCCCAGGGCCTGGATCAGCACCAGCTGTTTTTCCGGGTTGGCCTGGGCGAGTTCCCCGGCCAGGGCCAGGGTCACCGCCGCGCCCGGCATTTCCACCGCCATCCGGATCGCGTCCACGGCCGGCACTTGCGCCTCGGTCCGGACCGCCTCGATCAACAGGGGCAAGCCCCCGGCGCCCCGGCTGCGGATCGCGCCCCACAGGGCTGCCACGCGTACGTGGTGCGGCAAGCCGGGTGTGGCGCGCACTTGGTCGTAGAGGCCGGCCGCACTGGCGCCCGGCATCGCCTCGGCGCAGCGCAGCAATCCCTCGCACACGGCCAGCCGGCAAGCGGGCGGGCCATCGGCCAGGGCGTTCCCCAGGGCGGGCGCCGCCGCGGCGCCGATGCTGCCCAAGGCCCGCGCTGCCGCTTGCGCCACCACCGGATCGTTATCGTTGATCAATTTGGCGATCGGCCGGATGGCTTCCGCGTCTTTGCGGACTCCGAGGCTGATGATGACGCCGGCCAGCGGCCGGCCCTGGAGCTTGCCGAGCGCTTCGCGCAGCGCGGCATCCACCGCGGGATCGGCGATCGGCTCGAGGGCATACCGCGCCATGTGGGAGAGGTTTTCGTCGGTGAGCAGCTGGGCCAGCACGGGCACGGCTTGCCGGGTGCCCACCCGCGCCAGCTCCCGCAGGGCATCGGCTTTTTCCTTCGGCGGGGCGCCCGACTTCAGAACGCCAAGGAGCTGGTCTTCCTGGGCCAGCGCGGTGCCGGCCAGCAGTAGAACGGTGAGGATCAGATTTTTCATGGTAGGATGTTCTTAAGGGTGGTATCAGGCCGTGAACGGGGCGCGCATCGCTCGGGAACGCAGCCGGTTGGCTTCCGGATCGCCGACAAACTCGGCCTTGCGCAGGTCGAACTTCATGCTGCGCTTCAATTGTTCGCAGATGTCCGCCGCCAGGCAGATGCTCATGGACTGGAACATGACTTCGGGGTTCGCCACCGTAGGCCGGCGCGACCGCACGCAGTCAAAGAAATCGCGCACGTGGTTCAATTGCCGCTGGGTGCGCCCGGTGTACTCGGCCAGCACTTTCTTGTAATCGCGCAGCAGGGCCGGGGAGGAAACATCCGGCCGCGAATAACCATCGGCGGCGGCGGCCCAGCCTTCGGGGCCATCGAACCGCTCGCCACAAGATCCATGCCAGAGCTTGCATTGATCCCAAACCGAACCTCCGACCCGGTACAGAATCAATTTCACCCCGTTGGACAGGCGCGTCACCATCGTCACATCCGGCCCTTCCCAATCGAAATCAATATGGGTGACGTTCGCCATGTCGATCCCCGCCAGGGCTTGGGCCACGGTGTGCGCGCCCCACATCGCCACATCGGTGGCGAAATCATAAAAGTGATACCACCCGCCGCCATTCACATACCCGCTGTTGTACGGCCGCCAGGGGCTCGAACCGAGCCAGGCATCCCAATCCAGGTCGTTCTTGGAAGGTTCCGGTTCGGCCGGCAGCCAGTCCTGGCGCATCCCGTCGCGCCAGCGGATATCGGCGTAAATGGTATGGATCGGCCCCAGCCGGCCGGAGCGGGCCATTTCGATGGCGAAGACATGGTTCGGCTCGCTGAGCCGCTGGGCGCCGGTTTGGAAAACGCGCCCGTAACGGCGGGCGGTCTCCACCACCAGCTGCCCCTGGGCCATGGTGAGGCAGGCCGGCTTCTCGCAATAGACATCCTTGCCGGCGCGCATCGCCCACACCGAGGCCAGGGCGTGCCAGCGGTCGCCGGTGGCGATCAGCATGGCGTCGATATCCGTCCGCTCCGCCAGCAGCTGGCGCATGTCGCCGTAAACCGCGCAATCCTGGTTGCCGTATTTGCTGTCCACCGTTTTCTTGGCCGCCTCGCGCCGGCCTTTCACGGCGTCGCACACGGCCACCCACTGCACATCCGGCTCGGTCAGCATCCAGCCCAGATCATGGGAGCCGCGGCCGCCGATGCCGATGCCGCCCATCACGATGCGTTCGCTGGGGGCCACGCTGCCGCCCCGCCCCAGGGCGGAAGCGGGAATGATACATGGCAGCGCCGCGGCGCCCGCCGCCACCGCCGCCCGGGCCAGGAACCGGCGCCGGGTGAGTGTTCCGCTATTGTCATTGCTCATACGATTTTTCCTTCATTTCGGCGAAAACATCGCCCTCCAGAGTTTTCATTAAAACATGCTCCAAGCATTTCCCGAATGGATGCCATGGTCTGGCGCTCATCTTAGGGCCGGTTTCCATTCAATCAAGCTTGATCAGCAGGTGGATTGAAACGACGGCGACCGGAAACTCATTCCGGTGCGGCTCGGTCCTTTTCCGGGGCCGGCATCCGGCCATGGGCCATCCAGATCAGGAAGGCGATCAGGCAGGTGAAGCCGATCCATTCCCAAAGCGGCGTCGAATGCAGCCCGTCCCCCGGCCAGTGCCGCAGGGCCGCATCCCGCTGGCACATCCGCTCCCAGGCGCTCAGCTCCGCCCAGCCAATGAGCATGAGCAGCCCGTAGAGATGAAACGGCCACAGCGCGCGCCAGCGCACCCCGGACCACCACAGTGCCACCCCATCCAGGGCGATGGCCCCCGCCATGAACGGGATCGCGAGGATCGCCAGGCTGGTATGCCAGTGGCCGATGGGCCGGCCCAGCCACCCCATCTGGCGCGTATCCGGAATCCAAACCACCAGTAGCAACAGCACGAGAGCCAAAAACATGGCGCCGCTGCTCCATGCCGCGGCTCTCCCAATCCGTGGCCGCAGCCGGCGATGCCGCTCCGCCGCGCAGCGGCCCAGCAGCACCACCAGGGCGGTCATGCCCGCTTGATAGAACCGCCAGCCATCCGGGTTCCGGTCGGCATCCGGTGAACCCAGGAACGAGATCGTGCAACGCAGGATCGAGAAATGGTTCGCCGCCGGGTAGCAGCACCAGGCCGCCACCAGGCCCACCACGGCTATGACCCCGGGTAAAACTGTTCCCTTCCGCTGCATCGCTGGAGAATTATTATCTGATCGTTTCGCTCCTGAAAATGCCGTGCATCGCGTTTCCAGGAAATCCAAAAGTGCCAGGGAATCGGTTTTCAGGGGCGAACGAAGGGTTGGACACCCGATCCTCAAAGGGCCATAATCACAGAAACAGAGGACTGTGGGAAGAAACGAAACGAGTCACTGGCGAGGCTTCGCCTGAGACCGTAAGACAGGCTTCCAGCCTGTCTTTTGACAACGTGCCCGGTTTATACGCGTTTTGAAGTTCAAGGTCTCTGGAAGAGCGGATCGAACGGTTGTTTCTGCCAGCGCAGCGCACATGACCAAGCATAAAAAACGGCTCTTGACCGGCATCCCGGTGGTGATCGCAATCGCCGCGCTGCTCTGGTTCCGGCTGAGCGAGCCGGTTCAGCCGTTTCGGCTCCAATTCCTTTATCTCACGAACGATGCGGCAAAAGGCTCGTTTGCAGTGATGCAGATGGAACATAACCTGCCTTACGTGATAGGGGCTCATTTTGCCTGGTTTCAACGGCTGGATGCGGATGGATTTTGGATCAACCGCTACCATCCAACCGGATGGTTTCAACTGACGCTGGATGGTGGAAACCGCTCCGAAATTGAGATGGAGCAGCACTCGCTCCAACTGAACCCCCAATTTACGCAATTTCATCAAATTCTCGTAAGGCCGCCACCGGAAAGTGGAAAATGGCGCGCTTCCCTGGAGCTGGGGCTGCCAGACAACCCCGGCTGCGCGTCTTCCCGGCCGCTGAAAATCAGGATCGTTGATGGCATCGATTCAGTGGTTCATTGGCTGCCGCTTTCGTCGGATGTGAAATTGCACAGTTATTTGTGGGCCATGCAGAAGCGGATGGTCTGGAGCGAACCTTTTGACCTCCCGCCTCCTCCAGCATCGGTCAGATGATGGCCATGCGTTGGGGATCCGGAGCGGTTTGATCCATAAGCCGCCGCACCGCTCGCGAATTGGCAGCGAAAGGCCCATTGCCGTTGGCCCAGGAGCGCTCTGGAAAAACTTGCGGCCGCCGTCCAGGCCACCCGCTGCCGGCCGCGGCCCGCTCATGGTTGCGACCTCGCTTGACAGCGCCGCCTGAAAGCCGACAATGCCTCCCATGCACAGCACAAAAAACAATTCCTCAACGATCCTGAATAAGAGCCTGGACCGCCGGAGCTTTTTGGGGGCCAGTGTTGCCGCCGGCGCCGGAATGCTCTGGGCGGACACCCCGAAAGCCCAAGCCCAGCCGGCGGCGGCAGCGAGCCGGAAATTCAAACTCAAATACGCGCCCACGTTCGGGGCGTTCGAGGCGCACGCGGGCAAGGATCCCTTGGCCCAGTTGCGCTTCATGGCCGAGGCCGGCTTCTCGGCGCTGCTGGACGGCGGCTTCCTCGGCCGGCCGCCCGAGCAGCAGGAGAAGCTGGCCAGGGAGATGGAAAAGCTCGGCATCACGCTGGGCGGGCCCTATTGCAGCACCACCATCGGCGGCCAAAGCCTCGTGGCGGGGACCGATCACCAGGAAGGCTACGCGAAGTATTACAAGGGCATCTGCGAGCAGCTTAAACGCGTGGATGGCAAGTGGTTCCTGGTCGTTCCGGGCGCATTGGTCAAAGGCCTGACCATGGAGCAGATGACCGCCAACCTGATCGAGAACCTGAAGGCGATCATGAAGGAAGTCGAGCCGACCGGGCGCATCATGACGCTCGAACCGCTGAATCCGCGCGACCACAAGGGCCTGTTCCTGACCCGGATCCCCCAGGCGATGGAGATCTGCAAGGCGGTGGGGAGCCCCTCCTGCAAGATCGTCAACGACCTCTACCACCAGCAGATCACCGAAGGGGATCTGATCCCCAACATCAAACTGGCCTGGGATTACATCGCGCACTACCACCTGGGCGACTCGCCGGGACGCCGGGAGCCGACGACGGGCGAAATCAACTACCGCACCATCTTCAAGTTCCTGCATGAAAAAGGCTACCAAGGGGTGCTCGGGATGGAGCATGGCAAGAGCAAGGGGGGCAAGGAAGGCGAGGTCGCGCTGCTGGACGCCTACCGCTGGTGCGACGCGTTCGATACCCCTTATAAGATTTGAGGTTGCAGCCGGGCGGCGGTGGCGGTTCCTAACCATGGCTCCCGATGGCCTTCGGCGCCCCGCGGATCTCTTTAAAACGGGCGGGCTGGGCGGTGGCCATGAGGCGGGATATCCGTTTGGCCCACCGTCAGGCTGCGGATGTCTGCAGCAGGGTTCGTGCCGGATTGGACAACCATTCCCATGGGGTGGCAAATCGCAGTGAAGGCTTGAGTGCGCTGCGATGACCGCTATAAATTATGGAATGGAGTTGACCAGCCCAAGCCCGGGCTACGGGTACCGCCAGACGTTTGTGCCAGACGCCCAGACTTGCGCCAGGAAGATGTGGAAAGTTTCCCGATGGCGGGGAGTGGAGATATCTCCCCGAAGTGACGGGAAACTTTGGTGCAAGTGGGGGCGGCGCCTTGCTTCTGGATTCGCGGCGTTTTTGGGAAAGGCCGGCCATGCCGGCGGACCACTGGGGTGCTGGAGAATCCGGAAGGATCTTATCCTTACCCTGGGATCGTTTTTGATATTGGCGGGGTGCGGCCGGAATCCGGAACCCGCAGGCCCGGTGTATGCAGACCAGCCGGATGGGCAGGAGCCTGTTGGTTTCCATTTTGCGGTGCACCCATTGCACAACCCCCAGCGCCTGGTGGAATTGTATGGCCCCCTGGCTGATTACCTCAACGCCAACCTGGACGGGGTCAGATTCAGCATTGAGGCATCGCGGGACTACGCGGAATTTGAACGAAAATATCGAGTCCGGGAGGATGAGTTCATCCTGCCCAACCCCTGGCAGTGCCTGGAGGCCATGAAAAACGGTTATGAGGTCATCGCGATGACCGGCTTGCCTGAAGATTTCAAAGGCCTGATCCTCGTGCGCCAGGACAGCCCCATCCGGCAGGTCCAGGATCTGAAGGGCAAAGCGGTTTCCTATCCCTCGCCGACGGCGCTGGCCGCCTGCATGATGCCGCAATGGTTTTTGCATGCCAATGGGCTCGATATCAACCGGGACGTGATAAACCGGTTCGTCGGTTCGCAGGAGTCGTCCATCTTGAACGTATTCCTGGAGCAAACCCAGGCCGGGTGCACCTGGCCTCCTCCCTGGCGGGCATTTCGCAGGGATCATCCTGAGCAAGCGGCCCAATTGAAGGTTTTATGGGAGACCCCTCCGCTGGTGAATAATGCGGTCATGGTCCGGAGTGGCGTTCCCGCCGTGGTGCGCGAAGCGGTGCGCCGCCTTTTGTTGCAGCTGCATGAAATCCCAGCCGGGCGGGCCATTCTGGCCCGGATGGAAACGGACCGGTTCCTCCCGGCCACCGCCGCTGACTACGAGCCGGTGCGCCGGTTCATCGCCACCTTCGAGGCGGAAGTCCGGCCCGTGGAGGCCCGCCGATGACCAGCCTTGGCGGCCTGCTGCGGCAGAATTTGCGCCTGCAGCTCATCCTGGCGGTGGCCGCCGTGCATGCCGTGCTGATGCTGCTCTTTGTCTGGGATCTCACGCAGCGCCAGAAATCCATGCTGCTCGATCACCAGGCCGCCCAAGCCAGCGCGATGGCGCAGACGATCACCGCTTCGGCGGCCGGCTGGGTGGCGGCCAGCGACCTGTCGGGGCTGCAGGAAATCATCGAAGCTCAAAGGCCCCATCCAGACCTGGAATATGCCATGGTGCTCGACTCGCATGGCCGGGTGCTGGCCCACACCGACCAGGCCCGGATCGGGCAGTTCGTGCGTGATCTGCCGGCGGCGGCGAAGCTGGCCGTGCTCCAGCGCTCGGCGCTGCTGGTGGATGTGGCAAACCCGATTGTCCTGGCCGGCCGGCCTCTCGGCTGGGTGCGGCTGGGCATGGGCCAGCGCGGCACCGGCGCCGAGCTGGGCCGGATCACCCGCAACGGTGTCCTCTACGCCCTGGGGGCGATCGTGATCGGCACCGTCATCGCCGCGCTCATGGGCGCCCGGCTGACCGCGAGGATTTACGCGATCCGGGCGGTTTCCCAAGCGGTGCGCGCGGGGGACCGGGAGGTGCGGGTCCAGCCGGCCGGGGAGGACGAAGTGGGGCAGCTGGCCGGGGATTTCAACGGCATGCTCGACAGCCTCAGCCTCAAGGAGCGGGAGATCGCGCAGCTGAACGCCGGCCTGGAGCGTCTGGTGGGCGAGCGCACGAAAGAGCTGGCGGAAGCCCTGGATCTGAACCGCAATCTGGTTGAAACCGCCGCGCTGGGCATCCTGGCCTTTGAAGCCGGGGGCCAGTGTGTGCTGGCCAACGAGTTCGCCTCGCGGATCATTGGGGGGACCGTCGAGCAGCTGCGGAGCCAGAACTTCCGGCAGATCGATTCCTGGAGCCAATCGGGTTTGCGCGCGGCCGCGGAGCAAGCCCTGGCCACCGGCCTGCCGCAGCGCGTGGAGATCGGCATTATTACCTCCTTTCAGCGGAATGTCGTCCTCGACTGCTCGTTGAGCCGGTTCGAGGCGCGCGGGCTGACCCACCTGCTGCTGACCTTCGCCGACACCACCCGGCGCAAGCGGGCGGAGGAGGATCTCGCCCGCGCCCAACAGCTCCTCCGCTTGGTGCTGGATACGATCCCCATCGGGGTCTTCTGGAAAGACCGTGAATCCCGCTTCCTCGGCTGCAACCTGCACGCGGCCCGGGACGCCGGGCTGGCGGCGCCGGAGCAGATCATTGGCCGGACCGACTTCGAGCTCGCCTGGAGCGCCTTGGCGGATGCTTACCAGGCCGATGACCGGGCGGTGATGGAGGCTGCCAGTGCCAAGACCGGCATCGAGGAGAAAATCGTGCATCCCGGCGGACAGGTGCAATGGGTGAGGATGAACAAGCTTCCCCTGTGCCACGCCAGCGGCGTGGTCTTTGGGGTGCTCGGCACCTACGAGGACATCAGCCTCCGGAAGCGGATGGAAGCCGAGCAGCAGAAACTCCTGGATGAACTGGTCCGCTCCAACGCCGACCTCGAGCAATTTGCCTACGTGGCTTCCCACGATTTGAAATCGCCCTTGCGCGCCATCGAGAGCCTGGCCGGCTGGCTGCAGGAGGATCTGGAGCCGGTGCTCACCAGCCAGAGCCGCGAACACCTGCGCCTGCTGCGCCAGCGGACGGACCGCATGGAGCGGCTGCTCAACGACCTGCTGGCTTATGCCCGGGCGGGCAGGATGCCAGTGGACCTCATGGCCACGGACGTCACCCGCCTGGTGCGGGACATGGGGGGGCTGATCAACCTGCCGGAAGGGTTTGTCCTGCGCCAGGAGGGAGCCTTGCCGGTTTTTACCACGGCCTCCACCCCGCTGAACACCGTCCTCACCAACCTGGTCAATAATGCCGTCAAGCACCACGACCGGAAAGCGGGCGTGATCGAGGTTTCCGCGCGGGAGGACGGCGACTGGTATGAATTCTCGGTGGCCGACGATGGCCGGGGGATTCCCCCCGAGTTCCACGAGCGCATCTGGGGCATGTTCCAGACGCTCCGGCCGCGCGACGAAGTGGAGGGCAGCGGGATCGGCCTGGCGCTGGTCCAGCGCATCGTCACGCGGTATGGCGGCCGGGTCTCCGTGGCGTGCCGGCAGCCGCGCGGCTCCCTCTTCCGTTTCACCTGGCCCAAAACCATCCCCACCCAATGATCGCCGCCACGATCAGCAGGCCGGGGAATTATTGTGAAGGAAAACTGTGATATGCCCCCGGAAAAAATAACCCCGTCCACCCCCATCCGGGTGCTCGTGGTGGATGACGATGTAGTGGACCGGCTGCGGCTGGTGCGCATGCTGAACCAGGCGCCTGGGTGCACCTTTATCATCGAGGAGGTGGTGGACAAAGCCAGTGCGGTGGCGGCTTTGAAAACCAAAGCCTTCGACTGCGTGCTCCTCGACTTTCGGCTGCCCGATGGGGATGGGATGGATCTGCTCAAGGAGATCCATGCCGCCGCCGGGGAATGCCCGCCCATGATCATGCAAACCACCCTTGACCATGCGGAAACCGCGATCGAAACCCTCGCCCAAGGGGCCCAGGACTATCTGGTCAAAGGGCGTTTCAACAGTGCGGAACTCCACCGGGCCATCCGGCATGCCATCCAGCGGGACCAGCTCGTCAAGGAGCGCAACCGCCTGACCACCGAACTCCAGACCGCCCTGGCCAGGGTCAAGACGCTGGAGGGCTTGCTGCCCATGTGCGCCTGGTGCAAAAAGATGTTCCAGAACGAAAAAGGCGAATGGCAGACGTTCGATGCCTTTATCGGGCAGCATACCAACGTGATCATTTCCCACGGCGTGTGTTCGGAGTGCGAGCTGAAGTATTTCAACCTGAAAACGTGAGTTGCGGCACGCTCCCAGCCGCAAGTTCCCGGGCGGCCTGGGATTTCAACGGCTCCGCCGTTCTTTTGAGCGGTTCAACCGCTCTTTTCAGAATGATTGGGGGCGCTGAGCACGCCCGGAACCCCCCCCAGCGGGCCCCCCGCTCTAAAGCTTTCGCCATTTGCCGTCCAGGCCGAGGACGAGGAGGGACACCTTCCCTCCGGACCAGGCTTCCCGGGCAACATAAATGAGCTGGATGTTGGCGGCGGCCAGTTCGCTGGCTTGTTTTTGCGGCAAGCCAGGTTCCAGTCGCGGCTCGAAAACATACCAGGCATAGCGGTATTTGTGGCCGGCGGCGGCGGATTGGGAATAATACCCGCGCAATTCCAAAGGCTCGGCCGTCAAGCCCGTGATCTGGCTATGCATCCAGGGCGGGTAATAAGCGGGATAGGTGCCCCATAAATTCAAATCCACCCCGAGGAGCGATTGCGACTCATCCGCGGGGGAGAGGAACGCCACGGAAAATTTGATTCCGGCCGGATTGCTGAAAGTCTCCGGAGTTCCCTCCCGCAGGCTGTCCAGGCTGGGGCAGGCAACCAGCTGGACCCCCTCGCTGGAGGTGCTGAGGCCTTGTTCCTGCCAATCAATGCCGGGCTGGGGAGTGGCATAGGTCACCATCAGCCATTTCCGCAGGGCGGCCTGGGGATAAAAGGGGACCGCGGAGGAGCCGGTGTCGGGCAAAATGGAAAGGAGCTGATACTGGCGCTGCTGGCTTCCGGCGCCCACGCTCCAGCGGTCTTCCATGATCCATCCCTTGCGGTCATCGGAAGACAGGGAATGGGCGGCCCCGGGCCAGGCGCTCATCAGCCCGGACAAGACCTGGGTATTCGTGCCATCGGGCCAATCCAGCCGCGCCTGGGTATAGAGGCAGCGCGCGAGGTTGTTGGAGCTTAGAATGAGGTTGCCGGATTCGAGCGTCAGGAATCCTTTGAGCCGGTGGTTGGCCATGACGTCGGATCCCTCCTGCTGGAAAACCCAATACCGGGTTGGCTCGTTCAGAAGATACCGTTGAGCTGGATCCGTACCCGGGGACGGCAACGGACGCACTTGCTTGATGATCAGCTGCCCCGGCTTCAGCTTTTTGTATTCGAGATCCAAAACCAAGTCCGAGGCGCGATTGGTCAGGAGCGCCTGGTAGGCGTGGAAGGCTTGGAACAATTTCTGGCTGAGGGTTGTGTAATCGGTCTGCCAGGTCATCACCTGGCTGCCCAGCGGCACCAGGCTGGAGGATTGGATAAGGTTGGGGCCGCCATTTTCGGCATATTCCACGATCTCGGGCCGGGCGTTGCCCTCGGGATTGGTCACGGACACGGCCCCGGCCTGGGTCACGAGTTTAGCCACCGCTTGCACCTGGCCGAAAAGCTGGGTCTTGAGGCTCACCGTGGCCACCCCGTTAGCCAATTCCTGGTCGTCCGGGGCCGAGTAATGGACCAGCAAGGCCATGCCCACCTGGCTTTCATCGATGCCATGCCGCAAGCGCTCCAGGAAGGCGTTGTCGTTATAGAAGCTGGCATACACTTTCTGCATGGCGCGGAACACCCCCCGTTCCTCAGGCTCGGTGGGATCGCCGTGCGAGGGGCCGATGGTGTCGCCGTCCAGGTCATCGGCCAGGCAGCCGCTGAAGCTGTCGTAGAGCCCGGCGGCGCTGAAGGTGGCATTGTCCTCCGCATTGCTGGAGCTGCGGAACCGGATGTTTTTATCCGGGTCAAAGCCGGAGAGGGCGTTGGTGATCGCCGCCTTTTGGGCCGGGTTGAAGGTGGCTGTCCGGGTGATCAGCTGGCGGATTTCGGCCAGGCGCGCCTGCACCGCCGCCATGTCCGGCGGATAGGCATAGCCGGCCAGGCGGGTGTTGATCTCCGCCCGCAGGCTTTTCCCGCCGGGCAGGGTCTGATCCAGGAAATCGTCCCAGAGATCGAAGGAGAACGCGATGGCTTCCGGGCAATTCGCCGGCACGGTGCGGCGCAGGATGCCATATTGGGAGGCCTTGCCGCCGAAAAACCGGATGTCCTGCAAGCCCAGCTGATCCGTGGAAGCACTCCAGGCGCCGTAGCGGGCTTTGGGTTGGAGATCCGGCTTGGCCGGTTGCTTGAGCGCCAGGAGCTGGCTGCGGAATCCGGCCTCCAGAAAGCCTTCGGTTTTTATGATCGTGATGAATGGCGCGTCTGAATGAAAGCCGGCTTGCAGCACCACTTCCACCCCGTCCAGCTGGGCCAGGCGGGCCTGGGTGGCGGCGGTGGCGGCATAAGCGAAAGGAATCCCATAGGCCCCCGCCAGGATGGCCACGTGCGAATTGGGGGTCGCCGCGGCGGTGCTCACGATGCCCGCCACAAACGGAACCTCGGCGGGCACGCCATCGGTCACCAGGATATCCTGGGGCGCCAAACGCCCCTGCGCATAAGCGGCCTGAATCTGGGCCGCGGGAATAAAACGCAGCCGGCCCAGCGCCCAGCCGGCCGCATACACCTGATCCCCTGCCAGCCAGCGGTTGGGCGAGCCCAGGCGGATGCCGCTGCCGGCCAGGAACGCTTCATCCATGGCGGCCACCTCGCTTTGCTCATACGTTGGGAAATAGAACGCGGCCGCGCCCGGGGCGGCCACCACCGTGGAGCGCACCAGGTCGAAGTAACGGGCCACCATTTCGCGCGGATAGGGATCGCGCCCGGCAAATTGGATGCCGTATTCCCGAGTATTGCTGTCGGGCGCAAACAGCACGGTTCCCAGCAAGACCTGCTGGTTGGTGCGGTAGAGCGACAGCCGGTCGAACGTGGCGCGGTCCATGCCCAGGAAAGGCTGGAGCCGGGCGCGGGCAAAATCATGATGGAGCACGTATTTCTGGCTGTCCTGGAAAAAGACGCGCTGCGGCTGGCCCAGCAGGATGGCGAACTTGATCCAGCGCAGGGAGCCGCCGGCCGCGCTGGCCTGGGTGGCGGCCAGCAGGTCGTCCGGGAACCAAGCCTGGTTTTTCCAATCGTTGGTGCTGCCCGCCGGGAAGGCGGAAAACCGGTAAAACCGGCGCTCCGAACCGGCGGCCGCCGGATCCAGGTAATCAAAGGCCTGGCTGGCGAATTTAACGCTCCAGGTTTGCGGGTCCAGCACCCGCGAATCCAGGACCGCAATCGGCTCCCAGCGCTGGAGGTCCAGCGAGGCTTGGAGCGAAAAAATCCGGTTGGAGGCGCCCTGGCCCCGCAGCTGGACCCCGCCATTGGTTTGCGGCGCCACCCCGGTGAACTGCGTCTGGCTGCGCCCAGCGGGCGCGAGGACGCACACCAGCCATGCCATCAACATCCGGCCCGGCAAAAGCAATTTCCAACAATTATTCATATCCATCGTTCCCCATTGAACCTCAAGAATCTGGCCAAACCCGCGGCTGGCAGCAACTAAAAATCCACGCTGGTCCGGGTCCGGAAGCCTGGCGGCCCGGCGGCGGCTATCCTTTAAAAAACAGGACCAAGGCGAGGGCGCACGCCAGAGTCAGCGCGCAGGGCACCAGGAAGATCCGCCGCCACTGGAATTGTTCTCCCGTTTTGCAGCGGTCCATGACAGTGCCGGCAAACTGCGTGCCGAGCAGCAGGCCCAAGCCCATGGTGGCCATGGTCAGCAACGCCTGGGCGGAGCTGCGGATGGCCTCGGGAGCGGCGGAATTCACGTAAATCTGGCCGCCGATGATGAACAGCAGATAGGCGATGCCATGCAAGCCCATCGCACTGACGATCAGCCACTTGGGCCGCTCCAAGGCGTAGATCAAATACATCGCCAGCCAGCACAGCACCCCGCATAGCAGCGTGAGCGTGAAGCCGAGTTTCAGCACGTAATTCAGCACCGCAAAGGTCGCAATCGTTTGGGCAATCTGGGCGACCGCCATCACCGCCGGCACATTCTTGCTATCGACCCCGATGTCGCTGAGAAAACGGGCCGTCCCAAGATAATAAAACTGCAGCTGGGTGGTCATCACCAGGGAAATGATCATGAAGATCAGGAATCCCGAATGCCCCAGCATTTTCAAGGCCTGGAGGAAGGGCCAGATCTCACCGGCGGCCCCGGCCGGCGGGGTATGGGGCACCCAGGCCAGACAGAAAATCCCGGTCAGGATCGACAAGCCCGCCGCAAATTTCAAACAGTCGCTGCCCTCGCCGCTGCCTTTCCGGCGCCGCCAGGCGGTCAACAGCAGGCCGATGAGCACCCACCCCACGGGGGCCCAGAAAAAAATGTTCGCGGAGGCTTTGTTCACCGCGGCATTGCCGTCGCAAACCCTGGCCAATTGGGCAAACATCAAGGAATTCACCAGCGGGATCGTGGGCGCGTAGCAGAGGGCATACAGCCCCATCGTCAGGAATAAAGAGCGGAAGGTTTTCCGGCGGGCGGCCAGCATCAACACGACACCACCCAGGAGATGGGCGATGCCCAGAAACCATTCGATGGCCAGCCACCGGTCGGTTAAATGCCCGGCGATGAGCGGCGAAAGGAGGCACGCCAGGGGGATCGTGCCGTAAATCCAGCCCGTTTGTTTGCCGCTCAGTTTCAAGGGGCCCAGCAACCGTGCCGCCAGCACCGGCGACCACGCCCCCCAGATGGCATACTCCAGAAACATCAGGGCACTTAAAAGGAAGTTTAATTTAAAATCCATAAACAGCACCATTCCCGTTCACGAGAGCGAAACGAGCCTTTTGCGGAGGATCGGGTTCATTGCCGGGCATTGTGGGATTTAACCGGGCGGAAGTCCAGCTTGAAGGCGATCCCCCATCGTGGCCCAATAAAATTGAGGGCTACGGGTGGCCTTAGGCGCGCGGTGGGGAGGCACGGCCAATGGGGATCAGCAAAAATTTTTGCCTGTCATCCCTTCCGGGCGCCTGCCATTCTCAAGCGGCAATGAAAAGCGTGATCCCGCAGCTGGCCCTGGCGGCGGTGAGCATGGTGGCCGCGTTGTGCACCTGCCCCGCCGATCCTCCCGCGTCCCCATCCCCGTCCGCTCCGGCTCGTGCCAACTACGCGCGGCCCTTTGAGCCGCCAACGCGCCCGGCGCTCCTCCCGCTGCCGCCGGGGGCGATCGAACCCGGCGGCTGGCTGCGCGACTGGTGCCTGGCCGCCCGGGACGGCTACACCGGCCACCTGGACGAATATGACGACGAGTTCAAGCGGGCCTGGGCCCCGGACCACCAGATGACCGGCGAAGGCCTCCTCTGGTACAAGGGCGCCTGGCCCTATGAAGGGGGCGGTTACTGGTTTGACGGGCTGGCCCGCCTGGGCTTTGCCCTGCATGACGACGCGCTGCTGAAACAGGCGGAAAAACGGCTCCACGCGGTGGCCGATCACCAGAACACCACCGGCCTGCTTTTCCTGTGGTGGCTCGACCGCAGCAATCCCAGCGACCGGAAAGCGGTCACGGCCGCCCTGGAAGGCTGGCCGCTCTGGGCCTGCGGCCTGCTGGGGCGCGCCATGACCGGCTATTACGCGGGATCGGGTGATAAACAGATCCTGGAGGCGCTGGTGAAAGCGTATGGATCAGATCCGGACTGCCTGCGGTCGATCACGGGCAGCCTGTCGAACCCGTGGCCGGCTTACGACACCTATTCGTGGACGGGGAACCGGGGCATCGCCGCGGCGCTGGACGCCATGTTCCAGGAGGAGCGGGCCGGGCTTTTGCCCAATCTGAACCGCTACCGCACGGCGCCGGATCTGAAGCCGGGGGCCACGGTGGACAACGCCCACGTGGTGGAATTCATCGAGAGCACCACCCCCTGGGCCGTGGGCTACCTGTGGACCGGCAACCGGCGTTACCTGGAGGCGGCCATCGGCTGGCACGACCTGCTGGAGCGGGTGGCCATGCAGCCGCACGGCGTGCCGGCAGCCGACGAGTGGTATGGCCCCACGGGCGCGTTCCGGGGCAGCGAGACCTGCGATGTGGCGGGGTATGTGTGGAGCCAGGCCTGCCTGCTGTCCGTGACGGGTGAAGGCCGGATGGCGGACCGGCTCGAGCGGGCCTTCTTCAACGCGGGTCCGGCCACGGTGTCGCGCGATTTCAAGACGCACCTCTATTTCCAAAGCCCGAACCGGTTCGCCAGCCTCTCGCCAAATTTTCCCCACGGGCCCATGGCCGCCGGCGGCGCCTACCAGCGCAAGCATTCGCCGCTCTGCTGCACGGCCGCGCTCAACCGCATTGTGCCCTGGTTCGCCACCCACCTCTGGATGGCCACCTACGACAACGGCCTGGCGGCCACCTGCTACAGCCCGTGCCAGGTCACGGCGCTGGTGGCGGACCGGGTGCCGGTGGTCATCACCTGCCAAACCGATTATCCGTTCAACGAGCTCATTGACATGGCCGTCCAGCCCGCGCGGGCGGCGGCCTTCCCGCTGGACTTCCACATTCCCGGCTGGTGCGCGGCCCCCACCCTGACCGTGAATGGCGCCGCCACCGCGGTGGAGCCAAACGCCCGGGGCTTTGCCCGCGTCAGCCGCACCTGGAAACCGGGCGACACCGTCCGGCTGCGCCTGCCGATGACCGCCCGTGTGGAACGGGGACGGGATGCCGCCTCGGGGCCGCCGTACGACGGCGCGCACCGCGTCACCAAAACCAGCATCCCGGAGGCGGGCAGCACCCGGGGGGTGCCCTATGCCGCGGTTTCGTATGGCCCGCTGCTCTTCGCCCTGCCCATCCCCGACACTGCGGACGCCAACACGCCCGATCCCGCCGCCCGCTGGAAATTCGCCCTGGACGCGCAAAACCCCGGCCTGGAAGTGGAGCGCACGGCCATGCCCGCCCGGTGGGATTGGCCGCTGGCAGCGCCGCTCCGGCTGCGCGCCAACGTCGTCGAGACCGCATGGAACCCGGACCCGCAGGCCCCCCGGCTGCCGCCCTGGCCGGCCACCCGTTCGAAACCCGTGGAAAAAGTGGCGCTCGTTCCGTATGGCTGCACCAAGTTCCGGATTTCCATGCTGCCCGTCACAGCCGGGCCGGAGATCCAGCCCGCCGCCATCCGCCGGATTCTTTTCCTCGGCAACAGCATCACCCTGCATGGCCCCAAGGCGGATATCGGCTGGGCCGGGAACTGGGGCATGGCGGCCAGCTCGGAGGACAAGGATTACGTCCACCTCGTCACCGCGGCGCTCGCCCGGCACACCGGCTCCCAGCCGGAGATCCGGGTGAGGAATATCGCCGATTTTGAACGCAACTACGCGGCTTATGACGTGGACCTGCACCTGCGGGATTGCTTCGCCTTCGATCCCGACCTGGTGGTCCTGGCCATCGGCGAGAACGTGCCCGTGCTGGAATCCGGGGATGCCCGGGCGCAATTCAAGGCCGGCGTGGCGGGCATCCTGCGCGCCGCCCTGGCCCGGCGCCACCCGCTGGTGGTCGTGCGCAGCTGCTTCTGGGCGGATGCCGCCAAGGACGAAGCGCTCCGGCAGGCGTGCCAGGAAGCGGACGCCCTGTTCGTCGAGGCCGGCCCGCTCGGGCGCGAGGCCGCCAACGCCGCCCGCGCGGAACGCTCCTTCACCCACGAAGGGGTTGCGGCCCACCCGGGCGACCGGGGCATGGCCGCCCTGGCCGAGGCCATCGTCCAGGCCATCCTGCAGCGCACCGCGAGCCATTAGGAGCCGTGTAGCCGGTCGAAAACCATCCTGCAATGGGCCTCCGGGCATTCCCCCTTTTCGGAACCGGAATGGGGGATGTTTTGAACCTGCCACCCTTAAAAGGGGTGCGTCCTGCTGTTCCCCCGGCGATCCTCATCGCTACCGAGAGGAACCCCGGCGTTGTGTTTTTGCCTGGTTTGCCAAGGAAGGAAAGGGGAATGCGATGGCAATCAAGGCGCAAAATGGAAAGGGTCGGCGGGGTTATCCCGCCCTTTCAGGGCTGGAAAGAAAACATTTCCGTTGACAATAACCAATGGCGATGCCATGTGCTGGATTAACGCCGCGCCTTTGGCGCTAAACACTGGCGCCTGAACGCCAGGGGGATTTTTCGCTCTCTTCCGCAGCCTGATCCTTGCTTGACCATGGGCAATGCTTTCTGGTCTGCTGCTGCCGATGAAACGTGCCATCGATGCCAGCCTGGAATTCGTGGAGGAAATCCTGCTGTTTGCTTTGGATAACGATACCGGCCGGCTGCGCCCGGTGCCTGAAAAGGCCCTGGCGGGTTCGATCGCGGGCGGGCTGCTCCTGGGCCTTGCCTTTGCCGGCCGGGCCGATAACGATCAATCGGATTTGATCGTCCTCGATGCCACCCCCACGGGCCACCCGCTTTTGGACCTGGCGCTGCGGATCCTCACGCCGGATACGCCCAAAACCCCGCTCGCCCAGGCGCTGGCTCAAACCGCCCTCCATGCCGTTGAAGCCATCGATCTGGCGTTCGGGCAGCTAACCCAAAAAGGCTTGCTCAAGGAGAGCGGAAACCGTTTGTGGGGAGGCGGGGAAAAACGCTACGTGAAAACCAGCCTCACCGCGGAGCGCGAGCTGCGCGACCGGATCCGGCAGGTGGTGCTGTCGCCGGGCGAAATCCCCGATCCCCGGGATGTCGTCCGCATCGGCCTGCTGCACGCCTGCAAGTTGTCTTCCTGCCTCTTTACCAGCGAGGAGCTTGAGCTGCACCAGGGGCGCCTGCTCCGTCTGGGCGCGCTGGAGCTCATCAACCAGGCGGTGCTGAAGGCCATCCTGGAGTTCCAGGAAGCGTCGTTTTCCCAGATCGCCGAGCGGCTGGCCGGGGCGGGCCATGAAGCCCCGCACCAGACCGCCGGCGGCCGGGCGGCGGTGGTATCGGCGATTGCCAAGACGTATGAGGAGGCGGGCTTGCTGCGCGGCTCCATCCTGCTGACGCAGGTCAATCAAATCGACGGTTTCGATTGCCCGGGCTGTTCCTGGCCGCACACCGGGAAAAAACGGCACCGCTTCGAGTTTTGCGAAAATGGGGCCAAAGCGCTCGCCTCGCAAGCGTCCGTCAAGCGCGTCGATGCCGCCTTTTTCCAAAACTGGCCGATCGCCGAATTAAGCCGGCAGTCCGACTATTGGTTGAACCAGCAAGGGCGCCTGGCCCAGCCGGTGATCCGCCGCCGGGGGGCCACGCATTATGTGCCGATCGGGTGGGAGGAGGCCATCCAGGTGGTGGCCACCGAACTCAAGCGGCTGGAGAGCCCCGTCGAGGCGGTGTTCTACACCTCGGGCAGCGCCGCCAACGAAACCGCTTTTCTGCTCCAGCTCATGGCCCGGCAATTCGGCACGAATAATCTGCCCGGCAGCGCCAACCTCTGCCATGAAGCCTCGGGCCTGGCCTTGTCCCAGACCCTGGGCGGCGGCAAGGGGACGGTCCACATCGAGGATCTGGCGCACGCGGACCTCATCTTCCTGTTCGGCCACAATCCGGGCTCCAACCACGCCCGCATGCTGGAGACGCTGCAGCGCGCCGTCCGCAACGGCGCCACCCTCATCTCGGTGAATCCCCTGGCGGAAGCCGGCCTGAAAACCTTCTCCAATCCCCACGAGATCCTGGGCATGCTCGGCCACGGAACCCCGCTGGCGTCCCAGTTCCTGCAAGTCCGCGTCAATGGGGACCAGGCCTTGATCCAGGGGCTGATCAAGGCGGTCCTCCGGGAGGAGGAGAAACGGCCCGGGACGGTGCTGGATCATGGATTCATACAGGCCTGCACCACGGGGTTCGAGGCCTTGCAGGCCGCGGTGGCCAAGCTCAGCTGCGAGGCCATCGCGGAGCAATGCGGCATCCCCTGGGGCCGGATCGAGGAAACGGCGCGGCTGTACATCAAATCCAGCCGCACCATAGCGGCCTGGTGCCTGGGCATCACGCAGCACGCCAATGGCGTCGCCACGATCCGGGACATCGTCAATTTGCTGCTGCTGCGCGGGAACCTCGGCAAGCCCGGCGCGGGCGTATGCCCGGTGCGGGGGCATAGCAACGTCCAGGGCAATCGCACCATGGGGATTGGCACCCGGATGCCCGAAGCCTTCCTGGATGCCCTGCAAAGAACCTTCCGCTTCGATCCGCCCCGCGCCCCGGGGTTGGATGCCCTCCCCGCGCTCGAAGCCATGCGGGAAGGCCGGGTCAAAGTCTTTTTTTCCATGGGGGGGAACCTGGTGTCGGCCGCGCCCGATTCGGGCTTCACCGCCCAGGCCATGCGGCGCTGCCGGCTGACCGTCATGGTTTCCACCAAGCTCAACCGCAACCACCTGGTCACCGGCGAGGAGGCCCTCATCCTGCCCTGCCTGAGCCGGACGGATATCGACCTGGGCGGGAACGGGGAGCCCCAATATACCACGGTCGAGGACACCATGGGGGGCATTCATATGTCGCGCGGCTGCCTGGATCCGCTCGCGCCTGAATTAAGAAGCGAGCCGTGGATCATCGCCACTTTGGCCACCGCCCTGGCGGGCAATTCCTCCCCCATCCCCTGGCAGGATTACCTGGTGGATTACGGGCGGATACGGGCGGACATCGCCCGGATCGTTCCCGGCTACCAGGATCCCCAGCGGCTGCTTCGCCAGGAGGGGGCGGCCTATTTGCCCAATCCGGCCCGGGAACGGAAATTTGGCGGGCCGGAGGGCAAGGCCCGGTTCACCGTCCAGGCCCTGGCGCACACCCCGTGCCAGGCCGGCCAGTTCCTCCTCACCACGCTGCGCAGCCACGACCAATTCAACACCATCATCCATGGGCAGGATGACCGTTACCGGGGCATCCGCAAGGCGCGGCGCGTCCTGCTGATCAACCCCGCGGATATGCGGGAGCTGGGCCTGCAGCCAGGCCAGCTGGTCGATATCCAACATCATGGGACCCGGCGGTTGACCGCCCGGTGTTTCCAGGCCGTCCCCTACGATATCCCGCGCGGGTGCGTGGCCGGGTATTTCCCCGAGACGAACGAAGTGGTGCCGCTGGACCACCGGGATCCCGAGAGCCATACTCCCGCCAGCAAATCCACCGTGGTCACCCTCGTTCTTTCGCACCGCGAGGCCGCGCCCGCCCCGCTGGCAACCTGATGGGCCGGGGTGGAAAGGGGCCACCGCCACTGCTTCCCGCAACGGGAACCGGCCCCGCCGCCGGGCGGCCCACCTCGCAATCTGCCGGGTTACTTGCTCCCGGCTTTCAGGTCTTCGGGGGTGCGGGGTGGGGCCATCTGGCTGAACAGCTCAGCCGGCCATTGCCCCACCCGCTCGAAGCCGGCGGTGTCGGGCTGCTTGAACTGCACGTAGGCCCGGACCCGGCCCTTGGTGGTGCAGGTGACGGCCTGGGCATCCTTGCCGGGAGTGAACACGCTGTAGCCCGCCAGCTGGCAATCTTCCAGGTCGAGGTGCAGGCGCCCCTCGGGCCGGTGGTTTTCCGAGCAGAGGATGCCGGTCGCTTTCCCACCCATTTCCGGCTGGGTGAAATTCAGGGCAATCATCCGGCAGCGGACGAACCGGGCGCGGGCGCAGTAGCTGGCGTAAGACAGCGCGACCGCGTTGTCCGGGTGGACCAGGGTGCAATCCTCAAACACCGTGTGGGGCAGGCTGGGCATCGCTTTCTCCCATCCGCCGACCAGGACCGCCGCGGTGTCCCCCACCCAGTCCAGCGCCAGGAAATAGCAGCGGCGGAAGACGCTCGGCTCCCCTTCGCGAACCGTGGGATAACAAACCCCGCCCCCGAAGGCGCGGCCGGCGCCGACGCAATCCTCCACCACGACGGTGAAACCGGCGCCGCTCTGGTCGGTCAGATCCCAAAACAGCCCGGCATCGCCGCCGGCCACATAGAGATTGCGGAAGATCCAGCGGTCGCAGACCAGGCTGGAGAAGGTGGTGCGGTTGTTGCCGCCCGGCCAGTTCCGATCCGAAGCCGCAAAGGAACTCCACCAATCCCAGCTCTTGAAGCCCTTCCGGGGATCGCCGGAATCAGCCAGCACCCAGCCCTTGGCGCCGGAGCCGAGCTGCCCGTCAAAGTCGCCGATCAAGGCGTTATAGGCTCCGCTGGCCCCCATGAAGGCGGGCGCCAGGTTGGCTTCGCAATACGTGCCGGGGCGGACGATGATCTGGTGGCCGCCCTGGTTGTCGGGCACGGCGGACAGCGCGGCCTGGAGCGAGCGGAAGGCCTTGCTCCAGCTGCTGCCGTCGGAGTTGTCGCCGAGCTGGGAGACATACAGCGTCCGGCCCTTGCGCCCGGTGTAGTCCGCCGCCGCCGGATCCCACGGCGCGGCCAGCGCCTGGCCGGCCAGGAGCCAGGCAAACGCCCAGGCCAGCAGGGCATGGCTCCGCGCCAGCTGGCGCGGAACTGAATCCAAAGCCACCGGGCTGGTGGCGGTTGGGAGTGGGGATGATGGATCGCGGCCCATATCGGCGGCCTGGATTCCGGCGCCGACGATCCGCTCTTCGGTTGGGTATTCAAGTGGCATGGCCGGAAGCTTACAGCCCCCTTCCCTGGCGTCAATGGCCTTGGCTGGGTCCGGCCATTGGCGGCCCGGCCGTTTTGGCGGGAGCATTGGGCGCCCGGCCGGCGCTGCCGCAGGCTGCGGGCCAACCCGGAAGGGACGCCGGCCACCGGGACAAAATCCAAACCATCGCGGCCGCCCAGCCGCTACTCCCCTGGATTCAACCTCCGGAAGGCTTCCCCGCAGGCGCGGTAATTTTCAGGGGGCATGCCCATCACGCTGTATTCCTCCACGTAGCCGATGAAGCCGCCGGCGGGCGTGCCCAGCGCCTCATGCAGCCGCCGGGCTTCCGCGTGGATTTCCGCGGGGGTGCCCTGGATGGAGACGGTCTGGTAGCTGATCGGCAGCAGGAAGCATTGGCGGCCGCGAAGCTGCGCGCCCACTGCCGCCACATCCACGACGTTGGGCTGGGCGATGTTGATCACCTCCACGCCGATTTCATGGAAATCGCCCATGATCGGGAGGAAGTTGCCGCAGCAGTGGTACCAGGTATGCAGGCCCAGCTGGCGGGCCAGGGCGAACTGCCGGGCATAGCGCGGCTTGAACAGCCGCCGCCAGAGCGCAGGCGAAACCATCAGGCCGCACTGGGTGCCCCAGTCATCGGCGAAATGGATGCCGTGGAAACCGTGGCGGGCGGCCAGGCGGATCAGGCCGCACTCGAAATCGAGGATCCGGTCCATCAAGGCGGCGAAACCGCCGGGATCAATCAGGAAATCCTGCATCGATTGCTCGAAGCCGCGCAGCAGGGTGTAAACGGTGAATCCGCTGAGGTCCAGGCTCGCCAGGCGGTAGCGGTCCCCGCAGCGCTCCTGGAACGCGGGCAGGGCGGACAGGCGCTCGGCCTCCCGCAGGGCGGGCACACGGATGGCCCCGGGCGCGGGCATTTCCACATAATAAGGCGCCACCGGGTGGCCCATGGTGCCGTCCCCCAGCTTGACCAGCTGGTAGCCCCATTCATTGGTGGACCAATCCCAGGCGTTGGGGGTGCCTTCACCCTCGGCGCCCAGGGAAAGATGATACAGGAGCAGGTCGCCCTCGGTTTGGTCGCAGTTCCAAAACACCACCGGAATCCGCTCCGGGTGCTGGAACGTGATGGCCTTTTCCACCAGTGATCGCCGGGTATTCATGCGCGTCGTTTTCGTGTTGCCCGCCCATGGAACCGCCCGGCTGGGAAAAAGCGAGCTTTTTCACGCGCCCCGGGCGGGTGGGCGGGTGGCGCCACCGGGTTTTGTGCCAGCGGCCCAGGGCCGCTCCCATTGCACGGCCTGGCAAAGAGTTGAGTCCGGGATTGGCAAAGCGGCGCCGATGGTCTATGGATAGGGCCATGATGAAACTCAGCAACCTGGGAACCGGAACCGGTGTCCACCGGGGGCAGCCCCGTCTTTGCAAATTCCTTCGGCCGTGGCTGATGGTGTGGATGCTGGCGGCAGCACCAGCCCAAGCCGGCGCGGGGGAACCCTGGTGGGGTGAAGCCACCGCCCGGGCCCTGGAACAAGGAGGGACCAACCGGGCCGAGCTGCAAAAGACCTTGGACACCGCGCCCCCCGCCCACCGGCCGGGCTTGAGTTTCCTGCTGGAAAACATGCCGGCCACTGATCTGCAGACCCTGGCCGCCCCGTTCCTGCTGGAAAACCTCGCCCTGGCCTATGCGGCGCGCGAGGAATTCGCCTGGGGGCGCGCCCTCCCCGAGGAATTGTTCCTGAACGAAGTGCTGCCCTACGCGAGCCTGAATGAAAAGCGGGACCGCTGGCGCCAGCAGCTGCACGACCTGTGCGCGCCGCTGGTGAAGGATTGCCGCACGCCGGGCGAAGCGGCCCACACCCTGAACCAGAAACTTTTCGGCCTGGTGAAGGTCAAATACTCCACCCAGCGCCGGAAAGCGAATCAAAACCCGCTCGAATCCATGGAGACCGGCCTGGCCTCCTGCACGGGGCTGTCCATCCTGCTGGTGGACGCCTGCCGGTCGGTGGCGGTGCCGGCGCGCGTCGCGGGCATCCCCTCCTGGATCGACCACCGGGGCAACCACACCTGGGTGGAGATCTGGGACCAGCGCTGGCATTTCGCCGGCGCGGCCGAGCCGGACGGCAACGGCCTGGACCGCGGCTGGTTCGTGGGCAGCGCGGCGCAGGCCCTGGTGGACGACCCGCAGCACTCCATCTACGCCTCCAGCTTCAAGCAGACGGGCCTGGCCTTCCCGATGGTGTGGTCCCGCAACAGCCAGGTGAGCGCCGTCAACGTCACCGCGCGGTATGCCGCCCCGGCGGTGAAAAAGGAGGACCACCTGGTGCAGTTCCACCTCAAGGTGGTGGAGGCCGCGGCGGGCCGGCGGGTGGCGGCCAAGGTGGCCATGGCGGCCCGGGACGGCACGGGCGCCCGGCTGGAGGGAATGACCAAGGATGAGACCCACGATGCCAATGACACGCTGGATTTCGCGCTGGCGAAGGAAAAGGAATATGAAATCCAGGTGGATTACGCCAGCCGGCAAATCCGCCAAACCTACCGCAGCCCGGCGGCCGGGTCGGATTCCCTGACCATCCGCCTCGAGTGAGCGAGCGAATGAGCGAATGAGCCAGGGGCCGGCCACCGGCGTGCGCAGGCCGCGCCAGCCGCGCCAGCCGTTTGGACCCACCGCAATCGGGTTTGATTTTTAGCCGGGGATCTGGTCCATTCTACCCGCGATTCAGCACATGAAAGCCAAAACCGCTTTTGCCATCGTGGCGCATCCGGATGACATCGAATTCCGGATCGCCGGAACCCTGTTGCTGCTGCGCCAGGCGGGCTGGGAAACCCACTACCTGACCGTGGCCAACGGATCCTGCGGCACCAACCAGCACAGCGCCCGGCAGGCGGTGGCCATCCGGCGCCGCGAAGCCCGCCAGGCGGCGGGAATCCTGGGCGCCCACTGGCACCCGAGCCTGGTGAACGACCTCGAGATATTTTACGAATTGAAATTGCTGCGGCGGCTGGCAGCCATCGTGCGCGAGGTGGCGCCGGACATCGTGCTCACGCATCCCCCGCAGGACTACATGGAGGACCACACGAACACCTGCCGCCTGGCGGTCACGGCGGCCTTCGCCCGCGGCATGCCGAATTTCAAAACCGTCCCCGCGCGGACGGTGGTGGAGGGTGATGCCGCCGTTTACCACTGCATGCCCCACGGCCTGCACGACGCCTTGAACCAGCCGGTGCTGCCGGAGGCGTTGGTGAATACCACCCCGGTGCATGAACTCAAGTGCCAGGCCCTCGCCGCGCACGCCAGCCAGGCCCACTGGCTGGAGGCCAGCCAGGGCATGGGCGCCTTTGTGCGCGCCATGGAGGAGGATTCCCTGGCCCTGGGCAAAATGTCCGGCCGGTTCACCCATGCCGAGGGGTGGCGCCGCCATCTGCACCTGGGCTTCGGCCCGGCCGGGGCCGATCCGCTGCGCGAGGCCCTCGGGAAAAACCACCTCGTCAACCAACCCCAAACCAAAAAACCCAAGAAAACCTAAGGAAACCACATGCCACGCAAACTCAGCGCCATTTCACCGGATTGGTGGGACTACACCACCCTGGACAGCGATATCATCAAGGACGCCGCCCAGCTCACGCTGGAAAAATTGACCCGGCTGTCGCGGCCGGGCTTCAAAATCGTGGTTTACGACACGCTGGCGGATTTTTACCTCGCGGAGGCGCTGGAGTATATCCAGGCCTGGCGCCGATCCACGGCGGACAACCCCGTGGGCATCTGCGGCCCCATTGGCCCCACCGAGCAGCTGCCCCTGGTGGCGCGCCTGGTGAACGACCTCGGCCTGCAGGTTAAATCCGGCCATTTCTGGGGCATGGACGAATGGTACCTGGACGGGGCTGAAGCACCGGTCACCCATCCCTTGTCCTTTGAGAGGGCCGACCGTGAACTATGCTTCAACCGCATCCGCAAGGAGCTGTGCATGCCGGATGCCAACCTGCATTTCCCCAAGGCCGATACCAGCGCCTACCGCCGCAGCTGGGAGGCCGGCGTGCGCTGCGCCGTGATGCAGGGCGGCCAGGGCGATGTGAAGCACTGGGCCTTCAACGACCCCCCCCGCCGCAAAGGCAAATACAAGGACAGCCCGCCCTCCCCGGAGGAATACCGCAAGCTCACCACCCGGGTGGTGGATCTGCATCCCCTGACGGTGGCCCAAAACGCGCGCACCTCCGGCGGGGGGAATATCTCACTGGTGCCCACCCAGGCGCTGAGTGTGGGCCCCTGGGAAACTTGGAAGGCCGAGAAAGTTTCCATCTGGCAGGCGGGCAGCCACGACAACCCGTTTGGCCAGCGGCTGACCGCCCTGATGATCTCCAAGAAAGTGGTCGATGCCGCGGTTCCCATGTCCCTCCTGGCGGACCACCCGAATGTCCAATTCAACTATTACCGCCACGGCCTTGGCTCCTGCGCGGTGGAGATGCACTAAGCCTGGCCCATAGAAATACATCCTCCAATTGGCCGCTGAGCATTCCCACGTTTTGGGATCGGAATGGGGGAGGTTTTGAACGAGCTTCAGGTTTGCGCATGCAACGGCAGTGTTTGCCCGCCCAAAGCGGGTAGCCGCCGCCGTCAGGCGGACCTGGAGCATTCGTATGCCTTTGCGGTGCGCAAATTCCGGGTGCTGGGCCGTTGGCGGATTGGGCTTGGTTTGAAATTCGCCCGCGCCAGATCCGCCTCGTTACCTCGGCGGCTACCCACCGCAGGTTTACGGATGCAACGGAAGTATTCGCCCGCCCAGTGCAGGCAGTGGACTCACTCCGCTGAGCGCCTTGCCCGAATTTGCTCCCGGCGCTCCGCGTTATTTGGCCCTCCCGGCCACGCGGGTTACCCCGGCTTCGGACTTGCGCGCACCGCTGGCCGGCTAATCGTCATCCACGGCGTTGCTGACGGCCCAGGCGGGGTAAGGGGTTTGCGGGCCTTTCATGGCGTGCCAGATGATGCGGTTGAGCAGATCCTCCGGGCAGGCGTCCACGCGGTCGAGCGGCAGGCGGTTGGACAGGCTGGCATACCGGCGCAGGAGGGGGTCGGAAACTTTTTTAGCCTCCGGATTCATCTGGTCCAGGGGGATGTTGTTTTTCACGGATTGGAAGGCGGTCCAATCCGGGACTTGGGTGAAGCAATCGGTCATGGGGGTGGCGGTGGCGTCCATCTGGTTCATCGGCGGGAGGCCGAGCATCAGCTCCATGGTGCGGATGAGGCTCGTCTGGTTATACTGGGTGCTGACGACCTGCCCGCGCTTGGTATAGGGGCTGATGACATAGGCGGTGGTCCGGTAGCCGCTCACGTGGTCCCAGCCGGCCTGGGGGTCATCCTCGATGCCGAAGATGCAGGTTTCCTTCCAGAACCGGCTGCGGCTGAGGGCTTCCACGATGCGGCCGAAGGCGAGGTCATTATCCGCCACCTGGGCGGCCGGGGTGGGGGCGCCGGCGGCGGTGCCGGAGGTATGGTCATTGGGCAGGCAAATGATGGCGAGATGGGGGAAAGTGCCGCGTTTCTCGAACTCATCCAGCTCCTTGATGAATTGCGCGGCGCGGAACATATCCGGAATGCTCATGTCCCAGCCCACGGTGTTGGTGCACAGGTGGGGGCGCAGGGATTCCACCGCCGGCCGGCTCCAGATCTGGATCGCGTTTTTGCCTTCCATGAAATCCCGGTAATGATCCAGGAACTTGATGGATTTGAGCGAGTGGCCGGGCCACGATTTTTCGGTGATGGCGAATTCGCCGTAGTCGCGGATGGTTTTGCCATGGGCCAGGGCGTTGTCCCAGAGGAACCCGGCCGGGGAATAGGCCATGGCATCCACATCGTCATCCTCCATGCCATCCGGGTAGCTGCGGGGAAAGCCGGCAAAGGATTTCTCCATGTAATCGGTGGCGAAGGAGGTGGAGGCCCACTGGTGGCCATCGGCACTGAGGATGCCGGAGCAATAGGTGTTGTCCAGCAGCACGAAGTCCCGCACCATTTTGTGCTGGTTGGGGGTGACCGCCTCGCCAAAAACACAGAGCGTGGGATCGCCGTTGCCTTCCTTGATGTCGCCGAACACCTGGTCGTAGGTGCGGTTTTCCTTGATGATGTAAACCACGTGTTTGAACACGCTCGGTTCGCCCACCCGCTCCGGCACCGGGCGGGCCGGCTGGTGGGGGCGGGCCGGCTCCCGGGCGGCGAGGAGGGCCGGGTAGCGCAGGTTTTGGAGGGCCGTGGCGGTGTGGCCAGGCAGATCCTTGCGGGAGGGGATGCCCAGCAGGGAGACGGTGCCATAATATTGGTGGGAGTTGTATTTGACGACCTCACCCGGCTGATAGCGCTGGGTGGAGCCGATGCCCTTGATGTTGGCCACATACAGCGCGCGGCGGGCGGCATCGTGCACGATGGCGCCGGGGAACCACCCGGTCGGGATGAGGCCGGCCAGGCGGGACTTGCCCGGTTTGAAATCGATCACCGCCACGGCGTTCTGGGTGCCATTGCAAACATATAAGACATCCCCCGTGGCATCGAAAGCCAGGGCATTCGGGCTGGCGCCGAACAGATCGGCAGGATTCTGCCGGGCGCAGATGGTCTCCACGATTTCCTCCCGGCGGGTGTCGATGACGCTCAGGGTGTCGCTGCCAGCGTTGGCCACCACCAGGTGCCGGCCGCCGGGCGCCAGGGCCAGGGCGGAGGCGTGGAGGCCGGTGAGCCATTCCTTGACGGGGGCGCCCCCGTCGAGGTCAACCACCGATACCGACCCCTCCGAGGCGATGTGCCGGACCGGGTCCACGCGCACCCAGGTGCCGCGGCCCGCCGGGCCGGTGAGGCTGCCGGCCTCCGGCCGCCGCCCGCCCCAGTTGCTCACATAGGCCTTGCGGCCGGCCAGGACGACCTCGAAAGGCAGCGCCCCCACGTCCCAGGTGCGGCGCACCTGGCCGGTGCGGGCATCCAGCTCGGCGAGGCGGTTGGACAGGTTGAACACCACGTAAAGCAGCTGGCCGTCTTTGGAGACCGCCAGCCCGGCAGGGATCTCCTCCTTGCGGCCGGGGGCATTGGCCAGCGGCAGCGGCAGGCTGTAGCCGGGGGCGGCGGCATCGTGCTTATCCACCGGGAACACCTTGATGCTGCCGTTCACGTTGGCCAGGTAGATCCGGGAGCCATCGGGCGCGTAAGCCAGCCCGGTGAAGCTCACCTGCCCATCCTTGTCGGGCGTCAGGATATGGGTGGAGACCGCCCCGGGGGCAGGCTCGCGGCTGGCCTCCGAGGGGAGCGGCACCCGCTGCACCACGGCGCCGGAGACCGGGTCCAGCAAGACCAATTCCGCCGTCTTGCCGGCGGTGGCCAGGCGGCGGCCATTGGGGCTGAGGGCCAGGACCTGCGGGCGCAGGCCGGGCAGCTCCACCTGCCGGCCCACGGGCGTCAGCACCTGGTTGGCGGGCGTGTAATAGCGGTTGGCCCCGACGCGGCCAACCGGCTCGGTGGTGGAAAAAACGGGCGGGTGCGCAGCCTGGCACACGCCGGCGCCCAGGAGGATCGCCCACCCGGCCCGGCCCGCCATGGATAAATAATTCATGGGGCAAAAGATGGTTGATCCGCCAGGGAATGGCAACCCGATATGCAATCCGAATACCCTCCGGGACGGGAAATTATTGGAGCGGCCGGGCGGAATGGTTTACCGTGAACGGCATGGGCGATATACAGCGCGCAAGCCATGAACCATCCACCGGGGCGGGCCTGATCCGCCGGCCTCAGCCATGAGCGGCTGGCGGAGGATCGCCTATTTCCTGGCCCTGGAGCGCAACCCGGCCCTGCTGCTGCTGGCGCTGCTGCTGGCGGGCACGGGCGAGCGGCTCTGGCTCGGTTTCGCCCCGAAATACCTGGAAACTCTCGGCGCCACGGTCCTGGTCATCGGCGTGTTCGATGCGCTGCAAACCCTGCTGGGTGCGCTCTACGCCTACCCGGGCGGGTGGCTGACGGATCACTGGGGCCAGCGGCGGTCCCTGCTGCTGTTCAACGCGCTGTCCATCGCTGGTTATATCCTGGTGCTGGCCTGGCGCCACTGGCTGGCCCTGCTGGCCGGGGCCTTCCTGTTCCTGGCGTGGAGCGCGTTTTCGCTGCCCGCCACGTTCGCGGTGGTGTCCACTTCCCTCAAGCGGCAACAGCACACCATGGGGGTGGGGGTGCAATCGCTGGTGCGGCGGGTGCCGATGATGGCCGGGCCCTTGTTGGGCGGCTGGCTCATCGGCCGTTACGGCTGGGAGCAAGGCATGCACCGGGCTTTGTCGATTGGCATCCTCCTGAACGCGGTTACGATGGTTGCCCAATGGTTTATGACCGAGCCCAAGGCGGCAGCGGCCGAGCCCAAGGCGGCCGGGAGGCTGGCTCGGCCAAACAGCTCCTTCCTGGGCATCGTAAAGGCGTTCAATCCCACGCTCCGGGAATTGCTGGTGAGCGACATCCTGATCCGGTTCTGCGAGCGGCTGCCCTACGCGTTTGTCATCCTGTGGGCCATGAACCACGGGGGCGTCACCGCCCAGCAATATGGCTGGCTGGTGGCCATTGAAATGATAACCGCCATGGTTTGCTACATCCCGGTGGCCCACTGGGCGGACCGCCACGGCCAGCGTCCATTCGTGCTGGCCACCTTCGTATTTTTCACCCTGTTCCCGCTGGCGCTGCTCGGAGCCGGCAGCTTCGGCTGTCTGGCGGCGGCCTTTGTCGTGCGGGGCCTCAAGGAATTCGGCGAACCGGCCCACAAGGCGCTGATCATCGCCCAGGCGCCGCCGGAATTCCGGGCGCGCACCTACGGGGCCTATTACCTGATCCGGGATTGCGTGGTCACCACCGGATCCCTGGCGGGCGCCTGGCTGTGGCACGTGAGCCCCCGGGCCAACTTCCTGGGAGCCGCCCTCTGCGGCTCCTTGGGCACCCTCTGGTTCGCCATTTTTGTCTATCGGCGGCCGGCCCCACCCGGCGTCACTGCGCCGTGAACCGGCCCGGCGCCCGGCGCCCCTGGCCGGGGATGCCCAGGAGGGAGTCGCCCAAGTCCTCCCGGCATTGAGCAGCCAGGGCTTCCAGGCGGCGGACCACCCCGGGGTTGGCCGGGGCGGCATCCTGCTTTTCCCCGGGATCGGTGGCCAGGTTGTAGAGCTGGGCGGCCGCCAGCTTGCGGTTTTCGTATTTGGCGGGGATGCCGTCCCGGCCACCCGGGCGGCCGTTCAAGGTGCGGTAAACGTGGGGCAGGACCAGCTTCCAGGAACCGCTGCGCACCGCCTGCAGCTCATTATTGGCGTAATAGAAAAAATAGGCTGCGTGGGGGTTTTTGGCCCCCGGCTCGCCCGCCAGCAGCGGCCAGATGTCCAGGCCGTCGATTTTCCGGCCGGGCAGCGCCGCGCCGGCGAGGCGGGCGATGGTGGGGAAGAGGTCGATGGTCATGGCCATTTCCCGGCAGACGCTCCCCGCCGGGATTTTCCCGGGCCAGCGGGCCAGGAACGGCACCCGGGTGCCGCCCTCCCAGGAGGTGCCTTTGCCTTCGCGGTACGGCTCCGCCGAGCCCGCGTGGTCCCCGTAGGAGAGCCATGGCCCGTTGTCGGAGGCGAACATCACCAGGGTATGCTCGTCGAGGCCGTTCTTTTTAAGGGCGGCGAGGATCTCCCCGACGCTCCAGTCGATCTCCTCGATCACATCGCCATACAGGCCGCGGGGGGATTTGCCCTTGAATTTGGCGCTCACGTGGAGCGGCACGTGGGGCATGTTATGGGCCACGTAGAGGAAAAAAGGCCGGTTTTGGTTCCGGTTGATGAAGTCCACCGCCCGCTGGGTATATCGGGTGGCCAGCTGGGCCTGGTCCTCGGAGTTGAGGCCGTCCTGGATCACCTGGTCCCCCTCGATCAACGGCAGGGGCGGATAAGTGCCGGGCCGGGCCTCAGGGTGGAAGGGCCACATGTCGTTGGAGTAAGGGAGGCCGAGGTATTCGTTGAACCCCTGGTGGATGGGCAGGAACGGCCGCGGCCGGCCCAGGTGCCATTTGCCCACCATGCCCGTGGCATAGCCTTGCTGGCCGACCAGCTCCGCCAGGGTCATTTCGTCCGGGTGCAGGCCGGTGGGATCCCCCGGGCCGAGCGCGCCGTGGATCCCCACGCGGTTGGGATAGCAGCCGGTCAGCAACGCGGCCCGGGAGGCCGAGCAGACCGGCTGCGCCACGTGGAAATCGGTGAAGCGGATGCCCTCCCGCGCCAGGCGGTCGAGATGCGGCGTGGCAAAGCCCCGGGCGCCGTACACGCCCACGTCGGCGTAGCCCTGGTCGTCGGTGAACACCAGCACCACGTTGGGCGGGCGGGATTGGGCGGCCAGGAGCGGCAGGGCGGCCGCCAGCAGCGCGGCGGCCAGGCCGGGGCGACCCCGGCGGAGCGGATGGAGAAAAGGTTTCATGGCGCCGCTATTCAGGCCCCAAAAGGGGGCGCTTGACGAGCAAAAAACCACTCAAAAAAACAAAGTGATTGTTCGGATCTCGACCGTGGGTTATTAGTTGGATATGTCGGCATTGGAAAAACCAGCGGCCGCCGGTTCCGGCCCGCCCGATCCGCCCGTGAATGCGGCCGGCCTGACCAATTTCACCCGGGTCGTCATCCTGACCGCCATTTACTTTGTGGGCGGGCTCCTCGGCCAGGCCTCGGCCTTCGGGCGCGGCCCCGGGATCCTGGATCCCCAGGATGCCATTTCCCTGGTCTGGCCCCCGGCGGGCATCGCGCTGGCGGCGATCCTGCTCTTCGGCTATGAATTCTGGCCCGGGGTGGCGCTGGGGGCCATCCTGTTCTCCACCATGAACGGGGTGCCGCTGGGGTTTTTCACCATGGCGACGGCGTTCGGCAACACCATCGGCGCCGTGGTGTGCGTTTACCTGCTGGAGCGGTTCATCAGCCCCCGGCTGTCGCTCGACCGGGTCCGCGATGCCATCGGCTTCATCGTGCTGGCGTGCGTGTTCGGGACCACGGTGAACGCCGGCTTCAACGTGACGGGGCTGATGTACAGCGGCAAGCTCACGGAATGGGACAACCTGCTGCCGGCGCTGGGGCGCTGGTGGGTGCCCAACGCCATGGCGGGCCTGGTGGTCACGCCGTTCATCCTGGCCTGGGCGGCGCCCTGGCGGGAGCGGGGGACCATGCGCCAGGCGGTGGAGGTGGGGATCTGGTTCGCCTGCCTGGTGTTGAGCACCAATGTCTCCTTCATTTCCTATTACTTTTACGAGGTCAGGAACTATCCGTTCGCCTACCTGCCGTATCCCTTCCTGGTCTGGGGGGCGCTGCGGTTCGGGCAGCGGGGCGCCACCATCGGCACGCTCCTGGTCTCCAGCCTCTCGATTTACTCACTGCTCAACAAAACCGGGCCGTTCCTCACCAAAAGCTCCGAGGAAAGCCTGATGCTCATCGGCACTTACATCGGGGTCATGGCCATCAGCAACCTGCTGCTGGCCGCCGCGGCCACCGAACGCCGGCGGGCCCAGAAAGCCATGGCCGAAAGCGAAAAACGCTACCGGGCGGTGGTGGAGGACCAGACGGAGCTGATCTCCCGGTTCACGCCCGGCGGCACCCTGACCTTCGCCAACCCGGTATTCTGCCGGTTCTACGGCAAGGAGCCGGACCAGCTGCTGGGGCGGCCCAGCCCGATGCTGGCGGGCGAAAGCGGCCCGGTGCACGAGCCGCACCTGTCGGTGCTGACGGCCGAAAGCCCGGTGATCTCCTACGATTACCAGGTCGCCCGGCTCGGCGGGCCGGTGTGGCATCAATGCACCCTGCGCCAGCTGTATGACGAGCAGGGAAAACCGTTCGAAGTCCAGGCCGTGGAGCAGGACATCACCCAGCGCAAGCTGGCGGAGGAGGCCGCGCACAAGAGCGAGACGCTGTTCGAGCTGATCTCAAACAACGTGGACGACCTGATCGCGGTGACCGACGCCAGCGGCCGGCGCGTGTTCAACAGCGCCTCCTACACCCGGATCATGGGCGATCCGCGCAAGCTCGTGGGCACCGACTCCTTCGAGCAGATCCATCCGGAAGACCGGGACCGCATCCGGCAGATGAACCGGGAGACGGTGGAGTGCAGCGGGGCGCGCCGCATGGAGTACCGCTTCGTGCAGCCCAACGGCCAGGTGCGCCACATCGAGGCGGTGAGCAATTACGTGCCGGGCGGCAGCGGGCAGGCGGGCCGCGTGATCTCCGTGGCGCGGGACATCACCGAGCGCAAGGAGATCGAGCGGGACCTGGCCCACGCGCGGGACGCGGCCGTGGTGGCGGCGCGGCAGAAGGCCGAATTCGTGGCCAACATGAGCCACGAGATCCGCACCCCGCTCAACGGGATCATCGGCCTCACCAACCTGCTGCGGCACACGGACCTGAACACGCAGCAGGGCGGCTACGTGGAAACCATGCGCACCTGCGCGGACACCCTGCTCACGATCATCAACGACATCCTCGATTTCTCCAAGATCGAGGCCGGCAAACTCGCGCTCGAAAGGCTCGACTTCACCGTGATGGACGCCGTGGAAAGCACCCTGGAGCTGATGGCCGAGCGGGCCCACAGCCGGGACCTCGAGCTGGTGGGCTTCGTGCGGCCCAACGTCCCCACCCGCCTGCGCGGGGATCTGGGCCGCCTGCGCCAGATCCTGCTCAACCTGGTCAGCAACGCCCTCAAATTCACCCACCGCGGGGAGGTGGTGTGCACCGTCTCCCTGGAGCACGAAACGGAGAGCCACGCGCGCCTGCGGTTCGAGGTCCGGGACACCGGCATCGGCATCCCCAAGGAAGCGCACGGCCGGCTGTTCATCTCCTTCAGCCAGGCGGATGGCTCGACCACCCGCAAATACGGGGGTTCAGGCCTGGGCCTGGCGATCTGCCGGCAGCTGGTGGGCCTGATGAACGGGGAGATCGGCGTCGAAAGCGAGGTTGGCAAAGGCTCCACGTTCTGGTTCTCCATCCCGTTCGAGAAACAGGCCGGGGGCATCCAGCCGATGATGGACCTCGTCAATCTCCGGGTGCTGGTGGTGGACGACAACGCCACCCACTGCGGCCTCCTGGAGGAGCAGCTGAAGGCCTGGAAAATGCGGCCCGCCGCGGTCCGCACCGACCGGGAAGCCATCGAGCAGCTGCGCCTGGCCGCCGCCGTGGCGGACCCCTTCCAGCTGGTCCTCATCGACCACCATCCCGGCCATCTGGACGCCCTGCAGCTGGCCCGCCTGATCCGTGCGGACCGCGCGCTGGACGGCGCCAGCCTGGTGCTGCTCTGCCCGCTGCTGGAGCCGGTGCCCCCAGCGGAATTGCAGGCGGCGGGCGTGCGGGTGTGCGTGTCCAAGCCGGCCAAGCAATCGCAGCTGTTCGACCTGCTGAGCCAGGCCTTGGGCCGCCCGCGGGCGCAAACCCCGCACCCGGCCCAGGCCCACCCGGCGCCGTCCGGGCGCCAGCCGGCCATTTACCGGAATTTCCGCATCCTGCTGGCAGAGGACAACAGCATCAACCAGCTGGTGGCGCTGGGCCAGCTGCAGGAGATCGGGTTCATGGCGGACGTGGTGGGCGACGGGGTGGAAGCCCTGGAGGCTTTCGAGCGCACCCCATACGACGTCGTGCTGATGGACTGCCAGATGCCCGAGATGGACGGCTACGAAGCCACGCGCCGGATCCGGCAGCGGGAGGCGGTGTTTGCGGGCGCCCCGGGCGCCCGCAAGCCGGCGGTCATCATCGCCATGACCGCCCACGCGCTGCAGGGGGACCGGGAAAAATGCCTGGCGGCCGGCATGAACGACTACCTGAGCAAGCCGATCGAGGAGGAAGCCCTCAAGGCCGCCCTGGAACGCTGGCTGCCGCTCACCGGCGAAGCCCCGGCCTTCCCGGAGACCGCTCCGCCTGCAGGGAGCCGGCCCGGCCCGGCCCCGGCCCCGGCCCCGGACGCCGCGGCCACCGCCCCGGCTGCCGCCCCGGAACCGCCGCCCGTGGATGTCAAACGGCTGACGCGGATCACCGGTGGCAACAAGGCCAAGCAGCAGGAACTGGTGGACCTGTTCCTGGGGCAGTCCCGGGAAATGCTGCAGGGCCTGGAGGAGGCGCTGAAAAACCAGGACGCCAAAAAAGTGGATCACTTCGCCCACAAAGGCGTGGGGGCGAGCAGCAATTGCGGCATGAACGCCATGGTCCCGCCCCTGCGCGAACTGGAGCGCCTGGGCCGGGAAGGCAGCCTGGCCGGGGCCGGGCCCTTATTCCAGGAAGCCTCCCGGCAGCTGGAGCGCACCCGCCAATTCCTCGAAAAATACCTCCAGGACTCCCGCAACCCCTGACCCGGCTCACGATGAAAAAAATCCTGATAGTGGAAGATGACCCGATCATCACGCGCATCTGGCAGATGATGATCCAGAGACAGGGCTTCGCGGTGGAGGTGGCCTCCAACGGGGAGGTGGCGATCGAAATCCTCAAGGAATTACGGCCGCACCTGGTGCTGCTCGACCTGATGATGCCCAAGGTGAACGGCCTTGGGGTGCTGAAATTCCTGCGCGCCCAGGAGGCGCTGAGGCGGGTGCCGGTGCTGGTGATCACCAATGCCACGCAGCCGGAGATGCTGGCGGAAGCCATGGCGGCCGGGGCCACGGAATGCCTCTCCAAGCTGGAGTTCACCACGGAGCAGATTTTCGAGAAGCTGTTCCCCTATCTGTCCCGGGTGGAGGAGTGGGAAGCGCCGGCGGCGGCCCCCCTGCCCGCCGCGGCGGGAGGGATCCCGCCAGCGGGCCCGGCCGGGTTGGGCGGGGTCGGGCGGGAGGCGCGGAAGATGTTCCTGCGGGAGCTCCCGGCGGTGTGCACGAACCTGCGGAACACCCTGCAGGCCTTCTCGCGCAGCCCGGAGGCCGGCCGGCGGCTGGACCCGCTGCTCGCCTTGAACCAGGCGGTGCACTCCGTGGCCAGCAGCGCCTGGCTGGCAGGATTCACCCGCATCGCCCACCTCGCCGGCGCCTTGGAGAGCCTCTTGCGGGAGCTTTACGAGGAGCCTGATAAAATCAACCCTTCCACCCTGCGCACGGTGGCCCTGGCGGTCGATTTCCTCGTCTCCCTGCTCCACCAGGCCCCCACCGCCACGCTCGACATGCTGCCCCCGGCGCTGACCCTGATCCTGGACGACGATTCGGTCTCCCGCTGGGCCGCCAGCGCCGCGCTCGAGCTGGTCAATCTCCGCCCCATCTGCCTGGATGACTCCGAACTCGCCTTGAGCGTGCTGCGGCAGAACCGGTTCGACCTGGTGATCCTGGATGTGAATATGCCGGGCAAGAACGGCTTCGAGGTGTGCGAGGTGCTGCGCGCCTCAACCCAGAACAAGAAAACGCCCGTCCTCTTCGTCACGGGCCTGAACGATTTCGAGGTGCGGGCGCGGTCCACGCTGAGCGGCGGCAACGATTTCATCGCCAAGCCGTTCCTGCTGATCGAGCTGGCCGTCAAGGCGCTGCTCTACGTCCTCCAGAGCCAGGCCGGAGAGGCGGCCCGGTAGGGCGGGAGACGATCATGGAAGCGAACCCCATCTCCGAGGGCCTGGTATCGGCGCGGCCGCTGGGCAACCTGGAAATCCGCCTCACCTCCATCGTGGAGCCGCTGGATTGGCGGCGCTGCTTCCCGCAGGCGCAGCCGGTGGAGGTGGAATTGGGCTGCGGCAACGGCTCCTTCGTGGTGGCCCAGGCCCAGGCCCGGCCGGCGGTCAACTTCCTGGGCGTGGAGCGCCTGCTGGGCCGGCTGCGGAAAGCCGACCGCCGGGGCACCCGCCACCGCCTCGAAAACCTGCGCATCCTCCGCATCGAGGCCGCCTACCTCCTGGAATACCTCCTGCCCGCCACCTCCATCCAGGCCCTCCACGTGTATTTCCCCGATCCCTGGCCCAAGCGCCGGCACCATCGCCGCCGGCTGGTCAACGGCCGGTTCACCGAGCTGGCGCGCCGGGTTCTGGCCCCGGCCGGCACCGTCTTCCTCCGGACCGACGACCCGGACTACCAGGCCTGGATGCGCGAGGTGTTCGCCGCCAGCCCCTGGTTCCTGCCCGTGGCGACCCCCCCGGAAATGGCGGCCTGCATGACCGAGTTCGAGTGTGATTTCACCGCCCAGGGCCTGCCGATCCACCGTCTGGCCTTCCAATTGAAAAACGCTTAGCCGGGTTCCGGCCTTGGGGAAGAAAGGGATGGCGCCGCAGATTTTTGCGCCAGACGAGCAGTGAGCCGCGAGCGTCTCTTGAACCGATCAGCCAGTGGCGAATGACGAATGTCTTGCGCAAAAAAGATCGAGCCCGCACGCCGGAGCCAATGGGACGCGGCTCAGCCTCCCGGGGCCGCGGGCCGCCCGGATAAGGCGGCCGGCAGTTCCCGGGCCGGCAGGGTGAACCAAAAAGTGCTGCCCTGGCCCGGGACGCTTTCCACGCCGATCCGGCCGCCCTGGGCCTCCACCGCCAGCTTGCAGAAGGTCAGCCCCAGGCCCGTGCCCTGCCTTTTATGCCCCGCCTCCACCTGGGCGAACTTCTCGAACACCCGCTGGTGGAATTCCGGCGGGATGCCGGGGCCGGTATCCGTCACGGCGATGCGGACCTGGCCCGCCTGGCGGGAGAGGCGGGCGGCCACCGTCCCGTTCCGGGGGGTGAATTTGATGGCGTTGGCCAGCAGGTTCACCAGCACGCGGCGCACGAGATCCTGGTCGCAATCCGCCAGGCATGGCGCCGGCGCCGCCAGCCGCAGCTCCCGCCCGGCGGCCGGGCCGGCCAGGGAATCCATCACCTCCCGCGCCATCAGCGCCAGGTCGCAGACGGTTTTCCGCAGCGGCATCTGGCCCGCCTCGAGGCGGCTGATGTCGAGCAGCTGGGTGATCATTTCATTCAGCTGGCCGGCGGCGCCCGCCATGTTCCTCAGCAATTTGCCGTCCGGCTCCTGCCCCTCGTCGTTCATGATCTGCATCAGCCCCAGGCCCGTGGTGACGACCGTCAGCTGGGACCGCATGTCATGAACGACCATGTGGACGAGGTTGTCGCGGAGCTGCTCCAGGCTCTGGAGCCGGGCGTAGCTTTCCTGGAGCATCAGCTCCCGGCGGCGCAGCTCGAGGTGGGTGCGCACCCGGGCCTCCACCTCCTCGAATTGGAAGGGCTTGGTGATGTAATCCACCCCGCCCATGCCAAAGGCCTTTATCTTGTCCAGCGTCTCGTGCAGCGCGCTGATGAAAATGATGGGGATGGGCAGCAGCCGGGGATCGAGCCGGAGCTGCCGGCAGACCTCGTAGCCGTCCATCTCCGGCATGTTGATGTCCAGCAGGATCAGGTCGGGCGGATCCAGGCGGGCGGCCTGCAGGGCCAGCTCGCCGCTGGGCGCCGGGCGCACGTTGTAGCCGCTGCGCTTGAGCATTTCGGAGAGCAGGCGGAGGTTGCCTGGCGTGTCGTCCACGATGAGCAGGCTGGCCCGGGGTGTGGCAGGGCTGGGGTTCATAGGTTGCGGGAGGCCGGGGCTGGCAGGCGGACGGTCAGGCGGATGCCTGGCGGCGCCAGGTTTTCCACCGCCACCGAGCCGCCATAAAGGGAGACGATGCGTTCAGCCAGGGCCGGCGCCAGGCCCAGGTCGCCGCCCGGGATGATGGTTTCGGAGACGGCCAGCAAATTGAAAAAGCGCGGCAGGACCGCCTCGGGAATCGACTCCCCATCCGCCTCCAGGATCAGGATGAGCGCGCCCTGGCCGGACTCCCGGCGCAGCCGCACCTGCGCCCCCGGGCGGGAGAATTTGACCGCCGTTTCCAGGAGGGATTGCAGGGCCCGCACGAGAAAGTCCGGCAGGCCCAGGACCTCGCCCAAATCGGGCGGGATCCCGCCGAGCTGAACCTGCCGGTCCTGGGCCAGGATCCGGGCCTGGCCGAGGGCGGCCTCCAGCACCTCCTGCAAAGGGCACGGCGGCGGCGGGCCGCCGCTGGCGGCGGTGTTGATGGCGGTGAGCAGGAGGGCGTCGTCGA
Organism: uncultured Verrucomicrobiota bacterium; assembly: GCA_964409245.1. GTDB lineage: Bacteria > Verrucomicrobiota > Verrucomicrobiia > Limisphaerales > UBA1319 > CAIMWS01. The sequence goes on from CAYPCQ010000029.1 coordinate 62,497, forward strand.
TGAGCGTCTGCAGCCGCCGCCGGCTTTGCTCGAACATCCCCACGTATTCGGCGGCCCGGGGGTGTCCGGCGAATTCGCCGAACAGCAGGTCGGCGGAGCCAAACAGCCCGCACAGCGGCGTGTGCAGCTCGTGCGAGATGAGCCCCAGGAAATCGCTCTTGGCCTGGTCCAGGATGGCCAGCCGCGCGTTCGCCTCCGCCAGCTCCCGCGTGCGCCGCGCCACCGTCTGCTCCAGGTTCGCATTATGGCGCTCCAGCTCCCGGCGCAGCCGGGCCACCTCCAGGTGGAGGCGCACCCGCGCCTCGATCTCCTCGAACTGGAACGGCTTGGTCACGTAATCCACCGCGCCCAGCTCAAAGCCTTTGACCTTGTCCATGGTGTCGCTGAAGGCGCTGATGAAAATGACCGGGATGGCCGCCAGGGCCGGATCCCTTTTCAGCCGCGCGCAGACCTCGTAGCCGTTCATCTCGGGCATGTTGATATCCAGCAGCACCAGGTCGGGCGGATCCTTTTTGGCGGCCTGCAGGGCCAGCTCGCCGCCCGGCACCGGCCGGGCCTGGTAGCCCTGCGCCTGGAGCAGGCGGGTCAGGAGCACGAGGTTCGCCGGGGTGTCGTCCACGACCAGGATGCTGGCGCCTGCGTTCAGTTTTGGCTGGGGATTCATGGCTCAGGCTCCTTGGCGGATAATAGTTTTTGCAGGGTGGCGTAGTCAAAGCGTTCCACCAGCCGGAGCAGCCGCCGGCCCAGGGATTCATCCCGGGCCGACACCCGCCCCACCAGCTCCAGCATCTTGTCATAGGCGGCCCGGGTGGTGGCGTCGTCCAGCTCGGCCACCAGCTCCGCGGGCAGGCGGGCGATCTCCGCGGCCGAGGGCAATTCCGGTCCGGTTTCCACCGGGGCTGCGGGCTCCGCCGGCCCGGCGTTTTCATACACATACTCCACCCCCGCCAGCTCCTTGATGCGCTCCAGCAGCCCGGCCTGCTGGAACGGCTTGGCCATGAAGGCGTCGGCGCCCGCGTCCAAGGCCCGCTGCTGATCCTCCTGGAAGGCGCTGGCGCTCAGGGCCAGGATCTTTACGCTCTGGCCTTGCGCCGCCCGCAGGCGCCGGGCCACCTCCCAGCCATCCATGCCCGGCATCCGGAGGTCCAGCACCATCAGGTGCGGCCGCCACTGGGCGGCGAGCGGGAGCGCCTCCGCGCCGCTTCCGGCCGTCCGGATCTCAAAGCCCGCCAGGCCGAGCAGGCGCTCCAGCAGGTCGCAGTTCTCCGGCCGGTCATCCACCGCCAGGATGCGGCAGGCGGGCTGGCCCGGCCGCAGGTGCAGCACCCGCGGGGCGCCGGCCATCGCCGCCCGGACTTGGGCGGGATTGCCCAGGGCCACCCGGATATCGAACCGGAAGGTGCTGCCGGCGCCCGGCTGGCTGGCCACCGACAGGTCGCCGCCCATCAGCCGCACAAACTCGCGGCTGATCGCCAGCCCCAGGCCGGTGCCCCCCACGGTCTCTTTGCCGACCTGGGTCTGGAAAAAGGCCCGGAACAGGCGCGGCTGGTCCTCCGGGGCGATGCCCTGGCCGGTGTCCTCCACTTCCGCCTGCAGGCGGAGCTGCTGATCGGCCTCTCCGGTGCAGCCCACCCGGAGGATGATCCAGCCGCCGGCGGGGGTGAATTTCACGGCGTTGCCCAGGAGGTTGATGAGCACCTGGCGCAGGCGGGTTTCATCGGCCAGGATCCACCGCGGCAGATCCCCCAGGCGCTCCACCTTGAAGCCCAGCTTCCCGCCCTGGGCGCGGAGCCGGAACATGAGCTCCAGGTCGGCCAGCAGCTGGTGCAGGTCGAAGGTGGTGGGATTGAGGGCGGCGCGGCCGGATTCGATGCGCGCCATCTCCAGGATGTCATTGATGATGCCCAGCAGGTGCTTGCCGCTGCGGGTGATGGTGGCCACCTGCTCCCGCTGGCAGCCGGAGAGCTGCGGGTCGGCCAGCAGCAGCTGGGAGAAGCCGAGGATGGCGTTCATCGGGGTGCGGATCTCGTGGGACATGCTGGCCAGGAAGGCGCTCTTGGCCCGGTTGGCCGACTCCGCGGCCTCCTTGGCCAGCCGCAGCTCCCCGGCGGCCTGGCGGCGCTCCGTGATGTCCTCCTTGATGGCCACAAAGTGGCTGACCCCGCCGGATTCGTCCTGCACCGGCGCGATGGCGGCGGCCTCCCAGTAGAGCTCCCCATTCTTTTTACGGTTGCAGATTTCGCCCCGCCAGATCCGGCCCGCAGTGATTTCGCGCCACATCCGGGCGTAGAACCCGTCCGAATGCGCCCCGGATTTCACGAGGCTGGGTTTTTTGCCCAGGGCCTCCTCCAGGCCATAGCCGGTGGTTTCCTCCCAGGCCGGGTTGACATATTCCAGGATGCCATGGCGGTCGGTGATCTGGATCATGGAGGGGCTGCACTCGACCGCCTGCGAAAGCTTGCGCAGCTTTTCGCTGGCTTTCCGCAGGCCCGTGATGTCGATGATGTTGGCGTGCGTCTTGAGAAAGCGGCCCCCGGCATCGCGCACGACAGCGGCATTCACCAGGGCGGTGTAGGTGGAGCCGTTCTTGCGCAGCATTTCCAGGGAGATGGAATACTTGCCGCCCGACTCCTGGATGGCGGCCAACTGCTGGCTGAAAGCCGGGCGGCTGGCCGGCGCGATCAGGGCGGAGAAATTCAGGCGGCCCTCCACCTCCTCCCGCTGGTAGCCCAGCCACCGCAGCTCGGTGTCGTTCACCTGGAGCACCAGCCCATCGGCGTCCAGGGAGTGGTAGCCGCAGGGGGCGTTGTGATACAGGTCGAGGGCCTCGGCCGTCCGCTCCCGCACCCGCTGCTCCAGTTCCCGGTTCAGCGCCAGGACTTCCAGCTCGGCCTGCGCGCGGGCCGCGCGGGTGCGCAGGGAGGCGATGCCAAACGCGAGGTTGGCCGCCAGCTCCGCCAGCAATTCCATCTCCCCGCCATTGAAGGCGTCCGGCTGGTTGCCATAGACCGCCAGGGTCCCCAGCAGATGCCCATCGTGCAGCAGCGGGAAGGCCGCCGTGGAATTGAACCCATGCTGGAGGGCCAGCTGGCGCCAGGGGGCCATGGCGGGATCGCGGGCGACGTCGCGGGACACGGCCGGCTGCCGGGTGCGCAGGCAGGCGCCGGCCGGGCCCCGGCCCCGCTCCGTGTCCGCCCAGGTGATTTGCAGCCCGTCCAGGTAGCCTTGATCGAAGCCGACTTGCGCCATGGGGCGGACGGTTTTGGCTGCGTCCGGCATGGGGAACCCGATCCAGGCCATGCGGTAGCCGCCGTGCACCACCAGAATCCGGCAGACCTGTTCCAGAAAGGCCTCCTCCTCCCGGGCGCCGATCAGCACGCGGTAGCATTCGCTCCGGGCGTGGATGGCGCGGTTGAGCCGCCGGAACTCCGCCTCGGCTTTCTTGCGCTCCGTGATGTCGCGGGTGACGCCCTGGATGTGGGTTGCCCGCCCATCCGGGCCGGCGATCAAAGTCGTCACCACCTCCGTGGGCACAATGGAGCCATCCCGGCGCGGCTGGGCCATTTCATAGGTTTGCGAGCGGGCCGAGCCATCCCCGGCGGCGAAGGCGGCGAGGCGGGCGGGCAAAGTGTCCTGCACGGTTTGGAAGGATTCCGGCGTCAACACGTCGGCCAGCCCCATCGGCATGGCCTCCCCGACGGTGTAGCCGAGCATCTTTTCCACCGCGGGGCTGGCATAGGAGAAAGCATCGGCGGCCAGGTCGTAGAGCCAGATCACATCGCTGCTGGATTCCGAGAGCAGGCGGTATTGCTCCTCGCTCCGCCGCAGTTTTTCCTGCTGGGCGCGGAGGCTGGCGTCGGCGCGGCGGAGCATCGCGTAGATGATGCCCAGCAGCACCGCGGCGGCGCTGCCCCCGGCCACCAGCAGGCGCGCCATCGCCGCCTTTTGGGAGGAGATGTTCCGCGTGATCAGGAGGGCGCCCACATCCTTGCCCGCCACATCCCGCAGCGGCACGGCGGACAGCCGCCAGCATTTGCCATCAAACAGGATTTCCGGGCTGGTCTCCATGCGCCCGGCGACGTCCGCCAGCGTGTCCACCCAGGGCGCGAAGGCCTCGGGCAGGCGGCCCGGGGCGGAATAGGTGACCACGTTCCGGGCGAAGCGGCCCCACTCCGCCTCGCGCCCGAGCTCGCGCCGGCTGGCCGACCAGGTTTGCCGGTCCAGGTGCTCTTTGTGGATGGCCACCGCGATGCCTTCCTCCGGGTCGGTGGGCAGGTCGGCCAGCACATCATCCATCTCCTTGCCCAGCTCCACATAGCCCGCGAGCGCGCCGCCGGCGAGGATGGGCTGAACCACCCGCAGGGTAAGGGTGCCCAGGGGGCCCAGCTCCAGGCCCGCCGCAGCCCGGCCCGTCCGCTCCGCCTGGAGGGCGGTGAAGCGGTCGATGCGGTCGCCGCGCCGCGCCGGCTGATGCAGGCGCAGGAGGCAGACGCGGTTGGTATCGAGAAAGTAAAAGTGCGTGAACTTGAGTTCCCGGCGCCACGTGGCGTAAAGGGGCTGCCAGATGTTCGACAGGGTGGTGGTGTCACCCGCGCGCACCGCGGCCTGCACCCGGGCCTCGGCGGCGATCCATTGCGCCGTGGCGGCCAGGCCCAGGGACTGCTGCTGCGTGGCGGCGCGCAGGTCGCGGTGCACCTCGGCCACCCGGGTGGCCGTTTCCATGGCATGCATCAGCCGATTCTGGCGCAGGAACAGCGCGGTGGCGCCGGCCACCAGGCTGGCGGCCAGCACGACCATGATCGGGAACAGGCGCCGCAGCACCGGCTGGGGGGAGGCCTCCACCCGCCGGCTGGCCGCCAGCGAGGAGGCCATGCCGATGACCAGCACCAAGGCCAGGCCCAGGGGGATGGCCATCTTCGCGAGCAGGATCTGCTGCAGGTCGTCGGCCATGATATCCAGGCCGATCACCGCCACCAGCTGCCGGGTAGCCGGGTCCAAAAGGGGGACAAAGGCGCTCACGAAGGTTCCGTACTCGTCCGTGAAGGGGCCGGTGACGGCGGGCTGGCCGGTGGCGAACACCTTTTTCAAGGCCTCCGGCGGAGCCTGGTAAACCGTTCCCGGCAGGGAGGAGCGGGGATCGTCCACCGCGATGTTCTCCGGGCCGAAAAAGATCTGATCGGCCCGCATTTTCATGCTGTAAAGGCCCACGTATTTGCTGGCGGGCGCCCACCAGACTTGCAGGTCATGGGAAAGCTCCCGCATCTGTTTGACCAGGGACTGGAAATCATCCCGGGAGCGGTCAAAATTCTCGAACGGGAGCGCGGCCATTTTCCGGGCATCCAGGGCCTGTGCTGCGCGCATCCCCTGCTGGAGGATCTGGGTGCGGAGATCGTGGCGGACCCGGGCGGCCAGCCACCAGGCAAAAAACACGCCAGCCGCCAAAACCAGCGCCATCCGCGCCAGCGCGGTGCGGGCAATATGCTTGGGAGACCGACTCCGGCCGGCTTTCCGGATCCGCTCCGCCTCGGTGGCGGCTTCCGCGCGGGATGGCCTGGCTGGGGGTTCGGAACTCATGATCCGGGAAGCGCGAGCATTTTTTGCAGGGTGCGGTAGTCGAATTGCTCCACCAGTTTTTGCACCCGCCGGCCCAGGGGCGCGTTCAGCGCCGCCACCTGCTCCGCCAGCTCCAGCATTTGGTCGAACGCGGCCCGGCAGATGGCATCGCGCAGCGCCGCCACCAACGCCGCCGGCAGGCGGCTGATTTCCTCCGCCGGGGGCAGTTCCGGTCCGGGGCCGGCCGGAGCCACGGACCCCGCCGGCCCGGCGTTTTCATACACATACTCCACCCCCGCCAGCACCTTGATGCGCTCCAGCAGCCCGGCCTGTTGGAACGGCTTGGCCATAAAGGCGTCGGCGCCCGCGTCCAGGGCCTTTTGTTGATCCTCCGGGAACACGCTGGCGCTCAGGGCCAGGATCCGCACGCCCTGGCCTTGGGCCGCCCGCAGGCGCCGGGCCACCTCGTAGCCATCCATGCCCGGCATCCGGAGGTCCAGCAGCACCAGGTGCGGCCGCCATTGCCGGCCGATCTCCAGCGCCGCCACCCCGCCGCCGGCGGTCCGGATCTCGAACCCGGTCTGGGTGAGCAGGCGCTCCAGCAGGTCGCAGTTTTCCGGCCGGTCATCCACCACCAGCACCCGGCAGGCGGCCCGGCCCGGCGCCAGGTGCAGGATCCGCGGGGCCTCGGCCAGGCCCACCCGCGCGGCGGCCTCGTCCCCGGGGGCCACCCGGACATCGAACCGGAAATTGCTGCCCGCCCCCAGCCGGCTGGCCACCGTCATGTCGCCCCCCATCAGCCGCACAAACTCGCGGCTGATGGCCAGCCCCAGGCCCGTGCCGCCGGCCACCTGCTTGCCGGTCTGGGTCTGGAAAAAAGCCTGGAACAGGTGCGGCATGTCCTCCGGGGCGATCCCCCGGCCGCTATCCTCCACTTCCATATGGAGGCGCAGCGTCCGGTCCAGCTCCTCCGTGGCGCTCACGCGCAGGATGACCGAGCCGCCCGCGGGGGTGAATTTCACCGCATTGCCCAGCAGGTTGATCAGCACCTGGCGCAGGCGGGTTTCATCGGCCAGGATCCAGCGCGGCACCGTCCCCTGCCGCTCGACCTGGAAGCCCAGCTGGCTGGCCTCGGCGCGCAGGCTGAACAGGCGCTCCAGATCCTCCACCAGCCGGTGCAGATCGAACGTGTCCGGGTTGAGGGCGGCGCGGCCGGACTCGATGCGCGCCATCTCGAGGATGTCGTTGATGATCGCCATCAGGTGCTCGCCGCTGCGGCTGATGGTGGCCAGCTGTTCCCGGTGCCGGGGGGACAGCTCCGCGTCACGGTGCAGCAGCTGGGCAAAGCCCAGGATCGCGTTCATCGGCGTGCGGATCTCATGGGACATGTTCGCCAGGAAGGTGCTCTTGGCACGGTTGGCCGCGTCGGCCGCCTCCTTGGCCAGCCGCAGCTCCTCCTCCGCTTTGCGGCGCTCGGTGATGTCCTCCTTGACGGCGACAAAATGGCTGATGCGGCCGGCGGCGTCGTGTATCGGCGCGATGGCGGCGGCCTCCCAGTAAAGCTCGCCGTTCTTCCGCCGGTTGCAGAACTCGCCGCGCCAGATCCGGCCCCCGGTGATCTCGCTCCATAAGTGGGAGTAGAACTCCCGCGAATGGGCGCCGGATTTGAGCCCACTCGTCTTTTTGCCGGCCACTTCCGCCAGGCGGAAGCCGGTGACCCGCTCCCAGGCCGGGTTGGCATACTCCACCTGGCCCAGCAGGTCGGTGATGAGGATCATCGAGGGGCTGAATTCGACCGCCTGGGAGAGCTTGCGCAGCGTTTCATTGGCCTCCTTGAGCTGCGTGATGTCCAGGAACGCGGCCAGAAAGCCGTCTTTGAGCACCGTGCCGGAAATCAGCATGGCGCGCACCCGGCCATCCCGGCCGGCTACCCGGTATTCGGTGGGTGGCACCTGCCCCGTGCCCTGCGCCGCCCGCTCCACCTCCGCCTCCCACTGCTGCCGCACCAGGCCGCGGCCGGCGGCGTCCGGGTAGGCCTGGCCCCACCAAGCCTCCAGGTTGGGCAGGTCGGCGATCGTATAGCCCAGCAGCTGGGTGAACTGGCTGTTGACCAATTGCACGGTGCCGGCCGAATCGGTCAGCGTCAGCGGCAGCGGCGCCATTTCCACCAGCTGGCGGAATTTGGCTTCGCTGGCCCGCAGTTCCTGCTCCGCCTCCTTGCGCTGGGAAATGTCGCGCACCGTGCCTTGGAGCACTTTCCGGCCGTGGATCTCCGCCACGCTGATGGCCACCTCCGCGGGGAACACCCCGCCGTCCTTGCGCCGGTGCCACCACTCGGTGAACCAGCTGCCTTCGGCCAGGCACCGTTGGATGACCTCCGCGAATCCGGGCCCGGATTCCGGGCCGTCCGGCTGCCGGGCCGGGCACAGCCCCGCCGGCCAGAGCGCCATCAGGTCCGCCTGGTCCACGCAGCCGAACATGGCCACCGCGGCGGGGTTGCAATCCAGGCAAAGGCCGGCCAGATCGGTGGTGACCAGGGCATCCCGGGACGACTCGAACAGCACCCGGAATTTTTCCTCGCTTTCCCGCAGCACCGCCTCGAGGCGCTTGCGGGTGGTGATGTCCTGCTGGGTGCCCTGCATGAGCAGGGGCTGGCCATCCGCCGTCCAGCTCATCACTTTGCCATGTTCCCACACCCACACCCAGCGGCCATCCTTATGGCGCATCCGCCCTTCAAATTCATAGTAGTCCAGCTCGCGCCGGAGGTGTTTCTCCAAGACCGCGTTGCTGGCCGGGAGATCGTCCGGGTGGACCAGCTTCAGCACGGCGCCGATCGTCACCGGGGCCAGTTCCGCCAGGCTGAAACCCTTGATTTGGGCCCAGCGCTCGTTGATCGCCACCGTCCCCGTCTGGATGTTCCATTCCCAGGTGCCGACATTGGTGCCCTCGAGGATGCCCGCCAGCCGCTGCCGCTCCTCGTGCAGGGCCTGTTCCGCCTGTTTGCGCCCGGTGATGTCCAAAACCGTGGCCCGGGTTTTCAGGAACCGGCCCTGGGCATCCCGGAGGGCGGTGGCGGTCACCAGGACGGTTAACGGCGGGCCATCCCGGCGGCAAAGTTCCCACTCCGCGGTTTCCAGGGCGCCCCGGGCGGCGAACCCGGGGAAGGCCTGGCCGAACCGTTCCGCGCTCCCGGGGGGCATCAGGGAGGCGTAGCGCAGGCGGCCTTCCACCTCCTCCCGGGTGCGGCCCAGCCACCGCAGCTCAGTGTCGTTCATCTGCAGCACCAGGCCATCCGGCCCCAGCGAGTGATACCCGCACGGGGCCTGGTGATACAGGTCCAGGGCCTCGGCCGTGCGCTCCCGCACGCGCTCCTCCAGCCGCTGGTTCAGCTCCTGCAGGGCCTTTTCCGCCCGCACGCGCTGGGTGACATCCCGCAGCACACCCTCGTGCCAGAGGACGTTTCCCTGGCCATCCAGCACGTGGCGCCCATGGTCCTCCACCCAGATTTCGGATCCATCCTTTTTGCGCAGGCGGAAGATGGACATCTCGGATTGCTTTTCCTCCCGGGCCGCGCTCTCCCGGTCTTGCTCGGCAAAATAGAGCTGCGACTTGATGTCGATGGCCATCAGCTCCGCCTTGCTGTCATAGCCGAGGATGCTGACCATCGCGGCGTTGACCTCGAGGAACCGCCCGGCATGGGTGCTGCGGTAAACCCCATCCGGCAGCGTTTCAATGAACTGCCGGTGCGTCTGCTCGCTGGCGCGCAAAGCCTCCCGGTCACGGGCGGCGGCGAGGTGCCACCCGAGCAGGTTGGCCGCATTCCGCAGCAAGGACTCGTCGAGGTCGTCGAAGCGGTGGCTCGTGGTGCAGTCGCCAAAGCCCAGGAACCCCCAAAACTGGCCGCCGGCGAAGATGGGCAGGATCAGGAAATCCTGGACTCCCTGGGCCTCCATGAGCTTCCGCTCCCCGGGGGGCAGGCGGCTGACCGGCCCGCGGCCGGGCTCCCGGTTGAGGAACCGCTGGAGCAGCAGGCCGGAGGGGGAGGCCTCGCGATAGGGGAGATCCTGCCACCATGGCTGGCCCAGGGCCGCCGCCAGGCCCTCCCGGGCAACCTCCCGGATCTGGGTCATGCACAAGCCGCGTTCGGGATCGTCGTGGTTCTCGAAAAGGCAGGCCCGATCCATGCCGGAGGCCCGCAGCAGGAGGCCCAAGATTTCGTCCAGCACCGCGGCCACCGCCGGCGCTTCCCGGAGGCGGGCGGAGAGGGCGGAGAGGGCGCGCTCATAGCGCAGGCGTTTTTCCAGGGCGGCTTCGGCGGCGGCCCGCGCCACGCGGGCGCGGAGCGTCGCAATCCCGAAGGCCAGGTCGTCCGCCAGCTCGGTCAGCAAGGCCACCTCGCGCCCGTCAAAGCCTTCCGGCGAGGCCGCATAGACCATGAGGGCCCCCAGCAGCTCCTCCTGGTGCGCGAGCGGCAGGGCGGCCGAAGAGGCGTAGCCACGGGCCAGGGCCGCCTGGCGCCAGGGGGCAAAGGTGGGGTCGGTGGCGACATTGCGGGTGACCACCGGCTGCCGGGTGCGGAGGCAGGCGCCCGTGGGACCGCGGCCGCGCTCCGTGTCCGCCCAGGTGATGTCCAGCCCCGCCAGGTAGCCCCCGTCGCCGCCCGCTTTGGCCACCAGCCGCACGCTTTTGGCTTCATCCGCCAGGGGGCAGCCGACCCAGGCCAGCCGGTAGCCGCCCTCCTCCACCAGGAGGCGGCACACCTGCTCCATGAACTCCCCTTCCTCGAGGGCGTGGACCAGCGCGCGGTTGCAGGCGCTCCGGGCGCGCAGGGCGCGGTTCAGCTGCTGCCGCTCGGCCTCCGCCTTTTGGCGCTCGGTGATGTCGCGGGAGACCCCCTGGATGTGCGTCACGCGGCCCGCCGGGTCGGTCACCAGGGTGGTCACCGCCTCCGCCGGGAAGGTGGTGCCATCCCGCCGGGTGTGGACCATTTCCGTGGTGCGGATCCGGGCGGATTCATCCCCGGCCTCCAAGGCCTGGATGCGCGGCCCCAGCCGCCCGGTGACCAGGCGATGGGACTCCGGGGTCAGGGTTTCGGCAAAAGACTGCCGCAGGGTTTCCGCGGCGGTATAGCCCCGGAGCCGCTCCACGACCGGGCTGACAAACTCGAATTGTTGCGAGGCGAGGTTGTAGAGCCAGATCACGTCGCTGCTGCTTTCCGCCACCAGCCGGTAGCGGCGCTCGCTTTCCAGCAGCCGGCCCTCCGCCAGCCTGTGCTCGGTGATATCCCGGGCGATGCCCACCAGGCCCTGCGGCGCGCCCTGGGCATCCCACAGGGCGGACATCCAGATTTCATACCACCGCGGCTCCCCGCCCGCGGGGGTGGCGCTGATTTCCCGCTGGTAGGGCCGCCGTTGGGCGAGCAGCGCCTGCTCTTCCCCGGCCCACTGCCGGGCCACCTCCGCCGGCAGGAAATCCCCGGCGGTGTGGCCGAGGGCGGTGGCGGGCGGCACGCCAAAAAAACGGCACCAGGGGGCATTCACCGCCTGGTAGCGGCCCGCGGCGTCCTTGAGCCAGGCCGGATCCGGCAGGTTGTCCAGCAGCGATTGCAGCTGGCTGCGGCTGGCCTGCAGATCCGCCTCCATCCGGCGCCGGTGGGTGATGTCATGGACAAAGGAGTAAATCCCGCCGATGGCCTCCGGGGCGGCGGTGGCCGCCACCTCCAGGTCGATTTCCGTGCCGTCCTTGCGGCGCCAGCGGGAGACGAAACGATGCTGGCCGCGCGCGTTGAGTTCCGCCAGCCACCGGATCGACTCAGCCGCCGAGCAGCCCACCTTCAGCTGGTGGAGGCTCAAACCCAGCAGTTCCGCACGCGAATACCCGGTCATGGCCTCCAGCGCCTGGTTGGCCTCGCGCACCCGGCCATCCAGCCCAAGCAGGACAAAGCCATCCAGGGAAGTGGCCAGGGCCGTGAGCAGAACCTCCCGGCTCCGCCGGCGCTCGCGCTGGAGGTGGATGAGGCTGCCCAGCAGCAGGGTGCAGACCACCTGGGTGAGGAACAGGCTCCGGCCGGTGGAGCGGAACAGCGCTTCCCCGGTGGCCGCCTCCCCGATCCAGCGGAGCGAAAGCGCCTCCACGCAGCCCACGCCGAGGCCGCATAGCGCCAGCAGGGAGAGCTGGCCGGCCCAGCCCTTCTGCCGCCCCTGCCAAACCCAGGCCAGCCCGGCGGCCACCAGGAAATCCAGGCCGATGCCGGCGCCCCCGGCCCACATGCCGGCGCCCCCGATGGCCAGCCGGCTGAGGGTGGCGATCACCGCGGCGGCCGCCCCCACGGGCCATCCCCCGGCGATGGTGGCCACCGCCAGCACGGCCCCGCGGGCGTCGATGATCACCCCCGCGCTGATCTCATGCCCAAACTGGATGCAGCCCGCCGCCATCAGGCCGAAGGTGAGCGAAAAAAGCAGCCTATCCCACCCCCGGCTCGTCCGGCCCAGGCGCGCATGCACCTGGTCCGCCACCAGGAAGACCCCAAAGGCCATCGCCGTGACCCCGGCGATAAAAATCAAATGTTCAATCATTGGAACGGACACGCCGGTTCAAAAAAACGAACTTGACTTAAACTGGCATTTAAATAACAATCATAATACAGTTCCACCACCCGCATGGGCAGAATGATCCGCCCCTCGCAACTTGTGGAAAATCGTAATCAATGCAGCCGGTCCTCGCAAGCTGAATGTCCCGCTGCCGCCCCTATTTTGGCTGGTTGATTTGCCCCGGCCACCCGCGGCAAGGACCGCACCAGCCATAGATCCAAACGGACCTGCCAGGCCTGCGCGCCGGCATTTTCCCGGGCCCGGGCCGGTTCAAGCAGGTGTTTTAATGCGGGTGTTTTAATGCTTGTTAGAAGCCACCCAACGGGCCATGATCAGTTGCTGATTAAATTGGATGGCAGTCCCCATTAGGATGAGCAGGTTTGCCAGCACACCATGAACACGCCGGATCCAGAACCGCTGCCGGACTTGGGGTCCGGGACCAGCAGCCAGTTTGCCCGGCCCGGCCGCGGTGGCGAGGTGGGCGGCGCCCCCCCGGCCACGCTGCCCCTGAGCGATTTGCTGCGGGCCACCCCGGTGCTGGTGGTGGACGACCTGGAGGAAATCCGGGAGGTCTTGTGCCAGCTGCTGGCCGAGTTCGGCTTGAAACAGATCCGGAAGGCGGCTTCGGGCCAGGAGGCGCTGGAGGTTCTGGATCAGGCGGAGGAGGTGGGCCTGGTGCTGCTGGACCTCGTGATGCCCGGCATGCCCGGGCACGAGGTGGCGCGCCGCCTGAGCGCCCATCCCAAAACCCGGCTGATCCCCATCATCATCGTCACCGGCGGCACCTTGCGCCGCGACGAAGCCTTGATCCGCAGCTTCCAGTGCGGCGCCATGGATTTCCTCTCCAAGCCGGTGAATGAGGTGGAGCTTTTCCTGCGGGTCCGCTCCGCGCTGACGCTTTATCACGAGCGCCAGTCCAGCCTGCGCAAGACGCAGGCGCTCCTGGAGAGCCACCAGCGCTACGACCTGGCGGTGGCCGGCGTCAAGGATGGCATTTTCGACATCAATTACGAAACCGGCGGGGCCTATTATTCCCCGAACTGGAAAATGATGCTCGGGTATGGCGAAGCGGAAATCCCCGGCGAGCCGCGGATCTGGGAGGAATTGATCCATCCGGAGGACCGCGGGCGGGTGCTCCAAATCGTCCGCGAGCATTGGGAAAAGCACACTCCGTTTTACACCAGCGAACACCGCCTGCGCACCCGGTCCGGCGATTACCAGTGGGTTTGCTCGCGCGGGTGCACCGTCTGGGACGAGGACGGCCAGGTGGTCCGCATGGCCGGCTCCACCACCGATATCAGCGGGCGCCACGCCCTGGAGGCCCGGCTGCGCCAGGCCCGGCAGCTGGAAAGCCTCGGCCGGCTCGCCGCCGGGGTGGCCCACGAATTCAACAACCTGCTCGCCACCATGGCCGGGCAGGCCAGCCTGCTGCGGCTCCGGCTGCGCCCGGATTCCGGGCTGCGGGAAAACGCGGACGTGATCGAGCAGACCGCCCTGCGGGCCGCGAATTTATGCAACAAGATGCTGGCCGCCTCCGGCGAGGGCTGTTACGCCGTCGAAAACGCCGATCTCAACCACCTCGCGGCGGAAGCCGTGGAGTTGCTGCGGCGCTCGCTCAGCCAGCAAGTCACCCTGGGCTCCCGGTTCCATCCCGTCCCTTTGTTCGTGCAGGCCGATCCCGCCCAGCTTCGCCAGCTGGTCGGCAACCTGCTCACCAATGCGGCGGAAGCCATCGGCGGCCAGCCCGGAACCATCGCCCTGCGCACCTCCCTGGCCCGCCCGCCCGCGGCCGGCCTCCCGGCCCCCTGGGCGGGCCTGGAAAACCAGGTTCCAGCCCCGGCCCCAGCGCAAGCCACTGAATATGCGCTTTTGGAGGTCGAGGACTCGGGCTGCGGCATGCCGCCGGACGTGCAGGAAAAAATCTTCGAGCCGTTTTTCTCCACCAAGGGAACCGGCCGCGGCCTGGGCCTGTCCGCCGTGCTGGGCATCACCAAGGCGCACCAGGGCGCCCTGCAAGTGCACAGCGAGCCGGGCCAGGGCGCCCGCTTCAGCATCTGGCTCCCGTGCCGGCTGGCGGCCCCCGCTTCCGCTCCCGCCGCGGCGGCGGAGGGCTGGCAGAACTCCGGGACCATCCTGCTGGTGGAGGACGCGCCGGATGTCCGGGAAATGACCGCGCTGATGCTCCAGGAACTCGGCTTTGACGTAATCCAAGCCCAGGATGGCCTCCAGGGCGTGGAGCTGTTCCGCGAGCACCAGGAGCGGATCGCCCTCGTGATCATGGACTGGAACATGCCCCGCATGAACGGCGAAGAAGCGTTCCTGGCCATGCGCTCCATCCGCCCCAAGGCGCGCATCCTGATCGCCACCGGCTACAGCGAGCAGGAGGTCATCTTCCGCTTCCAGCGTTACGGCCTCCAACGCTTCCTCCACAAACCGTTCCGCTTCGCCGATTTGACCCGGGAAATCCAGGCCTGCCTGGCGGAGGATATCTGAAGCCACCCCGGCCTTGGCCCCCGGCGCGGGCTGGCAGGGGCGCCCTGCGGCCGGCCTTCATTTCCACTCGCTCAGCGGTTTGATCTCCACCAGGCCCGCCGCCTCCGGCGCGGGCGACAGGAGGATCGCCAGCCGCGTTTGCGCCGTCTTTTCCGGCAGCCGCACCCGGAGCTTGCTGACGCCCGGGGCTGGTTTTTGCGGCGGTGGCGGCGTCACCGGGGCACAGGTGAAGACGGCCTCCGGGGGCGCCAGGATTTCCGCCCGCAGCCGGCGCCCCCGCTGGGTGAGGATGGCCCGCCGGCCCTGCACCTCCACGGCCGCCCGGGTGTGCATCCCCCACTCCACCGCGACCGGTTTTTGGGTGGCGATCTCATCCTGCACCAGCAGCCGCCGGTGCTGGTCCAAGGCCGCCAGGCCGCGCCATACCCGCACCGCCCCGGCCGGGGCGTAGCCAGCCGTCAGGTCGGCGACCGCAAACGCCCGCTCCGCTCCGCCCTGGAAGGCCACGATCGAGGCGGCGGCCTTCGGATCCTGGTTCCCGCCCTCCAGCAGCAGGCAATTCTGGCCCTCGGTGCGCAGGCGGTAGTAGTCCCAGCGCTGCCTGCCGAAATAGCCGGGCAGGTTGTAATCGTCCGCCCCCAGCTCGATCGCCCAGCGCTCGCCCTGGGCATCCAGGATGAACGTGCCCAGATCCAGATTCGAATGGTTGGCCTGGTTGTCCCCCGCCTTGAAGCCCGCGTAAAAGGCCTCCTTCGCCAGCCAGTCCGACCGGAAAAAGACGATGTCCGCCGCCCGGAAATGCCGGTCCAGCGGCAGCCGCTGCAGATCCGCCTCCCCGCCTTGCGGATCGAAATAGGCCAGGTCCAGCGCCGAGGGCCGGGCGCCCGCCGCCCGCCGCGCGGCGGCGGCATACGCGGGATTTTGATACCGCCGGGCCAGCCAGAACAGGGAAGGCTCGGCGCCGGAATTCTCCCCCGCATCGGCGAAATTGAAAAACTGGCCGGCCGGCCCCGCGCCGTAGATGCGGAACACGCCCGCCTCCGCCATCCCGGGCAGATCCCCCAGGCCGAAGTCCGTGCCCAGGGCGCTTTGCAGCGACGCCAGCGCCACCACCGTGTAGCGGGTGGCGTAGCCCCAGTAGCCGGGCCCCTCGGCCCAGGCGCCATCCGGCGCATACGAGGCCAGCGCCTTGGGCAGGCTCCGCACCGCCGCCGCGGCCAGGCAGCCGGCCAGCTCCGGCTCCTCGTCCGCCACCGCCAGGGCGCCGGAGAGGATGCCCCCATTGCAGACGTTGTTCCAGTTGAAGGCGCTCACCACCCAGCTCCCGTTCCGCCGGTAGATCTTCTCCGCCTCCCGCAGCCCCCGGTCCACCAGCGCCCGCTTCACCAGCGCCCGGTCCGCCTCCGCCAGCCCGGCATAAAGCCAGTCGTAGGCAATGGCAAAGCCGTGCGTCATCTCCGCCACGTCCAGGAAATGCGAGGGATTCCAATCCGTGAAGGCCGCCACCGCGCGCAGCTCCCGCACGGCGCGGTCCAGCCATTTCCGCTCTCCGTCAAGCCGGTAAAGCAGGCCCAGGGTATGCATGCGGTTCACCACCTGCCGGCTTTTGTCCAGCAGCCGCGGCCCGATCAACACCCGTTCCACGGGGGGCTGGCCCAGCATCCGCTCCCCGGCTTCCCGCACGGCGGCCAGGTATTTCCGGGCGTCCGCGTTCCCCTCCGCGTATTGGCGGATGCGCTCCAGGTCCGCCGGCAGTATCATCAGCCGGGGATGCTCCCGCCGCAGCGTTTTTAATATTTCACCAGCCGGCGGGGCCTGGATCCCCGGCCCTGGGACGGCCTTGGGCGCCGCCGCCGGCATCGCTCCGGCCAGCCCCATCAGCAGCCAGCCGGCCAGCAGCACCGTTTTCCAGCTGCCATGAAGGTTTCCGCGCCTGGCCGCGTGGGCCAGCCTGTTCGTCGTCGTTGTCATAAGTCGCCTTCCGGGTTTGTATTCACACCCATCCTAGAATCCGGCTGAACGATGACAAACCATTAATTGCCCCTTGCCCCGGGCTGCGACCGGTCCGGTGGCCTTCCCGCCCCCGTCCCGCCCAGCTTGAAAAAAAGCAAGCAGTGATTGCGCCGCAGATTCTTTGCCAAGACGAGGAGTGAGCCGCAAGTATCTCCTAAACGGATCTGCAAGTGGCGAACGGCGAAGGTCTGGCCCAGAAAGATCCCGCCAGCACGGTTATTCCTGAGTGGTCTCCCTCCGCAAATCAATCGCCATCGGGTTCCCAACGCCGCGCGCCAAAAGTAATTAAAATCTTCCACTCTGGCAACCGGATCCTATACTGCGCTCCATGTTACCCGGCGAGCCAGTCAACCATGACCAGTTGTTCAAGGAACTGTTGC